>NZ_LT605203.1:767521-1367521 GCF_900089495.1 Thiomonas sp. X19 | reverse complement strand
CGGCGAAGTCACCACCGACTTGACTTCCATGACGGAGGTGTATTGGCGCAGCTTGCCGTCGGGCATGAGGTCGACGTAGCCCAAGACTTCGTCTTTGGTGGCGAAGGGTGAGGTTCCCAGTTTGATGCGGCGCAGGTACTTGATTTGCGATACGCCTTCCACGCCGGGGACGACCAGGCGCAGGGGATAGCCGTTTTCAGGACGCAGCATTTCGCCGTTCTGGCCATAAACCACCAGCACTTCGCCCGACATGACCAGGGACATGGGGATGGTGCGGTTTTCGTGGGAGCCATCGGCACCTTCGGCCATGATGAAGCGCACGCCCTTGAGATCGGCGCCGCAATCGTCCAGAAGTTTGATCAGCGGCACGCCGGTGAACTCGCTGCATGACACCATGCCGTGGGTGTACTGCACCGTGGGCACGGCCACATTGCCCCACTCCATGGCGGAATTGGCGCCGCACTCGATGAAGTGGAAGCGCGACACCGGCTGCATGCGCATGATGTCGCCGACGCTGTAGACCTTGGGGTTTTTCACCAGGTCCTTTTCGCCCATGACCATCAGCCGGAACTGGGCCGGATCGATGTCATACCAACCCTGGTGCGAGCGGTTGAAGTGCAAGCCGGCCGGGGTGACGATGCCGAACATGCCCTGCAACGGAGCGAAGGCCACGTTGGCCTGGGTGACGGCCGCCAGACCCGGGCTGATGCGGCGCACCAGATTGGCCTCGTATTTCGACGGCGAGCCATAAGGCGGCTCGTCCACACCGTTGCCCAACGTGGTTCCCCACTCGGGCTTGTCCAAAATCAACTTGCTGCCCTTGTCGCCAACCCAGTCTTTGCGGTTGTCGTCAGTAGCACCGTAGGCGTTCACGGCCCCGCCGGCAACCATGGTGGCGCTGGCTGCCGTCAACGCCCGACGCAAAAAATCGCGTCGGCCGCCCTGGACCTGCGCGATTTGCTCGGCAGTCAGGAAGTTTTCCGGTGCAGGACGCAACCGGCCTAGCCTTTTGCTGTAGTCACTCATCCTCGTCCTCGCTTGTTGAAAATCTAAATGCGCCGAGCCAGGCGCTCTGATTGAGAAACGGACTCTGGATCGTCCAGCTCGATGGCAATTTGGGTGCAAACCGTGCGGCATAGCTGCACCGCCTTCTCACTTTGCACCCGGTAATAAACCTGATTACCCACGCGCCGCTTGGCAACGATGCCTGCCTGATACAGCACCTTGAGATGCTGGGAGACGTTGGGCTGGGTGGAGTTGACCGCCTCCATGATGTCGCCGACACTTTTTTCCTGGTCGCAAATGGCATTGATGATGCGCAGGCGCAAAGGGGTGGCCAGAACACCGAACAACTCGGCGGCGGAGACGAAAACGCGCTCGGCGTCGACTTGGTCGGCTGCCGCTGAATCGAGCAATTGCAGTGTGTTGAGCATCGCGGGCATTGATGAATTTGCTTATAAGCAAGAACTTATGAATTGTAGGGAAGCCGCCCTCTGCGTCCAGATCGGCGGCCTAGGAGTTTCCCTAGCTATTGGTGAGCAATTGCTTCACGAATCTGCGCCAGGGCAAGCGGATCTTCCAAGGTGGTCAGATCGCCGGGGTCGCGTTGCTCGCACAGTGCCTGGATGGAGCGGCGCAGCAATTTGCCGGATCGGGTCTTGGGCAGCATGGCGACGAAGCGGACCCGAGCCGGGCGCGCCAGGGCGCCCAGTTGCGCCTGCACGGTCTGCATGATGCCGGTCTCCAGGCTGGCGCAAGCTGCAGCGTCGGCCACTTTGCCGGCATCGCGCGGCACGACGAAAGCCATCGCCACCTGACCCTTGATCGCATCCGCGGCTCCGACCACGGCCACCTCGGCCACGGCCGGATGGCTGGAAATGCTCTCCTCGATTTCGCGTGTGCCGAGGCGGTGGCCGGCCACATTGATGACGTCGTCGGTGCGCCCGAGAATGGTGATGTAGCCGCGCGCGTCGGCCACGCCCCAGTCAAAGGTGGAGTACACCTGTTTGCCCGGGAAGGTCGACCAATAGGTGTCGACGAAGCGGGCGTCGTCACGCCAGACGGTTTGCATGCAGCCCGGCGGCAGGGGCCAGCCAATGGCGACCACCCCCTTCTCACCGGGCGCAACGGGCTCGCCTGTGGTGTCGTGCAGGATTTGGACGTCATACCCCGGCATGGCGACACCGGGGGAGCCAGGTTTGGGCGCAAGCTCTTCCACGCCGCCGGCGATGCTGAGAATCGGCCAGCCGGTTTCGGTCTGCCAGTAGTTGTCGACCACAGGCTTGCCCAATGCCTGCGTGACCCAGGCCGCCGTGGGTTCGTCCAGCGGTTCACCCGCCAGGAACAGGCGCTGCAGGGACGACAAATCGCTGCAACGCATGAAGGCCGTGTCGAACTTCTTGAGCACGCGAATGGCGGTTGGCGAGGAAAACATCACGCTCACCCGATGGCGCTCGACCAGTTGCCAGAAGCTGCCGGCGTCCGGGCGCAGCGGCGTGCCCTCGTACAGCAGCGTGGTCATGCCGTGCAACAGCGGCCCGTAAACGATGTAACTGTGGCCGACGACCCAGCCGATATCGCTGGTGCAGAAATAGGTCTGCCCCGGCTCGGCGCGAAAGATATCGCGCATGGAAGCCGCCAGAGCCACGGCATAGCCCCCGGTGTCGCGCTGCACGCCTTTGGGCCTGCCGGTGGTGCCAGAGGTGTAGAGGATGTAGCTCGGATGCGTCGCATCCACCCAGGTGCAGGGCACGGGTGCACTGCCCACCGCGGCGCATGCTGCGGCGTAATCCAGGTCGCGCCCGGCCACGGGCTCGTAGGGTTGCAGCCCGCGGTTCACCATCAAGACGGTGCCAGGCTTGTGCGCGGCGCGTGTCATGGCTTCGTCCAGCAGCGGCTTGTAGGGAATGACGCGTCCAGCACGCGAGCCGGCATCGCTGCTGACCACGACCTTGGGCTGGGCGTCGTCGATGCGCGTGGCCAGGCTCATGGCGGCAAAGCCGCCGAACACCACGGAATGAATCGCCCCCAGGCGAGCGCAGGCCAGCATGGCGAAGACCGCCTCGGGAATCATCGGCATGTAGATCAGTACCCTGTCGCCCTGCTCGACGCCTTGCCGGCGCAGCACCGCCGCCATGCGCTGCACCTCGGCATGCAACTGGGCGTAGGTGTAGATGCGGCTTTGGTCGACTTCGGTGGACTCCCAGATCAAGGCCGGCTGCTCGGCGCGCCTGGGCAGATGCCGGTCGATCGCGTTGTGGCAGAGATTGGTCAACCCGCCCGGGAACCAGCGTGCAAACGGCTTGCGGCTGGCGTCGAGCACTTGATCCCAGGGCCGATGCCAATCGATCAAGCCGGCCTGCTCGGCCCAGAAGGCTTCGGGCTGTTCGATCGAGCGACGGTAGTAGTCGGCGTAGCGCATGTTTTGTCTCCAGTCCTGTTGTGATGGCGGCCGCAGGGGGTACCGCTCTGATTCGCTGGCCGGTGGTGTCGAGGTTCGCCAAAACCTCGACCCTGTGCAGCAAGCCCGCGCACGTTAGGAGCCGGAACTGACGCAGCACTGACCCGATGCCCCCGGGGCGGACGGCTGTGGGCCAAAGCTGGAGCGTATGTGTGGGATCGATGCGCCGGCTGGATGCACGCGGCGGCCGCTCGGTTCAGAGGCCCACCACCGCCCGGCCGCGCGACTGCCCGGCCATGATGCTCGCAGCTGCCTGCAGCACCTGATCGAGCGGCACATCGTGCGCCATGCGCTCCAGCCGGGCAAGGTCGATCTCCGCGGCCAGCGCGTCCCAGGCCGCCCGGCGCGCAGCCAGCGGCTGCATCACGCTGTCCACGCCGGCCAGGGTGACGTTGCGCAAGATGAAGGGCGCCACGCTGGTCGGGAAATCCATGCCCTGTGCCAAACCACAGGCGGCCACGACGCCGCCCCAGCGGGTTTGGGCGCAGGCATTGGCCAGGATGTGGCTGCCTGCGGTGTCGATCACCGCAGCCCAGCGCTCTTTCTGCAGCGGCTTGCCCGGTGCGCTCAAGGTGGCGCGGTCGATGATGTCGGCAGCGCCCAGCTCCCGCAGGTAATCCGCCTCGGCAGGCTTGCCGGTCGCGGCCACCACACGATAGCCGCGTTGCGCCAGCAGGCCCAGTGCGACACTGCCCACCCCGCCGGTGGCGCCAGTCACCAGCACATCGCCATCGGCAGCTTGCACGCCGTGGCGAGCAATGGCCTGGACGCACAACATGGCGGTGTAGCCCGCGGTGCCGATGATCATCGCCTGTCGCGTGTCGAACCGCCCCGGCAGCGGCACCAGCCAGTCGCCGCGCAAGCTTGCGCGCTCGGCCAGGCAACCCCAATGCGTTTCGCCCACGCCGAAGCCGTTGAGAATCCAGCGGTCTCCTGCCTTCCAGGCTGGATGGCTGCTGCGCAACACCACGCCCGCGCCATCAATGCCCGGCACCATGGGCCATTTGCGCACCACCGGCGCCTTGTCGGTCAGCGCCAGCGCATCCTTGTAGTTGAGGGTGGAATGCTGCACCTGCAGCAGCACGTCGCCTTCGGGCAGCTCACGCTCGTCCACAGTGCTCAAGGTCGCGCTGAATCGGCCATCCTCCTTGCGCAAAAGCCAGGCTTTGAACATTGAAGTCTCCAAGTGTTGGGGGTTATGGAGCAAGCCTAGTTCAAGCGCAGCAACGTGGGGCTGAAGCAATCCTTCGCGTCCTGAAGAGTAGTNTCAGGCTCATTCCACGTTGGACAAGGCTTGACAGGCCCGTAGGGGAAACGGTAAGGTCGCGCCCTTATGGGAAATCTGCGCGCCAACATGCTCAAACTCGCACTGTCCCTGGCCATGCTGGCGGGTGCGGTGGCGGCTTGCGCGCAAAATCGCCCGGCCGGCATGGCCGACAATGGCGCCAGCAACGGCGTGCCGACGGACTCGGTGCAAACCGCGACCCAAGCGCCTGAAACCCATTCGAGCAGCCGCGATTCGCTGCAGCAGTGGCTGGCACAGAACGGCCTGGTGCAGCAGGTTTCGGCGCGCGCGTCCGATCTGGTCATCAATGCCCTGAGCTTCCTGGGTGTGGGCTATAAGTATGGTGGCGACCACGCCGCCACCGGCTTCGACTGCTCGGGTTTCGTGCGCCACGTCTATCAGCAGACTCTGGGCTTGGTGCTGCCGCACAACGCCGCGCAGCAAAGCCGCGAAGGCGAAAAAATTGCCGAAAACCAGCTGAAACCGGGCGATCTGGTGTTCTTCAACACCCTGCGCCGCGCCTTCTCGCATGTGGGCATCTACATCGGCAACGGCGAGTTCGTGCACGCGCCCAAACCGGGGCAGGACGTGCAGATCGGCAATCTCAACAATCCCTACTGGTCCCGGCGCTTCGACGGGGCTCGCCGCTTCATCACCCGCGCCGCCGATGCGGTTCCCGAGGCGCAGGCAGCACCAGCAGCAGTGGGCTCGGATGGCAACGACGCAGCAGGAGATGGGCCGGGCAAGGCCTTGCAGACCGCCTTGCCCCAGCGCGCCGACTCAGGCCGCGCCAACGCCGCTCAAGCGGCCGATTCCCCGAACCGCTGAAGCTTGAGGTGGCGCAGGCCCTGTGCGGGTTCTGCGCCTGGCTCACGACCTGCATCCAAGCGACGCCGCGCGGTGCGCTGCCCAAAACTCCATCAGCGCCTGGGCGGCGGCAGATCGGTGCACACGCCTTCGACCACTTCCGCCGCCATCCCCACCGATTCGCCCAGCGTGGGATGCGGATGGATGGTGCGGCCGATGTCCACCGCGTCCGCGCCCATTTCGATCGCCAGCGCGATTTCGCTGATCAAGTCGCCCGCATGGGTGCCGACGATGCCGCCGCCGACGATGCGATGCGTTTCCTTGTCGAACAGCAGCTTGGTGAAGCCTTCGTCGCGTCCATTGGCAATGGCGCGGCCTGAAGCCGTCCACGGGAACAGGCCCTTGGTGACGGCGATGCCTTGGGCCTTGGCGGCGTCTTCGGTCAGGCCGACCCAGGCGATTTCGGGGTCGGTGTAGGCCACACTCGGAATCACCCGGGCGTCGAACGCGGCCTTCGCCAAGTTGGCGTCCCCCTTCAATTCACCCGCGCACACTTCCGCCGCCACATGCCCTTCGTGCACCGCCTTGTGCGCCAGCATGGGCTGGCCGACGATGTCGCCAATGGCGTGAATGTGCGGCACATTGGTGCGCAACTGCGCGTCCACAGGAATGAAGCCGCGCTCGCTCACCGCCACGCCCGCCTTGTCGGCACCGATCTTGCGGCCATTGGGCGCACGGCCCACGGCTTGCAACACCAGGTCGTAGCGCTGCGGCTCGGGGGGTGCGCCTTCACCTTCGAAGCGCACCCAGATGCCGTCGGGCTTGGCCTCGGCAGCCACGGTCTTGGTCTTGAGCATGACGCGGTCGAAGCGTTTGGCATTCAGCTTCTGCCAGACCTTGACCAGGTCGCGGTCGGCACCGGGCATCAGGCCGTCGAGCATTTCCACCACATCAAGCCGCGCGCCCAGCGTGGAATAGACCGTGCCCATTTCCAGGCCGATGATGCCGCCGCCGACGATGAGCATGGCTTTCGGCGCGGCGTCGAGTTGCAGCGCGCCGGTGGAGTCGACGATGCGCGGGTCGTCCGGCAGGAAGGGCAAACGCACCGCCTGGCTGCCTGCGGCGATGATGGCGCGCTGGAAGCGCACCGTCTGCGTCGCCCCGGTTTTGTGTTGCGCCTCGCCTTCGGTCAACTCCACTGCAACGTGATGCGCGTCGACAAAGCTGCCGTAGCCGCGCACCACCGTGACCTTGCGCATCTTGGCCATCGCGCTCACGCCGCCGGTGAGCTTGCCCACGACCTTCGCCTTGTGCGCGGCGAGCTTGGTCCGGTCGACCTTGGGTGCGCCGAAGTCCACGCCGATGTCGGCGAAATGTGCCGCCTCGTCCATCACTGCAGCCACATGCAGCAGCGCCTTGCTCGGAATGCAGCCCACGTTCAGGCAAACCCCGCCGAGTGCGGCGTAGCGCTCGACCAGCACCACCTTGAGGCCGAGATCGGCCGCGCGGAATGCGGCGGAATAGCCGCCGGGGCCGGAGCCCAGCACCAGCACCTCGCAATCGTGGTCGACGCTCCCGGTGTAGCTGTTTGCGGGAGCCGGCGGCGGCGCGGCGGGGGCCGCCGAGGTTTGCGGAGCTGCTGCCGCCGCTGCCTGGGTGGCAGGTGCTGCAGCCGCATCAGGAGCGGCTGCGGGCTGCACGGCAGCGTCCGCCTCCAGCTCCAGCAGCACCATGCCTTCGTTCACCTTGTCACCCAGCTTCACCCGCATGGACTTCACCACGCCGGCCGCGCTGCTGGGAATTTCCATGCTGGCCTTGTCGCTCTCCACCGTGATGAGCGACTGCTCGACCTTGATCGTGTCGCCGGGTTTGACCAGCACCTCGATCACCTCAACGTCCTTGAAATCCCCGATGTCGGGAACCTTGACTTCCATCACTGCCATCTTGCATGTCTCCGGGGTTCACAGCAACGTGCGGCGCATATCGGCCAGCAACTCACCGAACAGGGTGGTGAAGCGCGCGGCCATCGCGCCATCGATCACACGATGGTCGTAGGACAGCGACAGCGGCAACATCAACCTTGGCTGGAAGGCCTTGCCGTCCCACACCGGCTTGATCTGCGACTTGGACAACCCGAGGATGGCCACTTCCGGCGCGTTGATGATGGGCGTGAACGCCGTGCCGCCGACGCCGCCCAGACTGGACAGGGTGAAGGTTGCACCCTGCATGTCGGACGGCTTGAGCTTGCCCTCGCGCGCCGTGGCGGCGAGTTCGCCCATCTCGGTGGCGATCTGGCCGAAGCCCTTCTTGTCCACGTCCTTCAGCACCGGCACCACCAGACCTTGCGGCGTGTCGGCGGCGAAGCCCAGATGCACATAATCCTTCAGGATGAGGTTCTCGCCGCTCTCGTCCAGCGAGGCGTTGAACGCGGGCATTGCCTTGAGCGCAGTCACGCAGGCCTTCATCACGAAGGCCAGCATGGTGAGCTTGACGCCCTGCTTGGCCAGGCGCTCGTTGCTGCTCTTGCGGAACTCTTCCAACTCGGTGATGTCGGCTTCGTCGAACTGGGTGACGTGCGGAATCATGGCCCAGTTGCGCGCCAAGTTCGGGCCCGAGAGCTTCTTGATGCGCGACAAGGGCTCGGTGCGGATGGGGCCGAACTTGGCGAAGTCCACCTTGGGCCATGGCAGCAGGTTCAGCCCCAGGCCATTGCCTGCGGGCTTGCCGACGGACTGCGTCGCGGCGGCGGCCTGGGTCGTGGCCTTGCCTGCCATCACGGCCTTGACGAAGGCCTGCACATCCTCGGGACTGATACGCCCCTTCGGACCCGTGCCTTTGACTTCGCCTAGCGGCACGCCCAACTCGCGCGCCAGTTTGCGCACCGTGGGGGAGGCATGGGGTAGTTGAGTCGAGGCGCTCGGAGACGGCACGCTTGGCTCCAAGCCCACGGTGGGTGGCGTGTGCTGGCGCGGCTCGGAAGCGAAGCCCACCCCGGCGGCGGCAGGTGCCGGGGTGGGAGCGGGAGATGGCTGGGCGACGGCCGCGTCGCCAGGCTTGTTCGCAGCGGCTGCTGGCGCCGCGGCTGGTGCGGCGGGTGTGGCGACGGCTGCACCAGCGTCCGCCTCCAGCTCCAGCAGCACCATGCCTTCGTTCACCTTGTCACCCAGCTTCACCCGCATGGACTTCACCACGCCGGCCGCGCTGCTGGGAATTTCCATGCTGGCCTTGTCGCTCTCCACCGTGATGAGCGACTGCTCGACCTTGATCGTGTCGCCGGGTTTGACCAGCACCTCGATCACCTCAACGTCCTTGAAATCCCCGATGTCGGGAACCTTGACTTCCATCACTGCCATGTTCTTGTCTCCAGATTGTTCGGCGCCCCGCGGACCCCGCCATGGGCCCAGCGGTTCCCGCGATGGGTTGCGGGCTCAGGCCAGCAAGGGGTTGATGCGATCAGCGTCGATGCCGTATTTGGCAATCGCCTCGGCCATCTTGGCCTGGGGCACCGCGCCCTCGTCGGCCAGGCTGCGCAAGGCGGCCAGGGTGACGAAATGGCGATCGACCTCGAAGTGCCGGCGCAGCTTGGTGCGCGTGTCGGAGCGGCCGAAGCCGTCGGTGCCAAGCACGCGGTAGTTGCGCCCCTTGGGCAGGAAGGGGCGAATCTGCTCGGCGAACAGGCGCACGTAGTCGGTCGAGGCCACCACGGGTCCGGTGTGCTTGTCGAGCTGCTGCGCGACGAAGCTCTGGCGTTGCGGCTCGCCGGGGTGCAGCAGATTCCAGCGCTCGACGTCGCGGCCATCGCGCGCCAGTTCGTTGAAACTCGGGCAGCTCCAGACATTGGCTGCCACGCCCCAGTCCTTTTCCAGCAAGTCGGCTGCGGCAATAACCTCGCGCAGGATGGAGCCCGAGCCCAGCAGTTGCACCCGCGGCGTCAGCTTGGGCCCTTCGCGCAGCAGGTACATGCCCTTGAGAATCTGCGCCTCGGTGCCGGCCTTCAGCCCCGGCTGGGCATAGTTCTCGTTCAACAGGGTGATGTAGAAATAGATGTCTTCCTGGTTCTCCACCATGCGCTTCAAGCCGCTGTGCAGGATGACGGCCACCTCGTGGGCGAAGGTCGGGTCGTAGCTGATGCAGTTGGGGATGTTGGCCGCCATGATCTGGCTGTGGCCGTCCTCGTGCTGCAGGCCTTCGCCGTTGAGCGTGGTGCGCCCCGAGGTGCCGCCCAGCAGGAAGCCGCGCGCCAGCATGTCGCCCGCCGCCCAGGCCAGGTCGCCGATGCGCTGAAAGCCGAACATCGAGTAGTAGATGTAGAACGGAATGGTGATGCGGTTGCTGTGCGAGTAGGACGTGGCCGAAGCGATCCACGAGCACATGCCCCCGGCCTCGGTGATGCCTTCCTGCAGAATCTGCCCGGCCTTGTCCTCGCGGTAATACATCACCTCGCCGCGGTCCACCGGGGTGTACTTCTGCCCCTCGGGCGCGTAGATGCCGATCTGCCGGTACAGTCCCTCCATGCCGAAAGTGCGGGTCTCGTCCACCAGGATGGGCACCACGCGCGGGCCCAGGGTCTTGTCGCGCAGCAGTTGGTTGAGACAGCGCACATAGGCCTGGGTGGTGGAAATTTCGCGGCCCTCCGCAGTGGCTTCCAGCACGGGTTTGAACACGTCGGCCAGCTCGGGAATCGGCAGATGCTCGTCGGCCTTGCGGCGACGCTGCGGCAGATAGCCGCCCAGTGCCTGGCGCTGGGCGTGCAGGTACTGCATCTCCGGCGTGTCGTCGGCCGGCTTGAAGAACGGCAGATTGGGCAGCTCGTGGTCGGGGACGGGGATGTTGAAGCGGTCGCGGAACTCGCGGATATCCTCGTCGGTGAGCTTTTTCACCTGGTGCGCCACATTGCGCGCTTCCGCCGCCTGGCCCATGCCGTAGCCTTTGATGGTCTTCACCAGCAGCACGCTGGGCTGGCCCTGGTGATGGGCCGCGGCATGGAAAGCGGCGTAGACCTTTTGCGGATCGTGGCCGCCGCGATTGAGGCGCCAGATGTCCTCGTCGCTCATGTTTTTCACCATCTCCAGCAGTTTGGGATGGCGTCCGAAGAAATGCTTGCGCACGAAAGCGCCGTCGTTGGCCTTCATCGCCTGATAGTCGCCGTCGAGCACGTCCATCATCACCTGGCGCAGGATGCCGTCCTTGTCGCGCGCCAGCAGCGGGTCCCAGTACGAGCCCCAGATGAGTTTGATGACGTTCCAGCCCGAGCCGCGGAACTCGGCTTCGAGTTCCTGGATGATCTTGCCGTTGCCGCGCACCGGGCCGTCCAGACGCTGCAGATTGCAGTTGACGACGAACACCAGGTTGTCGAGCTTTTCACGCGCCGCCAGCCCAATCGCACCGAGCGATTCCGGCTCGTCCATTTCGCCGTCGCCGCAAAACACCCAGACCTTGCGCTTGGAGGTGTCGGCAATGCCGCGCGCGTGCAGATACTTCAGGAAGCGCGCCTGGTAGATCGCCATGATCGGTCCCAGGCCCATCGACACCGTGGAGAACTGCCAGAAATCCGGCATCAGCTTGGGGTGCGGATAGCTGGACAGGCCTTTGCCGTCGACCTCCTGGCGGAAATTCAGGAGTTGCTCCTCGCTCAGACGCCCCTCCATGAAGGCGCGGGCGTAAACGCCCGGTGCGCTATGGCCCTGGAAGTAGATGAGGTCGCCGCCATGCTCGGCCGTGGGCGCATGCCAGAAATGGTTGAAGCCCGCCCCCAGCATGCTCGCCAGCGAGGCGAAGGAAGCGATGTGGCCGCCGAGATCCCCGCCATCGGGCGGATGCAGACGGTTGGCGCGCACCACCATGGCCATGGCGTTCCAACGCATGTAGGCGCGCAGCCGCTCCTCGATCTCGACATTGCCGGGGTTACGCTCCTCCAGGTCGGCGGGGATGGTGTTGACGTAGGCGGTGTTGGCCGAGAACGGCATGTCCACACCGTCCTGACGCGCTTGGTCAATCAGCGACTCCAGCAGGAAGTGGGCTCGCCCACGCCCTTCCGTGGCGATCAGCGCCTGCAGCGCGTCGAGCCATTCACGGGTTTCCTGCGGGTCACCATCGTTGGCGGAAGCGGGCACGGGGAACTCAGGGACAGCCGACATGGTGAATCTCCTCATCTTGGTTCGGCATAAGTATTGCAGATAATTTTTCGAATCGCAATATTACTTTTTATATTGTGAAATAGACAGAACCGGAGTTCCAGATGCACTGGCCCGGCTCCAGCGTCCACACGATTTGCGTTTCAGTGCAACGCACGCAAGGCGAGAAACGTCTGAACCATGTCATGCAGGCGCACACGGCAAAGGTCAGGGCGGCATCGACCATCCCATGATCGTGGAAATCTGTAGCCCCTCATAGCCTGGTTGCTTCGGGCATACCCGTAGACGTCGCGTCGCGTGGCAAGGTCGCAGCGCAACGCGCAACTTGCATAGACTGCATGCGTGAACCACTCTGACACCCCTCCTCTGCTGCGCCGCCTGGCTTCAGCCCTGCGGCCATTGCGCCTGCGCGCACAGGCCGCGCTGCGCGGCCGTAACGCCGACCGCCTGCTGCTGTTTGGTCCACTGTTGTCCCTGGTGCTGTTCCTCGGCGCCGCCGCCGCGCTGGTGCGCTACACCCAGCAAACCGAGGTGCAGCGCGAGCGCGACACCCTGCAGCGCGACAGCGAGTGGGCCCAGCAGCGCATGAGCCTGGAAATGGGCTTGATGCAGGAACAGCTGCAATCCATGGCCAACACGCTGGAGGCTTCGCCGCGCGGGCCCGCGCGTTTTGAGTTCATGGCGCGCAGCTTTTTGCGACAGCACGCCAGTGCCGTGCTGGTCTATGCCACCGACGCTCAAGGCATGGTGACGCAGCTGGCGTCGAGTGCGGTGTTGCCGCATGACCTCAAGCTGCTGGAGAAAGGCGCGCCGGAGAACCAGGCCCTGGCCCTGCGCGCCTTCAACCAGGCGCAGATCACCCTGCACACGGCTTATTCCATGCCCTACCAACTGCCTCGGGTCGGCTGGGTCGTGCAGTCCGCCACACCCTTGTTCAGTACGCCCAAAACACCGGCGGGTACGGCCGCCTCCCAGGGGTCGCTGGAGCCCAGCCAGCAATTCGCTGGAACGGTGAATGCCGTGTTCAGCATCGACGGCTTGTTGCGCAGCGACGTGGTGCAGGAGCTCAGCACGCGTTATGCAGTCGCGTTGGTGAGCCGTGCACAAACCGTTCTTGCCAGTAGCGCGACGGCGGACCTCCACAGCAAGCCGTTGCAGTATGTGGCGGCCGTGCATCCCTTTGACGCTGGCTTGTTCATGCGCGTCAGCAGTTATCACTCGGCCCCGAGCTGGGTGGTGCGCGGCCTGTACTGGGCGGTGTTCGTGCTGTCGGCGCTGATGCTGTGGATGCTGTGGGGCACCTGGCGTCAGATGCGTCAGCGGCTGCAGACCCAGGAGAGCCTGACGCGCGAGACCGCCTTCCGCCGCGCGATGGAAAATTCGCTGTCCACCGGCATGCAGGCCATCGACCTGAAAGGGCGCATCAGCTATGTCAACTTGGCGTTCTGCAAGATGACCGGCTTTTCCGAACAAGACTTGTTGGGCAGCGCACCGCCCCATCCCTATTGGCCACAGCGGCGCGCGGCGGAAATGGCGCTGGCGTTGCAGCAGACCATCGACGGGCTGGCGCCGCCCTCGGGGTTCGCCCTGAAGCTGCGGCGCAAGGACGGCAGCGAGTTCGACGCCCGCGTCTACGTCTCGGCGCTGATCGACGCGCGCGAACGCCAGACCGGGTGGATCACCTCGATCACCGACATCACCGAGCCCACGCGCATTCGCCACGAGCTGGCGGCCTCGCACGAACGCTTCGTCGCCGTGCTGGAAGGCCTGGACGCGGCGGTTTCGGTGCTCGCCATCGACCGCAACGAACAGCTCTTCGCCAACAAACTCTACCGCCAGTGGTTCGGCGCCTCGGCGCACGGCCACCACCTGCTCAGTGGTCAGGATCCGCCCCCCAGCACGGTTCAGGATGCCGATGACGAGGTTGACGCCTATGCCGGTCTGCCTGCTGGCGAAATCATCAAACCCATGGCCCAGGTGCATGAAATCCACGTCGCCGCGCTGGACCGCTGGTTCGACGTGCGCCAGCGCTACATCCAGTGGGTGGACGGGCGCATCGTGCAGATGCTCATCGCCACCGACGTGACGGCGCGCCACCAGGCCGACGACGTCACGCGCAACCAGGAAGAGAAAGCGCAGATCACCAGCAGGCTCATCGCCATGGGCGAAATGGCCTCCTCGCTCGCACATGAGCTCAACCAGCCGCTCACCGCCATCAACAACTACTGTTCGGGCATGATCGCACGCCTGAAAAACCAGTCCATGCCGCCGCAGGAACTGCAGGCGGCGCTGGAAAAAACCGCGCGCCAGGCCCAGCGTGCCGCAGCGGTGATCCGCCGCGTGCGCGACTTCGTGAAAAAGAGCGAGCCGCACCGCATCGACTGCCGCGTGCAGGACATCGTGCAGAACACGCTGGAACTGGCCGAAATCGATCTGCGGCGGCGCAATGTGCGCCTGTTCACGCATATCGCCCCCGGTATTCCGCAACTCTGGGCCGACCCCATCCTGGTCGAGCAGGTGCTGCTCAATCTGCTGCGCAATGCCGCCGAATCGGTCGACAAGGCGCAGCGCAAAGGCCTGGCGCGCAGCATCGAACTCAACATCAGCGCCGACGCCCACCAGACCACCTTCGCCGTGCGCGACAACGGCACCGGCGTGCCGGAGGATGTGATGGCCCATCTGTTCGAGGCCTTCTACACCACCAAGGCCGACGGCCTGGGCATCGGCCTGAACATTTGCCGCTCCATCATCGAGTTCCACCAGGGCCGGCTTTGGGCGGAGAATCAATACAATCAAGAGCTTGTATGCGGTTGCATTTTCAGCTTCACACTGCCCTTTCAACCCTTGCCGCAAGAACTCCCCGCCGCAGTCACGTCCACGCCCGCCATCGAGCACACGGATCTGTCGGACAGCCGGTTCGGCCGTGCTTAGCCGGGCACGACAACCACCGCACCCACAACCCGCACCTCACCCATCAAGCCCATGAAACCAGCAAGCAAAGGTACGGTTTATGTCATTGACGACGACGAGGCCGTGCGCGACTCGCTGCAATGGCTGCTCGAAGGCAACGATTACCGCGTGCGCTGCTTCGACTCCGCCGAAGCCTTCCTCACCCGCTTCGACCCGCGCGAGGTGGCCTGTCTCGTGGTGGACGTCCGCATGCCGGGTATGAGCGGCATCGAATTGCAGGACCGGCTGATTCAACGTGGCGTGAGCATGCCGCTGGCCTTCATCACCGGCCACGGCGACGTGCCCATGGCGGTGGCGACGATGAAAAAAGGCGCAGTGGATTTCATCGAAAAACCGTTCAACGAACATCTGCTGCGCGATCTGGTCGACCGCATGCTGCAAAAAGCCCGCGTCGACCTGGAAGAACATACCCAGAACGCCAGCCGCGACGCCCTGCTGGCCAAGCTCACCAGCCGCGAATCGCAGGTGCTGGAGCGCATCGTTGCCGGGCGGCTGAACAAGCAGATCGCCGACGACCTCAACATCAGCATCAAAACGGTGGAGGCGCATCGCGCCAACATCATGGAAAAGCTCGGCGCCAACACCGTGGCCGACCTGCTCAAGATCGCCCTGGGCGCGAGCAAATAAAGCGGCGTCTGCTGACCGCGGCAGCGCTGCCGCACCCTGTTGCCGCGCGACTTCCCATCATCTCGATCCACCCATGACCGCTCAACGCATCGATGGCAAGGCCCTGGCCGCACAGGTTCGCGCAGAGGTCGCCGTACGCGCCGCTGCCCTCACGGCCGCGGGGCGCCAACCGGGACTGGCGGTCATCCTGGTCGGTGCCAATCCGGCCAGCCAGGTGTATGTGCGCAACAAGGTCGCCGCCTGTGAGCAGGCCGGCATGCGTTCCATTCTCGAAACCTATGCGGCCACCCTGCACGAGGCCGATTTGCTCGCACGCATCCACACCCTCAACCAGGACGAGGCGGTTCACGGCATCCTGGTGCAGTTGCCGCTGCCGGCGCATATCGACGCCCACCGCGTGATCGAGGCCATCTCGCCGCGCAAGGATGTGGACGGTTTCCACGTCTCCAGCGCCGGCGCGCTGATGGTGGGCCAGCCCGGCTTTCGCCCTTGCACGCCGCTGGGCTGCATGCGCATGCTGGAGCACATCGGCATGGGCCGGCTGCGTGGCAAGCACGCCGTGGTGGTGGGACGCTCCAACATCGTCGGCAAACCCATGGCGATGATGCTGCTGGCAGCCGACGCCACAGTCACCATCGCCCACAGCGGCACGGCCGATCTCGCCGCCATCTGCCGCCAGGCCGACGTGCTGGTGGCTGCCGTGGGCAAAGTCGGATTGATCACCGCCGACATGGTGAAACCCGGCGCGGTGGTCATCGACGTCGGCATGAACCGCAACGCCGAGGGCGCCTTGTGCGGCGATGTCGACTTCGGCGCGGTGGAGCAAGTCGCCGGCTGGATCACACCCGTGCCCGGCGGCGTCGGCCCCATGACCATCGCCATGCTGCTGGCCAACACCGTGCAGGCCTGCGAGCAATTCTGAACTGAAGGAGGGCCATCATGCCCACATTGGAGCAAGCCAGCAGCCAAACGGCGCCGCAACCCCGCGGCAACCCGCTGCTCGATTTCGCCGATCTGCCCGCTTATGCCCAGGTTCAACCCGAGCATGTGAAACCGGCCATCACGCAACTCATCGGCGAGGCCCGCGCCGCACTGGCCAAAGTCACCGACCTGGTGACTCCTGCCACCTGGGATGCGGTGGTCGACCCACTCAACCTCGCCACCGAGCGGCTCTCGCGTGCCTGGGGCATGGTCGGGCATCTGAACGCCGTGGCCGACACCCCCGCGCTGCGCGAGGCCTTCAACGCCCTGCTGCCCGAAGTCACCGAGTTCTGGACCGAGCTGGGCCTGGACGCCGGGCTCTACGCCCAATACAAGCGCCTGAGCGAAAGTGCGGAGTTCACCCGCCTGAGCGCCACGCGCCAGCGCATCATCCGCCACGCCTTGCGCGACTTCCGCTTGAGCGGGGCCGAATTGCAGGGCGAGGCTCGCCGGCGCTACGCCCAGATTCAGGAGCGCAGCGCCGAGTTGGCCCAGACCTTCTCCGAACATCTGCTCGACGCCACCAACGCCGCCAAACTCGAAGCCAGCGCCGCCGAGGTGGACGGCATCCCTGCCGATGTGCTGCAGGTCGCCCAGGAGGCCGCGGCCGAACTCGGCAAGCCTGGCTATGTGTTCACCCTGCACCAGCCGAGCTATGTGCCGGTGATGCAGTACGCCAAGAGCCGCGCCCTGCGCGAGCGCATCTACCGCGCTTACGTCACCCGCGCCAGCGACCTGGGCGACGCGGCGCTCGACAACTCGGCGCCGATGGCCGAACTGCTGCAACTGCGCGACGAGGAAGCCCGCCTGCTGGGGTTCTCCAGCTTCGCCGAGCTGTCGCTCGAACCCAAGATGGCCGACAGCCCCGCGCAGGTCGAGCACTTCCTGCTCGACCTCGCCCAGCGCGCCCGCCCCTACGCCGAGCGCGACCTGGCCGATCTGCGCGCCTTCGCCGCCGAGAATCTGGGCCTTCCCGAACTGGCGTCCTGGGATATTTCCTTCGCCTCCGAGCGCCTGCGCGAACGCCGCTACGACTACTCCGAGCAGGAGGTGAAGCAATACTTCACCGAGCCGCAGGTGCTGACTGGTCTGTTCGCCCTGGTGCAGACCCTGTTCGGCGTGCGCATCGTCGAGGCGCAAACGCAGCGCGGCGCGTGGCATCCCGAGGTCAAGCTCTGGGATGTGCAAACGCCCCAGGGCCAGGGGATAGGCCAGTTCTACACCGACCTGCACGCTCGCGCCGGCAAGCGCTCCGGCGCCTGGATGGACGATGCCCGCGCCCGCTGGCTGCGCCCGGGCCAGCCCGGCACTCGCTTGCAAACACCGATTGCCCTGCTCACCTGCAACTTCGCCGCCGGGGTCGGCGGCAAACCCGCGCTGCTGACGCACGACGACGTGCAGACCCTGTTCCACGAGTTCGGTCACGGCCTGCATCACCTGCTGACCCAGGTCGACGACATCTCCGCTTCCGGCATTTCCGGCGTGGAGTGGGACGCGGTGGAATTGCCCAGCCAGTTCATGGAGAACTTCTGCTGGGAATGGGACGTGCTGCAACAACTCACCCGCCATGTCGACACCGGCGCCGCCCTGCCTCGCGCCTTGTTCGAGCGCATGCTGGCGGCGCGCAATTTCCAGGCTGGCATGCAAACCCTGCGGCAGATCGAGTTCTCGCTGTTCGACCTGCGCCTGCACCACAGCCTGCGCAGCTTCACGCCACAAACCGTGGCCGATGTCGCTGCCGCCGTGCGCCAAGAGGTGGCCGTGCTGTTCCCGCCCGACTTCTACCGCTTTCAACACAGCTTCTCGCACATCTTCGCCGGTGGCTATGCGGCGGGCTACTACAGCTATAAATGGGCCGAGGTGCTGTCGGCCGACGCGTACGCCCAGTTCGAGGAAAACGGCGTCCTGGACCCGCAGACCGGAGCCCGTTTCCGCGATGAAATCCTCGCCCGCGGCAGCAGCCGGCCGGCGCTCGAATCCTTCCGTGCCTTTCGCGGGCGCGATCCGCAGATCGACGCCCTGCTGCGCCACCAGGGCATGGTCGAGACGACCTGAAGCCACCGGCCGCCCGCGCCCCGAGCTACCCTGCTAGTCGCCCAGCACTTCCGCTGATCTGGAGCCACGCCCATGTCCATGCGCCACGTCCTGCTGTCGTCCGCCCGTCCCGCGTTGCTTGCAACCGCCGTGGCGCTGCTTGCAACGCTTGCGGCACCTTCGGCCTGGGCGGTCTACAAGGTGGTCGGGCGCAACGGGCAGATCACCTTCACCGACATTCCCCCCAGCCGCCCAGGTGAGCAGGTGGAGCGCATCGGCACACCCGCGCAGGCGCAATCCGAGCAGGGCGCAAGCCGCGTTCCGGCGGATCTGCAGCCAGTCGTGCGCAAGTATCCCGTGGTCATCTACACCACGCCGCAATGTCCGGCTTGCGACGATGGCGTGCACTTGCTGCGCCAGCGCGGCATTCCCTACAGCGACAAGAGCGTCGCCACGCCAGCCGACGTCACGGCCTACAAGCGCATCAGCGACGGCTCGGAAAAATTGCCGCTGCTGACCGTGGCTGGAGTGCGCCTGCCGGTGGGCTTTGCGCCCGACGCCTGGAACCAGGCGCTCACGGCTGCGGGCTATCCCCAACAATCTCGCCTGCCGAAAGACTTCGCATTCGCCGCGCCCGAGAACCTCGTGCCGCTGGCCGCGGCATCACGGCCCGCCAAGAAGGCCAGCAATCCCGAAGGCTTGCCTGCGGCCCCAGTGCTGCCACCGCCCAACCCGAAGGCGCCGCCCGGCTTCCAGTTCTGAAGCCTGGGCGAGCACGGCTTACACGTAAGCGTGTTCCTGCACGCCCGTGGCTGTTCCCACCAGCGCCAGATCGGCGCCGCGATGGGCGAACAGGCCCACCGTGACCACGCCCGGAATCTGGTTGATGCTGGACTCGAACTCGCGCGGGTTGGCAATCGCCAGGCCATGCACGTCCAGGATGACGTTGCCGTTGTCGGTGATGTAGCCCTCGCGCAAACGCGGCTCGCCGCCCAGCGCGCGCAGCCGGCGCAACACCAGTTCGCGCGCCATCGGCACCACTTCCACCGGCAGCGGAAACTTGCCGAGCACCGGCACCAGCTTGCTGGCGTCGACGATGCAGACAAAGCGATCGGCGACTTCGGCGATGATCTTCTCCCGCGTCAGCGCACCACCGCCGCCCTTGATCATCGCCCCGGACGGGTCGATTTCATCGGCCCCGTCCACATAAACCGGAATACGCTCCACCACGTTCAAGTCGAACACTTCGATGCCATGCGCCTTGAGACGCTCGGTGCTGCGCTCCGAACTCGACACGGCGCCACGCACTTTGTCCTTCATGGTGGCGAGCGCGTCGATGAAAAAATTCACCGTCGATCCCGTCCCCACACCAATGATTTCGCCTTGCGGCACCTGGCGCAGCGCGGCATGAGCCACGGCTTGTTTGAGTTCGTCCTGGGTCATGTGTGCACTCGCGAAAAAGGTCGGCCTTATTATCGCCGCTCGCTACAGCGCGCCCTTTGGCGCAGCAGCGCGCCGCCCACTCAAGCCAAGCCCGCAATGCCCCTGCCCTACGCGCTCATGCGCCCGCTACTCTTCAGCCTGGACCCTGAGGCGGCGCATGACTTGACGCTACGTGGTTTGCGCCTGCTGCATCAAACCGGGCTGTCACGGCTCTACGCCCATCCGCGCGTGCATGATCCGGTGCAACTCCTGGGCCTGAGCTTTCCCAACCGCATCGGCCTCGCCGCCGGGCTGGACAAGAATGGCGCAGCCATCGATGCGCTGGCGGCCATGGGCTTTGGTTTCATCGAAGTGGGCACGGTCACACCACGCGCCCAGCCCGGCAACGCCAAGCCGCGCCTGTTCCGCTTGCCGCAGGCCCAGGCGCTGATCAACCGCATGGGCTTCAACAACGCCGGGCTGGATGCCTTTCTGCACCATGTGCGCCGCAGCCGGCGCGAGCTGCCCCTGGGGCTGAACATCGGCAAGAACGCAAGCACCCCCATGGAGCAGGCGCTGGACGACTATGCGGCCGGACTGCGCGCGGTTTATGCCCATGCCGATTATGTGACCATCAATGTCTCCTCACCCAACACCCAGGGGCTGCGGGCTTTGCAGACTGATGCGGCGCTCGAGGCCTTGCTGACAGGGCTGGCGACCGAGCGCGAGCAACTGGCGCAAGCGCAGGGCAAGCGCGTACCGCTGATGGTGAAAGTGGCGCCCGACTTGCAGCCTGAACAGATTGCCGCCCTGGCCGACGCGCTGATGCGCCACGGCATCGACGGCGTGATCGCCACCAACACCACGATTGCAAGGGATGCCGTCGCGGGGCTGCCCCATGCGGACGAAGCCGGCGGCTTGAGCGGAGCTCCGCTGCGAGAGCAGTCCACCCGGGTGATTGCGCAATTGCGCGCACGCCTGGGGCCGGGCTACCCCATCATCGGCGTCGGCGGCATTTTGCAGGCTGGCGACGCTGTTAAGAAAATCCAGGCCGGTGCGAATCTGGTGCAGCTCTATACCGGGCTGATCTATCAAGGGCCGGAACTGGTGAGCCGTTGCGCCCAAGCACTGGGGAGAATGACCAAGCCCCATTGACGCGCCGGGCTTTCCAGCACACCCATGGGGCTTGGGGTCTTTCGCTGCAGGACTTTACTTCTGCTTGAGCCGCGTCTTGTTCGCGGTGATGTGTTCGTAGATTTCACGCGACCGCTGGGAAAGCGGCCTGCCGAAACCTTCGCGCCAAGGGGATGAAACCTTGACTTGCGGACGCTTGCGGAAGGTTGAGGCCACTTCAGCCGCATTTTCCAGCATGGCATCCCAGGGATTGGCCTCTTTGGATGCCTGTGGCTTTGTGGCCAGGGTATCGGTATCGGAGTCCACGGATTTGCGCGTAGTAGTCGTTTTTGCCACGGCTCGCCCTCTAGCGGAACTTGGTAGATCAAGACAAGAATCAAAGGGCACCAAGTCAGGCAGCCCGATTGATCAGCACAGGCAATTGTAACGCAAAACGTCGCTCAGGCGCAACAGGCGGGCCTGCGCGAGCGCGTGCAGGCTGCAGCCATTCAGGTGTTTGCGGCTAGTCTTTGCACCACGGTGTCGCGCGTGAACAGGGCCAGGACTGCATCGACCGACGGCGTTTGCAAACGCCCCGTCACCAGCAGGCGCAGCGGCATGGCCAGCTGCGGCATTTTCAGTTGGTGCGCCGCAAGGACCTGCTTCATGGCGGCGCCAATGGCCGGCGCATCCCAGCTCGGCAATGCCGCGAGCGCGGTGCGCAAATCGGACAAGGCAGCCTGGGCCGGTGCGGTGAGATGCTGGGCCAGCAAGGCCGCATCAGGTTGGGGCTGGACATAGAACATGCCGCACAGCTCGGCCATCTCGACCAGGGTGTGGGCGCGTTCGCGCAGCAGCGCCACCGCGCCAGTAAGATCGACTCCCTGCTCATGCAAGCCCAGTCGCCGCAGAAATGGGCGCACGGCTTCGGCCAGTTGCTGCGGGGGCAAGGCGCGCAGGTAGTGCGCGTTCACCCACTTGAGTTTTTCGCCGTCGAACTGGGCGGCGGAACGGCCGAGGTGATCGAGGTCGAACCACTGCACGAACTGCTCGCGCGAGAAAATTTCCGCGTCGCCATGCGACCAGCCCAGGCGCGCGAGGTAGTTCACCATGGCATCGGGCAGATAACCTTCATCGCGGTACTGCAGCACGCTCTTCGCCCCATTGCGTTTGGACAGCTTCTCGCCCTGCTCGTTGAGCACGGTGGGCAGATGGGCATAGACCGGCGGCTCGTGGCCGAGGGCGCGGAAGATGTGGATTTGCCGCGGCGTGTTGTTGACATGGTCGTCGCCACGAATCACATGGGTGATGCGCATGTCGATGTCGTCGACCACGACGCAGAAGTTGTAGGTGGGAGTGCCGTCCGGTCGGGCGATGACCAGGTCGTCAAGCTCGGCATTGCTGAACTCGACGGGTCCTTTCACCCGATCGTCCCAGGCCACGGCACCGGCAAGTGGCGTGCGAAAGCGCAGCACCGGCGGCACGCCGGCAGGAACCGGCGGCAGGGTCTTGCCCGGCTCGGGCCGCCAGGTGCCGTCGTAGCGCGGCTTGAGGCCGGCCGCCATCTGCCGCTCGCGCAAGGCATCGAGCTCCGCAGTGCTCATGTAGCAGGGGTAGACATGGCCGGCGTCCTGCAATTGCCGCAGCGCCTCGCGGTAGCGCGGCATGCGCTGCATTTGGTAGAACGGCCCTTCGTCGTGGTCCAGGCCCATCCAGGCCATGCCGTCGAGAATGACTTGCACCGCCTCCTGCGTCGAGCGTCCGACGTCGGTGTCTTCAATCCGCAGAATGAAGGTGCCGCCGTGATGCCGGGCAAAAGCCCAGGGATAGAGCGCGGCGCGGATATTGCCGAGATGGATGAAGCCGGTCGGGCTCGGGGCGAAGCGGGTGCGGATGGGTGGGTTTGTTGCGCTCATGCTGGAGAAATTGACGCGGCCAGTTGGCTCGCGATTGGCTGACAGTTGGCGACCTGATGGCTTAAGCGAGCGTGCCAAGTCCACGCGCCAGGTCGGCCTGGATGTCGGGCTGATGTTCCAGCCCGACGGCCAAGCGGATCAAGCCCTGGCCGATGCCGGCGGCTTGCCGTTGCTCGTCCTTGAGCCGGCCGTGGGTGGTGGTGGCGGGATGGGTGATGGTGGTTTTGGTGTCGCCCAGATTGGCGGTGATGGAGCACAGACGGGTCTGGTCGATGACATGGAAGGCGCGGCGCCGTGCCTCTTCCGGGTTGGACGCAGCCAGTTCGAAAGCGAGCACCGCGCCCCCCTGCCCGTCCTGCTGGCGCATGGCCAGGGCATGCTGGGGATGCGACTCCAGCCCCGGGTAATGCACCCGCGCCACGCCGGGCTGGGCTTGCAGCCAGCGGGCCAATTCGAGCGCGCGCGCGCTGTGCGCCAGCATGCGCAGGCCAAGGGTTTCCAGGCCCTTGAGCACTACCCAGGCGTTGAACGGCGACAGGCTGATGCCCGCACTGCGCTGCACCGGCAGCAGCCGGCCCTCGATCAATTCGGTCGTGCCGCACACCGCGCCCGCAATCACGCGGCCCTGGCCGTCCAGATACTTCGTCGCGGAATGCACCACCAAGTCGGCGCCGAGTTCCCGTGGGCGTTGCAAGACGGGCGTGCAAAAGCAGTTGTCCACCGCCAGCAGGGCGCCGCAATCGTGGGCGAGATCGGCCAAGGCGCGGATGTCGCAAACCTCGGTGAGCGGATTCGTCGGCGTCTCGGCGAACAGCAGCCGGGTCTTGCCGGGGCGAATGGCGGCTTTCCAGGCGGCGATATCGTCCTGCGGCACGAAGCTGCTTTCCACGCCGAAGCGCGAGAACTCGCCGCCGATGAGCTTGATGATGGAGCCGAACACCGAACGCGAGCACACCACATGGTCGCCGGCCTGCAGCAGGCCCAGCATCAGCAGCAGGATGGCGCCCATGCCACTGGCCGTGCCGATGGCGTCTTCCGTGCCTTCGAGCGCCGCCAGGCGGCGCTCCATGCTGGCCACGGTGGGGTTGGAAAAACGCGAGTAGAGAAACCCGTCCTCCTCACCGGCAAAACGCGCGGCGGCGGTGGCGGCATCTGGATGCACGAAGCTGCTGGTGAGAAACAGGGCTTCGCTGTGTTCGCCGTAAGCCGTGCGCGGCAGCGCCTCGCGCACGGCCAGCGTGTCGATGTGCAAGCCCTTGCTCAGGGCCTTGTCGTTCGCGTTCACGATTGGGACTCCTCCTGCTCCGCATTCTGCAGGTTCAAGCGGCTGCCGAAGTCTTCGCCCCGGTTGGCGCCCGAACCCACGAGCAAAGCCGCGTCGACATCGCCGGTGATGTAGCAGCCGTCGAAGCAGGAAGCCTCGAAGGTGTCGATGTCGGGACGCTCGCGACGCACGGCGCGCTTCATCGCTTCCAGGTCCTGATAGATCAGCGCATCGGCGCCGATGATCTGGCGCACTTCCTCGATATTGCGTTCATGCGCGACCAACTCGCGGCCCGTGGGCATGTCGATGCCATAGACATTCGGGTAGCGCACCGGCGGCGCGGCCGAAGCCAGATAGACCTTGCGCGCCCCGGCCTCGCGCGCCATTTGCACGATCTCGCGCGAGGTCGTGCCACGCACGATGGAGTCGTCCACCAGCAGCACATTGCGTCCGGCGAATTCCTGGGTGATGGCGTTGAGCTTCTGCCGCACCGATTTCTTGCGCACGGCCTGGCCGGGCATGATGAAAGTGCGCCCGACATAGCGGTTCTTGACGAAGCCTTCGCGGTAGGGCCGCCCCAGCTTCCAGGCCAGTTGCATGGCGGAGGGCCGGCTGGATTCGGGCACCGGGATCACCACGTCGATTTCACTCGGCGGCATGGTGGAGATGACGCGCTGCGCCAGGGTCTCGCCCATGTTCAGGCGCGCCTGGTAGACCGAAATGCCGTCGAGCACCGAGTCGGGCCGCGCGAGGTAGACGAACTCGAAAATACAAGGGTTGAGCGTGGGGTTCTCGGCGCACTGCTCGCTATGCAGCCGACCTTCCAGATCGACGAACACGGCCTCCCCGGGAGCAACATCGCGCACCAGCTTGTAGCCGTTGCCCTCCAGCGCCACCGACTCGCTGGCCACCATGATGTCGCCGTCCTCATCCTGCGTGCCGAAGCACAGCGGGCGGATGCCGTAAGGGTCGCGGAACGCCAGCAAGCCATGGCCCGCAATCAGCACGACCACGGCATAGGATCCGCGAATGCGCCGGTGCACCGCGCGCACGGCCTTGAACAGATCGGCCGGCTTGAGCGGCAATCCATGCGAAGCCGCATCGATTTCATGCGCCAGCACATTGAGCAGCACCTCGGAGTCGGACCCGGTGTTGATATGCCGGTGATCGTGGGTCTTGAGTTCCTCGCGCAGGACATCGGTGTTGGTCAGGTTGCCGTTGTGGGCGAGCGCCAGGCCGAACGGTGCATTCACATAGAACGGCTGCGCTTCTTCCTCGCTGTCGGCGCTGCCGGCCGTGGGGTAGCGCACCTGGCCCAGACCGTAATTGCCGGGCAGGCCGCGCATATTGCGGGTGCGAAACACGTCGCGCACCATGCCGCGCGCTTTTTGCATGTAGAGCTTGCCAGCCTGGCCGGTGATGATGCCGGCCGCGTCCTGCCCCCGGTGCTGCAACAGCAGCAGGGCGTCGTAAATCACCTGGTTCACGGGCTGCTTCGAGACGATGCCGACAACTCCACACATGATGCCTGTACTCCAGAACTGAAACGCTGAATGAATCTGAATCGGGATGGTTACGGCTTCGGCAGTGCAGGCATGGCCGGAACCACGGCCACAGGCAGGAGAGGGAGCACTTCGGCCACCGCCGCTGCCGCCGGCGGGATGAATAGCGAGGTCTTCCACATCGCA
This sequence comes from Thiomonas sp. X19, assembly GCF_900089495.1. Classification (NCBI taxonomy): domain Bacteria; kingdom Pseudomonadati; phylum Pseudomonadota; class Betaproteobacteria; order Burkholderiales; genus Thiomonas; species Thiomonas sp. X19. Next base: position 1,341,820 of record NZ_LT605203.1, on the reverse strand, counting down.
CTATGCGGCAATTCTGTATAACCTGCAGCGAAAATGGTCAGCATCAGCAACGCCAGGCCGCGGACCAGGCCGAACACGGCGCCCATGCTGCGGTCGAGAACCCCCAGCCCCGTCGAGCGCAGCAGCAGCCGCATCACCGTGGCCAGCAGCCCCGCTGCCAGCAGCGCGAGCACGAAGCAGGCGAACCAGGCCACGCCGTTGCGCAATTCCACCGTGCCCAGACCCTGCAAATAGTGCTCGGCCAGCCAGGGCGAGCACTGGCGCGCCACGAAGAATGCCACGATCCAGCCGCCGAGGCTGATGAACTCGTAGGCCGCGCCCCGCAGCACGCCCACCAAAGCCGACAGGCCGAGACCTGCCAGGACGAACCAGTCCAGCGCGTTCACAAGGTCAGCACGACCGCACTGAGCCCCAGCGCCTTGATCCGGGCGAGCGCCTGGTCCGCCTGCTCGCGCGTGGTGAAGGGGCCGACACGGACCCGGATGCGCTTGCCGGCCTGCGTATCCACCACCTGGGTGTAAGTCTTGAAACCGGCGTGCTCGATTTTCAGGCGCACCTCATGGGCGGCCTTGGTGTCGGCATAGGCCCCCGCCTGGATGACATAGCGTGCCGAACTGGACGTCTGGTTGGAAACACCGGAGCCGCGGCCTGACTGGGCAATGGCCGCCTCGGCCTGGGCCGTGGTGATCTGGTCGGGCTGCTTGCCCTCCAGTGCGGCAAGCGCCTGCCGCGCACTGGCGATCTGATGTTGCGAAGGCTGCGGTTTGTGCTGGGACGGTGGCGAAACCTGCGCCGTCGATGGTTCTGGCGCAGCCGCTGGTTTTTGCTCGGGCTTCTGTTCTGGTCGTTGCACCGGCGCTTGCGCCTGCACAGGCTCTTGCCGGGTTGGCGCCACGGGGGCGGGCGCTGGCGCGACCACCGCGGCCTGCGGCGCGGCAGGCTCGACAGCCTTGGGGGCGATGGCTTGCGGGCCGCTGGAGGATTTTGGCGCCGACTCGGCCACCGCCGCAGCCGCTTTGGCATCGGCCCGAGGCACGCTGCCAGCCGGCGCCGGCAAGATGCTCGCCTGGTTCTGCGGCGGGATCACCAGCGACATATTCGAGGCCACGGGCTTGGGCTGGGTCTCGAAAATCAGCGGGAACACCACCACGCCAGTCAGGACCAGGGCGACCGCGCCGATCAGACGGCGGCGCGCGCGCACCCGCAAGACCTCTTCGCTTTGCGCCTGGCTGTCAGCCTGGGCTGGCGCGTTGGAATCGTCCTTGCCGCGTTTTCCGGGGATTTTCATGGGGATGGATGCGTCGCGTGGCGGCCCTGCATGCGCGGCACGCCTTGAGCCAACACGCCGCCGACTGTGAAGAACGAGCCGAAAACCAGGATTCTATCGGCCGGCTCGGCGCAAGCCGTCGCCTGTGCGAAGGCCGTCTGGGGATCGGCATACAAGCCCACCACGGCATGATCCGCTGGCAGCAGCGGACGCAGCACCGCGTCGATGTCCACCGCCCGTGCGGCCCGCGGGGTGGGCAAATCGCACAGATACCAGCGATCGACCAGCGGCGCGATGCGCGCCAGCATCTGCGCCACGTCCTTGTCGGCCATGGCGCCAAAAACCGCGTGGGTGTGCGGCGCGTAGCCCATGGCATCGAGGTTCTCGGCCAGCACCGCAACCGCATGCGGGTTGTGCGCCACGTCCAGCACCACCGTGGGCTGGCCGGGCAGAATCTGGAAACGGCCTGGCAACTCCGCGCGGGCCAGGCCCTGGCGCACGTCCTGTGCGCTGGTGGGCAGGCGTTCCTGCAGGGCTTCCAGCGCAGCCAGGGCGGCGCTGGCGTTGAGCAATTGGTTGGCGCCGCGCATGGCCGGGTAGGCAAGGCCGGGGCGGCGCAGTGCGTGCCCGATGTAGTTCCACTGTTGTTGGCCGGTGGCGGTGTAGCCGAAGTCATGGCCCATGCGCCAGAGCTTGGCGCCCACCACGGCGGCATGTTCGATCACGCTCTGCGGCGGCGCCGGATCGGCAACGATGACCGGCCGCCCGGGGCGCATGATGCCCGCCTTCTCGAAGCCGATGGCCTCGCGGTCGGCACCCAAGAACTGGGTATGGTCGAGGGCGATGCTGGTGATGATGGCGCAATCGGCGTCGACCACGTTCACCGCGTCCAGCCGACCGCCCATGCCCACCTCCAGCACCACGGCGTCCAGCTCCGAGAGGCTGAGCAGACGCATGATGGCCAGGGTGGTGAATTCGAAATAGGTGAGTTCCACCGCCGGTTGCACACTGCAGCGCGCTTGTTCGACGGCGAGCAGATGCGGCAGCAGGGCGGCTGCTTCCATCATGGAGCCGCGGATGCGGCAACGCTCCTCGAACCGCACCAGGTGCGGCGAACCGTAGACGCCGACACGGTAGCCTGCCGCCAGCAGAATCTGTTCGAGCAAGGCGCAGGTCGATCCCTTGCCGTTGGTGCCGGCCACGGTGAAGACCGGGCAGGAGAAACGCAGGTCGAGCGCCGCGCGCACGCGCTCCACCCGCTCCAGCCCGAGGTGGATGGCCTGCGCGTGCAGGCGCTCGGCATGCTCCAGCCACTGCTGCAGGGTCCAGTCCTGCATGGCGGGGACGGGAGTCGAGGTCGGCAGGGTGGGCAAAGGCGGCGGCGCGGCTGAAGGTGCGAGCGGCAAAACGGCCGCCTTGTCGGTCACTGCGTCAGCCGGCAACCGCGTCCGCCGGTTGGCGCTGCAGCATGGCCAGCATGTGCGCCAGCTCGGCGCGCAGTTCGCGGCGATCGACGATGCGGTCGACGGCGCCCTTCTGCATCAGGAATTCGGCGCGCTGGAAACCCTCCGGCAGTTTCTCGCGCACAGTGTTCTCGATCACGCGCGGGCCGGCAAAGCCGATCAGCGCGCGGGGCTCGGCCAGCACCACATCGCCGACGAAGGCGAAGCTGGCGGAGACTCCGCCCATCGTCGGGTCGGTGAGGACGCTGATGTAGGGAATGCGCGCCTGCGCCAGGCGCGCCAGGGCGGCGTTGGTCTTGGCCATCTGCATCAGGCTCAGCAAACCTTCCTGCATGCGCGCGCCGCCGGTGGAGGTGATGCAGACGAACGGCACCTTCTGCTCCAGTGCGGTTTCCACGCCGCGCACGAAGCGCTCGCCGACCACCGAACCCATGGAGCCGCCCATGAACTCGAACTCGAAGCAGGCCACCACCAGGGCGATGCTCTGAATCGCGCCGCCCATGACCACCAGAGCATCGGTCTCCTGGGTGTTTTCCAGGGCCTCTTTCAGGCGCTCGGGGTACTTGCGGCTGTCCTTGAACTTGAGCGCATCGACCGGCAGCACCTCCTGACCGATTTCATAGCGGCCCTCGCCGTCGAGCAGCGCGTCCAGGCGCATGCGGGCGCCGATGCGCATGTGGTGCGAGCACTTGGGGCAGACATACTGGTTGCGCTCCAGGTCGGTCTTGTAGAGCACGGTCTCGCACGACGGGCATTTGATCCACAGCCCCTCGGGCATCTGCCGGCGATTGCCGGATTCGGATTGCTGAATCTTCGGGGGAAGCAGTTTTTCGAGCCAACTCATGATGCACTCCTGTCCTGTCTAGATGCGCCTAAGCGGCGGCGGATGCCGGCGTGGAGGCGTCGATCGCGGTGCGAATGCCACGCACGAAATCGGCTGCAGCCTGCATGCCCGCAGCCACGGGCTGATGCTCCATCAGCTCGATGATGCGCGAGCCAATCACCACGGCGTCGGCGCACTCCGCCACGGCGGCGGCACTGGCCCCGTCGCGGATGCCGAAGCCCACGCCCAGCGGCAGGTGCACATGCCGGCGCAGGGTCTGCAGCCGCTCGCACACCGCTTGCGCGTCGAGATTGCCGGCGCCGGTCACGCCCTTGAGCGAGACATAGTAGACGTAGCCGCTGGCCAGCTGGTTCACCTGCTGCATGCGCGCCTCGGTGGAGGTGGGCGCCAGCAGGAAGATGGGGTCCATGCCTGCTGCGCGCAGGCGGGAGGCGAAGTCTTCCGCCTCCTCGGGCGGGTAATCGACCACCAGCACGCCATCCACGCCGGCTTGTGCCGCATCGCGCACGAAAGCTTCGACGCCGAAGCGCTCGATGGGATTGGCATAACCCATGAGCACCAGCGGTGTGGCCTGGTCGCGCAAGCGGAATTCGCGCACCCAGGACAGCACCTGCGCCAGGTTCACGCCACGCGCCAGGGCGCGTTCGCTGGCGCGCTGAATGACAGGGCCATCGGCCATCGGGTCGGAAAACGGAATGCCCAGTTCCAGCACGTCGGCACCGGCTTCGACCAGGGCGTGCAGCAGCGGCACGGTGGTCTCGGGCGCGGGGTCGCCTGCGGTGACATAGGGAATCAGCGCTTTGCGGCCGGTCTGCGCCAGGCGCTCGAAGGTGGAGGCGATACGGCGCATCACAGCACCCCCTGACGGCAGGACGGGCGGCAGAAGAACTGCGCCCCGGTGAGATCGGCGATATTGCCGATGTCCTTGTCACCACGGCCGGAGAGGTTGACCAGCAAGGTCTGGTTGCGGCCCATTTCGGGTGCCATTTTCATGGCCTGCGCCAAGGCGTGGCTGCTCTCCAGCGCGGGGATGATGCCCTCGGTACGGCACAGCCGGTGAAAGGCGGCCAGCGCTTCGGCATCGGTCACGGCGACATATTCTGCTCGGCCGATGTCCTTGAGCCAGGCATGCTCGGGGCCCACGCCGGGATAGTCCAGCCCGGCCGATACCGAATGGGTTTCGATGATCTGCCCGCCCGCGTCCTGCAACAAATAGGTGCGGTTGCCGTGCAACACACCGGGTGAGCCCGCCGACAGCGAAGCCGCGTGCCGGCCCGTGCCGAGGCCTTCACCGCCGGCCTCGACGCCGATCAGGCGCACCTTCTCGTGCTCGATATACGGGTAGAAAATGCCCATGGCGTTGCTGCCGCCGCCGACGCAGGCGAGCACGGCATCGGGCTGGCGGCCGATCATCTCGGGCATTTGGGCGATGCACTCGTCGCCGATCACGCGCTGGAAGTCGCGCACCATCATCGGGTAGGGATGGGGGCCGGCCACGGTGCCGATGATGTAGAAGGTGTTCTCGACATTGGCAACCCAGTCGCGCAGGGCTTCGTTCATCGCGTCTTTCAAGGTCTTGGAGCCGCTTTCCACCGGCACCACCTTGGCGCCCAGCAGATGCATGCGATAGACGTTGGGGGACTGCCGTTTCACGTCCTCGGAACCCATGTACACCACGCAGTCCATGCCGTAGCGCGCCGCCACGGTGGCGGAGGCCACGCCATGCTGGCCAGCGCCGGTTTCCGCAATGACGCGCGGCTTGCCCATGCGCTTGGCCAGCATGGCCTGGCCGATGGTGTTGTTGATCTTGTGCGCGCCGGTGTGGTTCAGGTCTTCGCGCTTGAGGAAAATCTGCGCGCCGCCAAGCTCGCGACTCAGGCGTTCGGCGTGGTAGATGGGGCTGGGACGGCCAACGAAATGCTTGAGTTCGCTTTGGTATTCGGCGATGAACTCGGGGTCGGTGCGGTAATGCGCATAGGCCGCCTTGAGTTCGTCGAGCGCCTTGACCAGGGTCTCGGCGACGAAAGAGCCGCCGTAAGGGCCGAAATGGCCGCGGGCGTCGGGATAGGCATAGTTCAGCATGATGGTGAATTCGGGAGCCGGAAGCTGGGGCTTGCGCCGGAAAGCCGTGGCAAGCGGATCAGGCTTGCACGGCGGCATCTGCATCGCGCACCGCCGCGATGAAGCGGCGAATGGCGGCTGCGTCTTTCACGCCCTTGGACAGCTCGACGCCGGATGAGACGTCAACCGCCCAGGGCCTGACCTGCGCAATGGCCCGCCCCACATTTGACGCATGCAACCCACCAGACAAAACGATGGGAAAGTTGGCGTTTTTTGGAATCAGTGACCAATCGAAAACCTCGCCGCCGCCGCCGTAGGACCCGATGTAGGTATCGAGCAAAAGCGCTTGGGCATCTGTGAACTGGGTCTTGAAGTCTAGCAAATCCAGGCCCGTTTTCATGCGGGCTGCGCGCAAATAGGGGTATGCGAAGCGGGAGCAGTCGGCGGGAGATTCATCACCGTGAAACTGCAACAAGGATGGATGCACCGCGTCGATCACCGCGTTCACCTCGGCCTCGGTGGCGTTGACGAACAGCGCCACGGTGCTGACGAACGGCGGCAAGGCGCGCGCAATGGCTTGCGCCTGCTGCATGGCCACAGACCGTGGACTTTGCGGGTAGAAGACCATGCCGATGGCGTCGGCTCCGGCTTCGGCGGCAGCCAGGGCGTCACCGATGCGGGTGATGCCGCAAATCTTGATGCGGGTGCGGTGGGGAGGGTGCATCGACATGGCGGCTTCAGGCGAAAAGCTGGGGCAGGTCACAAGCCGGGTCGGGCAGATCGAAACTGGCGGGGTATTGCGGCCCGAGGAAATAGAGACCGTCCGGCATGAAAGTGGGGGCGGCCAGGCTGCGGTCGCAGGACTGCAGCACATTGTGCAACCAGACGCTGTCTTGCGCCCCGCTGCCCACGGCGATCAGGCAACCCATGATGTTGCGCACCATATGGTGCAGAAAAGCGCTGGCATGGAAGTCGAAGGTCCAGGTGTCGCCTTGCCGGCCGATGTCGATGGCGTGCAGGGTCTTGACCGGGCTGCGGGACTGGCAGGAACTGGCGCGGAAAGCCGAAAAATCGTGCGTCCCCAGCAGTACCGCGGCGGCGGCGCGCATGGCGCTGGCGTCGAGCGGCAGGTGCGTCCAGCCGACGAGCCCATGCAGCAAAGCTGGTCGCACCTTGGCCTGCACCAACACATAGCGGTAGCGGCGCGAAACCGCGCTCTTTTGGGCGTGAAACGCATCCACCACTGGCTGGGCCCAGCGCACGGCGATGTCGGGCGGCAGGAAGGTGTTGGTGCCGCGCACCCAGGAAAACGGCGCACGAGAGACAGGTGAGTCGAAGTGCACGACCTGCTGCAGGGCATGCACGCCAGCGTCGGTGCGGCCGGCGCAAGCCACCCGCACCGGGGTGCCCATGAAGCGTGCCAGCGCGGCCTCAAACTGGTCCTGCACGGTGCGGCCTCCGGGCTGGCTCTGCCACCCCAGGTAGGCGCATCCCCTGTAACTCAGCCCGAGGGCAATGCGCATGGACGCCGCGATCGCCCTCTGACTTCAGCCGATTTCGGCCAGCATCCGCTGGGCGCGCACCTTGGTTTCTCCATCGCTTTCGGCAATGATCTCGCCCAGCAGATTGCGCGCCATGTCCACATCGCCCATGGCACGACATTCCTCCACCAGGGCCAAGCGCGTGTCCAGGCCATGCGATGAGTCCGGCATGGGTTCAGCCTGCGGCTGCGCGGGCGCGTGCGGTTCTTGGCGCTGCGCCGTGCTGGGAGCAACAGGCGCGGCTGGGGCCACCGGTGCCGTGCTGGATTCGCTCGGGGGCAAATCCAGCGAGAGCGCGCCGAGATCGAACTCCAGCGGTTGCTTGTCCGAGGGATGCGAGATCTCGGGCTGTGTGACCGGCAAGTTCGAGTCGGGCGCATGGAAGCCGGAAAAATCAAAGTTCAGGACCGAGTCGGACTTGTCGGCAGGAGCCGGCTCAGCAGGCGCGGCGCTGACAGGGGTCGACCTTTGCGGCGCCATCGCCGTGACGCTCTTGTTTGGCGTGGCCGGCGTGACGGGTGGGCCGGAGAGATTCAAATCGAGGTCGAGGCCAGAACCGGCGGGCGCGGAAGTGGCGGTTGACGCGGAGGTCATCAGCGACGGCAGGCTGGTGAGCAATTCCGTCGCGGGCAGGGACCTCGGCGCCGACAGCATCGACGAACCCGTGGGCGCGAAGTCGCTGACAGGCATGGTGGTCGGCGAGTTGATGGTGCTCGGCGGCACGGTGTTGTGATACAGAGGATTGATGGGATCGAGGTTGCGCCCCAGATCCTGGGCCTTCTTCCAGTCGTCGCCAACGCCTTCGGTCAAGGCGAACAACTCGGCCGCCGTCATCTCGAATGAGCGGACATCCTTGCGCTTGGCATAGATCTCGAGCAATTTGAGCCGTGCGGCGTTGCGGTCGGGATGATTTTTCAACGACTCTTTGAGAATCTCCTCAGCCTGCAGATCGCGACCATAGGCGAGGTAGACGTCGGCTTCGGCGACCGGGTCGACATCACCTGTATCCAGTTGGCTCGGCGAATAGGCAACGGAAGAACCCAGGGTGCTGTTGCGCGTGTCCACGCGCTCCCCGCCCGTGCCACCAAAGAAGCTGTCGGCGGCGCTCAGTCGACTGTCGAACACCGAGGAATCACGTGGCGAACCGCCCTTTTTGCGGCGGCGCAGAAAAGCCCAGGCGGCCAGCAGCAAGACGATGAGGCCAGCAACCGGCGCGAAATAAGGATTGGCCAACAGACCGGAGAGCCAGCCGGGTTGGTTTGACGCTTCGACAGGCGGCTTGGGCGCAGCAACCGGCTTCACCACCGGCTTGGGCTTGGATGCGGCCGTGGCCACGGGAGACTGAACCCTGACCTGGGCCGCAGGCGTTGCGGCTTTGACGGCAGCGCTGGCACTGGCGGCCAGCTTCGAGAGTGCGGCGACATTGGCCTTGGCTTCAGCCAGCTTTGTGGCAGCGGCTTGCGCCTCTTTTTGCGCTGCAATCTTGCTGGCTTGCTCGGTCTGAGCCTGGGCAGCGGTGCCGACCGCGGCCTCGCTCAATTTGAGCTGCGACTTGGGCTCCGATGCCTTCGACGCCGGCTCCTGCACTTGCGCCTGGATCTTGCCTGCGGCCTGGCGCGCATTCGTCTTTTCTTGCGGCGCTGCCTGCCCGGTCATTTGCGCCAGACGGCGGCGGTAAGCCTGGAAATTCTGGCTCTGGGCGATGACGACCTCGCGCGCCTTGGCCTGTGGAATGTCCTGCGCCTCTTGCGCGCTGGGGATGCGCAAAATGGCGCCGGCCCGCAGCAAATTCATATTGCCGTCGATGAAGGCGCCGCTATTGGCACGGTAGAGCGCCGTGAGCATCTGGTCCAGCGAAACGGTTTCCACGCCAACCTGCCGGGCAATGCTGGAGAGCGTGTCGCCCTTGCGCACGGTGTAGGTCTGAGCCTGTGCCGTTGAGGTCGGGGCGGGGGCCGCAACGGGCTGCCGCTGCGTTGCGACAGGCTTGGCAGGGGTGGAGGAGCCATTGCCAACCGGGTTGGTCGGGGCCTGCTGTGCCATGGGTGGCTGCATGGCCATGGCTGGTGGCGCCATCTGCTGGCTGGCCTGCGGCGCAATCTGGGTCGCAGCCCGGGGCTCCTGGAAATTGGGTGGGTCGAACAACAGGGTGTAGTCGCGCGTCAGCTCGCCATTCCCCCAGTAGGCGCGAAGCAGCACATCGACAAAAGGCTCTTGCACCGGGCGGGAACTGCTCAGGCGCAAATAGGACCGCCCATCGGGACGGTGCTCCAGCGTGATGGTGACTTCCGGCAGGATGCTGCTGTAGTTCAACTTGCGCGACTGGAAGGCCGAGGCTGGCGCCACCGCCACCTTGAGCGAGGAGGCTTCGTCAGGGGTGATCTGGGTGATGTCGATGTCGGCGCGCAGGGGCTGGCCCAGCGCGGATTTGACCGTCGCATGGCCGAGGCCGAATGCATAGGCCTGCGAAATTGCGCCTGGCAATGCCGCCAGACACACCAAGCCGATTGCTTGACGCCATTTGGCCACGTTGCACCCCCTAGTTTGATTGGCTTGTTTCACAGCGCGCCGCTATTGAATGATTATCGAATCAACATAGCATCCGATAGTTAGCCTGACAAGCTCGGCCAATAGGTGAAGATGCCGCGGGCCCTGAACTGTCGCGCGCAGGCCATATTCGGGGCATCCACAGGGGTCTGCAGATGCCGCGCGCGTCCGGTTGCGTTTCAGGCGTCCAGCACGATGCGCAGCATGCGCCGCAGGGGTTCGGCCGCACCCCACAGCAGTTGGTCGCCGACCGTGAAGGCACTCAGATACTTGGGCCCCATGGCCAGCTTGCGCAGCCGGCCAACGGGAATGCCAAGCGTTCCGGTGACGGCTACGGGCGTCAGGTCGCGCATGCTGGCGTCGCGCGTATTCGGCACGACCTTCACCCAGGCGTTGTCGGCGGCGATCATGGCCTCGATCTCGGCCAACGGTACATCGCGCTTGAGTTTGAGTGTGAGGGCCTGGCTGTGGCAGCGCATGGCGCCGATGCGCACGCACAGACCGTCCACTGGAATGGCTTGACCCTCGGCGAGGCCGAGAATCTTGTTGGTCTCGGCGCCGCCTTTCCATTCCTCGCGCGACATGCCGTTGCCCAGATCCTTGTCGATCCAGGGAATGAGGCTACCGCCGAGCGGCACCTCGAAATGGCGGGTTTGCTCGGAACTCAGCGCACGCTGCTGGGCGATGACGCCACGGTCGATGTCGAGAATGGCCGAGGCCGGGTCGTCGAGCAGCGGCCGGGCCGCGGCGTTGAGCGTGCCGAACTGGGTCAGCAGCTCGCGCATATGCTGCGCGCCGCCGCCCGATGCGGCCTGGTAGGTCATGCTGGTCATCCACTCCACCAGACCCGCCTTGAACAAGGCGCCCACACCCATGAGCATGCAGCTCACGGTGCAGTTGCCGCCGATCCAGTTCCTGCCGCCGCGCTCGAGCGCGGTGTCGATCACCGTGCGATTGACCGGGTCGAGGATGATGACGCAGTCGTCGCGCATGCGCAGGGTGGAGGCAGCGTCGATCCAGTGCCCGGCCCAGCCGCTGGCACGCAATTTGTCGAACATCGCGCTGGTGTAGTCGCCGCCCTGGGCGGTGAGGATGATGTCGCAGGCGCGCAGCGCGTCCAGGTCGTGCGCGTCCAGCAGCGGGGTGCTGGTTTTCGCCCAGCCTGGCGCCTTGCCGCCGACATTGCTGGTGGAAAAGAACACCGGATCGATGTGTTCGAAATCGCCCTCGTCGCGCATGCGCTGCATCAGCACCGAACCCACCATGCCGCGCCAGCCGACCAAACCTACACGCTTGTTCGCCATCTTGAACCGCACTTTCTGATTGTGATTGCTGCCGAAAACGGCGATGGGCTCAGTCGAGTGCCGCCACCACCGCGTCGCCCATTGTCGCCGTATCCACGGTCTGCGCGCCTGGCTCGGCGATGTCCGCCGTGCGCAGGCCCTGGCGCAACACGGCCTGCACGGCATGCTCGATGCGGACCGCGGCTTCGGGTTGGCGCAGCGAGTAGCGCAGCATCATGGCCGCGCTCAGGATGGTGGCCAGCGGGTTGGCCACGCCTTTGCCGGCAATGTCGGGCGCGGAGCCGTGCGAGGGCTCGTACAGCCCCTTGCCGTTGGCGTCGAGCGAAGCCGAGGGCAGCATGCCGATGGAGCCGGTGAGCATGGCGGCTTCGTCGCTCAGAATGTCGCCAAACATATTGCCGGTGACGATGACGTCGAACTTCTTCGGCGCCTTCACCAGTTGCATCGCGGCGTTGTCCACATACATGTGTTCGAGCGCAATGTCGGGATACTGCGCGTGCACCTCGATCACCACGTCTTTCCAGAACTGGAAGGTTTCCAGCACATTGGCCTTGTCCACGCTCGTCACCTTGCCCGCATGGCCGGCCGCCTTGCGCGTGCGCGCCGCCTGGAACGCGACATGGGCGATGCGCTCGATTTCCGGGCGGCTGTAGCGCATGGTGTCGAACGCTTCCGGCGCGCCGGCAAAAACGCCGTCCGGGCTCGGGCGGCGGCCACGCGGCTGGCCGAAATAAATGTCGCCCGTGAGTTCGCGCACGATGAGAATGTCCAGCCCCGCCACCACTTCAGGCTTCAGGCTGGACGCCGCCGCGAGCTCGCCATACAGCATGGCCGGACGCAGATTGGCGAACAGGCCGAGGTTCTTGCGCAGGCCGAGAATGGCCTGCTCGGGGCGCAGATGGCGCTCCAGGGCATCGAAACGCGGGTCGCCCACGGCGCCGAACAGCACGGCGTCGGCCTGCTTCGCCAGCGCCAGCGTGGCTTCGGGCAGGGGATGGCCGTGGCTGGTGTAGGCGGTGCCGCCGACATCGGCAAACTCCAGCTCGAAACGCAAGCCAGCGGCCTGATCGGCCTCCATGCGCTGGAGAACCTTCACCGCTTCGGCGACGATTTCCGGGCCGATGCCGTCACCCGGCAGAACTGCAATCTTCATGCGTGTGTCTTGGTTTGATGTCAGAGAACGCGATGCGCCAGCCAGGGCATGCGCGCGATGCGCTCGGCCTCGAAGGCACGAATCTTGTCGGTTTTTTGCAGGGTCAGGCCGATTTCGTCCAGCCCGCCGACCAGGCAATGCTTGCGAAAGGGCGTGATGTCGAAAGGCAGCTCGGTGCCATCGGGTTTGATCACGCGCTGGCGCGGCAAATCCACGGTGAGTTGGTAGCCGACGAAGGCATAAACCTCGTCGAACAGCTTGGCCACTTCATGCTCGGGCAAGACGATGGGCAGCAGCCCGGTCTTGAAGCTGTTGTTGAAAAAAATATCGGCAAAGCTCGGGGCGATGACGACGCGCACGCCATATTGCTCGATGGCCCAGGGCGCGTGCTCGCGCGAAGAACCGCAACCGAAGTTCTGCCGCGCCAGCATGAAGCTGGCCCCCTTGTAACGCGGCTGGTTGAGGACGAAGTCCGGGTTGGGCTTGCGCGTGGCGGGGTCTTGCCCGGGTTCGCCGTGGTCGAGATAGCGCCATTCGTCGAACAGGTTGGGGCCGAAGCCGGTGCGGCGAATGGACTTGAGGAATTGCTTCGGAATGATGGCGTCGGTATCGACGTTTTCACGGTCGATGGGCACGACCAGACCCCGATGGATGGCGAAGGCTTGCATGGGAACGGTTCGGGTTCAGAGTTTGCGCACGTCGATGAAATGCCCGGCGACCGCGGCCGCCGCGGCCATGGCCGGGCTGACGAGATGGGTGCGCCCGCCCTGCCCTTGCCGGCCTTCGAAATTGCGGTTCGAGGTGGAGGCGCAGCGCTCACCGGGCTCCAGGCGGTCGGCGTTCATCGCCAGGCACATGGAGCAGCCCGGCTCGCGCCACTCGAAGCCGGCCGCCATGAACACCCTGTCCAGCCCCTCGCGCTCGGCCTGGGCCTTCACCAAGCCGGAGCCGGGCACGGCCAGCGCCAGTTTGATGTTGGCGGCGACACGCTTGCCGGCCAGCACGCGGGCCGCGTCGCGCAGGTCTTCGATGCGGGAATTGGTGCACGAGCCGATGAACACCTTGTCGACAAAAATATCCGCCAGCGGCTTGTTCGGCTCCAGACCCATGTACTTCAGGGCGCGTTCCATCGCCGCGCGCTTGACCGGGTCTTTCTCCTTGTCGGGGTCGGGCACGCGGGCGTCGATATCGGCCACCATCTCGGGCGATGTGCCCCAGGTGACCTGCGGGCGAATGTGGCTGGCGTCGAGGTCCACCGCGACGTCGAACTTCGCGTCGGCGTCGGAACGCAGCGTGCGCCAGTGCGCCTCGGCCTGCGCCCACTCCACGTCGCTGGGGGCGAAAGGGCGGCCCTTGATGTAGCGCAGCGTGGTGTCGTCCACCGCCACCAGGCCGGCGCGGGCACCGGCTTCGATGGCCATATTGCACAAGGTCATGCGCCCTTCCATGCTCAAGCGCCGTACCACCGGGCCACCGAATTCGATGGTGCAGCCGGTGCCGCCCGCAGTGCCGATGGCGCCGATCACGGCCAGCGCCACGTCCTTTGCCGTGCAGCCGCGCGGCAATTCGCCGTTCACCCGCACCAGCATGTTCTTCATCTTGCGCGCCAGCAGGGTTTGCGTGGCCAGCACATGCTCGACCTCGCTGGTGCCGATGCCGAAGGCGAGTGCGCCGAAAGCGCCATGGGTGCTGGTGTGCGAGTCGCCACACACCACCGTCATGCCCGGCAGCGTGGCGCCCTGCTCCGGGCCGATGACGTGGACGATGCCCTGGCGCCGGTCGGCCATCTTGAACTGGGTGATGCCGTTGGCGTCGCAATTCTTGTCCAGCGTGTCGATCTGCAGGCGCGAGATCGGGTCGGCGATGCCCGCAGATCGGTCGGTGGTCGGCACGTTGTGGTCGGACACGGCCAGGTTGGCGCTGATGCGCCAGACCTTGCGGTGCGCCAGTTGCAGCCCCTCGAAGGCCTGCGGGCTGGTGACTTCGTGCACCAGATGGCGATCGATGTAGAGCAGCGTGGTGCCGTCGGCCTCGACGTCCACCACATGTTCATCCCAGAGTTTGTCGTAAAGCGTGCGTGACATGCCAGATTCCTTCAAGACCTTGCCATTTTAGGTAGACCGGATTCACACCGCGCCGGGCGGCAACAAGGCTCTGCGGTGTCGGCAGGCTATGCGTCCAGGGCGCAAAAACTGCCCAGACGGGTGCGCAAGCATCGGTGTTCACACACCTTACTTCCGTCGCCATCCTGTGACAAGATGACGATTGATCCTGGTATAAAAAAGCCCAGGCAAGCGCTGCCCGGGCCACCGCCCGGGAGCGCGGGCGGAAGGTCTGCGGTGTGCTCAGCCGCGCTCGGCGAGAGGCACCACGTCGCGCTTGACGGCGCCGGTGAACAACTGGCGCGGACGGCCGATCTTGTATTCCGGGTCGGTCAGCATTTCGTTGAGCTGGGCGATCCAGCCCACCGTGCGCGCCAGGGCGAAGTTGGCGGTGAACAGCGAGACCGGCACGCCGATGGCCTTCTGCACGATGCCGGAGTAGAAGTCGACGTTGGGGTAGAGCTTGCGCTGGATGAAATAGTCGTCTTCCAGGGCGATTTTTTCCAGGGTCATGGCCAGCTTGAACAACGGGTCGTCGTGCAGGCCCAGGGCGTCGAGCACTTCGTGGCAGGTTTCGCGCATGAGCTTGGCGCGGGGGTCGTAGTTTTTGTACACGCGGTGGCCGAAGCCCATCAGCCGCACCGAGGAGTTCTTGTCTTTGACATTGGCGATGAACTCGCCGATCTTGGCCACCCCGCCTTGCGCCTGAATGTCGTCGAGCATGTTCAGGCAGGCTTCGTTGGCGCCACCATGCGCCGGGCCCCACAGGCAGGCCACGCCAGCGGCGATGGCGGCAAACGGATTGGTCCCCGACGAGGCGCACAGCCGCACCGTGGAGGTCGAGGCGTTCTGTTCGTGGTCGGCGTGGAGAATGAAAATGCGGTCGAGCGCGCGCTCGATCACCGGGTTGGGCTCGAAGTCCTCGCAGGGCGTGGCCCACATCATGCGCATGAAGTTGGCGGCGTAGCTCAACTTGTTCTGCGGGTACATATAGGGCTGGCCCATGTTGTACTTGTAGGCCATGGCCACCAGCGTCGGCATTTTGGCAATGAGGCGGATGGCCGAAATATTGCGCTGCTCGGGGTCATTGACGTTGATGGAGTCGGGGTAGAACGCCGACATCGCCCCGACCAGGCCGGTGAGCACTGCCATCGGATGGGCATCGCGACGGAAACCGCGCAGAAAGAACTGCATCTGCTCGTTGACCATGGTGTGCTGGGTGACGCGGGTCAGGAAATCCTTTTTCTGCGCGGCATCGGGCAGTTCCCCGTAAAGGATGAGGTAGCAGGTCTCCATGTAGTCGCAATGCACCGCGATCTGCTCGATGGGATAGCCGCGGTAGAGCAATTCGCCCTTATCGCCGTCGATATAGGTGATGGCCGAACTGCACGAGGCGGTGGAGAGGAAGCCGGGGTCATAGGTGAACTTGCCGGTCTGGGCGTAGAGCTTGCGGATGTCGATCACATCCGGGCCGATGGAGCCTTCGTGGATGGGCAGTTCGACACTGGGAGAGCCGTCGGAGAACGACAGGGTGGCTTTGACGTCGGATGGGATCATGGTGCAGTTCCGGATGGGGAAAGTGGGTGCTGTGTCGGGGCTTGTCGCGCCCCAATCTGGTGCATGCGGTCAAGAATACAAGCAAGTTTCAAGCTGCCCTGAGCCAGTGCAAGACATGCATTTGTGCAGGCGGCAGCTGCTCGGGGGAGGGTTCGGCATGGCCCAGCAGCAAGTCCAGCAGGTGGTTGTCGTCGAGCTCGAGCAAGGCTTGCACGGCTTGCCAGTCGGCTGGCTGCAGCGTTTTGCCGTGACGCTCGAAAAACCGGCCGAGGATGAGATCGTTTTCCAGCAAACCCCGCCGCGCACGCCAACGGATGCGACGCAAGGCGGCATCGTCGGGGGGCATGGCTTGTGGCTGCATGGGCTGTGGCTGCAAGCTCAGACGGCGCGACGCACCATCAAATCCTTGATATTGCCGATGGCGCGGGTGGGGTTGAGCTCCTTGGGGCAGACGTCCACGCAGTTCATGATGGTGTGGCAGCGGAACAGGCGGTAGGGGTCTTCCAGATTGTCTAGGCGCTCGTTCGTGGCTTCATCACGGCTGTCGGCAATGAAGCGGTAGGCCTGCAGCAGCCCGGCAGGGCCGACGAATTTGTCCGGGTTCCACCAGAAGCTGGGGCAGGAGGTGGAGCAGCTGGCGCACAAAATACATTCGTACAGCCCGTCGAGCACTTCGCGCTGCTCGGGGCTTTGCAGCCGTTCTTTTTCGGGCGGCGGCGTGTCGTTGATGAGGTAGGGCTTGATCGAGTGGTACTGGTTGAAGAACTGGGTCATGTCCACGATCAGGTCGCGAATCACCGGCAGTCCCGGCAGGGGTTTCAGCACCACCGGCTCTTTCAAGCTCAGCAGATTGGTGGTGCAGCTCAGGCCGTTCTTGCCGTTGATGTTCATGCCGTCGGAGCCGCACACGCCTTCGCGGCAGGAGCGGCGGAAGGCCACGGTCTCGTCGACGTCGGCCTTGATGCGCATGAGGGCGTCGAGCAGCATCTTGTCGTTGTGCTGCAGCCCGACCTCGTAGTCCTGCATGTAGGGCTTGGCGTCCTTGTCCGGGTCGTAGCGGTAGATGGAAAACCTCATCTTGCGGGTCATGGTGGTCTCCGGGCTGCGCGTCAGAACGTGCGCGCCTTGGGTTTGAAGGTTTCGACGCTCAGGGGTTTCATCTGCACCGCTCGGTAGCTCAGGCGGTTGCCTTCGCTGAACCAGAGGGTGTGCTTGAGCCAGTTCACGTCGTCACGCTCGGGGTGGTCGCGATGCGAATGGGCGCCACGGCTTTCCTGCCGCGCCTCGGCCGAAACGATGGTGGCCCTGGCCGTCTCGATCAGGTTTTCCACCTCCAGCGCCTCGACGCGCGCGGTGTTGAACACCTTGGATTTGTCCTTGAGGTGGATGTGCTGCGCGCGCTGCGCGATCTCGCCGATGGCGCCCACGCCCTCGCGCAACAGCTCGGAGGTGCGGAACACGCCGCAATGCTTTTGCATGCTGGCGCGAATGTCGTTGGCAACGTCCTGGATGGACTCGCCCGAGGTGGATGCGTCCAGCCTCGACAGACGCGCCAGCGACGCATCGGCCGCGTCCGCCGGAAGCGGCTTGTGGCTGCGCTTGAGCAGTTCGCTCGATGCAATGTGATTGCCCGCAGCGCGGCCGAACACGACCAGGTCGAGCAGGGAGTTGGTACCCAGGCGGTTGGCGCCGTGCACACTGACGCAGGAGCATTCGCCAATGGCGTAGAGCCCGCCGACGATGTGCTCACTGCCGTCGGCGCCCACGGTCAGAACCTGGCTGTGAAGATTGGCCGGCACCCCACCCATCTGGTAATGGATGGTGGGCACCACGGGAATGGGTTCCTTGGTGCAGTCCACATTGGCGAACTTGAGCGCGATTTCGGCAATCGACGGCAGGCGCTTGTGTATCGTCTCGGCGCCGAGGTGGTCGAGCTTGAGCAGGACGTAGTCCTTGTGCGGCCCGGCGCCACGTCCTTCCTTGATCTCCTGGTCCATCGAGCGCGAGACGAAGTCGCGCGGCGCCAGGTCTTTGTAGGTCGGGGCGTAGCGCTCCATGAAGCGCTCGCCATTGGCGTTGAGCAAAATGCCGCCTTCGCCGCGCACGCCTTCGGTGATGAGCACGCCGGCCCCGGCCACGCCAGTGGGGTGGAATTGCCAGAACTCCATGTCCTGCAACGGGATGCCGGCGCGCGCTGCCATCCCCAAGCCGTCGCCGGTGTTGATGTAGGCGTTGGTGGATGCGGCGAAGATGCGCCCGGCCCCGCCCGTGGCCAGCACCGTGGCCTTGGCTTCGAGGATGGTGACCTCGCCGGTTTCCATCTCCATCGCCACCACGCCGAGCACGTCGCCATCGGCGTCGCGGATCAGGTCCAGCGCCATCCACTCGACGAAAAAGTGGGTGCGCGCCGCGACGTTCTGCTGGTACAGGGTGTGCAGCAGGGCGTGGCCCGTGCGGTCGGCCGCGGCGCAGGCGCGCTGCACCGGCTTCTCGCCCAGGTTGGCGGTGTGGCCGCCGAAAGGGCGCTGGTAAATGGTGCCGTCGGGATTGCGGTCGAACGGCATGCCCATGTGCTCCAGCTCGTACACGGCGCTGGGCGCTTCGCGGCACATGAACTCGATGGCATCCTGGTCGCCGAGATAGTCCGACCCCTTCACGGTGTCGAACATATGCCAGTACCAGTGGTCTTCACTCATATTGCCGAGCGAGGCACTGATGCCGCCCTGCGCCGCCACGGTGTGCGAGCGCGTGGGGAACACCTTGGACAGCACCGCCACGTCGTGCCCGGCGCGCGCGAGCTGCAGCGCGCAGCGTAGCCCTGAGCCACCCGCGCCAACGATGACCACGTCGAATTTGCGTTTGTTGACCGCCATGCTCAAGTCCTCCACAACACTTGCACGGCCCAGCCGGCACAAGCCACCAGCCAGACGATGGTGAGCACCTGCAGCGACAGGCGTAGCGACACGGACTTGATGTAGTCCATCCAGATATCGCGCACGCCCACCCACACGTGGTAGGTCAAGGCGATCACGGCGACGAAGCTCAGCAGCTTCATCCACTGCGCGGCGTACAGCGCCTGCCAGCGCGCATAGTTCAACGGCCCCGGCCAGACGAAATAACCCAGCAGCACCAGGGTGTAGACCGCCAGCACCACGGCGGTTACGCGCTGCGCCAGCCAGTCGCGAAACCCATAATGCGCGCCCACCACCAGACGGTGTGCGCCATAGTTCGTTGAGCTCATTGGAACCCCCTTGGCGCAAAGCGCCTTCCCCCCAAGGGGGACGAGCCCACTTTCGGACGGCCGTGCAGTGTGCTCATTTCATGCCCCCGCAAACAGATGCGCCGCGAAAGCCGCAGTGGCCAGCAACGAGACGGCGAAGGTGGCCACGGCCAGCTTGCGCCCCTGCTCCTTGCTCACGGTCTGGAACGCGTCCATCACCAAGTGCCGTACACCAGCCGCCAGATGGTGGGCCAAGGCCCAGAACAGGACCAGCAGCAGCAGCTTGACTGGCCACAGCCCCATAACCTGGGCGAGTTGCGCATAGCTTTGCTCGGAGCGCAGGCTGGTGTCGAGCATCCAGAGCGTGAAGGGAAGCAACAAGAACATCACCGCACCGCTGGCACGGTGCAGGATGGACACCAGACCGGCCAGCGGCAGCCTGTAGCTGGCAATCTGGGAGATGTGGATATTGCGGAATTCGGGTCGTTTTCGTGTGTGAACGGTTGGCATGATTGTTTGACCTCTACCTGATGTGATACGAGTCTATTGCACCGCAATAAACTTGGATTTTTGCTCCTGTCTGTCGGCTCAATTCAGCGCGTTGCGGTAGTGATGATGCGCTGTGGAGTACAGCCCACGGCGCAATTCTGCGGGTTGATCGCCATAGCTGAACGCGAGGCGCTCGACCGAGAGCAAGGCTTGCCCCACGGGAACCTTGAGCAGCGCGGCTTCTTGCGGGCCGGCGTTCACGGCGCGAATTTTCTCCTCGGCCCGCACCATGCGCGTGCCGAACTCGGATTCGAACAAGGCGTACAGCGGCCCCTCATAACGCTCCAGACGCTCGGCGGTGAGGCCACGGAAGGGAGCCCCCTGCAAATAGATGTCTTCGTAGACCAGGGGCTCGCCGCCGATATGCAGGATGCGGCGAATTTCCAGCACCATATCCCCAGGCTTGATGGCCAGCAATCGGGCCACATCAGCTGCCGCGCGCATGCGATGGCATTCGAGAAATTGCCGTTGCATGCGCAAGGCTTGGTCGGACTCGCCATCGGGCACCATGCGCAGGAATCGGAACTTGACCTGCTCTTCGTGGTGTGTGGAGACGAAGGTGCCGCGCCCCTGGCGGCGCAGCAGCAGGTTTTCGGCAGCGAGTTCGTCAATCGCCTTGCGCACCGTGCCCTGGCTGACACCGAAGCGCAGGGCCAGCTCAGCCTCGCTCGGGATCAGTTCGCCGGGCTTCCATTCGCCACTTTGAAGGCTGCGGGTCAGCAGCGCCTTGATCTGCTGGTAGAGCGGGCTGAAGACGGGACTGACGCCAGCGGTCCCCGTTGCTGCGGGGAGATTGCCGGTATGGGTCGGGGTGGCCATGCGCTGCATTGCAGCACACGGCCACGGCCTTGTCCACCATGACCTAATAGATGTCTTATATATGACAGATGTTTGTTGACGCCTCCATACCGGGCGCCTAAACTTCTTGATGCACCGCATCATCAGCCTGTCTAATGAAAGCAGCATCAAGCACGGTCAGCGCCAGGCTTGAGTGCATCACGCTCTGCGGCCATCGACCGCAACAGTTCAGTTCCGCCCCTCACCGGAGTCCACCATGTCCAAAACCCCCATGCGCGTCGCCGTCACCGGCGCTGCCGGCCAGATCGGTTACGCCCTGTTGTTTCGCATCGCCTCGGGCGAAATGCTCGGCAAAGATCAACCCGTGATCCTGCAGCTGCTGGAAATTCCCGACGAGAAAGCACAGAAAGCGCTCAAGGGCGTGATGATGGAACTGGAGGACTGCGCCTTCCCGCTGCTCGCCGGCATGACGGCGCATGGCGACCCGAACACCGCGTTCAAGGACATCGATGCCGCCCTGCTGGTGGGCGCCCGTCCGCGCGGCCCGGGCATGGAGCGGCGCGATCTGCTCTCGGCCAATGCGCAGATCTTCACCGCGCAAGGCAAGGCGCTGAACGCCGTGGCCAAGCGCGACGTTCGCGTGCTGGTGGTGGGCAATCCGGCCAACACCAATGCCTACATCGCCATGAAGTCGGCCCCCGATCTGCCGAAGCAGAACTTCACCGCCATGCTGCGCCTGGACCATAACCGCGGCCTGTCGCAAATCGCCGCCAAGCTAGGCAAGCCGGTGGCCTCCATCGAGAAGTTCTGCGTCTGGGGCAACCACTCCCCCACCATGTATGCCGACTACCGCTTCGCCACCATCGACGGCCAATCGGTGAAGGACATGATTGCCGACGACGACTGGAACCGCAATGTGTTCCTGCCCACCGTGGGCAAGCGCGGTGGCGCCATCATCGAGGCGCGCGGCCTGAGTTCGGCGGCGTCGGCGGCGAACGCCGCCATCGACCACATGCACGACTGGTTCCTCGGCACGAATGGACGCTGGGTGACCATGGGCATTGCGTCCGACGGCTCCTACGGCATTCCCGAAGACACCATATTCGGCGTACCGGTAACCTGCACACCCGGCAGCTACACCCGCGTGGCAGGGCTGCCCATCGACGCCTTCTCGCGAACCTGCATCGACAAGACGCTGGGCGAGTTGATGGAAGAAAAAGACGGCGTGAAGCATCTGCTGTAAAGCTTGCATCCAACAGGTCGGGGAGACACCATGCCGAGCCTCAGCAGCAACCACAAGACCACCAGCCCCGGGCAGCGTCTGCGCCAGGCCGTGGGCGAAGAAAGCCCGCTGCAGGTGGTTGGCGCCACCTGCGCCCAGCATGCCTTGCTGGCGCAACGCGCCGGGTTCCGCGCCATCTATCTGTCGGGCGGCGGCGTCGCGGCGGGCTCGCTGGGCATGCCGGACCTGGGCATCAACACCCTGGACGACGTGCTCACCGACGTGCGCCGCATCACCGATGTCTGCGCGTTGCCGCTGCTGGTGGACGTGGACACGGGCTTTGGGCCCAGCGCCTTCAACATAGCCCGCACGGTGCGAAGCCTGATCAAGTTTGGCGCCGCCGGCATGCATATCGAGGACCAGGTCGGCGCCAAGCGTTGCGGCCATCGGCCGGGCAAGGAAATCGTCAGCACCTCGGAAATGGCCGATCGCGTCAAAGCCGCGGTGGACGCGCGCACCGACGACGCCTTCGTCGTCATGGCCCGCACCGATGCGCTGGCGGTGGCAGGACTGGACGCGGCGATCGAGCGCGCCGTGGCCTGTGTCGAAGCCGGCGCCGACATGATCTTCCCCGAAGCCATGACCGAACTCGCCATGTACCGCCGCTTCGCCGACGCGGTGAAGGTGCCGGTGCTGGCCAACATCACCGAGTTCGGCGCCACGCCGCTGTTCACCACCGGCGAGTTGCGCAGCGCCGGCGTCAGCCTGGCGCTCTACCCGCTGTCGGCTTTCCGGGCGATGAACAAGGCGGCCGAAACCGTCTACGGCGCCATCCGCCGCGACGGCACGCAGCGAGCCGTGGTGAGCCAGATGCAGACCCGCGCCGAGTTGTACGACGTCATCGGCTACCACGCTTATGAACACCGGCTGGATGCCTTGTTCCAGCAAAGCAAGGGCTAGGCTGAACGGGCTCGGCGCATGAACCCGGCCGGGCCGGGAGATCAAAGCCACAGCCCACCATCAACTCAGGAGACCAGCATGAGCGAAGTCCAGGCCGCATCCGCCACACCTTCCATGACACCCAAGCCGAAGAAATCGGTGGCCCTGTCCGGCGTCGTCGCCGGCAACACGGCGCTGTGCACCGTGGGGCGCACCGGCAACGACCTGCATTACCGCGGCTACGACATTCTCGACATGGCCGACGTCTGCGAATTCGAGGAGATCGCCCATCTGCTGGTGCATGGCAAGCTGCCCAACAAGGCCGAACTGACCGCTTACAAAACCAAGCTGCGCGCCTTGCGCGGCGTGCCCATGCAGGTGCGCGCGGTGCTGGAAGCGCTGCCTGCCTCCAGCCACCCGATGGACGTGATGCGCACGGGCGTGTCCGCCCTGGGTTGCGTGCTGCCGGAGAAGGACGACCACGGCATTCCCGGCGCGCGCGACATGGCCGACCGGCTGATGGCCAGCCTCGGCTCCATGCTGCTGCTCTGGTACCACTACAGCCACAACGGCCAGCGCATCGACGTGGAAACCGACGACGACTCCATCGCCGGCCATTTCCTGCACCTCTTGCACGGCAAGCCGGCGTCCGACCCCTGGGTGCGGGCGATGCACACCTCGCTCAACCTGTACGCCGAGCATGAGTTCAATGCCTCCACGTTCGCCGCACGGGTCATTGCCGGCACGGGCAGCGACTTTCATTCCTGCATCGCCGGCGCCATCGGCGCGCTGCGCGGCCCCAAGCATGGCGGCGCCAACGAAGCCGCGTTCGACACCCAGAACCGCTACGACAACCCCGACGAGGCCGAGGCCGACATCGTGCGGCGCGTGGCGGCCAAGGAAGTCATCATCGGCTTCGGCCACCCGGTCTACACCATCGCCGACCCGCGCAACGAGGTCATCAAGAACGTTGCCAAACGCCTGAGCGTGGCCGCTGGCGACATGAAGCTGTTCGCCATTGCCGAGCGTCTGGAAGCGGTGATGCGGCGCGAAAAGAACATGTTCCCCAACCTCGACTGGTTCAGCGCCGTGAGCTATTCGCTCATGGGCGTACCCACCGCGATGTTCACGCCGCTATTCGTGATTTCCCGCACCAGTGGCTGGAGCGCACATGTCATCGAGCAGCGGGTGGACAACAAAATCATCCGTCCGAGCGCGAATTACACTGGTCCCGACGACCTGTCATTCGTGCCGCTGGCGCAGCGCCCCTGAGTCTGCCGAACGCGGCTTTTCTGCGATTCGGAGACTTCATCATGCCCCACGCACTGTTCGTATCCCGCCTCACACCCTGGCTAAGCGGCATCTGCCTGGCCGGCGCATCGTGCCTGCTCACGGCCCAGGCCACCGAGCCGGCAAGCGCGATGCTGACGCCGAACGCCACGCCCGGCAAGAAGGCGGCCAAGCCGGTGTCGCGTCATGTGGTCAAAACCACCAAGCTGCACAAAGTCTCACCCAAGGCCGCTGCCGCAGAAGTGGCCGCCGCCGAAGCCAAGCCGCTGCTGGGCAGCAGCAACGCCCCTCCCACGGAGGCGCAGCAAGTCGCGGCCACCGAAGCCGCGCAGCAGGCCGTGAACCCCATCTACCAGATGAAGTGGGGCCGCATGGAATGCGGTTCGCACGAGTTCATGGACATCCAGCAGGAAGGGACGAACGACCAGTCCATCCTCGTCACCTGGAAGGGTCGACACTACCTGCTCGCGCGCAAACCCACCACCACCGGCGCCTACCACTTCGACGACGCCAGGGCCGGCCTGGTGATGATTCAGATTCCCGCCAAGAGCATGCTCTTCGATAAAAAGAACATGACCCGCCTGGCCGACGACTGCAATCCCATCGTCGCCAGCCAGTAACTTCACGTCCATCCACGCCGTTCCATGTCCGCCGCCATCTCCAACATCCGCCCCGCCCCCGATCAGGTCCTCGCCGACATTGCCGACTATGTTCTCGACCTGAGCCGCTTCGACGGCGTGGCCTTCGAAACCGCGCGGCTCTGCCTGATCGACACCCTGGGTTGCGGGCTGGAGGCGCTGGAGTACCCGGCTTGCACCAAGCTGCTCGGGCCGGTGGTGCCGGGCACCGTGGTGCCGCATGGCGCCAAGGTGCCCGGCACGCCTTACCAGCTCGACCCGATTCAGGCGGCGTTCAACATCGGCGCCATGATCCGCTGGCTGGACTTCAACGACACCTGGCTGGCAGCGGAATGGGGCCACCCGTCCGACAACCTCGGCGGCATTCTCGCCGTGGCCGACTGGCTGAGCCGCAACGCCGTGGCGCAGGGCCAGGCGCCGCTCACCATGCGCGACGTGCTCAACGGCATGATCCAGGCGCATGAAATCCAGGGCGTGATCGCGCTGGAAAACAGCTTCAACAAGGTGGGCCTCGACCACGTGGTGCTGGTCAAGGTGGCCACCACCGCCGTGGTGGCGCGCCTGCTGGGCCTCGCGCGCGACGAGATCATCAACGCCGTGTCGCTGGCCTGGGTGGACGGGCAGTCCTTGCGCACTTACCGCCATGCCCCCAACACCGGCAGCCGCAAGAGCTGGGCCGCGGGCGACGCCACCAGCCGCGGCGTGCGCCTGGCCCTCATCGCCAAGACGGGTGAGATGGGTTACCCCTCGGTCCTCAGCGCCAAGACCTGGGGCTTTTACGACGTCAGCTTCCGCGGCCAGCCGTTCAAGTTCCAGCGCCCCTATGGCAGCTATGTGATGGAAAACGTGCTGTTCAAGATCAGCTTCCCCGCCGAATTCCACAGCCAGACCGCGGTGGAAGCGGCGATGACCCTGCACCAGCAACTCAAGGCCGCGGGCAAGCGCGCCGAGGACATTGCGACCATTGCCATCCGCACCCACGAAGCCTGCATTCGCATCATCGACAAGCAAGGCCCGCTGAACAACCCGGCTGACCGCGACCATTGCATTCAGTACATGGTGGCCGTGCCGCTGCTGTTCGGCCGGCTCACCGCGTCCGATTACGAAGACGCCGTCGCCGCCGACCCCCGCATCGACGCCCTGCGCGACAAGATCCGTTGCGTCGAAGACCCGCAATACACCCGCGACTACCACGACCCCGACAAGCGCTCCATCGCCAACGCGCTGACCGTGACGATGAACGACGGCACGGTGCTGCCCGAAGTCGCGGTGGAATACCCCATCGGCCACAAGCGCCGCCGCGCCGACGGCATTCCCCTGCTCGAAGCCAAGTTCCGCACCAATCTGGCGCGCCGTTTCGCCGCGAAACAGCAGGAACGCATCGTGCACGCGTCTCTCGACACGGCCCGTCTCGCGGCCATGCCGGTGCACAGCTATGTGGACTTGTATTGCCCCGGCTGAATTGGCCTCAGTCGCATCTCGCAACTGTTGAGCGCTCATTTGTCCTGACTTGTCCTACCTCGCGCCGTACCGGCGCCGTACTGCACAGACCGCCGCTTCAAACCAAACCCCACCGGAGTTCGCCATGGCCACCGCGACCAAAACCACCAAGACCCCCAGCGCTGCAAAAGTCCCGAAGCATGCCTTCGCCGGCACGCTCAAATCCTTCAAGACCGCCAGCGGCAAGGCGGGCAAGTTCTACTCCATCCCGGCGCTGGGCAAGGAGCTGGGTGTGGACGTGTCGCGCCTGCCGGTGTCGGTCCGCATCGTGCTGGAATCGGTGCTGCGCAATTGCGATTGCAAGCGCGTCGGGCCTGAGCATGTGAAGCAACTCGCCAACTGGAAGCCCAGCGCCCAGCGCATCGATGAAATTCCCTTCGTCGTCGCCCGCGTGGTGCTGCAAGACTTCACCGGCGTGCCGCTGCTGGCCGATCTGGCCGCCATGCGCAGCGTGGCCGCAGCCATGGGCAAGAGCCCCAAGGCGATCGAGCCGCTGGTGCCGGTCGATCTCGTCGTCGACCACTCGGTCATGATCGACCATTACGGCAACAGCAAGTCGCTGGACCTGAACATGAGGCTGGAGTTCCAGCGCAACCGCGAGCGCTACCAGTTCATGAAGTGGGGCATGCAGGCGTTCGACACGTTCGGCGTCGTGCCTCCGGGCTTCGGCATCGTCCACCAGATCAACCTGGAATACCTGGCGCGCGGCGTGCACAAGGGCAAGGGCGATGTCTACTACCCCGACACCCTGGTGGGCACCGACAGCCACACCACCATGATCAACGGCGTGGGCGTGGTCGGCTGGGGCGTGGGCGGCATCGAGGCCGAGGCCGGCATGCTCGGCCAGCCGGTGTACTTCCTCACACCCGACGTGGTGGGCGTGGAGCTGAAGGGCGCTTTGCGCGGCGGCGTCACCGCCACCGACCTGGTGCTCACCGTGACCGAAATGCTGCGCAAGGCCAAGGTGGTGGGCAAATTCGTCGAGTTCTTCGGCGAAGGCACCGAGTCCTTGAGCGTTCCCGACCGCGCCACCATTGCCAATATGGCCCCGGAATACGGCGCCACCATGGGCTTTTTCCCGGTGGACGACAAGACCCTGGCCTACTTCAAGGGCACCGGCCGCAGCAAGAACGAGATCGAGGCCCTGGCCGCCTACTTCAAGGCGCAGAAGCTGTTCGGCGTGCCCAAGGCCGGGCAGATCGACTACTCCACCACGCTCTCGCTCGACCTCGCAAGCGTCGCCCCCTCGCTGGCGGGCCCGAAGCGGCCGCAAGACCGCATCGAACTCGGCGCGGTGAAATCCACCTACGCCAATCTGTTCTCCGCGCCGATGGACCAAGGCGGCTTCAGCCAGCCGGCAGACAAGCTCGGCAAGCGCTATGCGGTGCAAGCCGACGGCGAGCAAGCCCATGCTGATGCTGACGCGCCCTCGATTCAGCCCGGCGCCGCGCGCGGCCTGGTGGAAATGGTGGACAACCGCTCCACCCTGGAAACCGCGCAAGCCAAAGCTCCGTCGCGCGTGCAGGCCTCGCCGGGGTTGACCATCGGCCACGGCGACGTGCTGATCGCCGCCATCACCTCCTGCACCAACACCTCCAACCCCAGCGTGCTGCTGGCGGCGGGCCTGCTGGCGAAGAAGGCGGTGGAAAAGGGCCTGAAGGTGAAGAAACACATCAAGACCTCGCTCGCCCCAGGCTCGCGCGTGGTCACCGAATATCTGGAGCGCGCCGGCCTGCTGCCCTACCTCGAAAAGCTGGGCTTTTATCTCGCTGGCTACGGCTGCACCACCTGCATCGGCAACGCCGGGCCACTTGCCGCCGACATCGAAGCGGCCATCACCGCCAACAACCTGGTGTGCGCCGCGGTGCTGTCGGGCAACCGCAACTTCGAGGCGCGCATCCACCCGAGCATCAAGGCCAACTTCCTCGCCTCGCCGCCGCTGGTGGTGGCCTACGCCATCGCCGGCACGGTGAGCCGCGACCTGATGACCGAGCCCGTGGGCACCGGCAAGGGCGGCAAGCCGGTGTACCTGGGCGACATCTGGCCGACCACGGCCGAGGTCGACAAGCTGCTCAAGGTGGCGCTGGACCCCAAGGCCTACAAGGCCAACTACGCCCTGGTGGACGAGAAACCCGGCAAGCTGTGGAACCAGATCGCCAAGTCCGCCGGGCAGGTCTACAACTGGCCCGACAGCACCTATATCGCCGAGCCGCCGTTCTTCGAAGGCTTCGGCATGACGCCGGCCGCAGCTCCCTCCAGCGTGCAAGGCGCGCGCGCCCTGGCGCTGTTCGGCGACTCCATCACCACCGACCACATCTCCCCGGCCGGCTCGATCAAGGACACCTCGCCCGCCGGCAAATGGCTGCAGGAGCACGGCGTGATCAAGGCCGACTTCAACTCCTACGGCTCGCGCCGCGGCAACCACGAGGTGATGATGCGCGGCACCTTCGCCAATGTGCGCATCAAGAACCTGATGATTCCGCCCGCGGCCGACGGCTCGCGCGAGGAAGGCGGCGTGACCGTCTTCCAGCCCTCCGGCGAAAAAACCTTCATTTACGACGCGGCCATGCGCTACATCCGCGAAGGCACCCCCACCGTGATTCTGGCCGGCGAGGAATACGGCACCGGTTCGAGCCGCGACTGGGCCGCCAAGGGCACGCAGTTGCTGGGGGTCAAAGCCGTGGTGGCGCGCAGCTTCGAGCGCATCCACCGCTCCAACCTCATCGGCATGGGCGTGCTGCCGCTGCAGTTCCTGGGCGACGACTCCTGGCAGAGCCTGGGCATCGACGGCACCGAAACCTTCGACGTGCTGCTGGGCGACAGCATCAAGCCGCAACAGGACGCCACCCTGGTGGTGCACCGCCCCGGCCAGCCCGACCAGCAGGTGAAGGTCAAGCTGCGCATCGACACCCCCATCGAGGTGGACTACTACCACCACGGCGGCATCCTGCCGTATGTGTTGAGGCAGCTGCTGGCGGCTTGATACGAGGAGGCTGCTCCACCTGTTTTTCAGCGCAACAGATGCGAAAAGGCCCGCTACAAAGTGGGCCTTTTCATCTCAAAACCGCCGCATTACGGGAAGGTTGCGCTCCAGGTCCCGGAGATTGCTGGGCTGATCGTGGTGTTGGACCACGCGCCATTGCTCACTGAGCCGCTACCTCTGCTCAGCACGAACGTGCCTTGGTACGTCGCACCAGTGGTTGCCGTTCCTGCAAAAATGCCCTGTGAGAAATCCGTGCTGCTGGGCGTGAGCACGCCACTGAGCGTGAAAGGATTGTTCGTTTTCGTTGAGATGCAATGAGATTGCTGTACAGCCCCGTTCGATGCCACAAGAATCGAGCAAGTCCCCTGATCTTGACCCGTGTAGCTTGCCGACCATGTTCCCTGAAAGTTGGCGATTTGCGTTGCGGTGCTGGGCGATACATTGCAGGGAGTTGTTTGCCCCACATAACACGTGGTACTCGCATTGACGCTTGGTGCAGCCACCACCAAACCGCTCACATTTGCGCACTGTGGATCAGTGGTCAACTGCGTCAAAGCCATGACGTAGTCGCCACTGGAATCATTGGTCACTGCTGCAGCGCAAATTTTTCCGTTTGCTGGGTTCGTCGCAGTGATCTGTGTTCCCTGAGGTACGGGCGTAGAACCATCGCTGACGACGCCACTAAAGCTCGTGCATTGGGAACCCGTGCATGTCGCAGCGCTATTCGGCGAGGTTGATGGATTGCTTCCTCCCCCACTAGCAGTACCA
Source organism: Thiomonas sp. X19 (assembly GCF_900089495.1). Taxonomy (NCBI): domain Bacteria; kingdom Pseudomonadati; phylum Pseudomonadota; class Betaproteobacteria; order Burkholderiales; genus Thiomonas; species Thiomonas sp. X19. Next base: position 1,312,074 of record NZ_LT605203.1, on the reverse strand, counting down.
GTACCGCCCCCGCCACCCCCGCATGCAGCCAGCAAACCGGCCGTCACGATGCAAGCCAAAACCAGTCGTTTGTGCATGATTTTCTCGGGTTGTTGTAGTGTCTCTCTAGGAGGCTGTCGGACTTGAACCCGAGCGAATCCGATTGATCAGTGCGACGCGTTTTTTTTGACAGCGGCGCGCTGATCGAACGCTCTCGATGGTTGGCGAGACACTGTGAGGGCACATGGGGCGGCCTGGGGACTCGGTTTTGGCGTGGTCGGGGCGCACTATTGCCCTCACGCGGCTCGCAGGACGTGCATGCGCTTGATGTTCCAAGCCATGGTCACCAAGCTCCATTCGCCTTGTGCCTTGGCCAGCCCGCGCATGCTCATCTGGCGCCAACCCATCACTTGCTTGATGATGCCGAACACCGGCTCCACTGTCTGCTTGCGCAGGCCGTACAGGGCTCGGCCTGCTTGCGTGCCCAGGCGGTGTGCCATCTGCACGAGCGGATCCGTCGTCTGGGGCTCGGGCACATCGGGTGCAAAGCGCCCCATCACCGGCGTGTGATGCGACTCCCGCTTGAGCGCCAGCAGCGGCTCGATACCCGCGTCGTTGCACGCGATCACGTTGGCTTGGCTGAAGAAGCCGTTGTCCGTGATGAGCGTGTGCACCTCGCCCAGCACCGCGGGTAACGCTTGGATCTGCTGCAGCGTAGGCACAACTTCGCGCTTGTCGTTGGATGCCTGGCTCACATGCTGGGTGATCACCATCATCGTCGCGATGTCCACGCCGGCTTGTGCGTTGTAGCTTTGCTCGAAGCCCCCACCCGACACGGGCATGATGCGCGACTCTTCATCCGTGAGGTTGACCTGATCGCTGCTCCGGGGGCCGGCCTCTGGCGGCTCAGGGTCCTTGCCGCGCGGCTTCTTGCCCGCCTCGCGCTGGGCTTGGCGCTTGGCGGTCTTGGCCTCGTACTCCTGCTGCTCGACCTGATGGCGTTCGCTGGCGCGCTGCTCGATCTTGGCCTTGGCCTGCGCGATTGCGCTCAAGCGATCTGCACGCAGGGCGATCTCCGCCGGCACATCCATGCCGTCGGGTACCGTCGCGCGGTCGCTGTTCTCTGCCAGCGCCAGCAGCGTTTGTACTTCCTGGCGCAGCTGCGCCTCGATCTTGTTGGCATGAGCCCACGACAAGGCCTTGTGCTTGCTGGCGTTGGCGTCGATCTTGGTGCCATCCAGCGCGATGTGTCCGAGCTTGAGCAGCTTCATCTCGCGCGCCAGAACCAGCACCTGCACGAACAGTGCCTCCACCTCCTTCAAGAAGCGGCGGCGGAACGTCGCCAGCGTGTCGTGATCGGGGTGGGTATTGGCCGCAACAAAGCGGAACGCCACCGAGTCGTAGGTCGCCCGCTCGATCTTGCGGCTGGAGTGCACGCCGTTGGCGTAGCCGTAGATCAGCAGGCCCAGCAGCACCGCCGGATGGTGCGCCGCCGAGCCCCGGCCTGCGTACTGTCGGGCCAGATCGCCCAGATCAAGCTGCTCGATGACTTCGACCACGAAGCGCGCCAAGTGATCAGTGGGCAGCCATTCGTCCACCGACGGTGGCAACAGATATGCGGTGTCTCGGTCAACAGGGACGAAGCGGCTCATCGGCTCGGGCTCTCGGTTGTGCAGCAGCAATTGTCTCGGATAGCGTCTTCATCCGGAAGACCGCAAAGTCCGACAGTCTCCTAGGCGGCCGTGAATCGCCTGTTCATGGTTGCCAAGCCATGATATGGCGCTTGGCTGTATTGGACGCCAATTCGATGCCCTGCAGTCCCCCTGATTTAGGTGGCGCCATGTTCGCCCATGCATCAATCCGTGACGCCACCGCGCTCCAGCAACCGCAGCAGCGAACTGGTGTCGTCCTGCCCCAGGCCCAGCGCCATCAGTTGCTCCAGTTGCTGCCGCACCACCTGCAGAGCCGGGAGATGGAGGCCTGAGTCTCGCGCGGCGTCGGCGGCCAGGCCGAAGTCCTTGGCGTGGAGCCGGGCCTGGATGCCGACGGCGAAATCGCGCGTGGCCATTTTCGGGCCCATCAAATCCAGCATGCGGCTGCCCGCCATGCCGGCGGAGATGGCGGCGAGCACGCGCTGCAGGTCGGCGCCCTCGGCCTGGGCGAAGCGCATGGCCTCGGCGATGCCTTCGATGTTGATGACCTGCACGATCTGGTTGCACAGCTTGGCCACCTGCCCACTGCCCGCCGGGCCGACATGGGTGATGGTGCGGCCGAGCAGGCGCAGCAGCGGCAAGGCGCGGGCGCAGGTGGGCGCATCGCCGCCGACCATGATCGACAGGCTGGCCTCGATCGCCCCCTTCTCGCCGCCGGACACGGGCGCGTCGAGAAAGCCGATGCCCCGCTCGGCCAGCACCGCACCGATGCGCCGCGCCCCGGCCGGGGCGATGGTGCTGTGGTCGATGCAGACGGCGCCTGGCCGGGCGCCCTGCATGGCACCCCGAGGCCCGATGAGCACCTGCTCCACGTCAGCCGTGGAGGTGACGTTGCTGAAGACGAAGGCCGCGCCTTGCGCCGCCTCGGCGGGGGAATCACACACGACCATGCCGGCCCGCGCGGCGCGCTCGCGCTTGGCCGCATCGCGCGCATACACGCGCAGCGCATGGCCGGCCCGCAGCAAATGCCCGCACATGGCCCAGCCCATGGCGCCCAGACCGATGCAGGCCAGGGTCTGCGGCGGCAGGGGTGGGGCTGAGGCGTCGGTGCCTGATTCGGCTGCGGAGGATGTCATGGCGGGTGAAGGCTGGAATGGCCGTTGATCTTATTGCTCCGCCTCTTGAAGTTTTGAATCCGGTGCCGTGAGGCCTGCACCCTGGTGAAAGTTCCAACTTCATCGGCGCGAACCAATAGAACTTGTCCTGGGGCCATTGCACGGCATGACTGCCTGCCGGCGGCACCCGTTCAGCGCTGTGCCCAGTCCTTCCCCACCCTGTTCGACCTGGTGGACGGGAGCAGCACCGGCGAGGTCGACGGCGTGGACAAGCAGAACTTCTGGAAGGTGGTGGACCAGTGCTACATCTGCGACCTGTGCTACATGACCCAATGCCCCTATGTGCCGCCGCACCCGTGGTCGTGCAAGTGTTCAATGCCGTGAACAAGCCGCCCGCGACGCGAGCCCTGCTGGAAAACGCCTTGGGGGCGGACCACAAGGCCTGGCTGCCGGAGCTGGCGAGCAAGAAATTCCGTTCGGCAGCACCCAAGGCCACGGCCTCGCAGACCACGGGCGGCGAACGCACGCCGGGCAAAGTGGCCATCTTCTCCACCTGCTCCATCAACGCCAACGAGCCCGGCATCGGCCTCGATCTGTTCAAGGGGCTGGAGCACAACGGCATTGCTTACGAGCTGGTGAACAAGGAGCAATGCCGCGGCATGCCCAAGCAGGATCTTGGCGACCTCGACGGCGTGGCCCGCGCCAAGGAAGCCAACATCCCGGTGCTGGCCAAGTACGCCCATGCCGGCTACGCCATCCTCACCGGCGTGCCGTCCTGCACGCTGATGTTCAAACAGGATCTGGGCAAGGTGTCTTACCAGATTCCCTGCCGCAGCCGGATGCAGAACGTGGGGCGCAAGACCGAGGACATGTTCAAGCTCATCGGCCAGAGCGTGGCGTGCAACTCACCACCATCGAGCGTTGCTCCGGCCACGCCGGCACCTACGGCGTGAAAATCGGCAAGCCGGTGTTCAAGTCCATCGCCGCGCCGCAGCCCGACTTCATCGTCATCGTCATCGTCATCGTCATCGGCTGCCAACATCCCCACTACGATGTGCGGCAAGTCATCGCGCCAGCCACGCGCGACGCGCTGCTGAAGGACTTTTCCGCTGCTGATGGCACGCCCGCAACGGTGCCCATCTCTGTCACATAGCTGCCCCCTGAGACCTGCGTCCTTTCCTTATCCCCCCGCTGCCTGTTCCGGCCGTTCCCCACGACCCATGCTCATCGTCCTCTCCCCCGCCAAGACGCTGGACTACACCAGCCCGGTGCCTGAGCTGCCCGTCACCCTGCCGCGTTTCATCCCGCAGTCCGCGGCGCTGATCAAGCTGCTGCGCCGCCAAAGCCCGGCCGAGCTTGCCAGCGTGATGGGCATTTCCGACAAGCTCGCCACGCTCAACGCCGACCGCTATGCGGCATGGTCCAAGACCTTCACCGCCGACAACAGCCGCCCCGCCATCCTCGCCTTCAACGGCGACGTCTACGAAGGCCTGGATGCTGCACACCTCGAGCCCGAAGACCTGCAATGGGCGCAAGACCACATCGCCCTGCTCAGCGGCCTGTACGGCGTGCTGCGCCCGCTCGACTTGATGCAGCCCTACCGTCTGGAGATGGGCGCCAAGCTGCCCAACCCCAAGGGCGCGAACCTCTACGCCTACTGGGGCAGCCGCATCGCCAAGACCCTGCGCGAGCAACTCGAAGGGCAGTCCCACATGGTGCTGATCAACCTGGCATCCGATGAATACTTCGGCGCCGTGGACATCAAGGCCCTCGCCCTGCCCGTCATCCAGCCCGTGTTCCAGGACAGCGAAGCCGGCAAGCACAAGGTCATCAGCTTCTATGCCAAGCGCGCCCGCGGCCTCATGGCCCGCTACGCCATCACCCACCGCATCGCCGACCCCGAGCACCTCAAGGCCTTCGACGCCGAAGGCTATCGCTACGCCCCCGAAGCTTCGAGCCCATCCCGCTGGGTGTTCCGCCGCCCCAAGCCCGCTGCGGCTCGGCTATGATTCCGATGTCGTTGGGGGGGTAGCTCAGCTGGGAGAGCGTCGCGTTCGCAATGCGAAGGTCGGGAGTTCGATCCTCCTCCTCTCCACCACCTACAACATAAGTCGTTGATTTAACTGATGAAAATCGGATTTCCAACGACCAATTGAGCGCGTTGTTGTACTTTTTGTTGTACAATTTGCTTGATTACAGAGGCTCTGCGACGTTGGTCCACCACGTCCCGGAGCCTTTTTCATGGTCTATTTCACGCAGCAGCGCGGCATCTATCTCTTCCAGATGCGCGTGCCGCGCAAGCATCAAGCCCAATTCGGTCAACTCATCCGCGTGCAACTGGGCACCAGCGACCTTGCGGCCGCCAAGGTGCTGAGCATGCACTTGGCCGCCCAATGGCTGGCGCGTTTCTCCGGCCTGGAGTTGCCAGTGACCTCCGCGGCGCATCCACCGAGTGTCGCCGACGCCGCACTGGCCAGCAACGGTTCGGAAAAGCCCGATGTGGGTCCTGCCCTGGAGCCGAGCATGGGCCCCGCGCCCAACGCCCCCAAAGGCCCCGTGCCGCACGCGCAAACCTTTCTCGCCATCTTCGAATATTGGCGAGACTTGAATCCGAGCCGCCCACTGCGCACCATCGTCGAGTTCGAAGCCGGCGCCGAAGCTTTCGACCGCTTCATTCAGCGCCCCATTGCACAGCTCGACCGGCGCCTCGTCGCTGCGTACCGCGACGCGCTGCTCGCCCGCTCGCTGCACCCCAAGACGGTGACCAACAAGCTCAGTCACCTCAGCGCCATGCTCCAAGCCGCAGTTGATGCTGGACTGTACCCGGCCAATCCCATCCGTGGTCTGCGTGTGCCTCAGAGCGAGGGATTGAACATCGGTCGGCGGGCATTCTCCGCTACGGAATTGCAAGCTGTTTTCACCTCGCCCGTGTACTCCGAGAGTCTTCGAACGCGAGGGTGCGGCGGCGAGGCTTGCGTCTGGCTGCCCGCGCTCGGTCTGCTCACAGGATGCCGGCTCGAGGAGTTGTGCCAGCTGCGCCTGCGAGACATTGAAAGCGATGCCCAGGCTGGGCTCTTGCTCCACATCCGCCCCGATGGAGCCGCCGTACGAGTGAAGAACACGAGCTCGATTCGGACCGTTCCGGTGCATCCAGAGCTCCTTCGCATCGGCTTTCAACATTACGTCGACGGCCAACGCCCACTCGGTCGAGAGTGGTTGTTCCCCGATTTGCGCCCCGACCGATTCGGCAAGCGCTCCGGCACTTGGTCGCAATGGTGGGGGCGTTACATGCGCGACCGAGCCGGGTGCAACCTCGAGGACCGCAGCTTGGTGTTCCATGGCTTTCGGCACACTTTCAAGACCATTTGCCGCGCGGCTCGCATCCCCGAGGATGTTCACGATGCCCTTACCGGTCACAGTAGCGGTCAGGTCGGTAGACGATATGGGAGCATGCCGCTCAATGTCTTGGTCACCGCGATGCGGAGCATCGAGCCGCCCATCTCTCTGCCCGTCATCCTGGCAGACTGAAGATGCGCGCTCCCGGTCTGCGGCGCTCACTTTGCCCCAAGGCACGAGCCGACGCGCCGTGCGGTGTGGACGGGCACGGTAAACGGTGTCAAGCGCGGGATAGTCGCGCCCAGCGAGTGCTCGAGCGACCATGTCACTCACGGCTCTGGACGCCACCTGCAAGTCTTCCGCCGCCGGCAGGTCGTAATGCCGTGCATGAACGTCAATGGGTGCATGGCCCATGAACATGCGACGCTCATCCGCATCCACCCCTGCCCTTCGCATGGCCGGCGCAGCTGTGTTGCGCAGGCTTTCCAGAACCAGACGGCGGTCATTGCCCACGACGGCGTCGATACGTCGGTTCAAGCGCATGCTCAGCGCACCACCATATATGCCGTAGCGGTTCGACGCCAGATGTCTGAACAACAGACCCTGGCCCGCCGCTCTCTTGAGCGCGGTAAGCCGCTCATGCAGGCCGTGCACGGCCGAGACTTGGACCGGCACCTTGCGAATTGAGTCAGCGCACTTGAGCTGGTCGGCCTTCACGGCCTTGGCCTTGCGCTCGGAAGTCTTGCGCACGATGTCCGGCTCAACAAAGTCAATCAGCCAGTGCACCCCGTTCCAAGCAAGTTGCGGACCACGAAGCGAGCAAATTTCTTCCAGACGCGCGCCCGCCAAGGCCTGCAGGGCCACGATGACGCGGTCATCAGGTGGAAGGGATGAGTCAGCGAAGATGGCCTGCAGGAGGGCGCCCAGTTGCTCGGACGAGAATGCGATGCGCGGCGCACTGTGTTGGCTCACCCTGGCCTTGGGGGGACGTACGTCGACGAGTGACTTGCGTGTGGCGCGTGGCAACTCGCAGTGTCCCAGCAAGGTGCTGCAAATACTCAACTTGCCATGCACCGTTTTGAGACCGTTGCCGCGTGCGGCCAGGTGGTCTGCATAAAGTTGGACGTGCTCCGGAGTGAGTGCCTCCACACTCTGGCCATCAAGAATGGCCTCCAAGTCTTGCGCGATGCCGCGGAATTTTTCATAGGTTTTCAGATTGCGCTGGCCGCCCTTGATGCGGGCCCAGTGCTCCAGGCATTGCATGGGCGAATGCCCGGTAAGCACCTGCAGGAGCAGTCCATCATCCCCGCGGGGCATCGACTCCTCCACGGTCGCCTCGCCGCTGAGAACCGCCATCCAGGCGTCGACAGCCTTGCCACGCGCGCTGTTGATGCCGTCCGCCACGCTGCGCCATTCCCGGTCCGATTGCGTTACCAGCGTGAAACCATGCCGAGCCTCCATGCTCTGCAGAATTTCCAAGGCATCAGTATCCATGCCGCGACGGGTCTGCTCGCGGATGCTCTTGCGCACGGCCAGCAGCGCGCCCGTCAGGACTTCCAGGTCATCTTCAGCAAGCGCGCGCATCTCGGCATCGGCCGCATGCAGCTCCTGAAGAGCATCGCGCACAATTGTGTGCCCCATCCGGCGAGCCACGTCACCATCAAAATGGATGACAGTGCGCCGAGGGACGGGACTGCAGTCGGGTGCCAACTTCACCGGCGCGCCGGTGCCCGAGTTGCTTTGCGGGGCGATGAAGCCCATGAGGCGCTTGTGCAGCGTCTGCGATGCTGCGTGTTCCAGGATATTCAACGTGCTCTACCTGAGCCCCGGGACCAGCCCCGGGGCTTGCTGACCTATGTGCGCTGGTCAAACGTCTAGAGCGAGGGGTTATGCAGTTCCTCATTTATGAGGAAATTGATGCTATTAACGTCTCCACGATGCCTATAATCGGTGCCCTCCATTCGTCTCAGCGAGTGCTCGCGCATGGCAAGCCCCGACCGCAATTCGTCTCAACATATGGCCGACACTTCCCAGGTCTGGGAACGGGAAGCCCGGCGCATTCTGAAGGCGCTCATGGCGCGCCAGGAATGCAGCGCCAAGCAACTCTCCCGGCTCCTCCAGGCCGAGGGCCTTGAGATAGAACCAAAGGCGTTGTCCAACCGCATCAATCGGGGAACTTTTCCTTTTGCGTTTTTCCTGCAGGCTGCCAAGGCTTTGGGGGTGGACAGCGTTGACGTCCGACGCGTCGGTCCGCGCAGGTCGAGCCTCGGCGCGAAGTAAAAAGAACGGCCCCACATCGGGGCCGCTCGTGAATCAAACAGCTACCGCACTGCGGGGCGCGCATCGCCCGCTCCCCGCGTACATCACCGCACTCAATGCAGTGCGGCACCTGCCGGCATAGGCATTCCCGTACCTGACCTGACGTCAACATCGCCGCCCACCGGAGCTGCCGGCGGCGTGATGGCGAAAACCCAGCGCTCGTCAACCGCGAAGCCGGGAATGGCGCTCTGCACGTCGGCATCGAGTCGCCGGAGAAGGTCCAAGAGTTGCGTGACAAATTTGTCACGGTCGCCATCGAAGGCGACTGCATCGAGACGCCTGCGTATCGTCTGCCACTCCTGCCCATCGGGGTGAAGGACCGGCGGACCCGAGGTCACGACGATGACCTGCTCTTTGTCCGCAATTGAGACGACGATGTTCATACGATGCAGTGACTCGACAGCCTCAAAAAGCCAGTTTTTGGCGAGGGGCCCGAGCATCGGCACGATGCACACGACTTGCGTCGACGCCGCCTGTAGCGTGACGACCGCGCACAACAGGCCGTCTTCACTCCCGCTGATGGCAAGGCTCTGACCGGTCGGCACGAGCTTGCTCTCAAAGAGCCTTGCGACGCGGTCAGGCAGTTCACACAGCAGCGCGTGACCGTCGTAGTGCGGGCGCTGTTTGAGGGTCGCCAGCTCTGCGGCGAACTGGACCGGGTCGAGCAACAGCCCTAAGCCGATAGAATTTCTCTTCGTAGGCATTTTTTCTCCTGGGTTGGATGGCCTGCTCTCGTGTAGCGACCGGCACCCAGATGAAAAAAGCGGGCCCGCAGGCCCGCCGAAGGAGGAAAGAAATCACCGAAAGGCGGAACGTTCTGTGCGACGCATCAGCTCATTCCCGGCAGCGCTCGCGCCTCGTTCTCATCGTGCTGAACCGCGGCGCGCTGGAGCCAACGCAGGATGTCCGGCAAGCGCGGCAACTCGGCCAGTTCCATCGCCCGATTCTTGCCATAGACCATCACCAAGTAATGCCTGTACTCGTCGGTCAGGTCCGCGACGGAGTCCGGCACGAGCGCGCGCAGTTTCGGGTCCGTCAGCATCCGCGCAAATTCCCGTTCAATCGTCTCGGCAGCCGGCTCGTTGCGTGTGGCAAAGTCCCCGACCCGGACGTCGCCCGCGAGTAGCCGTGCGGTAATCGGAGGAATGGCCAGGTAGCGCGCGGCCTTCGTCATGAAGGCGCGGTCCCTGACCAGCCTGGAGGCATGACCGCGTTCGCAGCGTTCAAGCTCCTCCAGGCTGATGCCGAGGACGTGGGCCAAATGGTTGGCGTCATGCCGGCGCCGAGCCGCATCGTCGAGCACCCAGCCGATGAGCGGGCCGCCTGGGTGCTGGTAAAGCCGCAACACGCGTTCGGCCGGGGTTTCCGGGGCGACGTATGCGGACGCGTCGAGCGGTGGATGGTGTGCTGCCTTGTGTTCCATGGTCATGTCCTGTGTGCACGCAAATCCGTGCACTTCCTATAGCGACCGCGGTTCAGCGGCGGTGCCGGGATGTCCGATGTGCATCACGCGGGTGCCACGGCAAGGGGACGGGCCCCCGTGGCTGGTGACGAAGCGCCTCCGCTTCTTGAACGGCGGTGACTACACCTGAAAGGCCAACCCGCTGGCCGACCGGAATCAACCGGCTCGGCCATGACTTTCAGGAGTTATCTGTGAAATCAAAGAATCCCCAGAACCCCACTCCCACCCTCACTGACGCCGGTCAATCATTCGATGCCCACGCAGCGGAGCCAGCGCCGCCCCAAACCCTGGAACCTTGGAGCGGTGAGGTCAGCGAACAGTTTGCCGTCCGACCCGGCGGACTGCTGACTGCAGCGCTGGTGCAGTGCGCCGCGGAGCGTGGCCAGTCCTTTACGGAGATGTGCTGCGAGCTCGGGTACAGCTACCCGTACCTCAATCTGCTCATGAATGGCGTGCGGCCGGTCAGCCAAATCTCGGACGACTTCGCCCGGGCGTGCGCAGCCTATCTGCGCGTGCCTCGCATGAGTATTTTGATGATGGCTGGCCGCATCACGCCAGCGGATTTGATGGAACCGGGTGTGTACGCGCCGCAGACCATCGGGCCTGCCTTTCAGGTCGTGCTGTCGGACCCCGCTTGGGGCCCGCTCGTGACCGAGGAGCTCCGCGAGGCATCAATGCCCTCCAAGTACGCGCTGGTCAAGATGTACGAGAAGGTCGTGGCCAAAAAACTTCTGCCAGAGATGGACATCGCTGCCTTGCAAGTCGAAGTCGAAGCCATGCAGACGCATATCCGCGCAATCCAGGCGGCATTGGCGGAGAAGAAGCGCATGAAACTGTCATCAACTCATTGACCTCATTCACGCCCCCGTACTGCGGGGGCTTTTTGCATCCAACCCGCGATGGCGGAGCAGGTCGGTAGGCTGTGCAGAGAGATGATGCGTGGCGAACGTCGTTACCACCGGATGTGAGACAAGCTGTGCAGAGACCGCGCATGGCGCAGCCAGGTTTTGCGGAGGTCGCGTGCCAGCACGCCGAGGGCCAGCGCGAGGGCCAGGATGGCAAGCCAATTCAACATGTAGCAATGTCCTGGTGATGGTTGTCGGAACGGGTGGGGCTCTCGATTTGTCAGAGCATAGTCAAACCAATCATCCAGCGTGAACAGCCGCTGCCCCCATGGTCTAGCGTCCACGGCGCTTGACAAAGCCCTTTGCCTGTAGCGCGCGCAGCAGACTTGCTTCCCCTTCGCCCTGCGTAGCTTCCCAGAAATCGGCCCATAGCCGGTAGGTCTTTGTCGAGCGCACCTGCTCCGCCGGGGCGTTCCCGTATCGTCCTGTCGCGACCGCCCGTGCAGCCTCCTGGACGGCCGCCAGCGCCGACCGCAAGGGGTCATCGGTCCCTTTGGCATTGGTTGGCATCTGTATTGCCGAGCCGTCAGTCTTCACGCCAGAGAGCGCATCCTGCAAAGCCCCTAACCTGGTCGCAGACACTGGCATTCCGGCACTGCGCGCAGCGGCTTCACGCACCAGCCGCTGCGCTTCCTCCAGCCGCCATCCAGGGTCGCGCTCCCTCACCTCATCTTCCACCCGCTGCCGTTCCGCCGCTTCCCGCGCGGGCCCGCAAATCTTGGCATCAATGAAGGCGCGCTCGGCGTCTGACAGCCGCTCGCGCAACGCGGCGGGAATGGCCTCGGTAGCCACCGGAAGGCTGCCAACGTAGGCCTGGCGCGAGTAGCCGTGGGTGTTGCCGGCAGAGCCCTTGGGCACCCAGACGGAGCGGTAGAGAAGGGCGCGGGCTCGGCGGTGTTTGATGTGCATGGTGACGACTCCGGTGACGAGTGATGTCCTGTGTAGCCATCACCGTTCCACACGCCACCGTCGCAGGGTGACCCGGCGTATGGACGCAGCGGTACGAAGCCTGCCAACACGTCGGCACCGGGCCAATACCTCGTGGCATCGGCGTGGGTGCACCACGGAGATACCCATGTCCCCCTGACCGGAGGTCCCCAGCGCGTGCTCCAGGCAGTGCCCGCGACGAGGCCGAGCGACTACTTCGCCGGCTTGCTCTTCAAGGCTTTGGGCAGCGCCGCAGCGGACGCGGACAGGCGGGCTGTGGCCGATGTGTACGCCACGTTGTCTTCGCGCTTGTCGACCGCAAGGACCAGGACAATCAACTGGTCGTCCTCGACGCAGTAGACAAGCCGCACGCCCTGCTTGAGGAGCTTGATTTTGTAGCATCCAGCCAGCGCGCCGTGGAGGGCGCCGCCGGGGACATGCGGACGGTCGAGCCGCTTCGCGAGGGTCTTCTTCAGGTTGACGCGTATCGAGCCGTCGAGTTGGTGCCATTCCTCGAGGGCCTCGGGCATGAAGTGCAGCCGGTATTTGGGCTGGACCTTGCCCTTAGAGGTCGTCAAGGTCGACCTCCACGGCCCGCGACTTGTCCGCAAGCCGGCTGAGCGCCTTGCGATGCAACTCCTGGTCGGCCAGCTCGTCCATCAACGCCTTGAACAGCCGCGGTTCGACCATGTAGAACGCCGCCCGATTGTGGTTGAGCACCGCAACGGGGCGGTTGTTGGCTTCGCGCAGCACGGCGGCCGGATTTTTCTTGAATTCCGACATGCTCACGGTGATGTCGGCAAGGATGGCTTCCATGGTTCGGCTCCAAATAATGAGCCCATTATAGCTACGATAAACGTTCGCATCGAACTCGGGCCATGGCTATTGCGCTGGCCGCCGAGGCCCTTGAAGGGAACGACTCGGAGGGGCGATGGCGAGGACGCAGTCCTTGCCGAAACCGCCACGACTGGCGCGCGCAGTGCCAACCTGCCACCCCATGCTCCGCGATGACATGGATGTCCGTCCGCAGCGCCATCGCCTCATCTGCGCTCAAACGGGCGCTCTGGGCATCGATAGAATTCACGGCATGAACTGACCCCACCACCGCGGGCGCAACGCCCGCCGACCTCGCTTACGGACTGCACGACAGGGGTCGTGCGTCCGCACCAAACGAGGTCACCATGTACACCAGTCAGTTCAAAGCAATCGTCCACCTGCTCGCAAGCGGCGCCTACATTGAGCAAGTCTCCGAAGTGCCCCTCAGCTACCGCATCTACCACGAGCGTGACTCGGCGCCCATTTCAGGCGGGCTGGTTCAGCAACTGCTGACAAGCAGGGTCATCAAGCGGAGTTGCAGGGTCAGTGGGCGGATGCGGTACGTCGGTCCATAGCAGCGGTGAGGCGGTGGCACGTTTTTGGAAGTGCCACTGCGTCACTGCGCGCATGCAATCCCGTTCACTGCAGCGGCCATAATTTGATTGGCTCTTTTCAGTTATGCCTGTGCGGGCGGCTTGGCTGCGCGAGATGCTGCAGTGAATCGCATCGATGTCGTGTGGCGATGCTCAAGTCCGCGTGCCGACTCTGTGAGTCACTGCCGCATCGGTGGCCGGCATTTGCGCTCAGTTAGGCTCCTTGCGGCACAGGCAGTAAATGAACTTCTGAACGGCGCCAGCCGGCGTGTAATGCTCCTCGCGTTCCTGCTTCAGCAGTGTGAACGGAGTACCGAACTCTGCCTGTAGCCCATCTGCGCTGTAGCGCATGACCGGCAAACCACTGCATTTCTCTGGCCCGTCTTCGGCAAACATTGCCACGATAACGTGGCCGCCCTGCTTGACTGCGCGCAGCACAGCCTGGACGTAGGCCTCGCGCTCCTCGCGCGTGGTGAGGAAGTGGAGGACGGCCCGGTCGTGCCAGACGGCGTAGGCGTGTCGCGGAAGTTCGACCTTCGTGATGTCGCCGACAAGCCAGGTGACCTCACTTGCTGGTGCACCAAGGCGGTCCCTGGCCGTGGATAACGCGGCTTCGGACAGGTAAGCACGGCGAGGTTTGAATAGCCATCGCTGAGCAGGTCGTCGACTAGCGTCGAGGCGCCTCCGCCAACGTCAATGATGACCGCGCCCTCGCCACAACGGTCTTGTGCATGAGTTGAACGGATTGGTGAGCATGCTCCTGGAACCAACTGACGCCGGTCGCAGCCTTGGTCGTGTAGACCTGCTCCCAGTGCTCCTTGGATTGCATATAAACCCCTTCCTCAAGTGTCGGCGCTGATATGACTTGCGAGAATATATGAGTCCTGTATCGTCCGTGGAGTCATGAAGGAATGGACGGCGCATCCGTCAATCGAGATAAAGGTCCGGGGCGCGCTGATTTCCCATGGATTTCTTGTAACGCGTAACCGCGCGAAACTGTGCACGGTGTACATGGTGATAGCGAAGAGAACCACCACGTGATACCTACGGTGGCAGCACTGCTGGCACGAGCGCCGATAGACCTGTGGGCACTCTCGCCATCGACCACCACGTCGCCAGGCATGCCCCGGTAGGCTTACAGCTGACTGCTCTGCACAGGCCGAGGTCCTTGGCCGTCGTTGCCGGGCCTCCCCGGGGCCTTATCAAGAGGTAAAACATCCCAGACCAGCATCACCTTTGAATCCATCCTGACCTGCCCGTAGTGCGGCTCCGCCACGGTCCAGCGTTCAGACGACCTGCAACTCCGAAACGGCCGTCCGGGCCATCGCGCCGTTGACGTACACAGCGCTTTGAATGGTGTACACCCCTTGCGGAACTCCTTGTGGGAGTGTGAGCGAGAAGTCCGATTGGAACGCGCCCGCGCTAGCGCTCGCAGACGGTGTCTTGCGAACACTCTTGAGCAACTTGGCGTCCGGTCCGTACAAAGCAATTATCTGTTCCACTACGGGAGGTCTATGGTCTTGCCCCTCTGCGACTTCGATGTAAGAAACAAGGTTCGTTTCCCCACCGCCTCGAACCGTCGCTGAGGGTTCTAATTTCGTCTCATACCGCGTTAGCGTGGCGTGCTCGGGAAGGGTACCGTTTTGCGCCTGCCATTCCTGGTCGACCTGTTGAGCCGTCTTAACTTGTCGTGCATGGTAATTGACCGCCATGCACGCAGCGCTTGCCAGAAGCCCTCCTGCGGCCGCTCCCGCCGCCCGGTCATGGCTGCCACCCAAGAGTGCTCCGACCAAGGCTCCACCGAGAGCTGCCGCAATTGGATTGCAAGTTTGCACATTGCCAGTGTTTTTGCCCACCTGCGTGGCCGGATTCATTGCACATGCCCCCAGTGAGAGCGCTAACGCAAGGGATACAACTTTGGCTGAGCGTTTCATGTTTGTTATTGAATTTGAATGTTATGCAATGCCTGGGCTTGAGCCGCCTCCGCCGCCTGTTTCAACTGGATGGCGACGGTATTATTGGGGCTTATGCTAAGCGCATTCTTCGCGTCGGTAATTGCACAAGAGTACTGCTTGTTGTTAAAACACATCCGACCGTCGGCCAGAATTCGCTGCACGACCACGACAATTCGGCTATTACCGATGGCGGGGCTTGGAGGCGCTGCATTCGCGACGGCCTGCGCATTATCTGTGCTAGGTGGAATGTTGTCGAATTGCGCCAGCACGGTGGACACAATAGCTCGATACCCGGGACTCATTGCCGTATCCAGGGTTTTTTGAAGCGCCCTTCTTGTGTAATCGCGATTCGAACTGAAATGTACGGCCAACTTCAGCGCTGCTATACCTTCGTTCGAGTTAATCGATGAGAGTGCCTCCGCGAGATTGGCCCAGGCCGAAGTGCGTGTAGGAACGGCCTCCAAAACTGTAGCCAGTTCACTTACCGCATCTTGCGGGCGTAGGGCCTTGATGAGGGCGTAGGCGTAGTTGTTGCGTACCTCAATATCCGAAGGGTCGGCGTGCAGGCCCTGCTCAAATGCGCTCACTGCGGCGCCTGTATTGCCTCGCTGAAGTGCTGCCAGCCCCATTCGGTTCGCTGCTCTGCTCGACGACCTATCGCCTGATGGAGCGACACGAGGATTAGCCGCCATTGCTGCAACGTCCGCGTCCACGGCCTGCCAGTTCCCCATGGCCGCCTCACTAAGCAAATGTGCGACACGGTGGTCAGCCGGGGTGGGCGATTGTTGCGATAAAGCTGCGGTTTGGGCCGGTATTGCCGCAAGGGCTGGCGTTTGTGCTTGCGATGGTGCGCTTGCTGGGGTAGCCACCTGTGCAGGAACCGAGGCGACTGCGAGTGCCTGGGCCTGCAAGGGTGTCGATGAGGAGGCGGCCTCCTGCACTGGCTGCGCAGGCACCTTCGGGACCGCCGACGCGGAAGCTCCGCTCGCCTTGTCGATAGCAGATGAACTGGCGCTGGTGGCCGAAGAAACTTCCTCCGTATCGGCAGCCGCGACTTGAGCTGATGCCGATGAACTGGCGTTGGCGGACGAGTACGCTGTACTCGCATCGGCTACTGTGTCTTGAGTTGAAGAAGCCGTCCCCAAGGACGTCATTGACCCAAGGAACGGTAGACCCCCAAGCAAAAGGGCAAGCACCGGGACGACTACCCCATCCATTGAGGTATTGGCGAGCAAGCTTTTTCCAGGGCGTCGCACCGATTCTGCGAGCTTCTGCTGCTCCTCCGTCGACATGCCGGCCGTATTTGCGGTGGTGGTCCTCTTGCTTGCCAGCAACGCCTGACGCAGCGCTCGCGAGTGCCCGAGGATGGCACTTCGTCGCATAATGCTGAACAGAAGAGCAAGCGCCAAGGAAGCTGCCGGCCACATCCACGCCGCATCTAACTTTCCGACTGCGAATGCCGATGAGATGGCAGCGACGCCCAACGGAAGGTACCCGAGTTTCAGTGAATTTTTACGTTTTTTGTCGACCGGTAGCGCATCCGCACGGATTTTCGCAACATTATTTCCGGACACCCACACATGGTAGGCCTTAGCCTCGAATTCGTAGACAGCGTGACAAATCGGAAGCAGCGCACTGATGCATTCCTTGTTGATTTCTGCCGTCCAATGCCAGTCCTTTTGCCGGTCGCCTTGCGCATGCTGCTCGACACTGTTATCAATGAGGCTGTTAATTTGCGGCCTTGCTCGATGCTTATAGATATCGGCCTCGGAGGCCGCGAAATCCTCAAGCTCAACCCCCGTTATGAAGGATGCGTCAAATTCGACGATTCCATCCTTAACGCTGCCTTCCACAAGGTCGGTCGCGGGAACCGTTGCATCAAGTAATCGCTTTCCACCGTATGCGACAACAGAAAAATTACCGCTGTCGGTTCCGCTGGCCGGCCTCCAGTCGGTTACGGTTTTTGTCTTCGTAACAGGGACGTGTGTGGTCCTTCCGTTTTCCCTCCTTTCCTCTATAATAGTGTATTGCTCTTTCCGGTCGTAGCCAAACGATGCGGTCCATTTTGCCTCAAAATCGCCCGTAAAAATGTAGGCAGGCACATAGAAGCTTTCCGTTTTTGTAAAGGTCGCGTGCTCAAGAAGATTATCCGGCGTCAGGTCCCCACTAGCCAGATGTTCATAGACCGCATCTACCAAATCGGTCCGACTGACAGATAAAGGAAGAATGGCTTTGACCTGTCCTGGAGTCTCCTTCTCTGATGATTTCGGAATTTCCGTCACAGCCCCGCAATAAGGGCATTTCAGGGAGCGCTCTCTTGCCGAGTATTCCAAGCTTGCGCCACACCCGTGGCATTTCAATTTTCCCTCAGTAGCTCCACTCATTCGTCTTTCCCTTTATCGCCCATCACCCGAAACTGCGGGCGCGCTGCAACGCTTGCTCTCGCGTCAAAAGCAACTCATCTACTTGCCCTATCAGCGCCTTCACCTCATCAGGCGCCCGCGCGGGGACTCCTCTTATCTCGTCAATCAGCGCGGTGATTCTCTTGTTCTCCGGTGGCGTTATGCCAACCTTTTCGTTCGAGGCGAACCGCACGCGTTCCGCCAGGGACTCAAGTTCCGACTCCAGTTCGGTAGACGAAAATCGCATCGCGGCAATCTTTAGGCTTCCCACCCAATTCGCACGGTCGTCCAACTCGGCCCGTCGAATCTGCCCCGCTGCTACCTCTACGATTTGAGTTGCTCCCCGCATCGACGCTGCCGCCGCCAATAAAACGCCAAGCCACACAATGCCTGCTGCCCAAGCGAAGTGAACCCGCCCGCTCAATGAAAAGAAAAGAGCGAAGGCGGCGATGACTAGCAGCAAAACCCAAAGGGCACTGATGGGCCCAATGAGCCATATGGCTAAAGCGTCACCACCCGCGGGGTTGGCGGGGCGTCTCGGGAAAAACGCTGGAGCCGCAAAGGTACAGACAACGGTACCGCTCGCAGCCACTGATGACGCATTCCAGAGCGTGCCCGGCACGAGCACCGCCAAGATTCCCCCGGCCGTCAAACTTACGACGATACTCGCCGCAGCAAACCAGCCTCCGCTACGCATATACCTCCAAACCCCACTTATCGAGCGGGCATTTTTATCAGTTGTCAATTGCCCAAAATCCGTCGCTTTTCTTCAGCAAATTCCTCCTCAGTGAGCAACCCCTCAGCACGCATCGCGGCAAATTCGCGAATCAGACGTATACGCTCCGCGGGGTCGGTGCCACCCTTTTGCACGAACCCGCCCGCAGCGTTCGCTATCGGACTTGATGTTGGAGGCTGCGGTGCCGTGTGTGGCTGAACTTGAACTGCCATCTGGCTGAAGGCTTGGCCGAGTGCTGGAGCCGCTGCAAGACCCATACCCAAGCCAACACCGGCGTTCATCAAGGTTCCGGAGTTTCCCTCGTTTCCTGCCGCTGTTTGCATGACGTCGAAGCTTCGTTCCTGTTGGTAGGTAAACCCAACAATGCCCATTTCGGCGCGTTTGGCCAATGCCGCTTTCAGGCTCCGTACGGCTGGGTCATCTTCGGGAACATTGATGGAGTGGACATTGAATTGCGCGAGCCCTACCCCATACTCACCAACCTCTGCCTCAAGGGATTTTCGCAGCCCTTTTGATAATGGCTCCAATTGGGTCGATATTTCTAGTACCGAGAGGCCATGCTTAACAATAAGAGAGGCGATTTCCGTCTTGATGCGTGTAATAAATACACCGCGAAAATATTCGGAAAGCGTATCAACATCGAAGCCAGTGACAGTACCCACCAGCTTAAGCAAGAAGCGCTTAGAGTCAACAATTCGAATGCCATACTGCCCAAATGCTCTGACCGGCACCATGACTTGAAAACGAGGGTCCTGTAGCTGTATAGGGTCAGGTGTGCCCCATTTAACATCCAAATTCGTTAACCTATTGACAAACCAGACTTCGGCAGTAAAAGGGGAGCGACCACCGAATGGCAGGCCCAGTAGGCCTCGGAGGCCGGGCAAATTTTCTGTGGTCAGCGTATGCCGACCAGCACCAAAGGGACCGTCGTAGACGCCGCCGCGAACGACGAATGCCTCCTGAGATTCATTGACAATAAGTTGCGTCCATGTCGACAATTCTTGGCTTGGGTACTTCCAAGCCAACACCTGTGGGGTCCCCTCCCATTTGACTAGGTCAATGATGGCCATCGATTACGCCGGGCTGTGATTATTGCGGCAAATGTATCATTGCTCTAGCGCTTGCGAATACCAGTCCATCAAGAGAATATTGTAAAATAATGTAATCTATGTGCAAATAGCGGATGCGTTCGTTAACCAGACATGGGCATCAAGGCCGGTCAAAAGCGCTGGCGCTGTTCGCGTTATCGGTTGATTTCGGTACCATCTCGCTCTCGACACGAGGGGGTGAGCATGCGAAGCACGGCCTTCCAGCGGTTGCTGGAGTCCATGGACAAGCTGTCCATGGCGCAGATTGAGCGCCTCAGCGATGCGCTGAAGGCCGCCCGCTCAAGGCGAGCTGGCCTGGAGGTGCTGGAGAAGGCGCGCCCCGTGGCGTGCCGCCACTGTGGCAGCGTCAAGGTGGTTCGCAACGGGCACCGCGGCGAACTGCAGCGCTACCTCTGTCGCGACTGCGGCAAGGCATCCAATGCCGCGACGGGCACTCCCTTGGCGCGACTGCGCCGACGTGAGACCTTCGAGGCCTACGCCAGATGCTTAGCCAAAGGCTTCACGGTTCGGCAGGCTGCCAAGGCGTGCTCGGTCTCCGTCAGCACGGCACACCGTTGGCGCTTGCGCTTCCTGGAGAACGTCGTCGAGCATCAGCCCAAGGCCCTGAGCGGGCTCTTGGAGGTCGACGAGACGTACTTCCGTATCTCACACAAGGGCTCAAGGAGCCTTCCGCGTCCGCCGAGGCATCGAGGAGGCGGGGAAGGCACCGGGTCAGGGCGCAAGGCCAGTGAGTGGGCGCCTGTATTGGTGGGGCGCCTGCGCGGGCAGATGTACACGACCGACAAGCTGCTGACCCGCGTGACGGCCGCAGAGGTGACGCGTGCGCTGCGCGACGTCGTGCGGCGCGGGCAGACGGTCGTGTGTACCGACGGAGGCTCAGCGTTCCTGAGCCTAGAGAAAGACCTCGGGGTGCCGGCCAAGAGCCTGGTCGTCGGCTTCGATGGCCACGTCATGGACGGCGTCTACCACGTGCAGTCGGCCAACAGCCATCACGAGCGACTCAAGACTTGGGTCAATCGCAAGCTACGCGGCGTGGCGACCAAGAACCTGCCCCTCTACTTGGCGTGGATGCGCCTGCGCACCTGGGGCGCCGAGCCTCGTGACATCCTCGCCTCGGCTCTCGGAAAGCAGGTCATCAACCTCTAACGCGAACAGCGCCAAAGCGCTTTAGAAAGGTTGGGGAGGACTAGGCGTTTTTGAGGACATGCATCTGTGGCGCCAGCAGGTCGTCCACATTGTTAGCTTGGCTAAGCCTTATCGAACCGAGTTGCCGACAATTTCATGAGTACTAGGGGTGACAATGGCATCGTCCTTGGTGGCCGCGCATGGCGTATAGGCGAATTTGGCAGGGTTTAGGTGGGGGCATCTCAGGGTCGACACCCGAGTCAGGTCTGGGACCACCGCGTAACTCCTCTAACAGCCTTCGTAGCTCTTGCGCGGTCGGCCAAACACGCGCCGACCCTGCTCGCGGCGCCTAGTGTTCGGCGTTCGCCCTGGACAGCGTCGGGTCCTCGCGACCTAAACTCCTCGACCATGAAGCCGGCAATACTCAAGCACGACCACAAGAACGAGTTGCATGCCGCGACGCAGGCAAGGTTGGCTCGCATGCTTGCCACGGCGAAGAGCCTGCACGAGCAGGGGCGCCTGCGGACGGTGCCCCGGCCTGCCGGCGTCTCATTGCCTGCGGTGGAACCCCTGCGGATGAGAACCAAAGCATGAGCGAGCCGGACTGCGACCAAGAGTACCCTGCCGTGGCCGAGACCGTCAGAGGCATGTCCGCAGACGAGCTGCGAGAACTCGTCGAGGAGGCTCGGGCGTCGGAGCTGTGTCGGCTGCTGGGGGATGCGTCCCGCGGTGGCGGCTTGGCACGAGCGTAACCTCTCCTCCGCCCTCCCGACGACCCCGACTTAGCGCTCTACTCGTGCATCGGTGAAATACCCCGGTGACACCGATGCGGGCAACGCTCGTCCATGACACTCAACAACCCGGTGTCGACTCGCCGGCGTAACCGACGGCACCCTCACCATTGACGAGCACATCACCAAGCGCGCCCAGCTCGATGGCACCACAGGCCATCACATTGACGGGCCCGCAAGCGGTCGACTCTGCGTCCACATGACCGCCTGTCGGGATGCGTGGTCTCCACGCCTACGCCGCCGCCGTCTGTCGAACGCTCCACTACTTCACACTAGCGAGGATTTCCTTGAGCTGCTGCGGGTTGGGCGGCCCCACCATCATCATCGCGTCGCCCTGCTTGTTGCGGTAGAGCAAGGTGGGCACACCCGGAGACTTGGTGGCTTCGAGCAAGGCATTGTTGGCATTGAGAATGGCGCTGCTGCTGGGCGACGCCTTGGTCGCCGGAGTGATGCCGCCACCTTTTCCGTTGGAACCCTTGCCATAGGTGTTCTCGTTCTCGTGGAACGCCGCAAGGCGGTTGGGCGCCTGCAGAATGGCCGCCCCCTTGGTCACGCTGCTAGGGGTGAGCACGGCCACCGGCACCCAGCGGAATTCCAGACCGTCCTTTCCGACTTCGGAGCGCAGCGCGGTGTACAGCTCATGGCAATACGGGCAGTTGGCGTCGAAAAAGATATACAGCACACGCGCCCCCTTGCCTTCGGTAATGACTGTGGCCTTCCCCATGTCGGCGAGCACCTCCACGGCATCGGGGTTTTGCGTTTGCTGCGCAATGGCCAGTGGAGCAATGCCGATGAGGCTGGCGCCAAGGGCAGCGGCGCATGCGGCGCGCAACAGAGTGCGTCGATAGGGATTCATCGGTGTAGTTCCTCGTTGCCAGAAAGCCATTTGCACCGCAGTATGCCGCAAGCCTTGGGGGTTTGCTCGGCGCTGGCCTCGGCCGTGCATCCCATTGACGCGGTCTTGGCCTGCGCCCGAGGCATGCCTGTCACAGCGGCAGCTTCATGCTCCTTTTTCTTCGACCTTTGTGACCTTGCCGGAGTTCGACAACAGCACCCTAGAATCGCAGCATGAACTGACCCCAAAACCGCGGGCGCAATGCCCGCAGACCTCGACTTGGAACGTACGACATGGAGCTCGTGCGTTCGCGAAAAGTTGAGGTCAACATGCACATCAAGAAGCCGGCTTCCACCCCGGTTCACAATTGGGTCGGCACGGCGGGTCAAAATTGCATCGACGCTCACACTGCAACCTTGTTTGGTGGTCCACGCACCCAGGTAATCGTCAGCTCGCCCGAGCGCCACGCGACTGTGCAGTAGGCTGGGCCATTGGAGCAATCATCGCAATCACCCGCGGCCGGGAACCCGAAGGTCTGCAATCAAGAACACCACTGCGACTTCCAGGTGGTCGGCGCGATAGGTCGACATATAGCCGCTTATTTCGCAATTAGGAGGTCCAAGAGGTTCGCAGTGGAGGAATGTGAGGCCTGAAGGAACCTCATGTTCGAGCATGTGCCTGACGTAATCGAGGAGAGGCTTGAGCTCCCTCGCATAGGAGTAGGTGACATGGAAGTAGATGTCACAGACTCCGTATGAGAACAGCTTGTCGAAGTGCTTCTTGGTTTCAGTCCGGTCGAGCCCGGAGCAGACGAGCGCCTCGTAGATGGCGATTTCCTGACCAGATACCCGAATGACAGCGTCTCGCTTCCCGGGGTTAGCGTTTGAAGTTGCTCCACCAAGTGACTGGTCAGCCACATCCCACTTGGCTACGGCAAGCCGAGCTCCCAGCACCTCTCGCACGGCGGTGTTGAGGTCGTCTTCAAATTTCGCTTCGTCCTCTGGGTTTTTCCTGTCGCGTAGCATTACCGACATGTGCTGGAGCGCGGCGACGGCACGCGAGACCTCCCGCACAAGATACCCTTGTAACCCACCACCGGGCGGGCCAAGTACGTCGCCGACTTGGGGACTTGGAAGCTCTGCCAACTTCTGCAGTGCAACCCTGATGGACGAAATCTCGTCCACAGCAACCGATGCCGAAGCGACGCTGGACGTCGCGACACCGGCTTGAAGGTCTTTCTTGACCGCAACCAGTCGGTCGTCAGGGCCGAACTCTGTGATGGCCGCGTCCAGTATCGCCATCGCCTCGCCGCGAGACCCCATTTCCTTCCTAGCAAGCGCGGCGATGAGTTCCAGGTCCGGGCTTCGCGCTTCATGACGGCGCGCAGCCAGACTCTCCAAGGCTTCAACTGGTCTTTGCAGTGCCAACAAGAGCAGCGCGCGGTTGGCGAGCAAAGTACTGATGGCTACCTTCTCGTTCGCGCCGACCGCAGCATCGATTTCAGCAAGCAAACCCTCGCCGGTCACCTTGTCCTCACCGGTTAGCGGATGCAGGGTGGGGCCTAGAAGCTGTTGGATGGCAGTCGCAAAGAGGTTCTCCTTGTACGCAGAAGCCGCGCCGGGACGCGCTGCAAGCCTTTGGAGCACGACCCGGGCGCCTGCCAAATTGCCGTTCGGGCGCAACAGTTGGGAGGTAGCCTTGTAGAAGTCAAGTTGGTCCTGCGCTTGCTGCGTCGTTAACACGTCCAGGTTCGACGGAACGGTAGCGCCATCGAGGGCGGGCCAGTTCTTCTCCTTCAGAAACAGCCGTAGCCCGAGGCTAAAAAGGCCAAGTCGGAACTGCGACGGCGCGCGCCCCAAGTCCTGCGCAGTTTCATCCAAATGCTCGCGGGCAAGCCCGTATTCGCCGGCGGCCAACAAGCACTCGATGCGGTGCTGCAGCTCGGGCCAGGTCCAAAGCGTTGAAGCCTCTCCTGGCTTCAGCTGCCACAACCTCGCTTGGATGCCAGTCTTCGCCGCAGCAGGCAAGTGCTGGCAAAGCTCGGCAAGTAGCACCGGGTCATCGGACTGGGCAAGCGCCTGCAACATCGCTTCCTGGTGAGTGCCATCTAGCCTGCGCCATGCTGCCGCTAGGTCTTGTGCCGGCGAGCCCTCCTCACGTGCAAGAAAGAGGCTTGGGCTGTACCTGTCTGTGAGAGCGCCGATGCGCCCCTTCTCAGCGTGCTCAATAGCGCTGCGCGAAACGAGCGCTTGCAATGCGTCGGCGAGTTCCGCAGGCACGGCCCCGTTGGGCCAACCGGCCATGGCGCGTGCGAGCAACCGCACGTGCTCTCTCAGAGTGCGGGCAATGGTAGAGCGCTGAGACAGCTTGTCTTCGTCCGGCACTTCTCTCAGCAGCCTTGCGCTATCAAATGGGACTAGCAGCGCGTCTCGCTCGGGCGCGGCTTGCGCGAATGCCGTTGCGACAAGTCGTGCAGCCAGTTCTGGGGACAAACTGCCTGCATCAGTCCAGTCCAAGTTCAGGTCGCGCGCAAACTTGGTATATAGAGCGACGATAGCGGAAGCGTCGGCAGCCCGCGCGCTCGGAAGGCATCCCAGTCCGTCAAGCACACCCGCAAATTGCGCGCGGGGCATGTTGTTCTCATAGGCCGCCTGCTCAACGAGGTGCTGCAGAACCACAGACTGAACTTCTTCCTTTTCCCTTGCGACCAGCCCGAGAAGCTGACGGCCGATGGGCCTCCTGGCATCGGCGACCGCCCTCCCGCGACCAGAGCCATCGGCGTAGCACCAAGTCACCAGTGACGCGCACTCCTCGAGGTCAAGCGTGCGCCCGACCAGGTGGTATGCCAGAAGCGATAGCGCGTCTTGGACTGCGAACGTCTTGGTCTGACCTTCACGGGCCAAATTGCGGTCACTATCTGGCCCACCTCCCTGGCGCCACTCAATGACCAACCTAGCGGCCAGGCAGGCGACGAGCGGGTGCAGCAGCATGTCGACCAAAAGAGATGGAACGGCTTTGACCCGGAACAGAAGCTGCTGCAATGCCATCGGATGACCGGCTGCAAACGAGAGAACCGTCCCTGCCTTGGCCGAGATACCGGGACCAATACCCGTCGTATCGAGCTCAGCACAAAGCAGACTCAATGCAAAGCTCACGGTGCTCGGGCTAATGAGCCGTTCCATCATGAGGTGCTCGACCTCAAGGCTTGCCAGCCAGTCCACCCGAGAAACCAGTGTCCGTGGTGGCGCCGTCCTTGGAATCCTGGCAAACCGCAGTCGGTCCAGCGGAATTGCGAATGTCTTTTCGAGCACGTCCGCGTAGCTCGCGGCATCGTTGTCCCAGTTACCCCACAGTGCCTGGCGTTTCAAGACTCGATGGGCGGCCTCACGGCAGTACTGCATTTGAGTGGGGCCCCAGCCGATGTCCCACCTGCCAGCGCAGCCGAGGGCGTTACACCACGCAGACCATTCGAGAAAGGCTCTGTCGGCATCTCGCGTGTCCGCTTCTATCGCCTCTGGCAAGCCATAGGCCTCACCCGTGGCGGCAGACGCTGCCTCGGTCTTGTTCCCACTGTCATCCTCGGCTCTAGCTAGAGGATGCGGGCACAATCGCTCCCAAAGTCGGCCCCCAACCCATTCGGGGTCCCTGGTGGGGATGCGCTGGGCTAGCCACTCTTCAGGCGCTATCCTGGCGGCAAGGGCCTTGGCGCTTGTGGGGGGCGGTGTGTCCTCTCTTGCGACGAGCCGTACCTTGCTGAGCCCCTCCAGAAACGACTTCGTGCTCGGACCTGGGTAAGTGATGTGCGAGGACGTGCCTAGAGGCGAACTCTGCATAATCCAGCGGCCGCCGTCGAAAAAAACCCATCCCATGCGGACGAGGTCGTTGAAAGTCGGGCCGCCTTCTGCAATGCGTTGCTCCGACTCGTCCCAGGTCTTGGCAACGTCCTCAGCGCCACCCGGATACTCCAATCGGTAGTGCTCGCACAGGTCAAGGAGGCTCAGCTCGTCGACCATGCCATCCGAACCTACGATGAGCCGTGGATGACGCGACCGCGACAACCAGCGCTCGAATAGTTGCCCCAGTTCGTGACGCACTTTCAGCGGCGCCCCCATACCTTCGAGCGGCCATACCTGCTCGTATCCCGACACGACATCCCCTCGCTGATACCGCAGCCGTGCATGCTACGCGGTACTGTGGTCGCCACGCTGTGAGTGGACCAGCGCCAACCTGTTCACGCGGCTGGCACAACCGCTCTTTTCAACAAACGGTCCTACGTCAGCCAAGGCGTAGTGGTCATCGGGGAGCTCAAATCGCCAGTCCCGCTGTTCACGACTAAGCGCGGAAGACGGCTTGAATGTCCAAGAGAAGGCTTCGCACAGTCAACCGGTCCATCTAGAATCACCCTATGAACTGACCCTACGCGGGCACCTCGCCCGCAGACCTCAACTTGAAGCGCACGACACAGGGTTCGTGCGCCTGCAAAAAGTTGAGGTCAACATGCATACCAGTCAGTTCACCGCGGTCATCCGATTGCTCGCAAGCGGCGCCTACATCGAGCAAGTCTCCGAAGCGCCACTCAGCTACAGCATCCACCACCAACGCAAGTCCGCAGCGCTGCAGGGCGGGCTGGTTCAGCAGTTGCTGACGAGCGGGGTCATCAAGCAGAGCTGCAGGGTCAGCGGCAGGATGCGGTACGTGGCAGCCTGAGCGCATCTCGGCCTCCCAGCGCATGCGCCGGAAGGTTGCGGACCCCTAGGGGGGCAGCCCTCCTGCACCATCGGCGCCCCGAGCAAGGTGCCGCGCCGAGCCCAGCCGTGCCACGCAAGCGTCGCGCAAAACGCCATAGGTGCGGGCCGTGCCCACTAGCGAGCGGCATGCTGCGCGCACGCTTGCACAAATGCCGTGGCTAGGGGCACTGGTGCACCTCTCAAAGCAGCCCGCTCAGGCTGAAAGAGCGTTGCCACGAAAAACGGATGTGCATCCAACTCAATGGCGCGAACATCCCCGTTGGCGTCCTGCGCATTGGCGCGCAGCGGACCGCTGAGCAGCGCCTCGCGGAACTGGGCATTGAGCCCATACCGGCAGCGATAGCCTTCGGTCATGCTGTCTGTGCCATAGGCGGCAGCAATGCGCGTGCCCTGGAGTAAGCGCACCGAGTCCTCGACCTCCACCAGGGCGCATTCGAGCGCAGAAA
This sequence comes from Thiomonas sp. X19, assembly GCF_900089495.1. Lineage (NCBI taxonomy): Bacteria > Pseudomonadati > Pseudomonadota > Betaproteobacteria > Burkholderiales > Thiomonas > Thiomonas sp. X19. Next base: position 1,284,823 of record NZ_LT605203.1, on the reverse strand, counting down.
TCACTGCGCGCTGTGCATCCGGGGCGGTCTCCGCATGCTCGGCATCTGTCCACCCCAGAACATGGCGCGCATACTCAATGACGGCGTGTTGGAACCCCCCGCAAGTCCCTAAGAATGGGGTGCCGGTTCGTCGCGCGTGCTCTATGGCCAGCAGGGCACCTTCCGTATTGCGGTACGGACTCGCGGGGATGCACCAAAGCCCATCGAAGTCCGCGACGCTGCTCCCGCCCGTGATGTCCTCGGTCGGGACCCACTTGGAGACCACGTCCATCTTCAAGGCAAGGCCTGCGTTGCGAAGCGCAAGGGGGATGGCTGATGGGCTGGAACATCGGCGTCATAGTCGCCGACAAGCCCAATGACCGGGACGGGTCGTTGCACGAGAAGGGCTCCTTGTTGAAGGGGCAAGTGAGTGCAGTGTGCCAAATACCCCGTCACGAAGCTGTTACGGCCGGTATCTCACGGGACAGGACTGCTCTTCGCCGTCCTCCGTCCTCGAGCGCGGGCCCATACTTACCCGGCTGAACGACGCAGGTGGTAACGCCCCTGCCCCAACTGCGGGCCACGGCACCGCGCAGATGGACCCAGGGGCACGCAATATTGGCATCACGTGACGCGGCGCGCTGCATCGCTGTCTCACCGCGCCCGGCAATCTGGTGGCACTCTCGCCTTTGTCCAGCACGTCATCCAAGCCCCACCGGCCCGGCGGTGCCATAGGTTATCCCCTGGTGTAACCAGCAGGCGGACGGCTCGGCGTCCAGCCGAGGCCTTCGTAGGGGCTGCTGCTGCGTGCAGAAGTCACAGCGCTCTCGAGGGTGCGGCACTGGAAGAAGAGTTGCTCGCGACCGGGCACGGCGAGGCGGTGCGAACCGCCGCCGTCCCAGCGCAGCCCCCTCGAAGAGACTGAACGAGCGCTGCCAGGCGCGTAGCTGCAAGCAGCTCGGGCCCCGGGCTTCCAACGCCGGAACCCCGGAGGGCTCAGCTGGCTGGGGCGGCGAGGCGACCTTTCCACGTGGAAAGGTCGCTGCCGCGCCGAAGGGGTCGGATGGACAGTTGCTTGAAAGACAGGGTCAGCTGCGGAGGCACGGCTGCTGGCAGGACAGTTGGAGCCGACGTCGACAACACAGTGGCCTTGCGAGTAGGCCTGGGACGGCGGCGGTTCGCACCGGCGAAGCCGGGCGGATGGACATGTGGCCTTGCAGGACGTCGCGACGAAAACATGAACGACGCGCGCCCTAGCGCGCGAGGCAGTCTGCGGGGATGACACCCATTGCCCCCTGCCCGCAGGCGGCCGTGCGTGAACCCTCGCCCAACCAACATCAGCACGACGGCGGCGTGGTGGGCTGGCTATTAGGCCCTGATGGCGCGGTCATCTCTACACGAGACATGCCGCTGCTGCCGTGACGAGACCAATCGATGGACAGCGGCCCCGAAAACGACACACACGGAGCCACCAGCCATGCAAGCACGAACGAAGACACGCCCAAGCGCAATACGCGATGCTGGGCCGGCCATCACAGCGACAACCCAACCGGCAACAGTTGGCACCGCAGCCAGCATCACTGTGAGCACGCATAACCGCGTAACGGCCGTAACGCGTAACGGCGTAACTGACCCTGCAGGTACGCCTGGCACGGTGGTCACGCCGTTACAAGGTTACAACGACCAACGCCCGCTCGCACCCTCTCGCGGTCTGACCACCAGGGCATCGAGCCTCCATCTGCGTGACGCCATTTACGAGCTGTCCCTTCGGCTCGCAAACAGATTCAGGGTCATCCGCACCATCGACGTCGCCGCCGCTTGCTTTCCCGAGCGCCCATTCAAAGCTTCCCTGACAGCAGCCCAGCGGGCGGTCCGCGGCATGGTCAAGCGTGGCCTTCTGCGTCGTTACAGGACCGACCGATTCCAGACGGTCTACGGACTCACGCAGCCCGGCGTGGATTGGCTCGGCGAGCACGGCCACGACGCCGCGTCTTCAGTGCGCCGGGTCAGCGATATGACGAATCCCGAGCATCGGCTCTGGGCCCAATTTCTCGTAGTTTGCAGCTGGGCGCGAGGCCTCCGTGCTGTAACCGAGGCAGAGCTCCTGCATGACCTCAATGCCAACGCCAATATCAAAGCCGGCACGGGTAGTGGGAGTAAGGCCATTCAGGGTTATCTGACTGTAAACGTTCATCGCCGCGGCGCCACTGTCCGCAAGGCCCTGCGTCCAGATGCCGTCGCGTTCGATGTGGAGGGGCGAGGTATCACCTGGTTCGAGGTCGACCGCAGCAAGCGCGGGTCGGACCGCCAGGCCGACCTCGCTGCTCTGGTCGGAGCAATTGGCAACAAGACGGCTGACGGTCGCGTTCTGCAGCGTGTTGTGGTCATGTGCAAGACCCAGCGCATCGAGCGTGACGCGCTGCGCATCGTCGAGCAGCTCGCTGCCGTTTGCAATGCGCAGGTCCTGACCGAGGGCCGCCGGCACATCCGGCGCCAGAGCGAAGGCGTCTACGAGGTGATGGCTGCAATCCCGGTCAAGCGCCAGGACGGCCGCACAGCACTGATAGATGAGCAAGTCGGGCATGTCATCGTGCAGATGCTGCCAATCTGGCTGCCGAAGGTCAGGATTGATGCCAGCAACACGTTCAGCCTCGAGGGCTGGTTCTGTGACAACTATTTGCCATACCGACGACCAGGAAACCTCAGCCTATGGCCGATGCCCGGGTCGCCGCTCGTCACGGTGGACGATGAGTGACCCGTCGCTACACGAAGGGATGGCGCCATGCCATCTCCATTCGAATAGGACAAAACATGCAAGTTTTTGGAAACGTCGCGACCGCGCCGGAGCGAAAGGTCAGCAAATCCACTGGGCGGGGATATTTTGAGTTTCGCTTGGCAGAGAGCCAGCGCGGTGTCGATACCGAACCGACCTGGTACACGGTGCGCATGATGAAAGACGTCAACCCCAAGCTGGACAAGGGCGCGTTTGTCAAAGTTACTGGGAAACTAAAAGTTGACCACTACCTCTCACGAGACGGCAAACCCACGGGCACGTTGCTCATCTTGGCATTCGAGGCGAGCAAGCTCGCCCGGCCTGCCAGCGCGCTCGCTGCAGAGCAAGCCCCAGCCACACAGGAAGCAGAAGAGACGGACTGACTTTCGTTGATTCCAGCGCCCCCGACACCGGGGGCTTTTTTCTTGGTTTTATGGAAAAACCTTCCATCCCAGACCCACCAAAGCGTCTGTTGGCGGCATAGCGCATGCCGAAGAGGGCGGAGGACGGAAGGTGGATAAAAGCGCTGACTACACATGCCAGCTGAAGCCGATTGGCGGTCTCAGCCGGCATGAATGGTCGCGGTCGGTCGACAGTTCTGCTCACGACGGAACGACCGGCATGGGAAGTAGAAATGGACGTGCAACGACTATTGGACTTGGGCGAGCTCGCCGAGGTGCTCGGCAGAAGTCCTGAGACCATTAAGAAAGACCTTAAACGCAACCCCGAAGCGGTGCCACCGCGATTGATGCTGCCGCATACGCGCCTGCTGCGGTGGCGCGCAAGCGACGTGGATGCGTGGCTTGAACAGCACGTGCAAACAGCGGGAGGCCGTCATGTCTGAGACCGCCACCCTCTCCAAGCCGAAGCCGGCGTTCTCGGACCCCCTCGATGTGCATGCGCTGCTGACGACGCCCCCGGCTCCGCTGGACCATGTCCTGCCCGGTCTGCTGGCCGGAACCGTCGGCATGCTCGCCGGCCCGGGCGGGGCTGGTAAAACCATGCTCGAGTTGCAGCTGGCCATCGCCATGGCGACCGGAACTCCAGCCTGTGCCGGCCTGTTCGCGGGGCTGCTGCCTACCAGCAAACCCGCCCCCGTGGTTCTCGTTGCGGCGGAGGAGTCCAAGGCCGTGCTGGCGCATCGTCTGCACGCCATCGCCCACACCCTCTTCGAACGACGGGAACAGTTCGGCATCAAGCTGGCGTTTGAAGACTTTCTTGCTCGGCTGCAGAACAACCTGCGCCTGTTCGCGGGGACGACCCAGTCTTACGCCCTGCTCGATGCCGACCAGCAACGCACCCGTGTGCTCAAGGACCTGGCCAAGGCCTGCGAGGGTGCGCGCCTGGTGCTCATCGACCCTTTGCGCCAGTTCCATGACTGCGACGAGAACGACTCCGCGGCGATGAACAAGCTGGTGCAGGCCCTGCGCAGTCTCGCCGAGCATGTCGGTGCCGCGGTGCTCTTTGCCCATCACGCCAGCAAGGCGGCCACCTTCTCCGGCCAGGGAGACGCGGCGGGGGCCGCACGCGGCTCGTCGGCGCTGACCGATGGGGTGCGCTGGCAGCTCAACCTCAGCCGGCTGTCGCGCGACCAAGCGCAACACGCGGGCGTCTCCGAAGAAGCACGAGGACAGGTCCTGCTGCTCGACGTCGCCAAGGCGAACTACCTGCCGCCGCAGCCAACCATCCGTTTGCAGCGCCTGGCCGGTGGTGTCTTGGCGGTCATTGAGGGCGTTGGCGGTGCGTTGACGCAGACACGCGCCAAGGTGCCCAGCGCCGCTGCGCCCCGTGCGCGGCAGCTCAAGCTTGCGGGGGCGCACGTATGAACTCGACTTCGCCATTGCGCATCGTGCGCTATGACCCGGCCACGGGTCTCAGTCAGCTGTTTCGCCCGCTGCCGAAAACCAAGACCCGTCCAACCCTCGATGTCGTCTATCGTCCGGCCCAAGGCGGGATGACGTTGCGCTTCAGTGCCCGCGAAGCGCTGGGCATGCCCGAGCAGACGCTATTGCTCGTGCTGCTGGAGCTGGCGCAAGAACAATACGCACAGGTCGCACGGGATGTGGTGGTCATCGACCGCCGTGCGACCGGCATCGGCCAGGACTTGTGGCGCGCCATGCATGACGGTCAAGCGGCCGTGGAGGGCGAAACATTGCACATCCGCACGTCCTGGTACGAGCTCGCCGGGCGCTGTGGCAGCCACGGGGGGCGCAGCCAGCAGTTACGCGAAGAGCAGTTGCGGCGCCTGTGTGAAGTGGTCGTCTGGGAGAAGGCCAACGATGCCCTGAACAGCGTCCGGCAATCTCGACTCGTGACACTCTGGCATGGCAACGATGTCCGCCTGCATCTTGCGGTGAACTGCCGCCTGGCCGGCGCGGTCATGGGTGGGCTGTATGCCCAGGTGTCGATGCGCGAGCGCCAGGACCTGGCGACCGACACGGCCCAGGCCGTGCATGCCTTCTTGTCGACCACGCTCAGGGCGGGGCGCTCGCTCAAGGTCGGGGTCGAGACCCTGATGCAGCGTCTCTGGGATGCGAGCGGCGTGATTCCGCAGGGCACACTCCGGGCTCGGCGCAAGGCGGTGCGCGACAGCCTGGTGGCGCTTGGACGGCTGCCTGGCTGGGGTGTCGCCTGGCCGCGGGTTGAGGTGGCCGAAATCACCCGACGCGCGGTACGGGCGCGGAAGCAGCCAGGGACTATCGGCAACGCCGGGCCTGAGGCCGCCGTGCTGGAGGATGCACCGCAGTCTGTCTCGACGGCCATGGTCGAGCGCTTCGATGCCACCCGATTCATGCAGCGCGTTGTCGATAGTCCATCCCCAGGGACTATCGACAACGCCGACATGGGCGATGGGCAACGGGGTGATGCCGAAAACCCATGCCAAGACAAGGCCTTGAGTCTCCTTGGAGAGCCTGGACTAACTTGAACAAGCGAAACCAGGGGGCATGACAGCGCCCCTGGTTCGCCGGATGCGCAACCTGCCTGAGCTGGCTTCGCCACCTCGTGTGCCAAAGGCCGGCGTTCCCGAGCAAGGCCGCCAGGGCCGCTGGCCAGCAGCACAGACTCTGCCGGGTAAAGGCCGCGCGCTTCACCGAAACTCCCGCCCCCCATGGCCAGCCTGCCGACCATGACCCGCCTCCAGTCCAGGCAACCAGGCTCGCCATGGCTGGGTTCCAGCGCAGTCGCGCGGCGGTAAGCTGTGGCAAACCGAATCGGAGGCCGCATGCGCTTCATTCACGCCGCTGACATCCATCTCGACAGCCCGCTCACCGGCCTGAGTGCGTACCAGGACGCCCCGGCGGAGCTGCTTCGCACCGCCACCCGCGACGCTTTCGAAAACCTGGTCAGCCTTGCCCTCGGAGAACAGGTCGATTTCATGGTCATCGCCGGCGACCTCTACGACGGCAACTGGCGCGACTTCAACACCGGCATCTTCTTCTCCGGGCAAATGGGCCGCCTCAAACAAGCCGGCATTCGGGTCTATCTCCTTTATGGCAACCATGACGCCGAAAGCGAGATGACCAAGCGGCTTGCCTTGCCGGACAACGTCCACGCCTTCTCGGCGAACAAGGCCGAGACGTTCAAGCTCGACGACCTTCAGGTGGCGCTGCACGGACGCAGCTTCAAGGTCGCGGCAACAACGGAGAACCTGGTTCACACCTACCCCGAGCCCATCCCTGGCTGGCTCAATATTGGTGTTTTGCACACCGCGCTCGAGGGCCACACAGCGCACGCCAATTACGCGCCGTGCTCGGTGGCGGAATTGCACGCCAAGGGCTACGGCTACTGGGCGCTGGGCCACGTGCATGACCACCAGCAATGGGACGGCGCGTCGACGATTGCCTATCCGGGCAACCTCCAGGGGCGCCATATCCGGGAGACGGGGCCGAAGGGGGCGTTGATGGTGACGGCCCAAGGCCCAGACATCCAGTCGGTCGAGCGCGTCATCGTGGACGTGCTTCGCTGGGCTGCACTCGATGTGGACGTCTCGCACGCCAGGACCCTCGCCGAGGTCGTCCAGTGCGTGGGTCTGGGCCTCGAAGCCTTGGTCTCCAGCACCGAGGGTTCCCTGACCTTGGCGGTGCGGGTGAGGCTGACAGGAAGCTCTCCCGCCCATGGCCACTTGTTTGGGCTTGAAAGTCAGCTGCGCGCCGAAATCCTCAACCAGGCCGCCGCCATCGCGCCAGGGCGCCTCTGGATTGAGAAAGTCAAGGTGGAGACGCAACCGATTGAGCTGCCCGCCCAGGTCGCAGCGCGCGCCGACGCCATCGCGGACTTGCAATCCATCCTCGCCGATGCGGAAGATGACCAGGAGTTCCTGCAGTCCCTGCGCGAGGATTTGATGCAAATGGTCGGCAAGCTGCACTTGGATGTCCTCCATGCCGTGCCGCAGTTGGAGGCCCTTCGAAACGGCGATGCCCGCGACCTCGTGCGAAGCGTCGTGCCATCCCTCGTGGCCCACGTGGCGCAGGCGGAGTGAGCGACATGCGAATCCAGCGCATCGACCTCATCCGCTACGGCAAATTCACCGGCCACAGCATCGAGCTGCCACGGCGGGGCCACGACATCCACGTCATCGTCGGCCCCAATGAAGCGGGCAAATCCACCGTGCGGTCGGCCATCGTGGACATGCTCTATGGATTGCCGATGCGCTCCGCCCATGCATTCCTGCATCCGCTGCCCGAGCTTCGTCTAGGCGGCCTGCTGGAGCAGGACAACAACATCCTGGAGTTCCACCGCGTCAAGGCCAATAAGCAAACCCTTCGCACGCCCCAGGACGCGCCACTGACGGACGGGGCCTTGGGCGGCTATCTCGGCAACACGGACCGGGAATTCTTCTTGCAGATGTTCAGCCTGGACCATGAACGACTGGTCAAAGGCGGCGCGGCGATTTTGTCGGCGTCGAGCGACCTCGGCCAGATTCTGTTTCAGTCCGCGGCCGGAATCGCCTCGCTCGGTGACATCCGCGAAGCGCTCGAGACGGAGGCCGACAAACTCTGGGGGCCTCGCAAAGCAGGAGACCGCGCCTATTACCAGGCACTCGAGGCCTTCGAGGCGGCCACCAAGACCCTCAAGGACGTCACGGTTCGCGCCAAGGACTGGTCCGATGCCCAGAGCAAGCTTGCCGAGCTCGACAGCGCGCTCCTGGATGGCAGGCAGCGACACGCCGCGCTCAAGCAACGGCGCGGGCAGTTGAATCGGGTTCGCGCCGTCAAGCCGTTTTTGCTGGAGCTCGACCAGCTGCGCCTGCGGCTCGATGCCCACGCGCAAACCCCGTCCCTGCCCGAGAACAGCGCGACGACCCTCGCGGATGCCGAACAGAAGGCGGCCGTTGCTGCAAGCGACGTCAAGCACCACACCGAGGCGGAGGAGGCAGCCCAGACGGCGCTTGGGGCGCTGCATGTCGAACGCAATCTTCTGGAACACGCCCCCGAAATCGTGGAGCTGAACAACCAGCGCCTGCAGTACCGCGCCCATCGGAACGATATTGCGCGGCGGCAAGCCGAGGTGGATGCACAGTGGCAGGTCGTGGCCTCACTGGCGCGGCAGATGGGCTGGGCGGAAACGGATGAGCAAGCCCTTCGGGCACGCATGCCCACCGCCATGACGCGTTCGAGCCTGGCACACCTCATCGCACGGCACGCCGTCCTCCATGAAAAGCGACAGGCCTCGCAGAAAGCATGCAAGGCCAAGGCCGGGGAGCTCGAAAGGGCGCAGGCGGAACTGGACAGACTGCCTGCAGGGCAGCCGCCCGTCAGACTGGTTGCTGCCTTGACCGCTGCCCAGAGTCTTGGCGATTTCGAGGGCGTCTTGCGGGAGCGGGAGGCGCTCGTTGCGCAGCGCAAATCGGAAGCCGAGGCGGCCCAGCTCGCCCTCCATCCCTGGCAAGGGCAGCCCGAGACCTTGCGTTCCATGGCGCCACCCTCCAGGGAGACCATCCAGGCCCTGGTCCTGGCCCAAACCCAGGATGAAGCCGAGGCCAAGGCCGCGGCCAAGCGCATCGCCGAGCTCGAAGCCGAGACAGGCGCGCTCGAGCTCGACATCAAGCAACTTCGCGACACGCGCCATCCGGTGACGCGCGACGAGGTTTTACAAGGACGCCAAACCCGGGACAGCACCTGGGCCAGCCTGAAATTGCAGCCCGGCCGTCTCGTCGATGACGCACCCCAGTTCGAGCGCGAAATCGCCGAGGCCGACGCGCTGGCCGATAGCCGGCATGACACGATTCAGGATGCGAGCACCCTTCAAGCCAAACAGGCTCACCTGGAACGAACCGCGCTCGCCATGCGCAGCGCACAGTCGGCCTTGAAGGCGCTGCATGATGGCGTTCAAGAGCGCCAAACCCAATGGGGGGTGCAGGCGCGGCGCTGTGGGCTGCCGGCGCTGCCGTTTCAATCGATGGGTAGTTGGCTGGATGCGCGAAGCCGAGCTTTGGAGTCGATGGACGCGCTGACCGCGGCCACGCAGTCGCATGGGGCGCAGCAACAGGCCATCGAGCATGCAAGAGCCGAGTTGTCCCAGGCCATGCAGTCTCTGGGCATGGCGGCGCAAGAGGGCTCACTCCACGCCCTCATGGTGCAGTCCGAGAGCCATTTGCATGCCGTCACCCAAGCCCTTGGGCAGCGCCAAACGGTCATGCGGCAAATTGGCGATGCCACCCGAGACCTCGAGTCGCTTCGCCTCGAACAAGACAGCGACCAAGTCGCTCTCGATGCGTGGACGTCGCAATGGACAGCGGCCTTGGCGCAGGCTGGATTTGCGCCATCGGACACGACGGGCGCGGTCGAGGGCGCGCTTGAAGTTCTTCAGAAAATCGACGACGGCCTGGACTTGATGCGCAAGACCCGGGTGGAGCGCATCGAGACGATGCGTGCCGACCTCGCGGCCTTTGAGGGCGCAGCCAAGACGCTTGCGGCGCGCATCGCCACCGACCTTGCCGACCGCTCCCCTGAGGAGATTGCCCAGGAGCTTGAGCGCCGGTTGCGCAGAGCCCAGGATGCCGAGAAGGAGCATCGCCGACTGCACGCCGCGTTGGAGGATGCCAAGGTCCGCAAAGCTGACGCGCAGGCGCGTGTCGAGCAGGCGAACGCTGCCATCCAGCCGATGTTCAAGCGTGCCGGCGTGGCGACACATGAGGAGCTTCGCGCGGCCATCGCCGCATCGGACGAATGCAGGCAGCTCACGATGCGGTATGCCGCGGCGGAGGAATCCATACGGAATCTTGGCGAGGGGATGCGCTTGGAGGCGCTCAGGGCCGAATCCGACTCCATGGATGGGGCTGCGGCCTCGGCAGAGTTGGATGACCTGGACCGCCAGGAGGAAGAGCTGTTGAGTCAAGAGCGCGAGTTGTCTGCTGCCAGGCAGGACGCCAGGACGCGGCTGTCAGCCATGGCGGGGAGTGCTGGAGGCGCAAAGGCCGAGGCCCAGCGGCAGGAGGCGCTGGCCGGAATGGTGGAGGCGGTCGAGCAGTATGTGCGGCTGCACACGGCAACCCGGCTGCTTCGCTGGGCCATCGAACAATACCGCGAACTCAAACAGGGCCCCATGCTTGCGACAGCCAGCCGTATCTTTGCGCAGCTGACGTTGGGCTCGTTCGAGCGGCTGTCTGTCGACTTTGAGAGCGAACCGCCGAAGCTGCTGGGGCGCAGACAGAGCGGCGAGTCGGTCGGCGTCGATGGCCTGAGCGACGGCACGCGCGACCAGCTCTATCTGGCCCTGCGCTTGGCGGCGCTGGACATGCATCTCGCGCAATCGCACGCGATGCCGTTCATCGCCGATGACCTCTTCATCAATTACGACGATGCCCGGTCCAAGGCGGGACTTGAGGCACTGGGCGAGCTCTCGACGAAGACGCAGGTGATTGTGCTGACGCACCATGACCATCTGCTGCCAGCGTTTCGTGAGGTCTTTGGACGCGACGTGAACGTGGTCGAGCTTTGAATCTTCGGGGGCAATGCTCAATGAGGCACACATTCCGGCTTCGCTGCGGCTCCGGTTGGCTGTGCATTGGCAGCGTCGTCGGCGTGCGGTACTTGAACCAGTGGCGGGGTGTGGGTTTGCAATCACAGCCCTCATCGCGTGCGGCGCGTAGCGCTGTAACCGCGTAACGGAGAGCCATCGGCAGAGGTCTGGTTACGCGGTTACAGCGCTACAACAATATGCCGGCATCGCGAACAATCTGACCTAACCCCGCACAGCATGCGAGTTGCCGTGCGGGGTCATCTGGCTCAGCACCAGGCCTACGCCCAGCGCCATCGCCTGGCGCCGCTAAGCTTATGCCACACGAAGGTGGCGGCAACAAAGCAGACCGAACTGCCAGCTGCACCAAGCGCGGCGACGACCCATGGGAGCTGATGAGCTACATCGACCGTAATCTGCTGACCAACGAGCAAATCCTGCACCGCGGCCACCTCAGCCGCATCGTGTTCGTCTCACCGTCCCTGCTTCTCCTCCTTGGGCTCGCGGTCCTCGCGCTCGACGGCGATGTCGCTGTCATTGGTGTCATCCTCCTGGTCGCCGGATTGGCGGAATTTCTCAGTGCCTTCATTCGTTACAAGACCTCAGAATTCGCCGTCACGAATAAGCGCGTCATCATGAAGGTGGGGCTCATCCGGAGGACCTCGGTGGAAATTGTGCTCAGCAAAATTGAGAGCATCACCGTCGACCAAGGGATTGCCGGGCGAATTTTCAACTTCGGCTCGATTGCGGCGGTCGGAACCGGCGGCACGCACGACCCGTTCCATCGCATTGCCGCGCCGCTGCAGTTCCGGCGGGCGGTGCAGGAGCAGTTGGCTCTTCCAAACTAAAGGGGGGATTCAGGCCCCTAAATCCCAGGTATCAATTCAGCCAAGGATTGACGCATTTTTTCTACCGTTATAAGCGGAGCGTATACAACCGCGCCATGGAGCAACTAAATGTCCCTAGACGAATATCTCCAGTTGTTGCTGGAGGACAGCTATATCATTGACGAAGCCCTCATCGTTGGGCCATACGTCACGAGCGGGTTCTTCAGACATCTTTCTGAAATTGGCGGGGAAAAAGGGAAAGCTTACCCGCGCTCAAAGCTCGCCATTCTTGCTGATGATGGGTGGGACCAGCAACAACTTGATTCGATTAAAGAACTTTATGAAACAAGTAAAAACACTAACCGTGAAATCAAGATTTTTCGAGCATCCCCGCGAAACAAATCGGGCCTAGTCCACGCAAAAATATATTTTTTGACTCTCAGAAACAAGTCTAAAACTTACACAAAAAGAATTCTTCTTCTTGGCTCCGCGAATGCGAGTGAGCAGGGTTTTGGGTTGCACGCGGAGTCTCTCATCAATATTGACATCGGGAGTCTTGACCAAAAAAGCAAATCGGGACTGCTGTCTTATCTCAATCAATTACAGGGCGGCAACGACACGCCTCAGTTAAGCGTGAAGATTGGGCGCGGTTCATGGATTGCACTCCCGGAAATCAAAGTCAGCTCCCAGGTCTCTTACAGCGGGTTCGATGCATGGTTGCGGCGCGGGAGACTTTGCCACAAGTATCAGTCAGAAACATCCTTTGGTCGCCTGTTTGTTAAGCTCGAAAAACCCTTCCCCCCGAATCAACTTGAGAAACCCTTCATTGATAACGGGCTTAGTTCTGAAACTGACACGCAAGTTTTTTCTAGACGCTATATCAACGAAAACCTAGAGGAAGTGGACGAGGAAAAATCTCCCCGTTGGCGCGGCCAATATTTCGTTGAAACGCTTTATGGCCATTGGACCAGCTCCGAATGTTTCGAGGACTTGGAAAGTCATTTCGTTGGAGTAAATCCCGAAACCCGAAAGAAGGTTGTCAATGCCATCGCAGAAGCCAGCGATGCGGACAGGAACGCCTGGCTCGAAAGATTTTCAGATGCCATAAAAAATGCCACGGAGACCATACAAAATCCTGAAGATTTGAAAATCTATTTCAAGGTTACTAAAGATGGAGACGTTAATCTTTCACACTACCGGAAAAATGCGAAGAATAAACTTCAGAGCGACATCTCGTTAGCCCAAAGCGCCAATTTTAATCAACGTTACATATCAGGCTACTCATTTCCGCGACTTCCTAGCCTCGGTGAAGAACATGAAGATTTCGCACTTGACTGGTGCGCTAGCATCCTCAACAAATTGAAGCGCCAAAGGGTTACCAACAAAATTGTTCTTAAGATTCGCGAAGCTCTTGACGGCGAGACACCTCAATCGGCCAGTGAGCTTTTGGATAAACTGCGAACTGAATGGGATGGTTCATTTCACTCGTCTTTGGTCAAATTTTACCTTGAAGACGATAATTTTTCGGATACTTAACATGTTGGCGACGTGTTGGACCAGATTCAGTGCGATGGGAGCTTTGACCTGAAATTTTTATGAACCAAGACCTCAAGAAAACCCTCTGGGCCGCCGCCGACAAGCTGCGCTCCAGCATGGACGCCGCCGAGTACAAGCACATCGTGCTCGGTCTCATCTTCATCAAGTACATCAGCGACGCCTTCGACGAGCGCCGCAGCCAGCTTCAGGCCGAGTTCAACGACCCCGCGTCCGACCTGTACCTACCTGACCAGGCCGACCACGCCGCGGCGCTCGAGGAGCGCGATTACTACACCATGGCCAATGTGTTCTGGGTGCCCGAGGTCGCGCGCTGGGAGACCCTGCGCGCCCAGGCCAAGCTGTGGGACGTCGGCATCCGCATCGACCAGGCGCTCGACGCCATCGAGGCCGACAACCCACGCCTCAAGGGCATCCTGGACAAGCGCTACGGCCGCGCCCAGTTGGAGCCCGGCAAGATGGGCGAACTGGTCGACCTGGTCTCCACCATCGGCTTCGGCACGGGCACCCAGGCCAAAGACGTCCTGGGCGAGGTGTATGAGTATTTCCTCGGCCAGTTCGCCAGCGCCGAGGGCAAGAAGGGCGGGCAGTTCTACACCCCGGCCTCGGTGGTCAAGGTGCTGGTCGAAGTGCTCGCACCGCACCAAGGCAAGGTCTACGACCCCTGCTGCGGGTCGGGTGGCATGTTCGTGCAGTCCGAGAAGTTCATCGAGAGCCACGGCGGGCGCTTTGGCGACATCTCCATCTACGGCCAGGAGGCCAACCCCACGACCTGGCGCCTGGTGGCGATGAACTTGGCCATCCGGGGCATGGACTTCAACCTCGGCAAGGAACCCGCCGACACCTTCCATCGCGACCAGCACCCCGACCTCAGGGCCGACTACGTGCTGGCCAATCCGCCGTTCAACATCTCCGACTGGGGCGGCGACCGCCTGCTGGACGACAAGCGCTGGCTCTACGGCACACCCAACCCGAGCAATGCGAACTACGCCTGGCTGCAACACATCCTCTGGCACCTGAACGCCAACGGGCAGGCTGGGGTGGTGCTGGCCAACGGCAGCATGTCGTCCAACCAGAACAACGAAGGCACCATCCGTAAGGCCATGGTCGAGGCCGACGTGGTGGAGGTGATGGTGGCGCTGCCGCCGCAACTGTTCTTCAACACCCAGATTCCCGCCTGCTTGTGGTTCCTGACCAAGAGCAAGACCGCCCATGGCCGTGACCGCAGGGGTGAGGTGCTGTTCATCGATGCCCGCAAGCTCGGGCGCATGGAGACCCGGGTCAACCGCGTGTTCGATGACGAGGACGTGGCCAGGATTGCCGGCACGGTCCATCGCTGGCAGCAGGACGGGGAGGCTGGTGCCCAAGAGCCCTATGCCGATGTGCCGGGATTCTGCCGGGCGGTGAAGCTGGCCGAGATTGCCGAACACGGCCACGTGCTGACGCCGGGGCGGTATGTGGGCGCGGAGGTGGTGGATGATGACGACGAGGCGTTCAACGAGAAGATGGAGCGGCTGACCACATTGCTTGCCGAGCAGATGGCGAAAGGCGCGGAGCTGGATGCGGTGATTCGGGAGAAGCTGGGGGGGCTGGGGTATGCCGTGTGAAGTCGGTTGCATTCGGCTTAGTGGTGTGGTGACGCTTGTACGTGGCACAACCTACAAAAGCGCACTGCTTGGCCGCGAAGGGCCCGTTCTTCTTGGATTGGCGTCCATTCAGCGGGACGGTGGTTTTCGAGGTGATTCGCTAAAAACGTATGGCGGCGACTCCCCACAAAAGCTGCTGATGTACCCCGGCGATTTGTACGTGTCACTAAAGGATGTAACCCAGTCGGGGGACCTCCTTGGTTCAGTAGCCCGGGTCCCGCGGAGTGTGCAATTAGGTCGGTTGACGCAGGACACAGTAAAGCTCGTTCCCACGTTGCTTGACTACCCGAGAGACCTCCTGTACTGGTCACTACGCGCACCACAATATCGCGCCTATTGCCGGGAGCGAGCAATTGGGACCACAAATCTGTCCTTGAGTCGAGACGATTTTCTTGCCTTCCAGTTGCCTGCGCCAGCAGAGGCGAGGCTGGAGCTTGTCCGACTTTTGGAGGGGCTAGAGCATCGCATCGACCTCCTCCGCCAGACCAACACCACCATCGAGTCCATCGCCCAGGCCCTGTTCAAGAGCTGGTTCGTCGACTTCGACCCTGTGCGCGCCAAGGCCGAGGGGCGTGAGCCCGAGGGCATGGATACAGAAACGGCAGCGCTGTTTCCAAGTGAGTTTGAGGAGTCGGAGTTGGGGACGATTCCGAAGGGGTGGTCCATGCGACCATTTGGGGCACTTCTCGCTTCCGCAATAGGTGGAGACTGGGGCAGCGACGAGCGTGACGAGGAACATGACCAACCGGTAACGGTCATCCGTGGCACGGATATGCCGGACATTCGTGCTGGCAAATACGACGGTGTGCCAAGGCGGTTCGTAGGTCACAAAAAGCTGGCCAAGCGAGCCCTCGTGGACGGCGACATCGTCATCGAAGTGTCAGGCGGAAGCAAGACTCAGCCGACAGGTCGTTCGCTGTATTTAACCAGTGAGCTGCTTACGCGATTGGGCGGTAGTGTTGTGCCAACCAGTTTCTGTCGGCTGTTTCGGGCCCCAGACGCGCATACAGGGCTATTACTTGCTCGACATCTTTCTAGCATCTATGCCGCTGGCAAGACTTGGAACTATCAAGTGCAGAGCACAGGTCTGTCAAACTTCCAAACGCAGCACTTTCTCAGCGCCGAATTGGTCACTTGTCCGCCTCCTGCCGTGCGCGCTGCCTTCTTTGAAATCGTTCGGCCGCTAGTCAACCGTAGGCATTCCGCACCCATCGAGGAACTTGAACAAGTACGGGATACCCTTCTCCCTCGTCTCATTTCTGGCAAGCTCCGCATCACCGAGGCGATGGAGCAGGTCGAGGAGGCTCTGACATGAAGGTCGACTGGACGGCGGTTTCTGCAATCGCGACCGCTACTGCGGCGTTCGCAACATTTGTAGCCGCAGGGGTGACCGCCTTGATGGCGGCGATGACCCATAGGTCCATTGAGCAGACTAAAGAGCACCATCAGGATGCCTTCCGGCCCTTGGTGGTCTTCATGCCCTACGACGGCATCGACCCTCAGGACCGCAAGAGTCTTGTCGAATTCAAGGGAGCAAGCGAAGGAAATGAAGCCCATGCACTCCGGCTGCATGGAACGCTGCAGAACATCGGCGTGGGGCCAGCACTGAATCTCCGCTTACGCCTAGCAGTCATGAAACCTGACGATGTCAGAGCAGCTCGTGAGCTCTCCCCAATGAAGGCAGGCGAGTTAAGACACGGTCCGAAACTTGACCTCGGAGGGCAATTGCCCCTGACAGTCCCGGTGCAACTATCCGCAGGGTTCAACGGCACCGATTTTCAGATGGCCCCGAATGGTCCGTGGTCCATCTATCTGGAATACGAAGACGTCTTTGGACAGTGCTTCCGGACTTGCCACGCCTCCAGCCGGCATGCCCCCTGGACGACGACCCAAATTTGCCGGGATGACAGTTGGGTGCGAGCATGAGCATCTTCAAGCGAAGACCACCTCGAACAGGCCAACCGCGCCGCGCAACAGGGGGTTACGCCTGCCGATAAGCACGGGGTTTGAGCGTGCAATGCCACCCACTCTTGCCAATTCTTGCCATCCGCGCTAAGTTCATCTCTATGAGCACCATGAACATTTCCCTGCCCGATGCGCTCAAGGCTTTTGTCGATGCGCAAGTGGCCGCTGGCGGCTATGGCACCAGCAGTGAATTCGTGCGCGCACTCATCCGCAAGGAGCAGGAGCGCGAACAGTTGCGCCGGCTGGTGCTGGCGGGCATCGAGTCCGGGCGCAGCGGCCCGGCGGACGCCGCGTATTTCGATGCCCTGCGCACCCGCATTCGCGCCACGGCGGCACAATCCGCCACCCCCGTGGTCAAGCAAGCCGGCTGAGCGTGGCTGCGACCCGACCGGTCATCGTCAGCCACCAGGCGCAACGTGACATCGACGAAGCCGCGTTGCATTACGCCACCGAAGCGGGTGAGGCCGTGGCGCTGCGCTTTGCCGACACGCTGGCCGCAGCGTTCGGCCTGATGGGACGCCAGCCCGGCATCGGCTCACCACGCTACGCGCATGAACTGCACATGCCCGGGCTGCGAAGCTGGACGCTCAAAGGCTTTCCGTATGTCCTGCTCTACATGGAGCAGCCCGACGCCATCGACGTCTGGCGCGTGCTGCACGGCAGCCGCGACATCCCCGCCTGGCTGCGGGACGCCGACTCCACTTAGCGCCTCCATCCCAGCCCGCCCGCCAGCCCCGCCATGAGCATCCTCGGCGAAGACGACCTCGAACAAGCCGCGCTGCAATGGCTCTCGGCATTGGGCTGGCAAACCGCCCACGGCCCCGACATCTCCCCGCCCGACGCGAGGACCCCCGGCACCGAGCGCCACACCTACCGCCAGGTCTGCCTGTCCCACCGGCTCGAAGCCGCCATCCGCCGCCTCAACCCCCACATTCCACCACCCACCCAGCGCGAGGCACTACGCCAAGTGCTGAGCCCGAACACCCCCGGCCTCGTCGCCGCCAACCGCCAGTTCCACCGCTGGCTGGTCGAAGGTGTCCCGGTCGAGTACCAGAGGGACGGCGAAACGCGTGGCGACCGCGTCCGGCTCATCGACTTCAGCGACGTTGGCCGAAACGACTGGCTGGCCGTCAACCAGTTCACCGTGCAAGGCCCCCAGCACACCCGCCGCCCCGACCTCGTGCTGTTCCTCAACGGCCTGCCCCTGGTGGTGCTGGAACTCAAGAACCCGGGCGACGAGAACGCCGACATCTGGGGCGCCTTCAACCAGCTCCAGGCCTACAAAGACGACATTCCCGACCTGTTCATCGACAACGAGCTGCTGGTCATCACCGACGGCATCTCCGCCCGCATGGGCTCGCTCACCGCCGACCGGGAACGCTTCATGGCCTGGCGCACCATCGACGGCCACGCCACCGACCCGCTCGGGTCCATGCGCGAACTGGAAACCCTGGTCCAAGGTGCTTTCGACCGCCAGACCCTGCTCGACTATCTGCAGCACTTCATCCTGTTCGAGGACGATGGGGGGCTGGTCAAGAAGGTCGCCGGCTACCACCAGTTCCATGCCGTGCGCGCCGTGGTCGACAGCGTGCTCAAGGCCAGCGCCCCTGGCGGCTCGCGCAAGGGCGGGGTGGTGTGGCACACCCAAGGCGCCGGCAAGAGCATCGAGATGACCTGCCTGGCCGGCATGCTCATGGGGCACCCGGAGCTCCAGAACCCCACGGTCTTGATGGTCACCGACCGCAACGACCTGGACAACCAACTGTTCGGCGTGTTCGCCGGCGCCACCGAGCTGCTGCACGAAACCCCGGTGCAGGCCGCCACCCGCCCCAAGCTGCGCGAGCTGCTGGGCAACCGTCCCAGCGGCGGCATCGTCTTCACCACCATCCAGAAGTTCGCACCTGGCGAGGACGAAGACAGCTTCCCGGTGCTGTCCGAGCGCAGCAACATCATCGTCATCTGCGACGAAGCCCACCGCAGCCAGTACGGCTTTGCCGCCAAGCTGCCCGGACAGGACGATGCCACCCGCCGCTACCGCCAGACCGCGGCCGCGCCGCTGAGCGCGCAGGATGCCGGCGCGATTGGGGCCACCACGGCCTTGCTCACAGCGGCCCCGGCCTCCAGCGTGCGTTACGGCTACGCCCAATACCTGCGCGACGCGCTGCCCAACGCCACCTTCGTCGCCTTCACCGGCACCCCGGTGTCGCTGGAGGACCGCGACACCCGCGCCGTGTTCGGCGACTACGTCCACATCTACGACGTCGAGCAGGCGGTCAAGGACGGCGCCACGGTGCCCATTTATTACGAGTCACGCCTGGCGAAGCTGGAACTCGCTGAGGAGGACACCACCTGGCTTGATGATGACGTCGACCAATTGACCGAGGACGATGAAGACGACGCCAGCAAGACCAGCAAGCTGCGCCGCTGGGCCGCGTTGGAAAAACTCGTCGGCGCGCCGCCCCGCATCCAGAAGGTGGCCGCCGATATCGTGGAACACTTCGAGAATCGTCTGGCCGCCCTGGAGGGCAAGGCCATGGTGGTGGGCATGAGCCGCGAGATTTGCGTGCATCTCTACGACGCCATCGTTGCGTTACGCCCCGAATGGCATGACCCGGACCCCGACAAGGGCGCCATCAAAGTCATCATGACCGGCTCGGCCTCGGACAAGCCGATGCTCAAGCCACACATCTACACCAAAGAGGTCAAGAAGCGCCTGGAGCGGCGCTACAAGGACCCTGCCGACCCGTTCAAGCTGGTCATCGTGCGCGACATGTGGCTCACCGGCTTCGATGCGCCCTGTCTGCACACGATGTATATCGACAAGCCCATGCGTGGCCACAACCTGATGCAGGCCATCGCCCGGGTCAACCGGGTGTTCAAGGACAAGCCCGGCGGACTGGTGGTCGACTACATCGGCATTGCCAACGAGCTCAAGGCCGCCCTGAAGGACTACACCCTGGCCCACGGCAAAGGCCGGCCGACCATCGACACCCACGAGGCCCTGCGCTTGTTGCTGGAGAAGATGGAGGTGCTCCACGGCATCCTGCACGGCTGCGACTATGCGGCCTTCCGCACCCAGGCCTGGCAGTTGCTGCCCAAGGTGGCCAACCATATCCTGGGCCAGGATGAAGGCAAGAAGCGCTTTGCCGACGCCGTCCTGTCGGCCACCAAGGCGTTCGCGCTGTGTTGCACCCTTGACGAGGCTCTTGGGTACCGGGACGAACTGGCATTCCTGCAGGCGGTCAAGGCCGCCCTGACCAAGCACACCACCCAGGACAAGAAGCTCAGCGACGAGCAGAAGGACCACGCGCTGCGGCAGATTCTGAGCAAGGCCGTGGTCAGCGCCGAGGTCGTCGACATCTTCCAGGCGGCCGGGTTGAACAAACCGGATATCGGCATTCTGTCCGAGGAGTTCCTCGACGACGTGCGGCACATGAAGGAGCGCAATCTGGCGGTGGAGCTGCTGGAGCGCCTGCTCAAGGATGACATCAAGACCCGATTCAAGACCAATGTGGTCAAGGCGGCCAAGTACAGCGAATTGCTTCAGGAAAGCCTCAAGCGCTACCGCAACCGCGCCATCGAGACGGCCCAGGTCATCGAGGAACTGATTGCGATGGCCAAGCAGTTCCAGCAGGAGGCCATCAGGGGCGCCGCGCTGGGGCTGAGTCCCGAGGAGCGGGCGTTCTACGACGCGCTGGCCGCCAACGAGTCGGCGGTGCGGGAACTCGGCGACGAGACCCTGAAAAAAATTGCGGTCGAGCTGACGCTGAAACTGCGTAACTCTGTAACCGTCGATTGGTCCGTGCGCGACGCGGTGCGGGCAAGCATTCGGGTGATGGTCAAGACGCTGTTACGCCGTTACAAGTATCCGCCGGACAAGCAGGAGGAGGCAACCGAGACGGTGCTACGGCAGGCGGAGATGCTGTCGGCGGAGTGGGTGGTATGAGACGGGGTTGGCGCAACTTCGCCGAGCCACCGCTGGCCATGGGCGACTTCAAGGACATCATGACCGACGCCATCATTGACAGCCAGGATGGGCACAACGCTATTGCAGGTCAGTTGCTCAAAGACGAGCGCGTCTTCACGGCGATGATGGGGATGCTGGCAAGGCAGGTTTATCGGGCGTTTGGGAAACAAGAAACCAGGCCCAGTCAATAGGCAGCGCCGCCATACCCACAGTCCATGGAGCCGCGAAGCATGGCACCGCAGCCGTTCCACCCTCAACCCGTCGCAAGATAAGCACCATGAACATCTCGCTGCCTGATGAGCTCAAGGATTTTGTCGAGGCACAGGTTGCCGCCGGCAGGTACGGCTCGCCCAGTGAGTTCGTGCGGGAGCTCATCCGCAAAGAGCAAGACTGCCAGCACCTGCGTGGTCTTCTGCTGGCCGGTGCCGCGTCCGGGAGGGCGGGTCGTGCCGACGACGCGTATTTCGATGCTCTGCGCGCCAAAATCAGGCAAGGCGCAGGACCTGGCTGAATCCATTCATCATCCTGAATGACCGGATTGCAGAGCATTTGGCAAGATTTCTAACCTGCAAGGCATCACGGCCCATCCGGCGGCCTGGTGCCTTACCAAGAAGGGGCTCTTGAGCGTCGGGTGTAGTTGAAGCTGGGACGTCGACGCGAAGGTCGGTGCATAAAAGGGGTTGCTATGCGTTGTGAGAACGATGGGAACGTCGTTCTCCATCACGCTCAACCCTCAACGCAAGCAATAGACAGCACCATGATGACCCATCCGATTCCGCAAGACCTTTTCGCCATCACCACTTATCCAGGCTACATCACCGTCGCCAGAGGAACCGCCACCCCACAACAGCTGGCAGCGCTTGGAACCCTTCTCGAGCAATCCTCCAGACTCTTCAGTTTTTTCGAAATTCGCCATCCTGGCGGCAGCTGGCCTGAAACGCTTCGCGTGCGGGGACCGAAATCTCGGGAATTGCCAAGTTTTGTTGCCAATTTGGAAGTCGAGTCGCTCGAAGTCGAAGTCGAGCGACTCGTGCACGGCAAGCGTCAATTCGAACTTCAGGTCGAAGCCGAGGAAGCGTTCGAAGCCCAGGTGGAAAGAAAAAGTCTCTTTGAGTTTGCCGCAATGTTCTGCGAGCGGACGAACGGAAAGCTCAAGGTCAAGCTATACCAGCCGGATTTTGTAGTCACCGCGGCTGAGTTGCTCCCGGTAACCCACTTCAAGGCGCTCGCGCGTGTGACCACCTACAACGGCGCCAGACGTGAGTTCTCGGCGAAGAGTCTGGATAAATTCGACAGACTCAAGTTGCTGAAAATAGCCGACAAAATAGGAAAATCGACAAAGAAGGTGACCAAAGAAGACATCTTGGCGCGCCGGGAACGGATTCGTGCCAAGAAGAGTGCAGATACTGGGCCGTTGGACATGGATTTCTGGGAAGCCTCAGAGGACTTTGGGAAAGCGCAAGCGCTCGTATGGATGCGCCAGGGGCGACTCACTGAGCCTGCATCCGACATCTGGAAGTATTTGTAAATTTTCCGCGACGCGCCGAGCAATATCACGCTCCAGCGGCATGTATGCTCGGCCGGCGCCGAAACGAGACCAGCCACGAGCTCTTGCACTCCCCGGCCACCATGCTCACCGACCACGTCGCTGAAACCAAATCCAGACGCGTCGTGAGGGGTGCAAACCAATGGGACTTGGCGGCGGGGCGCTCCACTTTTTCTGCCAAGCAAAAGCGAGGTGGAGGGTGGCGAGGCTGGCGCGTTACTGGCGCGGCCGACGCTGAACTATTGCAGCTGCGGTGCAAGTGCTAGAGCCGGTCGGGGCGCGTTGCCAGCCCCTGCCGCCCCGTCGTCGACGGGAGGGGCAAGCGCAGCTCAGCTCGGTCGTGCCCATTACCCAGTCGACCATCACGCTGCAACTGGCCGGGGTGAGCCCTTGTTAAGGAGGGCCAAGCCGGCACCCTGCGCCATGGTTCGAGCCAAGTTTTCAGGAAGAGGCGTCTTGTCCAACCCCGCATAGGCGATGACCCCGCCGGTGCTCAGGATGTCCTGCGCGCAGTAGTCAAAGTACGCCTCCGGCGTCATCCTGGCCGTCGTCCGCTCACCGAAAACGGGCCAGGAGTACAGGACTTTGCGTTGACACAAGAGAGTCTGTTTGGGAAGGCACCTCAAGACCGAGCGCAGGTTTTCAATCGCGCGACTCAAGTCATTGAGGGTTTTTTCCACGTCGGCCTGCGTGTGAGGGCTCGTCTGACGCAGCAGAACGTCTCCCCACTCCTTGAAGAACAGCCCGGCCTCCGTGTAAGGCAAGACAACCTCGCAGTGTGACGCATCGTCCTCGACATGGGTGGTCGACACTTGCGTGGCAAGCCATTGACCCAATTCGGACGCACAGTTCTTAGGGTCGATGGGGAACGATGCCCTCGAGACCGCGGACGTCACCTGCCGGTTCGGGAAATAGCGCAGGACGGCCTCGCGGGTTGCGGTGAGTTCGATAGTTTGGTTCATAGATTTCTCCAGATAGATTGTGATAAGGGACCCCTCGGGGAGTCTTGAGGCATTTAGCGCTCGCGTTGATGCGCGAAGCCCCTACGACGTCGCCACGAGAGCGCGCGGACGCCGGCTGCGCCGCGGCGCTGCCGGCGTCCGCTTCGGCTGACGGTCAGGAGTTCTCGAGAAGCGTGATGCCCAGCTTGGCGAAGCCCTCGCTGATGGGCAGCACCGCGTCCGTCGCGCAGTAACACACCCTGTCAATCGCATCCGCGAGCGCCAGTCGTTCAAGCGCGTTCAATGCCTGCAGCTTGTCAACGAGCGGTGCGACGGACGTGGACGCGTACGCATCGGGCTCGATACCCAGGTCATCCAGCACCACGCCGGGCAGGTTGCTGATGTCAGGGGAGGAGACCGGGCCTGCTCCCAGGCACGTTCCAAGCTGCCTGATTTCATCCGCGGTGAAGGTGTCGCTCAGGCTGGGGCGAACCGCCTTGAGTAGCCAGTTCAGACGCCCAGTCGCGACAAGCATCGCGTCGGCCTCGGTCAGCCCCATCGGCGCGGTGTGTTCATCCAAGTAGTCCAAGGCCTCGTTGACATGGTCGCTGACCGTGTCCGAGGACATGAAGTGCTTGCTGCCGTTGGGGAGCGCCGATGTGTTCAGAGCGGCTTGTGTGATAGTCACGGTAAGGCGCTCGGGAGTGTTGTTTGAAGACGTGTTGTTCATCATCTTTCCTTGAAAGGGTGAATGTTGAGATAGAAGGCCCTCTGTATGAGAGCCATGATGTGTAGCGCGCATATTTATCGCGCCACTTCGCTGGACAGTTGCAGCCCTTGGTGGCAGCAGCTGTCCTCAATGGATTGACCGCTGGCGTTGCCGTCCAGCCAGACCTACTGCAAGCGGGTCCCTGGCGCCGCAGCGCCAGGGATGATGTGAGGTCACGGCACGAAGCAGTCCGGTGAGAAGAAGTGCACGCCGTTCAGACCCCTGCCGAGATGAGGGCGGGCGAGCGCGTCGGTTAGCACCCCAGCCATGTCCTCGAGTGCCCCTACGGGCTGCGGCCGCTCATCAACCGCTCGGCGGATAGCCTCCACGAAGAGCTCGTTGTACCGGGCATCCTGTTCTCTGCTCCTCTTGTTGTCGAAGTACACGGTGGTACTCACGCCATGACTGGGACACCGCACGTTGATGGCGAAATCTCCATACTGGGCGCTCTCCTCGAGCCACCGCTTGCCGTGCTCGTCCTGCGCCGGAACCGCGACGACAATCAACCTCCGCGCCGCAACGAGTCCGAGGACCGCATACATGCGTCCCATGGGGTCGCAATAGAACGCCGTGGAATAGTCTTCGAGGCCTCCGACCTGGGTGAGCTTTGGGGCCACCGCGTCGTTGATGTTGATTTCGACACTCCGACGCGGAACCTCCCACGCAAAGTCGGGGTCGTCGGTTTGCGCAATCCAGCTCGGCCCTAACAACCTGACGCGCGCGATGCGCGGTTGCAGCGACCGCGCGCGGCGTTGTTTGTTCTTGCTCATGGCTCAGACCCCCATCGTCAACTCACGGGCATGAACTTGCGACATGCCGCAAATGAGCCGCTCCGAGTCTCCCCCGAGCGCTTCGACGCGGCTTATCGTGACCAAGCCACTTTCCTTGTGCTTCATCATGTTGACCCAGCCAGGGCCGTCCGCGCTTGAGCCTTGAGCTGGCGCCTTCTGCAGAGCGTCGCAGACGAACGCCATACGTTCGTGCTCCAGTTGCAGGACACGCAGATAGCTGTCGGCAGACTCGATGAGCGCCTGCGCATGGGTGTCTTCCGGGGGCTGCGTCGAGGTATCGAAACGCTTGGCTTTCAAGCGCTCCCCGGTGTATGCGTGCAACGGCGCAAGGGTTTCACGGGCCACATGCACATTCGGCAGTGTCTCCAACAACCACCGCAACGTGGGTTCGGTGGGTCCATCCGGGGAAAGCTGAAATTCCACCACGACCCCGGGCAGACTGACCGCAAGGCCATTCACACGAGCCTGCTCAGATTGCTGTGACCAGTGCTTCAGCCAGCGAGCCAAGACTGCGTGGATGAGCGCCGCATCCATTTGACATTCGACGCGCATTTTGTAGAAAGCGGCTCTATTATTCCCGCCATTCGCCTTAAGGCGGTTCTTTCTGTTTTTTGAACTCATTGTCATGACAATATTTCTCCGCGACCGCCAAGGTATCGACCCTGGCGGCCTAAATCAATTCTAGATATGCTGCTCGCGAAACTGAGAGGCGCGACTGGAAGGTTTTTTATATTCGCCGCAATAATGTTCGGCAAAGCTCCGCCAGAAGCAGACCTTTTTAGTCTGCGCAAAGGAACAAATGGAATGGGCAATGCCCGAGGCCACCCGCTTCGAGGCCGGGCGGTTTGACTAGGATGGAACTGTATGCATCAAATGACTCCTTTGACGGTTTCCGTCTATTGCTTTACTTACCAGGAGCGCAGCGTGGCTTGCGTTACGGATGCGCGTTTTAGCCTCTTCGGCTAAGGCCCCCTCGAGAACCAGAAGCTCTCTCTCGACCTTTCGGTGAACCTGCGTTGGACTACAAATTCGACTCTTTGCCTTGGCCAGTCTGGCTGCAAGCGGCAGGTGATTTCTTGACCTCATCCAACGAAAAGACATTCTACGCCATTCAGAGTATTGAGTCAAGAAAAATCGGCTATCTTGCGCGACGTGGTGGGTGGTGTGACGAGGCGAATTAACTGGATGTAGATAATCATTAACTGCCAGTTATTTCTCGCTTCCTGGGGGCGCCGGGGAGCGGAACCAGGGGGGCGCGTCGGGGCTGTTGAACTGTTCTTCACTGAATCCTTCCAGCCATCCAGAATTGCCTGCTCCGCGGCATGGTTCGCAAGTCGGAATGGGTTGCATGCCTGGCGGCTGCCGAGCCAGCCGTGTCATTGACCACCATGCCGACGACGATGCATCCTTGGGCGCATGTGTTGCTGACCAGTCGGAACTGTCACATCCGGACAAAGAGCGCTCACAGCTCACCGAAACTCCCGCCCGCGCGTGGCCAGCCTGCCCAGCAACGGCGTCAAATCCTCCATGTGCCCGGCGATGAGGCTGGCGGTATTGCCCTCGCGCTGCCACGTCCCGGCCACCGCCAACAGCCTCGACCGCAACAGCACCGCGCGTTGCCGCTGCCTGAGCCCCTTCCAGCAAATCACCTGCACGACACCGGTCTCGTCCTCCAGCGACACGAAGGTCGTCCCCTTGGCCGTTTCCGGTTGCTGCCGCAGGGTGAGAAGAGGGCCGCTGTCGAGCAGCTCCACCGTGATTTCACGGAGACAGCTGCAGCGGTTGCTGAGGCGAAAACCGTCCAAAAGCAGGATTTCGAAACCATGCTTGCGGAAAGTAAGAGGGCGCACGAGGAAGCGCTTGTGAAGCACGAAAGCGAAATGGAAGCGCTGCGAACGACTTTTCTCGAAGCCATGACGCTACGTGGCCCCGTCGAGTACTGGCGGACGAAGGCAACTAAACACGAGAGGAAAGCTAGTGACCTGATTTGGTGGATGTTTGGCTCGATGGCGGTTCTAGCAATCGGACTTGTGTGGCTCACGGAACATGTTTTCTCCACGCTGAGCCAGGGTAAGCCGGACACATGGAAGGTGGCTGCGCCGGTGCTAATCGGCGTCGTTGCGATTTGGGCCGTACGGATGGTCGCGCGTATGTTCCTAAGCCACTCCCACCTAGCCACAGACGCGGAGGAGCGCGTCACCATGGTCATGACCTATCTAGCGCTGCTGGAGGGCAAAAAAATGCCGTCGGACGAAGACCGAAAGCTCGTTCTTGCACCGCTGTTCCGGCCGGCTACAGACGGCATGGTGAAGGACGAGGGTCTGCCTCATCCGATGTTGGAGTTGTTCACCCGAATGGGGCAGAAATAGGCGCCTTCGGACGTAGACCACAAAGCGCAATGGACTATCAACATAACCAGTGCTAGCCTTTTTCAGCTGTGATTCCACATCGTGCCCTCAGGGCAGACCGCGGGCTGTGATGGCTGGACGCTTTGATGTCGGGCGCCCATAGGCTGATGCCTGACGTGGAACTCAGCCACAAGAATTGGGAGGTGAATCATGGCATTCCTTGCGGGTTTCTCAGCTGCTGAAGCGACTGATGCAGTCAACCTTTGCATGCAGCTCAATGGCACGGGCCTGATTGGGCAAAGTCCGCCCGATATCTCGAGCGCGTGGTCTCCGCAATTTGATTGTCGGCAATCGGACCCGGCGCGCATGGAAACCCGTGAACTCGCTGACGGCACACGGCAGCCCATCCAAGGCATGGGACCCTTCGACAACGCCTGGGCGGCTTGGAAGAGCCTCCAGGACGAGCAACTCTATGCCGTGGTCATCCGCGGTACAGTGCATTCGGCCAGCAGCATTCTGGACGACGTGCTCGCCACGTCGATACGCGCCAACAGTGCGCTGTCGGTGAACGCACCCGATGGCACATCGCGCTGCCTGCCCCTGGCAATGGTGTCCAGCGGTAATGCTGCCGACGCCGCCGTGCACTTGGGATTCATCTGGGGCACGGCCATCCTGATGTTCCACAACGACCTTGGCATCCTGAAGTACCTGCTTGGATTGCCGACTGGCAGCAAGATTTTGATTACCGGTCACAGCCAAGGCGCGGCCATCGCGACCTTGCTCCATGCCATGTTGCTGCATGCATCCACCGATGCCACAGGCCCGCTCGCCGACGCCATCAAGCCCAAGAGCTTCCAGTACAAGTCCTATGTCTTCGCGCAGCCCAAGCCGGGGAACTGGCAGTTCGGGCATGACTACGCGCAGATTGCCGGCAATCAGGGTTTGGCACTGTGCCTGAACAACAACCGCGACTGGGTGCCGCAGGTTCCACTCACGGTCGACCTGCCCGACGAAGTCACCAACAATCCCATCGACCCCTATCTTGCCGCCAAGCACCCTGTCTTGCTGGAGATGGCCAACCTGCTTGGCAAGGCCGCGCAAGCGGGACGGATTGCTATCGGCGATGTCGCCCAATTCGCCGCCGAGTGCGCGACGGATTACTTGGGTGCCCACATTGACGGACTGTTTTTGTCAGATGGAACCGCCGATGACTCAGCGGCTTACATGAACTTTGTGCAGTGCGGTCGCCTGTACTCCCTGCGTGGCTATGCGTCCCCCGAGGAGGAGACGGACCCACTGTGGCAGCACCACTGCGGCAATTATGCAAAGCTGCTGGCGCTGCAAGACTCGGGCTTCGGCTGAGCCACGATGCTCGCGGGCTTGCTGACCACCGAACCATGACCGACGAATCCCAAATCACCATCCCGCCCTCGTTCATCGCCCTCTACCTGGAGCCGGGCCGCACCAAGCCCCATGCGCCGCGCGACGTCATCACCCAGCGCTACGAATTCTGCGAGGACCTAGAGGCGATGCTCGCCCGCCACCAACCGCTCCGCTGAAATCAATAGGCCCTTGGCATCATGGACGGCTATGTCGTGGAACGCGTTCCACATGGCCTGGAGGTGGACGGTCCGGTGCTGATGCCAAGGAAAAGCGCGGTGGGTGGTGGCGAGGCCGGCGGGCTCCAAGATGAGCTGTGCTAACTAGCCTGCAAGCCGTTCCAAGATGAAGTCTGATGTCACCCGAGTGGATGGGTGGTTCGGGCGAAGGAGCTTCGGCAATTCGATTGTTTTCCTATCCCTCGAACTGACTCTTATGCTAGAGTGAAAACGTCGCGGAGTTTGTTGTACAAAGCGTTGTACTTTTGAGGTCATAGAGAAATTTCTCTAGTCTAATCAATTACTTAAAATGGCATTCTGGTCGAGCCTCCTCCTCTCCACCAACAACCAGTTCGCCAGTGTTCATAGAAGGCCGTAAAGCTCAGAGAAATCAAGGCTTTACGGCCTTTTTTCATTCCTGGCCGTGCGCAGGGGTGCGTTGACAGCCGGGGATACACGGGGCTATAAAGCGGTGGTATACCCAAAGCTAGGAGGCTGTCGGACTTGAACCCGAGCGAATCCGATTGATCAGTGCGACGCGTTTTTTTTGACAGCGGCGCGCTGATCGAACGCTCTCGATGGTTGGCGAGACACTGTGAGGGCACATGGGGCGGCCTGGGGACTCGGTTTTGGCGTGGTCGGGGCGCACTATTGCCCTCACGCGGCTCGCAGGACGTGCATGCGCTTGATGTTCCAAGCCATGGTCACCAAGCTCCATTCGCCTTGTGCCTTGGCCAGCCCGCGCATGCTCATCTGGCGCCAACCCATCACTTGCTTGATGATGCCGAACACCGGCTCCACTGTCTGCTTGCGCAGGCCGTACAGGGCTCGGCCTGCTTGCGTGCCCAGGCGGTGTGCCATCTGCACGAGCGGATCCGTCGTCTGGGGCTCGGGCACATCGGGTGCAAAGCGCCCCATCACCGGCGTGTGATGCGACTCCCGCTTGAGCGCCAGCAGCGGCTCGATACCCGCGTCGTTGCACGCGATCACGTTGGCTTGGCTGAAGAAGCCGTTGTCCGTGATGAGCGTGTGCACCTCGCCCAGCACCGCGGGTAACGCTTGGATCTGCTGCAGCGTAGGCACAACTTCGCGCTTGTCGTTGGATGCCTGGCTCACATGCTGGGTGATCACCATCATCGTCGCGATGTCCACGCCGGCTTGTGCGTTGTAGCTTTGCTCGAAGCCCCCACCCGACACGGGCATGATGCGCGACTCTTCATCCGTGAGGTTGACCTGATCGCTGCTCCGGGGGCCGGCCTCTGGCGGCTCAGGGTCCTTGCCGCGCGGCTTCTTGCCCGCCTCGCGCTGGGCTTGGCGCTTGGCGGTCTTGGCCTCGTACTCCTGCTGCTCGACCTGATGGCGTTCGCTGGCGCGCTGCTCGATCTTGGCCTTGGCCTGCGCGATTGCGCTCAAGCGATCTGCACGCAGGGCGATCTCCGCCGGCACATCCATGCCGTCGGGTACCGTCGCGCGGTCGCTGTTCTCTGCCAGCGCCAGCAGCGTTTGTACTTCCTGGCGCAGCTGCGCCTCGATCTTGTTGGCATGAGCCCACGACAAGGCCTTGTGCTTGCTGGCGTTGGCGTCGATCTTGGTGCCATCCAGCGCGATGTGTCCGAGCTTGAGCAGCTTCATCTCGCGCGCCAGAACCAGCACCTGCACGAACAGTGCCTCCACCTCCTTCAAGAAGCGGCGGCGGAACGTCGCCAGCGTGTCGTGATCGGGGTGGGTATTGGCCGCAACAAAGCGGAACGCCACCGAGTCGTAGGTCGCCCGCTCGATCTTGCGGCTGGAGTGCACGCCGTTGGCGTAGCCGTAGATCAGCAGGCCCAGCAGCACCGCCGGATGGTGCGCCGCCGAGCCCCGGCCTGCGTACTGTCGGGCCAGATCGCCCAGATCAAGCTGCTCGATGACTTCGACCACGAAGCGCGCCAAGTGATCAGTGGGCAGCCATTCGTCCACCGACGGTGGCAACAGATATGCGGTGTCTCGGTCAACAGGGACGAAGCGGCTCATCGGCTCGGGCTCTCGGTTGTGCAGCAGCAATTGTCTCGGATAGCGTCTTCATCCGGAAGACCGCAAAGTCCGACAGTCTCCTAGGGGATAGAAACCGCCTGGAAGCCCACCATGCCCCTGACAGACACCGCCATCCGCAACGCCAAGCCTGCGGAGCGCCAGTACAAGCTAGGCGACGAGAAGGGGCTGTTCCTGCTAATCCACCCGAACGGCTCGAAATACTGGCGCTTGAAGTATCGCTTCCTGGGGGCAGAAAAGGTGCTGGCGCTGGGGGTCTATCCCGAAGTCAGCTTGAAGCTCGCCCGTGATCGACGCGACGAAGCCCGCGCCCACCTTGCCGCTGGCCGTGATCCCGGAGCCGTCAAGCAAGCCGAGAAAGCACGCGCCTTTGCCCTGGCCGCCGATTCATTCGAGGTCGTCGCACGCGACTGGATCGAGCGCCACCTCTCCACCAAGGCCGCCAGCCATCGGGACAAGGTTGTCCGCCGCCTGGAGCGCGACGTGTTTCCCTACCTGGGCCGTCGCCCCGTTGCCGAAATCACCGCGCCCGACATCCTGGCCGTCCTGCGGCGCATCGATGCCCGTGGCGTGCTCGAAACCGCTCACCGCGCACAACAGAACATCGGACAGGTGATTCGCTATGCCATCCTCACGGGCCGAGCGACCCACGATCCCACCTCTGCCCTGCGCGGCGCGCTGCCCGCCTACGTTCCTCAGCACATGGCCTCACCTGCCGATGATCCCGCCGCCGTGGGCGCCATCCTGCGTTCCCTGGACGCCTTCAAGGGCGGCCCGGTCGTCGCTGCTGCCATCAAGCTGCTGCCGATGCTCTTTTGCAGGCCAGGCGAACTGCGGACGATGAAGTGGGAGCAAGTGAATCTGGAGACAGCGGAATGGCGCTACGTCGTGTCCAAGACGGGCACGGAACACCTGGTTCCCTTGTCCACTCAGGCCGTGGCGCTGCTGGCTGATCTGCATTTGCTCACCGGCCACCTGCCTGCTGGCTGGGTTTTCATCGGCGGACGCACGCCCACCCAGCCCATGAGCGATGCAGCCATCAATGCGGCGTATCGACGCCTGGGAATCGACACCAAGACGGAGCTCACCGGCCACGGCTGGCGCTCAGTGGCGCAGACGTTCCTGCATGAGCGCCTGGGCTATGAGCCTGCCGTGATCGAACACCAGCTTGCCCATGCCGTGCCGGACAGCCTGGGCACCGCGTACAACCGCACCCGGTTCATCGCCACCCGGCGCAAGATGATGCAGGACTGGAGCGACTACCTGGACAAGCTGAAAGCAGGTGCCGACATCATCCCGATTCGCGGCGCAGCGTGAGTTGACCGGCCTAGATGACGGCACATGGCCAGCGCACACGATCCAAAGTAAAACCGTAACCTATAATTCACACATACGGCCCATGCGCGTCCTGCACTATCAGACCCCGGAAGGTGCCGATCCCTTCGATCGATGGCTACGGGGGCTGGCCGATAGGCAGGCTCAGGCGCGCGTGTTGGCCCGCACCAACCGGTTGATCCTCACCGGCAATTTGGGTGATTTCAAGGGAGTTGGCGAGGGTGTGCTCGAGCTGCGCATCGACTACGGGCCTGGCTACCGCGTGTATTGCGGCCGCTCCGGTGCCGAGCTGGTGCTGCTGCTCGTCGGTGGCGACAAGCGGACACAGAAGGCTGACATCCGCACCGCGCAGGCCTACTGGCGCGACTGGCAACAAAGGAGTTCGAAATGAGCAAACCAGCACCACACCGCCCGCACGATGACGCCGTCATCGAGATGCTGCGCGACGATCCGGCTTTCATTGAGGATTACCTCGCTGCCGCGCTTGATGAAGCCGAGCAGCCAGGTGGCCGCGAAGCCCTGCTGCTTGCCCTGCGACACGTTGCCGAGGCCCAGGGCATGGCCAAGGTGGCCCGAACAGCGGGGGTGCAGCGCGAGAGCCTGTACCGCGCGCTGTCTCCGAAGGGCAACCCGACCATCAAGACGCTGCTCGCCGTCATGCAGGCCACGGGCTTGAAGCTGGGTGTGCATCGCGGCTGAACAAGTTCGCCCGGCCTAGGAGGCTGTCGGACTTGAACCCGAGCGAATCCGATTGATCAGTGCGACGCGTTTTTTTTGACAGCGGCGCGCTGATCGAACGCTCTCGATGGTTGGCGAGACACTGTGAGGGCACATGGGGCGGCCTGGGGACTCGGTTTTGGCGTGGTCGGGGCGCACTATTGCCCTCACGCGGCTCGCAGGACGTGCATGCGCTTGATGTTCCAAGCCATGGTCACCAAGCTCCATTCGCCTTGTGCCTTGGCCAGCCCGCGCATGCTCATCTGGCGCCAACCCATCACTTGCTTGATGATGCCGAACACCGGCTCCACTGTCTGCTTGCGCAGGCCGTACAGGGCTCGGCCTGCTTGCGTGCCCAGGCGGTGTGCCATCTGCACGAGCGGATCCGTCGTCTGGGGCTCGGGCACATCGGGTGCAAAGCGCCCCATCACCGGCGTGTGATGCGACTCCCGCTTGAGCGCCAGCAGCGGCTCGATACCCGCGTCGTTGCACGCGATCACGTTGGCTTGGCTGAAGAAGCCGTTGTCCGTGATGAGCGTGTGCACCTCGCCCAGCACCGCGGGTAACGCTTGGATCTGCTGCAGCGTAGGCACAACTTCGCGCTTGTCGTTGGATGCCTGGCTCACATGCTGGGTGATCACCATCATCGTCGCGATGTCCACGCCGGCTTGTGCGTTGTAGCTTTGCTCGAAGCCCCCACCCGACACGGGCATGATGCGCGACTCTTCATCCGTGAGGTTGACCTGATCGCTGCTCCGGGGGCCGGCCTCTGGCGGCTCAGGGTCCTTGCCGCGCGGCTTCTTGCCCGCCTCGCGCTGGGCTTGGCGCTTGGCGGTCTTGGCCTCGTACTCCTGCTGCTCGACCTGATGGCGTTCGCTGGCGCGCTGCTCGATCTTGGCCTTGGCCTGCGCGATTGCGCTCAAGCGATCTGCACGCAGGGCGATCTCCGCCGGCACATCCATGCCGTCGGGTACCGTCGCGCGGTCGCTGTTCTCTGCCAGCGCCAGCAGCGTTTGTACTTCCTGGCGCAGCTGCGCCTCGATCTTGTTGGCATGAGCCCACGACAAGGCCTTGTGCTTGCTGGCGTTGGCGTCGATCTTGGTGCCATCCAGCGCGATGTGTCCGAGCTTGAGCAGCTTCATCTCGCGCGCCAGAACCAGCACCTGCACGAACAGTGCCTCCACCTCCTTCAAGAAGCGGCGGCGGAACGTCGCCAGCGTGTCGTGATCGGGGTGGGTATTGGCCGCAACAAAGCGGAACGCCACCGAGTCGTAGGTCGCCCGCTCGATCTTGCGGCTGGAGTGCACGCCGTTGGCGTAGCCGTAGATCAGCAGGCCCAGCAGCACCGCCGGATGGTGCGCCGCCGAGCCCCGGCCTGCGTACTGTCGGGCCAGATCGCCCAGATCAAGCTGCTCGATGACTTCGACCACGAAGCGCGCCAAGTGATCAGTGGGCAGCCATTCGTCCACCGACGGTGGCAACAGATATGCGGTGTCTCGGTCAACAGGGACGAAGCGGCTCATCGGCTCGGGCTCTCGGTTGTGCAGCAGCAATTGTCTCGGATAGCGTCTTCATCCGGAAGACCGCAAAGTCCGACAGTCTCCTAGGTGCTGCCTGATCCGCAGTGCTGAAAACCCGTTCCTTTCACGGGCTGGCCGGGCACCCATTGAAGGACACGCGAAAGGGCATGAGATGGGAACCAACCCATATGGCGGGACGGACTTCACCCCGCTGAGTTCCGACCCCTGGGACAACCTACGCGAAATTCAATGCCAGCTTGAGGCAGACAACCCGCTGCGCCCCGGCCTTGCAAGATGGCTGGGCGACGCCATTCAAGCAGCCGATGGAGACCCCGCCAAGCTGCTGCAACAGCTTGGATTGAAGCGCGCCAAGGGCAAGCCGCACGCCTACCCGCCTGAGATGTGGCGATGGTGGGGCCAGCGCGTTCAACAAGAAATCGACAAAGGAAAGAAGCCAGAGGAATCCCTGGGCATTGTCATGGGACAACTAGCCGCCGTCATGCTTGAGCCGCCCGAACGCAGCACGCTCAAGCGATGGCACGTCAAATGGCGCGCAGCATGGGCCAAGCAGCTAGAAGAGTGGGCACGCATAGAAGATCAGTTACGGCAAGAGGCCAGCCAGCCAAGAAACGTGCAACGCGAGCGGATGGACGCTTTGCTTGACGCCTGGCGTGCGGAATCCGCCGCGATTCAAAGGGAACAGGCCGACGCGATGCTACCCCCGGAAATTCGCAAGCAGATACATAAGATGGACGCCCAGCTTGAGGCGCTGCGCAAGAAGCTAACCGGCTGTCCATAAATGCGCTGATTTACGGGCAGACTTTCGAGCGGCGCGGTTTTGAAATGCGAGGCATCCAACCAC
Source organism: Thiomonas sp. X19 (assembly GCF_900089495.1). Classification (NCBI taxonomy): domain Bacteria; kingdom Pseudomonadati; phylum Pseudomonadota; class Betaproteobacteria; order Burkholderiales; genus Thiomonas; species Thiomonas sp. X19. The sequence goes on along the minus strand of NZ_LT605203.1, from coordinate 1,249,695 downwards.
GGAGGCCCGCATGAATCCTCAAGTTACCCGCAAGCGTTCGCCCGCAACCGTTGCACCAGCAACGGCGCAGATTCACCCGGACGCCCTGATCCGCAAGGCGCAGATCATCGGCACCAACGGCACTGCTCCGTTACTCGCAGTCGGCAACACGCGGTTCTATGAACTGATTGCCGAGGGCAAACTCCCGAAGCCCCGCAAGATCGGCGCCGCGTCATTCTGGCGTGCTGGCGACATTCTGGCCGCGCTGGAGGCGCTTTGATGGCCGCCCGCGTGCTGTCCAAGTTGCGCCGCTTCGCGCATCGCCTGCTGGCCGTGGCCTTCGCTTGCGGGGTGAAGCCATGATGGCCCGCAACCACCCTGACCGAGTCACGCCAGCGCGAACCCGCGCCGCACTGCTGGCGATGGCCCCGGCAGTGAATCCCGTCATCGGGCTGTTGGAGCAGATGCGCAGCGCTGGCATCGAGCCTGCCGACCCTGGCGTGATCGTTGCCGATGGCGTCCTGCGCCGCTTTCAAGTCGCCAGCGACAAGCCCGGTTCCAAGAGCGGCTGGGCCGCGCTGCGCGAGCAGTTCGGAGTCGCTGGAAGCTGGAAGACGGGCGCGTCATGCACCTGGAGTTCTACATCCACGGCGCGCATGAGCCGAGCCGAGAAAGACGCCCACTACTCGCAAGTGCGGCAGGCCAAGGCCGAAGCCCAGCGCCAGCGGGAAGCCGAACATCAAGCCGCTGCCGAGCGTGCATCGATGCTTTGGGCCAAGGCAAAACCCGCAACGGCGGAGCATCCTTACTTGGTTCGCAAACGCATCGAACCGGGTTATGCACGGCAGTCTGGTGATCTGCTGGTGCTCAACATCATCGATGTGAACGGCGTCACCAAGTCGCTGCAATACATCGGGACGGATGGCACGAAAAAGCTCTTGAGCGGCGGCGCAAAGCGTGGGCACTTCATCCTCGTGGCCGGTTCGCTGCCTGCGCCCATTGTGGTGATTGCCGAGGGCTTTGCCACGGCCATGACCGCATCGTCACAGTTCCCCGGAGCCTGCACCCTGGCTGCAATCGACGCTGGAAATCTGGAGCCGGTGGCGCTCGCCATTCGTTGCAAATATCCAGCCGCGCAGATCGTTGTTGTAGCCGACGACGACAGGCTGACCCCTGGCAATCCGGGCATCACCAAGGCCCGTGCTGCTGCCGTTGCTGTGGGCGCAAAGCTCGCCCGTCCTGTGTGGCCGCCCGGCATTCCCATTGAGGCATCCGATATGAACGACCTTGCCGTTTACCTGGAGGCCCACCATGCCTGATTTGCTCGAAATCGAAGATGTTGCATCGGACATTGCAAAATCAGATGTTCCAGGTGTTCCGGGTGTCCAGCCCAATGAATGCGCCATTCCAGCCGGAACACCGGCAAGTGTTCCAGGTGTTCCAAGTGTTCCACCGGAAGCTGAACGGCCCTGTTATCGCGTGTTCGACGATTGGCTGGAGGATGGCGAAAAGTTCAGGCCCGGTGTCTGGCACTTCGGCATCAAGCCCGGCAAGGATGAAGCCCCGGCCACCCTCACAAAACAGTGGATTTGCTCGCCGCTGCACCTGGAAGCCGTCACAGCCGACCAGGGCGACAACAACTATGGGCGCATGCTCAGGTTCAAAAACACCGCAGGCCGGTGGCGCACCTGGGCCATGCCGATGGAACTGCTGCGCGGCGCTGGCGATGAGCTGCGCGGCGCTCTGCTGGCAATGGGCGTGATGATCGACCCAGCCGGACATCGGGAATTTGCGCGCTACCTGCAAGCCCGCATTCCTGAAAAGCGCGTGACGTGCGCTACACAAACCGGCTGGCTCGGCAAGGTGTTCGTCCTGCCCGACGCCTGCTACGGCCCCGGCGCTTCGGCAGTGACCTATCAGTCTGGCGACCACACCGATGGCGAGTACAGCACGGGCGGCACCCTCAAGGGCTGGCGCGATGGCGTTGCAGCAATGGCCGTGGGCAACCCGGTCTTGATGCTGGCGCTATCGGCTGCGTTTGCTGGCCCCGTCATGAATTTGGTTCGCGCCGAAAGCGGTGGGGTTCATCTTGTCGGCAATAGTTCGACCGGCAAGACAACCGGCGTTGAAGCTGCCCGCTCGGTCTGGGGTGGCGACAAGTTCAAGCGCAGTTGGAACAGCACGGCGAACGGCCTGGAGGGCGCTGCATCACAGTCCAACGATTGCCTGCTGGTGCTCGACGAGATCAACCAAGCCGACCCGCGAGACGTGGGAGCCATCATCTACGCGCTCGGCAATGGCGTAGGGAAGCAGCGCGCATCCCGCACAGGCGCAGCTAGAGCCGTGGCACGGTGGCGCACATTCGTCCTCTCCAGTGGTGAACGCTCGGTTGCCACCGCAATGGCCGAGGGTGGCATCAAGGCCAAGGCCGGGCATGGCGTGCGTTTGTTGGACATCCCAGTTGCGCGCAAATTTGGAGCCTGGGACGACCTGCACGACTTCACCGATGGCCCCTCGTTCTCGGATGCGCTGGCGAAGGCCGCAGCGACCCACTACGGGCATGCTGGCCGGGCTTTTCTGGAGCGGCTGACACGCGACACATCCGACATGGCCGCGCTGTGGGAGCGTGTGAAGTCACTTGAAGCGTTCCATGCATGTGGCGATGGGCAGATCAAGCGCGCCGCCGCTCGGTTCGCTCTCATAGGCATGGCTGGTGAACTCGCCACAGACTACGGGCTGACCGGATGGGAGCCGGGCGCGGCTGTTGAAGCAGCAATCGTGGCGTTCAACGCATGGCGCGACCATCGAGGTGCAACCAATGCAGAGCAGCATCAAATCGTGGAAGCCGTGAATGCGTTCATCACGCGGCATGGCGATTCTCGGTTTTCGGATGTGAACGCGACACACAACATGATGGTGCGAGACCGGGCCGGATGGTGGCGTCCAGGCACCGATGGCCGCGAGTATCTGTTCACACCAGACGGACTACGCGAGGCGCTGAAGGGTTTCGACTTCAAGGCCGCAACGCAGACGCTGGTCCAGGCAGGGATGCTTGCCAAACCCGGCGCAGACGGCAAGACGGCAGTCCTCATGCGCATTGATGGGCAGCGCACGCGGGTCTATGCCATTCAACCGGGAGGCAATGATGGCGCTTGAACTCGCATTCGCAAGGCTTTTTGGAACACCGGAACACCACGGGACACCGGCATGTGTTCCGGCCAATCCCGCAGAAACATTGGCTTGGACACCCGGAACACCTGGAACACCGCAAATCAGCAATGTCCAAACGAAAAACGATGCTATCGACGACGAGGACGCCCTGGAAGCCGACAAGCCGTCAATGGCCGTGGCCGCCGAAATCATCCGGCAAGTCCAACGTCCTGACCGGCAAGCCTTCGGCCTGGCGAATGCCCGTGAAGCTGTCCTGCATCACCGCAAGCATGCCCGCGAAGCTGAGGCCGTGGCGCGAATGCACGCCGATACAGCGCAGCGCCATATCGACCACACGCGCCGCACTGTGGACGCGGAGACTTTCGCCCGCTGGCTGGCTGACCTGGGAGATACACCATGAGCGTACTCTGCGGCATCGATCCCGGCCTGGGTGGAGCCATCGGCTTCATTGACGGCAACCAGCATTTCATTGCTGTGTACGACATGCCGGTGCTGCCCACCAGCACGGGACGCAGGCAAATCGATGCGGCTGCGCTTGCCGACATCCTGCGCCAGCACAGCCCGGCGTTCGTTCTGGTGGAGCGTGTGGGCGCACGGCCTGGAGAAGGCGCTGTCGGCGCGTTCAGCTTCGGCCACACCTTCGGCTGCATCCTTGGCGTGCTGGCCGCGCTGGGCTTGTCGCATGATCTTGTGCAGCCTGCGGTGTGGAAACGACGCGCAGGCATTCCCGCCGGTGCCGACAAGGACGTGAGCATCGCCACCTGCAAGCGCGTTCTACCCGGCTCAGTCCCTCACCTGACGCGCATCAAGGACGATGGGCGTGCTGAATCGTTGTTGCTCGCCATGCAGGGGATGCCATGACGAAATCGAAATCACCTGAACTACGCATCGTTGCTTGCGATGTGCTGCCCCCTACCCCTCCTCGAAACCGAGTCCGCCTGCACAACATCGACGACATCCGCCTGGAGATGGGCAAGGTCTACAACGACATGCGCGACGGCACCCTGGAAGCCGGAACCGGAACCAAGCTCGCCTACGTCCTGGGCCAGATGGTTCGCATCTACGAAGTGCATGAAATCGAGCGGCGCACCGAAGCCTTGGAGCGGGCCATGAAGCTGCAACTCCCGAAGGCCAAGCCATGAGCATCAACGACAAGCTGTATTCCACCCTTGGCCCGGCTGCGCGTGTCGTTGCCGTGGTCTCGGCCATGTCCCGGCGCGACGATGCGGAAACCACGCGATTGATGGACACCGCGCCAATGGCGACCTACAAAGCCCATGATCTTGAGTTCTGGCGTTTTCTGCACTGTGCCGAGCGGATGGCGCTGCACACGGCGCTGTTCATCGAGCCGGCGGTGACGCTCTACGTCAGTCGGCTGGCATCGCTGGGAATCCTCGTCCACCAGGACGGCGGCGCGTTTGATGTGGAAGCAGCGGAGAGACTGGTGGAAGCCGCGAACGAGGCCGTGGCGAACATCAAGGCGTATTGGACGGCCTACACCACCACCTGCGCGGACATCGGCCTGGAGCCGGTGGAATTGCTCGCATCGGTCGGCGCTGCGCTGTCGCCAACAGCCAAGATGCTGACGGGAAAGGATGTGGAACCGGAGCCGGAATTGTTCGCCAGCGCCAGCGCATTGATGCGCCAGCTTGCGGGCCGGGAGTAACGGCGCAAGGATTCGCGCCAAGGCGGACGCACTGGTTGACAGACGGGTGGTTGACAGCGCAGTTGACAGCAAATCGTCTGTCTCCGAACGCGTTGCCATTGCCAAGGCCATCGAGGAACGGCTGGCGGCAAGGCATGGGAGCAATCAGTACCAGCCGAAATCCGTCGAGGACAGCGACATTTGTCGCACTCCACTTGAGGGCCGCTCTGCCAACCTCGCTGCTGAGCGTGCAGGCTTTGGCTCGGGAAAAACCTATGAACGAGCGAAGCAGGCAGCATCGCTCTGCTGGGGGCATATTTGGGGGCATATTCGGAAATCTATTTTTCTTTCTCTCATTAAATCAGCGAGATAGGCGATTTGTTCGATAGCCATCCTCGCTTGGGCGCATGCCCTGGTCGGGCAAAAAACGCGGTTCCTGTCTACCATGAATGTGCTTGTTGTCCCGCTGCGCTGGCTGAAGCGGCGAGTACACGACGAGCACACATCACTGCGCCGGCTCCGTGCCGGCACCATCCCAGACACACATCACACGCTCAGGAGTAATCATGGCTCAAGTCACCCTTCACGGTTCCCACATCCAGGTCGATGGCCACCTGCCGCAGCCGGGCAGCAAGGCGCCGGCGCTCAAGCTGACCAACAAGGAACTGGCCGACGTCGGGCTGGATGCGTTTGCCGGCAAGCGCAAGGTGCTGAACATCGTGCCCTCGCTGGACACGCCCACCTGCGCGCAATCGACCCGGCATTTCAATGCCGATGCGAGCAAGCTGCACAACACCGTGGTGCTGGTGATCTCGGCCGACCTGCCGTTCGGCGCCAGCCGCTTCTGCAGCGTCGAAGGGTTGAACAACGTCGTCACCCTGTCCACCTTTCGCAACCCCGATTTCATGCAGGCCTATGGCGTGAAAATCGCCACCGGCCCGCTGGTGGGCGTCACGGCGCGCGCCGTGGTGGTGCTGGACGAGCACGACAAGGTGCTGTATTCCGAGCTGGTACCCGAAATCGGCCAGGAGCCGAACTACGCGGCGGCACTCGCCGCGCTGTAAACGCATCCCCAGCCGCAGGGCCGGGCGCTTGCCGCACCGGCCTTGCGCACCCCCGCACCACCTGCCTCTCCTGCCCGCAAGCCGGGCGCGCGCCCGGCAACCCTGCTGCGCAGCCTCCAGCCAGGGCGTGGTGGGAGGACGCCGACGCCCTGGCTGAAGCCGCCTGACTCCGGCATGCCACGACGCATGCGCTGGGTGCGCCGGAGATCGGTCCGGACTGTACATTTCCGCCGCTGAGAAGTCCGCTAGAACGTCATCAAACCGACATATCGGCCGCCTAGGATGAAAAGGTTTACATCCTGGGCATCACCGATGCGCGTCGCCTTTTTCGATCTGGATCACACCCTGCTATGCACCGATAGCAACCAGCTCTGGTTCGACTATCTGCACGCGCATGGGCTGCTGGACGAGGACGTGCTCGCGCGCCATGCGGCGTTCATCCACGACTATCACGCCGGCCGGCTCGATTTCCACGGCCTGCATGCGTTCCGCCAGGCCGTGGACGCATCCATCGAGCCGCAACGCCTGCGCTCTTGCCGCGAGGCATTCAACCGTGAACGCCTGCTCCCCGCCGTGGCGCCGCGCGCACCTGCGTTGCTGGACACGCTGCGCCGCGACGGCATGCTGACCATGGTGATCAGCGCCAGCCCCGAGGCCCTGGTGCTGCCGGTGGCGCGCCATCTCGGCTTCGAACACGTGCTGGCCGCCGACTCGGCCGCGGGCCGGCACCTTCCCGCACCGTGCTTCGGACCGGGCAAGGTGCTGCACGCCGAGGCCGCGCTGGCCGCGCTCGGCACCTCGCTGGCCGGACTGGAGCAGAGCTGGTTCTACAGCGATTCGCACAATGACCTGCCGCTGCTGGAAGCGGTGCGCCACCCGGTCACGGTCGATCCGGATCCGGTGCTGGCGCAGGTGGCGCGCCAGCGCGCGTGGCCGGTCATATCGCTGCGCGAAGCGGCGTGATGGCCAGCACCATCCACGACGTCGCCGAACTGGCCGGCACCTCCATCGCCACCGTGTCGCGCGCCCTGAACGAACCCGCCAAGGTGCGGCCATCCACGCGCGACCGCGTGCTTGCCGCCGTACAGACTCTGAGCTTCCGGCCCAATCTGCTGGGCCGCCAGTTGCGCAGCGTGCGCACGCGACTCATCGGCGTGATCCTGCCCGACGTGTTCAACCCCGTGTTCGGCGAATGCATGCAGGGCATCGAGGAATCGGCCGCGGCCAGCGGCTACCGCGTGCTACTGATGACCACCCGCTACGACGCCAGCCGCGAGGCCCATGCCATCGACACCCTGCTGTCGCAGCGGGTGGATGGGCTGATCCTCACCGTGGCCGAAGCCGCCGGCCATCCCCTGCTCGACGCCCTGGCGTGCTCGGGCGTGCCCTACCAGCTGGTCTACAACCACAGCGCCACCCACCCTTGCGTGTCGGTGGACAACCACCGCGCCGCGCGCGACGGCGTGCGACTGCTGGTGGCGCAAGGTCATCGCCGCGTGCTGATGCTCACCGGCAACCGGGCCGCGTCCGACCGCGCCGCGCAGCGCTACCTGGGCTATTGCGACGCGCTGGAGGAGGCCGGGCTGACACCGAACGCCCCGCTGGAAGTCGATTTCAACGAACACACCCTGCCGCCGCCCGTGCTGCAGCGCCTGACCGATCCGCGCAATCGCCCCACCGCCCTGTTCTGCGGCAACGACCTGCTCGCGCTGGTCGTCATGCGCGCGCTGCGCGAGGCCGGCGTGCGTGTGCCGGACGACATCTCCATCGTCGGCTTCGACGGCCTGGCCATCGGCGAACTGCTGACGCCGCCGCTGGCCACCGTGTGCCAGCCCAACCGCGACATCGGCGCCGCCGCCTGGCGCCACCTGCTCGGCGCGCTCGAAGGCGGGCCGACGTCCTCCAGCATCCTGCCCCACCGCATCCGCGCCGACGGCACGGTCGCGTCCCTTCTCCCCCACCCACCCTCGGAGTGTCTGCCATGAAACGTTTGCGCCATTGGCTGTTCGCGGTGCTCACCGCCCTCAACGTCTTTTCCATGCAAGGTTCGGCGCATGCCGCGGAAACGGCGATTTGCTACAACTGCCCGCCCGAATGGGCCGACTGGGCCAGCCAGATCCAGGCCATCAAGTCCGCCACCGGCATCACCGTGCCGTTCGACAACAAGAACTCGGGCCAGGCCATCGCCCAGCTCATCGCCGAACGCCAGAGCCCGGTGGCCGACGTGGTCTACCTCGGCATCGGCTCGGCCTTCCAGGCCCAGGCCGCCGGCGTGATCACCCCCTACAAGCCGAAGGACTGGAACGCGATTCCGGCCGACCTGAAGGACCCGCAAGGCAACTGGTTCGCCATCCACTCCGGCACCCTGGGCTTTTTCGTCAACAAGGCCGCGCTCGGCGGCAGGCCGGTCCCGCGTTCCTGGGCCGACCTGCTCAAGCCCGAATACAAGGGCATGGTGGGCTATCTCGACCCCAGCAGCGCCTTCGTCGGCTATGCCGGCGCGGTGGCGGTGAACCTGGCCATGGGCGGCACCCTGGATGATTTCAAACCGGCCATCCAGTACTTCCAGCGCCTGCAGAAGAACGATCCCATCGTGCCCAAGCAGACCGCCTATGCGCGCGTGCTGTCGGGCGAGATCCCCATCCTGATCGACTACGACTTCAACGCCTACCGCGCCGAATACAAGGACCACGCCGACGTGGCCTTCGTCATCCCCGCCGAAGGCACGATCGCCATGCCCTACGTGATGGCGCTGGTGAAAAACGGTCCGCACCCGGCGAACGGCAAGAAGGTGCTCGACTTCGTGCTGTCCAAGCAAGGGCAGGCGCTGTGGGCCAACGCTTTCCTGCGCCCCGTCATCCCGAGCGCCATGAGCCCGCAGACCGCTGCCAAGTTCCTGCCCGCGACCGACTATGCCCGAGTCAAGCCGGTGAACTACGAGCAGATGGGCAAGGTGCAACAAGGCTTCGTCAAGCTCTACCTCGCCGACGTGCGCTGAACCCGGCGCTCGTCGCAGAGCAAGGTCCAGTCCATGCAAGACATCACGTTCTCCCGGCCCTTGCGCGGCATGATGCTGGCGCCCGCCGTGGCCATCTTCGCCGCGTTCTGGCTGCTGCCGATGGCGGCGCTGGCGCGCATCAGCGCCGGCGAGGGGTTGGCTGGCTATCTCGCCATCCTCACCAACGCGCGCTATCTGCGCAGCCTGGCGACCACGCTGGCGCTGGCCGGCGGTGTGACGGTGGCGGCGCTCGCGCTGTCGCTCGCCGCCGGGCTTTTCCTCGCCCGCCGCCGCTTCCCCGGGCGCCACGCGCTCATCGCCATGCTCACGCTGCCGCTGGCCTTTCCGGGCGTGGTGGTCGGCTTCATGGTGATCATGCTGGCCGGGCGGCAGGGCCTGGTGGCCGACGCGACCAATACCCTGTTCGGCCACCGCGTGGTGTTCGCCTATTCGCTGGGCGGACTGTTCCTCGGCTATCTCTACTTCTCCATACCGCGCGTGATCCTGACCCTGATGGCCGCCGCCGAAAAACTCGACCCGGCGCTGGAAGAGGCCGCGCGCAGCCTGGGCGCTTCGTCCTGGCAGGTGCTGCGCGACGTCGTCCTGCCGGCTCTGGCGCCGGCGCTGGCGGCCGCCAGCGCGCTGTGCTTCGCCACGGCGGTGGGCGCCTTCGGCACCGCGTTCACCCTGGCCACCGACATCAACGTCCTGCCCATGGTGATCTACACCGCCTTCACCCTCAACGCCGACCTGCTCACCGCCGCCACGCTCAGCCTGGTGCTGGGCGCGGTGACCTGGCTGGTGCTGGCATGGGCCGACGGACTCGACGGCCAGACGGTCGCCACCGGCGCATGAGTGGGCTCGCCATGAAGACCGCGCTGCAACGCCTGCCCGTCGCGCTGCAGGCCACCACCACCCTGCTGCTGAGCCTGTTCCTCATCGTCCCGGTGGGCATGTCCATCCTGGCCGGGCTCACGCGCAACGATTTCGTCGGCCTGCGCAGCGGTCTGACCCTGCGCTGGGTGGCGCAGGTCTGGGCGCTTTACCAGGACGCCATCTGGCTGTCGCTGGAAATCGCCCTGGCCACGCTGCTCATCACGCTGCTGGCCGGGGTGCCCTGCGGCTACGCCCTGTCGCGCAGCCGCGGCAGGCTGTTGCGCACGCTGGAAAGCATGCTGATGCTGCCGGTGGCCATGCCAGGTCTGGCCAGCGCGCTCGGCCTGCTGGTGGTGTACGGCAGCCTGCACGCCTTTCGCGTCAGCGCCTGGTTCATCGTCGTCGGCCATGTGATTTTCACCCTGCCGTTCATGGTGCGTTCGGTCTCCGCGGTGTGTTCGAGCATCGATCTGCGCACCCTGGAGGAAGGCGCCGCCAGTCTCGGCGCGGGGTTCGTCGAGCGCTTTCGTACCGTGGTGCTGCCCAATATCCGGCCCGGCATCCTGGCCGGCGCGCTCACCGTCGTCACGCTGTCGATCGGCGAGTTCAACCTGACCTGGATGCTCAGCACGCCGATGACCAAGACCCTGCCCGTGGGCCTCGCCGACGCCTACGCCTCGCTGCGCCTGGAAGTGGGCAGCGCCTACACCCTGATCTTTTTCCTCATGATCATCCCCCTGCTCGTGCTCATGCAGCGCCTCGGCGTGAACGACCCCGACAAGCGAGTCTCCCGATGAAGCAAGCCTCCGTCGCCATCACCCTGCGCCACTGCGCCAAGACCTTCGACCACGGCCAGCTCGCGCTGCGTCCGGTCGACCTGTCCATCGCCGCCGGCGAAACCGTGGTCCTGCTCGGCCCCTCGGGCTGCGGCAAGACCACCATGCTGCGCCTCATCGCCGGTCTGGAGCGCCCCGACCCCGGCGGCGCGGTGCTGTTCGACGACGAGGACGTGACCCAGCAGCCCATCGAGTCGCGCCAGGTGGGCATGGTGTTCCAGAGCTACGCCCTGTTCCCCAACATGACGGTGCGCGGCAACGTCGGCTACGGGCTGCGCATCCGGCGCCTTCCCGCCGCCGAGATCACGCGGCACGTGGACGAACTGCTGGACCTGATGCGTCTGCGCGAATGTGCCGACCGCGCGGTGGACCGGCTCTCCGGCGGCCAGCGCCAACGAGTGGCCCTGGCCCGCGCGCTGGCGCCGCGTCCGCGCGTGCTGCTGCTGGACGAACCCCTCACCGCGCTCGACGCCCAGTTGCGCGAAACCCTGCGCGTGGAGATGAACACCCTGCTGCGCCAGCTCGGCATCACCACCGTCTACGTCACCCACGACCAGGCCGAGGCCATGGCGCTGGGCGACCGCATCGTGGTGATGAGCGCGGGCCGCATCGAGCAGACCGGCACGCCGCGCGAGATCTACCACAGCCCCGCCAGCCTGGCGGTGGCACGGTTCATCGGCACCCTCAACCGGCTGGCCGGCGAGGTGCGCGACAGGCACTTCCACTGCGCCGGCTGCGCCGCCCCCATCGCCCTGCCCCAGCGCTTGCCGCCCGGCAGCGCGATGTGGTTCCGCCCCGAGGACGCGCGCATCGTGCCGCACGCCGAGGCCGCCCTGGTCGGGCGCGTGCTGCAGGCCGTGTTTCTCGGCGACCGCACGCGCGTCACCGTGGGCGAGATCGGCGACGCCCCGGTGCTGGTCGACGTGCCCGGCCGCGCGGACCTTGCGCCGTCAGGCAGCATCGGCCTGGCCATCGCGCCGGACGCCTGGTTGTGCCTGCCCGAGGACGCCGCATGATTCTTTGCCAGATTTCCGACCTGCACATCAAGCGCAAGGGCGCGCTGGCCTATGGCCGCGTGGACACCGCGGGCTTCCTCGCGCGCTGCCTCGACCGCATCCGCGCCCTGCGCCCCCTGCCCGACGCCGTGGTCATCACCGGCGATCTGGTCGACCGGGGCGACGCCGAGGAATACGCGCATCTGCGCGAGCTGCTCGCCGCGCTGCCCATGCCCCACTACCTGCTGGTGGGCAATCACGACGGCAGGCAGGCGCTGCGCGCGGCCTTCCCCGACCATACCTACCTCGACAGTGGAGACGGCTTCGTGCACTACACCGCCGATCTCGGCCCCTGCCGCCTGATCGCGCTCGACACCCAGGACCCGCCGCACAGCGGTGGGCGCTTGTGCGAGGCGCGCCTGCGCTGGCTGGGGCAGGAGCTGGAGCACGCGGACGGGCAGCCGGTCATCCTGGCCATGCACCACCCGCCCTTCGTCACCGGCATCGGCCATATGGACGCCATCGGCCTACCCGCCGCCGACTGCGCGCGCCTGGGCGCGGTCGTCGCGCGGCATCCGAACATCGAGCGCATCCTCTGCGGCCACCTGCACAGGCCCATCCAGCACCGCTTCGCCGGCACCCTGGCCTCCACCTGCCCCAGTCCCGCGCATCAGGTCGCGTTCGACATCCGGCCGGATGCGCCGTCCGCCTACCGCATGGAGCCGCCGGCGTTCGAGATTCACGCCTGGCTGCCCGGCGCGGGCCTGGTGTCCCACCTCGTGGCGGTGGACGAATCGCCCGGCCCCTACCCCTTCTTCCACCAGGACGGCCAGCTCATCGACTGAGTTTCACGCCGCCAGCGCCTTGCGCACCGCGCGCTCCCATTCCTGCATGCGGGCCTGCGCCTGCGCCGGCGCGAGTTCAGGCTCGAAGCGGCGCTGCGCGGCCCAGAGAGACTCGATGGTGGCCAGCCCGGCATAGACGCCGCAACTCAGCCCGGCCAGATACGCGGCGCCGAGCGCGGTGGTTTCGAGCACCTGCGGACGCACCACGGGAATGCCGAGCAGGTCGGCCTGGAACTGCATCAGCAGGTCGTTGGCGCTGGCGCCGCCGTCCACCCGCAGCTCGGCCACCGGCGGCCCCCCGGCCGCCTGCACGTCGCGGTTCATGGCCTGCAACAGGGCGGCGCTCTGGAAGGCGATGCTCTCCAGCGCGGCGCGCGCCACATGCGCCATGGTGCTGCCCCGCGTCAAGCCGGTGATGGTGCCGGTGGCGTCGGCCCGCCAGTAGGGCGCACCCAGGCCGGTGAAGGCCGGCACGAACACCACCCCGCCGGCGTCGGGCACCGACTGCGCCAGCGCCTCGACCTCGCCGCTGGCGGCGATGGCGTGCAGGCCGTCGCGCAGCCACTGCACCACCGCGCCACCGACGAACACGCTGCCCTCCAGCGCGTATTGCGGCGCCTGGCCGTCGAGCCGTGCCGCCGCCGTGGTGAGCAGCCCGCTGTGGCTGGCCTGGGCCACACCGCCCGTGTGCAGCAGCAGGAAGCAGCCGGTGCCATAGGTGTTCTTCGCCAGCCCGGGGCGCACGCAGCCCTGGCCGAACAGCGCCGCCTGCTGGTCGCCGGCCAGCGCGCCGATGGGCAACACCACCGGCAGCAGGCCCGGAGCCGTATGGCCGTAGACGTGGCTGGAGGGCAGCACCTGCGGCAGCAGCTCGCGCGGAATGTCGAGCGCACGCAGCAAGGTGTCGTCCCATTGCTGGGTGTGGATATTCCACAGCAGGGTGCGGCTGGCGTTGCTGACATCGGTGGCATGCACGGCCTGGGCGCGGGTGGAGGCCGCAGCGCCGCCGGAGAGCATCCACAGCAGCCAGCTGTCGATGGTGCCGAATGCCAGCTCGCCGCGCTGCGCCCGCGCTCTTGCGCCGGGGATGCGGTCGAGCAGCCATTTGAGCTTGGTGCCGGAGAAGTAGGGATTGAGCAGCAGGCCGGTGCGCGCCCGCACCTCGGCCTCCAGCCCCTGGGCACGCAGCGCGGCGCAGGTCTCGGCGGTGCGACAGTCTTGCCAGACGATGGCCGGGTGCAGCGGCTCGCCGCTGGCGCGGTCCCACAGCACCGTGGTTTCGCGCTGGTTGGTGATGCCCAGGGCGGCCACGCGGCCAGCGCCCGCCGCGGCCAGCGCCTCGCGCGCGGTGGCGAGCTGGTCGGCCCAGATGCGGCGCGCGTCATGCTCCACCCAGCCGGGTTGCGGATAGCTTTGCGGCAACTCGCGCTGCGCCATGGCGGCGACACCCCCGGTGCGGTCGAAGACGATGGCGCGGATGCTGGAGGTGCCTTGGTCGAGGGCGAGGATGGCGGAGGACGGGGCGGTGGTCATGGCGGGGCTGGCAGCAAGCAGGTCGGGGAGCACGATGGAGGATTCAGCATACCCAGTGACGCCGCAGCCGGGCAAACCAGGAGCGGGCGAGTGCCAGGAGCAGGCGAGAACCAGGCCACGGGCACGCGTGAGCGTGCACCGCGGCACTGCAGCTAAAGTGCTGGCTTTCCAGCTCACCCAACCCGCTTCTCGCCATGTCCAGCCTCATCTGCGGTTCGCTCGCCTTCGACACCATCACGGATTTTCCCGGCCGCTTTGCCGAGCACATCCTGCCCGACAAGGTGCATATGCTCAACGTCGCGTTCCTCGTGCCAACCTTGCGGCGCGAGTTCGGCGGCTGCGCCGGCAACATCGCCTACGGCATGAAGCAGCTGGGCGGCGAGCCCGTCATCCTGGCCGCTTTGGGCGAAGACGGGGTGGACTACGAGGTGCGGCTCGACCGCCTGGGCATCTCGCGCGGGCATGTGCGCGTGGTGGCCGGCAGCCACACGGCGCAGGCCCACATCATCACCGACCGCGACAACAACCAGATCACCGCCTTCCACCCCGGCGCGATGAGCCAGGCGCATGAACAGACGGTCCCTGCCGACGCCAGCCTGCGCCTGGGCATCATCGCTCCCGATGGCCGCCAGGCCATGCTCGACCACGCCGCGCAAATGGCCGCCGCCGGCCTGCCCTTCGTCTTCGACCCCGGCCAGGGCCTGCCCATGTTCGACGGCGCCGAGCTGCGCGCCTTCATCGCCCAGGCCGCCTGGGTGGCGGTGAACGACTACGAAGCCGCCATGCTGGTCGAGCGCACGGGCTTGAGCCTGCGCGACATGGCCAGCCGCGTGCGCGGCCTGGTGGTCACCAAGGGCGCCGAAGGCTGCGAGGTGTTCGAGGACGGCGCCTGCGTGCATGTCCCGGGCCTGGAGGCCAGCGCCGTGGTCGACCCCACCGGCTGCGGCGACGCCTTTCGCAGCGGGCTGCTGTGGGCGCTGGAGCAGGGCTGGAGCCTGGCCGACGCCTGCAAGCTGGGCAATGTGATGGGGGCGAGCAAGATTGCCTGCGCCGGGCCGCAGAACTACACCATTCCGCGTGACGCGGCGCTCGAACGCCTGCGCCTGGGTTATGGCGCAATCCATGCGGGCTGAGGCGGGTGACTGCGCGGCAAAGCGTTTCAGGTGTGACGAGGCTTGTCCCTGCCTTGACCCCATGATGAACCGCAACTATTGATCTTTCCGTAAATCATGACAACCGTTGAGCTGGTCATGCGTTGTACCGATATTTGGGAAGTCGGGGACGCGAGACATGGTGACGAAACGATTGGACGAATCTGTGCGGCGGCGCTTGCGAGCCGCTCGCATGTTGTTGGCGGGCAAGACGCCCGCGCAGGCTGCACACGCGGTGGGTGTGGCGCGCCAGACGGTGTACACATGGAAGGCGTTGCTCGATGAGGGGGGCATCGAGGCGTTGCGAGCGATGCCCGGGCGAGGCCGGCCGGCGCGTCTGGATGATGAGCAGTTGCAGGCACTGGGGCGAATGCTGCTGCAAAGCCCAACCGAGCACGGCTTCGGCACCGAGTTGTGGACGCTCAAGCGCGTGGGCGCGCTCATCGAGCGCCAGCACGGCGTCAAGTTCAGCCAGACCCAGATCTGGCGCATCCTGGGCGGATTGGGGTTCTCGGTCCAAAAGCCCGATCGCCGCGCCATCGAGCGCGACGAGGACGCCGTGCAGGCCTGGAAGCGCAAGACCTGGCCTGCGCTCAAAAAAAAGCCAAGCGCCAAGGGCGACTGATCGTCTTCATCGACGAGTCGGGCCTGAGCGAGCGACCCACGCGAGTGCGTACCTGGGCACCCAAGGGCCAGACGCCGATCATCCAGTTCCACTTCAACTGGACCCACATCTCCGTGATCGCCGGCCTGACATCCACGAATTGCATGTTCCGGCTGCACGAGGGCAGTATCAAGAAGGAGCAGCACGTCGAATTCCTCAAGGCGCTGCGGGCGCACTTGAAACGGCCGTTGCTGATCATCTGGGACGGGTTGAAGGCGCACCGCAGCAAGCTTGTGCGCGAGTACCTGGACTCCACCGACGGCGCCATGCAGATGGCGTTCCTGCCGCCGTACTCGCCGGACCTGAACCCGGTCGAGTACCTGTGGGCCTGGCTCAAGCGCCACGCGCTGGCCAACTTCTGTCCGGCCAACCTCAACGAACTCAACACGACCGCCCGTGCCAAGCTCAAGAGCGCTCAGCGACGTCCGTCCATCATTGCCGCCTGCTGGGTCCAGGCGGGTCTGTGGTGATGTCGCTATTTACGGAAAGCTCAATAGCCTGAGTCAACACCCATCTCAGGCCAGCGCCATGGGCAACAAGCTCCTCATTCTCGTCCTCGTCATCGTCATCCTCACCGTCGGGCTCATCGGCCTGGGCATTTTCATCGGCTACAGCCAGGTCTTCGGCATGGCCGCACCTGCGCGTGGCCATGTTCAGACCAGCGCACAAGCCAAGGCGCAAACGACTGGCGCGAAGCCTGCCGCAGGCTGAACCCGGGTGGCGCCCGGCGTTTTGAGCGCCCCCAAGGTCGGGCTCGCCGGCCCGCCCCCCGTGGGGGTCAAGGAAACTTGGGGCGGCCCCGCGTTTCCTTGAGAGGCCCAGCAAAAAAGCACGTCCCGGCGTACAGTTTCGCTCTGCGCCGCAATCGCTGGCGCCTTGCCAACCGTTCCCGTCATGTCCACTCCATCCTCCGCGCTGGCGCCAACGGCCAGCGCCTCCGAGGGCACGCGCTACTCCGTGCTCGGCGCCATCAGCTTCTCGCATTTGCTCAACGACATGATGCAGTCGCTGATGCTGGCCATCTACCCGCTGTTCAAGGCCGGCCTGCATCTGAACTTCGCCCAGGTCGGGCTCATCACCCTCACCTACCAGATCACCGCGTCCATCCTGCAGCCGCTGGTGGGGCTGTACACCGACCGCAAGCCGCATCCCTATTCCCTGTCCATCGGCATGGGCTTCACCTTCGTCGGCCTGCTGTTGCTGTCGCGTGCCGACAGTTTTCCGCATGTGCTGATGGCGGCGGCCTGCGTCGGCATGGGCTCGTCCATCTTCCACCCGGAATCGTCGCGCGTGGCGCGCATGGCCTCGGGCGGCCAGCATGGGCTGGCGCAGTCCATCTTTCAGGTTGGCGGCAACGCCGGCACCGCCATCGGGCCGCTGCTGGCGGCGGCCTTCATCATGCCGTACGGGCAAGGCAGCATCGCCTGGTTTTCGGCCGCCGCGCTGCTGGCGATGGTCGTGCTGGCCTTCGTCGGCCGCTGGTCGGCGCACCAGATGCGCCCGGGCAAGCGCAAGCCCGCCGCCAGCCAGGCGCAAGCGCATCCGCCAGGGCTGGTGCGCAAAACCATGGCGGTGCTCATGGCGCTGGTGTTCTCCAAGTTTTTCTACCTGGCGTCGATCAACACCTACCTCATCTTCTACCTGCAGCACCGCTTCGGCATCAGCGTGCAAGACGGTCAGCTGCACCTGTTCATCTTCCTCGCCGCGGTGGCCGCCGGAACCCTGCTGGGCGGCCCGATCGGCGACCGCATCGGCCGCAAGCGCGTGATCTGGGCGTCCATCCTCGGCGTGGCGCCCTTCACCCTGGCGCTGCCCTATGCCAGCCTGGAAGTCTCGGCCTTCCTCACGGCCATCATCGGCTTCGTGCTGGCCTCGGCCTTCCCGGCCATGGTGGTGTACGCGCAGGAGCTGATGCCGGGCAAGGTCGGCGCGGTGTCGGGCCTGTTCTTCGGCCTGGCCTTCGGCCTGGGCGGCATTGGCGCGGCGGCGCTTGGCCAGCTGGCCGATGTGATCGGCATCGTCGGCGTCTACAAGGTGTGCGCCTTCCTGCCGCTGATCGGGCTGCTCGCCACCTTCCTGCCGGATTTGCAAGCGCCGCCAGCCAAGCCGAAACCCGCGGCGCCAGCGGCCGCCTGAGGGCACGGCGGCATGGAGCGCGCAACCCGCGTGCTGGTGGTGGGCGGCGGCATTGCCGGCGCCTCGCTGGCCAGCATGCTGGCCGTGCAGCCGGGCTTGACGGTCACCCTGCTGGAGCGCGAAGCGCAATGCGGCATGCACGCCACCGGCCGCTCGGCCGCGCTGTACATGCCATCCTACGGGCCACCGGGCATCCGCGCCCTCACTCTGGGCAGTGGCGCGTTCTACACCAGGCCGCCCACGGGTTTTGCCGAGCATCCACTGCTCACGCCGCGAGGCGCCTTGCATGCGGCCTGGGCATACGACGACATCAGCCTGACGGCCGCGACAAGCCGGCTGGATGCCCTGGAGCGCGACACGCATGCCAGCGGCGTGGACGTGCAGCGCCTGTCGCCCGCGCAATGCCGGCAGCGCTGCCCGGTGCTGCGCCCCGATGGGCTGGCGGGCGGCGTGTTCGAGCCGCAGGCGCTGGACTTGGATGTGGACGCCATCCTGCAGGGCTTCCTGCGCAGCGCGCGTCACGCGGGTGCCAGGATCCACACCAACGCCGAAGTGCTCGCGCTCAGCCGCGCCGACGACGCCTGGCAGGTTCGCAGCCACGCCGGCCAGTTCTCGGCTGACATCGTGGTGAACGCCGCCGGCGCCTGGGCCGACGTGGTCGGGCAGCTTGCCGGTGCGCGGCCCGTCGGCCTGCAGCCCCGGCGCCGCAGCGCGTTCATCTTCGATCCGCCCGCAGGCCTGGACTGCCACGCCTGGCCGATGGTGATCGACGCCTTCGAGCGCTTTTACTTCAAGCCCGACGCCGGCGCCCTGCTCGGTTCGCCGGCCAACTCCGACCCCATGCCGCCGCAGGACGTGCGGCCGGAGGAGTTGGACATCGCCACGGGCATCTGGGCCATCGAACAAGCCACCCTGCTCTGCATCCGTCGCCCGCGCAGCACCTGGGCGGGGCTGCGCAGCTTCGTTGCCGATGGCGAGCCCGTCTGCGGCCACGACCCGGATGTGCCCGGCCTGTTCTGGCTCGCGGGCCAGGGCGGCTACGGCATTCAGACCGCCCCTGCGCTGGCGCGCGCGGCGGCGGCCTTGTTGCTCCGCGCAGATCTGCCTGCGGATTTGCAGGCGCTGGGCTTGCGCGCCGCCATGCTCGATCCGCAACGGCTGCGCGGCAGCGCCACGGCCTGAGCCGCGGCCCCAGCCGGGACGCTGGCTCGCGTCTGTGATTCGAGTGCCGGCCGAACTTCAGTTCGGCGCGGGTTGCACCGCGAGTTCCGGCGCCACCGGCTGATCGCTCACGATCATGCCGTCCACAAGGTTGAGGATGCGGTCGCAGCGCTGCGCCAGGCGCGGGTCGTGGGTGACGACGAGCACGGCGCAGCCGAACTCGCGGTTGAAGCGGCGCAGCAACGCGAACACATCGTCGGCACTGTGGGTGTCGAGGTTGCCGGTGGGCTCGTCCGCCAGCACCAGCGGCGGGCGCGTGAGCAAGGCGCGGGCAATGGCCACGCGCTGCTGCTGCCCACCCGACAGCTCGTTCGGCCGCTTGCGCGCATGCGCCGCCAGGCCCACGGCGTCGAGCAGCGCCAGGCCTTGCGCTTCCAGTTCGCGGCTGCGGCGCGCGCCTTGCACCAGTGCTGGCATGAGCACGTTGTCCAGCACCGGAAAGGCCTGGATCAAATGGTGAAACTGGAACACGAAGCCGATCGCGCGGCCGCGCAGCGCGGTGCGTTCGGCGTCTTCCAGCATGCGGGTGGGCGTGCCCTGCAGGAACAGTTCGCCGCCGGTGGGGGCGTCGAGCAGGCCGATGAGATTGAGCAGGGTGGTCTTGCCCGAGCCCGAAGGCCCGACCAGGGCGGCAAACTCGCCACGCTGCAGCGTGAAACCGACGCCATGCAGGACCTCGGTTTCCAGCGGCGTGCCCACCTGGTAGGACTTGCGCAGCCCCTCCAAGCGCAACACCGGGATGGCGTCGCTGGGCGCCAGGCTACTTGGCGCGGGTTCAGACATAGCGGATCGCCACCACGGGATCGAGCCCGGCCGCGCGCATCGCCGGCAACGCCGCTGCGGCGATGCCGGCGAGCGTGGCCACGACCACGGCTTCGATCACCAACGAGAAGGCCACGGGCACATAGAACAAGGCCGGCCCGTAGGTGTTGAAGACCCACACCATGCCGGCACCCGCCGCGGCGCCCAGCACCGAGCCGGCGAAGCCGACCGCAGCGCCTTCGTACAGGAACACGGCCAGGATGCGCTGGCGCGTGGCGCCCATGGCGCGCAGGATGCCGATTTCACGCGTGCGCTGCACCACGCTCACCGCCAGCACGCTGGCGATACCGAAGGCCACCGAGAGCGCGACGAAAAAACGGATCAAAGCGCTGGAGAGCGACTGGGACTTCAACGCATTGAGCAACTGGCCGTTGGTCGTCATCCAGCTCTCCGACTTCAGCCCGGTGAGACGGTTGATGCGCGCGGCGATGGCCTCGGCGCTGAAGATGTCGCGCACGGTGAGGTCGATCTCGGTGACGCCGCCGGGCAGGCCCAGCAGCGCCTGCGCCGGCTTGAGCCCCATGTAGACGTAGCGCTGGTCGAGGTCGCGCACGCCGAGCGAGAACACCCCGGCGACGTCGAACACCTGCGAGCCCCCGGATGCGCCCTGCACCCGCAGCTTGTCACCCACGCGCAGGCCGAGGTCCTGCGCCAGCCGGTTGCCGATGAGAATCTGGCTGGCGCCGACGTTGAAGCGCCCCTGCACCATGTCCTGGTTCACCGGAATGACCTGCACATAGCGCTGCGGCACGATGCCGATGACGGCCACCGCACGCACCGCGGCGCCGCGCTGGGCGAACGCCGGACCGGTGACCACCGGCGAGGCCGCAGTCACGCCATCGAGCTGCTGCAGCACGTCGAGCACGCCCGGCCAGTTGTTGATCGAGCGCAGGCGCTGGGGGCGGGCATCGGTGCTGCGCAAATCGACCGTACCGGGCGGCACCGCCTGGGCCAGCGGCAGCAGGTCCGGGCTGCTGACGACGATATGCGCCTGTGTGCCGAGGGTGCGCTGCACGATATTGCCCTGCAGCCCGTCCACCAGTGCGGTGATGAACACGATGACCGCCGCCCCCACCGCCACGCCGACGATGATGAGCAGGGTCTGCGCCCGCCCGTCGCGCAGGAAGTTGTAGGCGATGCGCCAGGACAGTCCCATCGGCTGCTTGCTCTGCGTGCGCTTGACCGGGCGCTCAGCGCGGCGCGCCGGCCACTTCGCTGCCGCCGCCGGCGGAACTGCCGCCACCGGCGGCCGGCACGCCCTGCAAGACCGCGCGCACACGCTGGCCGGGCTGCACCTTGGGGTCGTCGATCACCACCTCGCCCGCGCTCAGGCCCGAGCGCACCTCGCTCGCCACCAGGCCCTGCAGGCCGAGCGTCACGTGCTGCGCCCGCGCATGGCCCGCGCGCAGCACCAGCACCTGGGCGTGCTCGCCCCGCTGGGCACGCAGCGCGTCGTTCGGCACCACCAGCGCATCGGCCCGTTGGCCGGTTGTGATGTCGCACGAAGTGGTCATGTCCTGCCGCAGCCAGATGGGCGGCTGCGCCACGGTGAGGCGCAGTTCGATGGTGCCGCTGGTGGTGTCCACCGCCGGGGCGATGAAGCTGAGCCGCGCGGCGAAACTGCGATTCGGGTAAGCGTCGGTGAGGCATCGCGCGGCCTGGCCGAGCGCCAGATGTTCGAGGTTCTGCTCATCCACCGGCAACGACACTTGCGTGCTGCCGGCGCGCGCCACGGTGAACAACACCTGGCCGGGAGTGATGGTGTCGCCCGCCTCCACACTGCGGGTGAGCACCTCGCCGGCCACCTCGGCACGGATGAAGCTGCGCGCCTGCACCGCCTCGGCGGCGGCCAGTGCAGCGCGCAGTTGCGATTCGGCCGCGCCGCCGGGGCGCACCGCGTCCCACCCAGCGCGGGCGCTGCGCACCTGGGCCGCGGCAGCGGCCTGCGCCTGCTCGGCCTGCTCCAACGCCTGCTGCGACAAGGCGCCCTGCTGCACCTGGACGCGGGCGCGCGCTTCCTCGCTGCGCGCCAGCTTCAGCGCCGACTCGGCATTCACCAGGGCCGCTTGCGCCTGCGGCCGGGTTTGCGTGAGCAGTTGCTGCAGCGCCGCCCGGGCCTGCGCGCGCTGCGCGCGGGACTGATCGCTGCGCAATTCCAGCAGCACCTGGCCGGGCTGAACGATGTCGCCACGATCGACCAGGCGCTTGATCACCACGCCGGTGATTTCGCTGGCGATGTTGATGCGTGAGGGGGTGATGATGCGTCCGGTGGCCACCACGTCCTGCAGCAGCGGCCGGCGCTCGACGCGGTAAGCTGCCACCAGCGGCCCGCGCCACCAGTCGAGTAACCAGATGCCCGCCAGTACCAGCGCGATGACGGCAAGAACGAACCAGACGAGGCGACGGGCCATGGGCAAGCGAGAAGCGGAATGGACGGGGGAGCTGTAACCCGACTGGGTCACAGGACGTGGCATTGTCCGACATGCCCGATCCAATTGACTTGCGTACGGTCAAGCCTGGTGCTGGGGCCGGTTCACGGCAAGGTCGTCAACTCAGCGACCTCTCAAGAAACAAAATGGGTTGAAGGCCGGTTTCATGCTGGCACCGGGTTTGGATGGATCTGGAAGCCAAGGGCAGCGGCGCGGCGCTTGAGGGCGACGATTGAGCGCTCGCGCTGCTGATCTTCATAGCGCTGCTGGCCTTGATCGACGAACGCCTCGCCACGCGTCAGCATGAAATACACCATGCGCGCCAGCTTGTGCGCGGTGGCGGTATTGGCACGCGGCTTGTCCATGCGGCCCGACAAGCGGCGGTAGAACGCGCCGAGGGCCGAGTCGCTGTGCGACAGGCTCATCGCGGCCATCTTCAGCGCCTGCCTGACCCGATTGGCGGATCGCCGGGTCTTGGCTGACAGCACCTTGCCGCCGCTGATCTTCGTGCCCGGACACAGCCCCAACCAAGAACAGAAGTGCTTGACGTTGGCAAAGCGACTCAGGTTGGGGCCGACCTCCGAGAGGATCTTCATCACCGCAGCCAGACCCAGGCCGTTGATGCGCGTGAGATCGACGCCGGCCCAGTTGGCCAGAATCTGGCGTGCGTCGAACTGCGCGCGCAGCTTGCTGCCTGCACGAGGCGTCTTGCCCAGATCGACCTTGGCCGCGCCAAGCTGGCTCAGCAGTCCTTGCAGCTTGGCGTCGCATTCGCCCAGGTGCCGGGCAATGTCGTCATACATCGCCAGCGCCTGGCGCAGCACGAACAGGTGCTCATCGCGCCAATTGCCCGTCAAGGCCTTGGCAATCTCCGTCTCACTGGCCTTGA
Organism: Thiomonas sp. X19; assembly: GCF_900089495.1. Taxonomy (NCBI): domain Bacteria; kingdom Pseudomonadati; phylum Pseudomonadota; class Betaproteobacteria; order Burkholderiales; genus Thiomonas; species Thiomonas sp. X19. Next base: position 1,226,441 of record NZ_LT605203.1, on the reverse strand, counting down.
CACGAGCGTTGCGATACCGGGCCAGCGTCTTGGGGTCGCGCTCGCCAGCGACGATGGCGCGGATGATGGCTTGTCCCGTCAGTCCCATGACATCGGTCAGAACCTCGGTGAGCTGGATGTTCATCTGCACCAGCGCCTTTTGCATGCGCTGCACCCAACTGGCCTGCTCGGCCAAGAGCACGTCGCGCTGACGGGCCACGGCACGCACCACACAGACCTCATCGGTCGGGCGGAACGCCGCGCGCAAGAACCCCAGGCTCATCAACTTCTGCAACCACTGGCAGTCCTGCACATCGCTCTTGCGCCCAGGCACATACTTCATCTGCCGCGCATCGACCAAAAACACCGTCAAGCCGCGTTGCTCCAGCACCTCGAACACCGGGATCCAGTACACCCCGGTGGACTCCAGCGCCACGGTGTCGACCCCACACGCGAGCAGCCAGTCGGCCATGGCGTGCAGATCGTCGGTCATCGCACCGAACTCGCGCACCGGTTCGTCGCAGGCTTGCCGGGGTACCGCCACCCAGTGGCTCGACCCTCCTACGTCGATACCCGCCGCGTTGGGGAAGACCAGATCATCATCTCGCTTGCGCATCGCCATCGTTTGCTCCAAGATTGTCAACGAACGGCAGCGCCATGGGAGTCGTCGAATTCGACTCGATCTCTCAAACGGGATGCACATCGCTGTGCTCACCACTGTCGCCGACGATTCCCGGACCATGCTCACGAGCGGGCTCACCTCACGGCGTCCTACAACGCCGCAGGCTCGCACCAATGACTTGTCGGTCATCTCGGCACTGCCGTTCACCTTGTAGCCCAAAGATCGTTTCTTCGCGAACGCCGGGCGCCCCCAGGGGCTTGGGATGCTCATGAGAAAACGCACCGCCCCCCGAAGTTTTCTCATCCCCCTCGGGGGGCCTGACGCAAAGCGGCAGGTCTGGGGGCGCTCCCTCAAACCGGCGCCTCGCCCGTGCTGGCGACGACCTCGCCGGCGCGCAGGGCCACCACCTGGCCTTCGGCCAGAGGCTGCCAATGGCCCACGCCCAACGGCACGCTGGCCAGCATCGCCAAGGCGTGAACTTCGTGGTGACGGGTGTGCACTTGCAAGCCACGGGCCTCATGCAGTTGCACACCCGCCCCACGGCGACGCAGCAGATGCAAGCCCGGCGGACGGATGCTGCCATCGGCCTGATGGCGGCGGTGAGAGTGGGCGAACAGCACGTCGCCATCGCTGTAGAGAAAATTGGCCGGGCCGCTGGGGCGCAGCCGCGCAGCGAATGCCGTCACCACGTCCAGCCGAGCCGCCACGCCGGGCACGCCGCCCGCTGCATGCCACAGCGGCGCGAGCTGGCGCAGCAGCTGGCAGAACACATGCTCGGAATCGGTCTGGCCGATCGGTTGCCAACAAGCTTGCAAGCCACCCGGCTCGAGCGGCCAGCGCGACTGGATGTCGGGCAGATCGCCGTTGTGCGCGAACACATGCCGATGACCGGCCAGCTCGCGCAAGAACGGCTGGGTGTTGGCCAGTGCCACCGGCCCGCGCGAGGCGCGGCGCACATGGGTGAGCACCAGGGTGCTGTGGAAATCGTGGTCTTCCAGCACGCGCGCGAAGGCGCTTCGCACCGCAGGCAGCGGCTCGCGCAGCACATGCGCCTCGGGACCGTCGAAATACGCCGCGCCCCAGCCGTCGGGATTGCCGCCCCGCACCGGGGCACCATGGGTGGCGAACTCGGCGAAGCGCAGGCGCACGCGAGCCGGGTGGGCGCTGCTGACGGCGAACAACTCGCACATGATGGGGACCTATCCTGCGCAGCGTGTGGGGAGGTCGGCGCCGTCCATGCCCGGCCTCAGCGCTGCAACTGCACCGAACCGGACACGGTCACGCCCAGGGCCTGCACCCCGGGCTCGATCGGAACCGCCTGCTCGCCCATGGGCACCGCGGCCATGGCGCGGAACATGGGCCTCGGCGCCGGCGAGGCGCCCTGCAGGCTGCCGATGTTCACCTCGCGCAGCGTATAGCCGGCGTAGCCGAAATCATGCGCCGCGGCCTGTGCCTGGGTGCGGTATTGGGCGATGGCCATTTGAGTGAGCTTGGCCAATTCGTGCGCCTGCAGTTCGGGCGAGATTTCGGTGCCGGTGCTTTCCACCTGCAGGCTCTGCGCAAGCTGCCCGGCAAGGCGGCCGACGGCGGCGAAATCCACCGACTTGAGAATGATCTGGGCACGCACGCTCCAGCCGTCCTGCTGGCTCTGGCCGGCCACCGCCTTGTAGCGTGGCTGGGTCTGGAAGCTGCCGGTCTGCACCTGCACGCCGGGCGTGGCGCGCGCCGCTTTCACCGCGCTGTCGAGCAGCTTGGTGACTTCGGCATTGAGGGTGGCGACATCGCTGCCCTGGCGCACGGCGGCGAGCACGGCCACGGCGCGGTCGGGCGTGACGTCGGCATGCGCCGTGGCTTCGAGTTGCACCACACCGGCAGGCTGGGCGCCACAGGTGGCCGACGGCGTCTGCGCCAGCGCGAGAGGCGCTGCCGCCAGGCAAGCCGCGCACAGCGCCACGGCCGGCAAGTGTCGCCGCAGACCCGGCAGACGCCGGGCCAGGCTTGGAACGAATGAGCGTGAATTCATGCAGGGCCTCATCGCGCAATGCGGTTGGAACAGCGCCAACATAACCCACGACGCCGGCCACGAGCAAACGGCATTACGCTGATCAACGCCGTTCGTCGTCATCACCCCAACGGTGATACCAGCCGCCTTGAATCACGCCATAAGGCTGGATGTAGACGCCGGCGCGGGGCGGCACGACGATGCAGCCCGAGAGACTGGCCGCAAGCAGCGCGGCGAGCAGGATGAAACGCATGAAGGTTCCTTCGGCAGGCCGCGTGCGGCCCGCATGATGGATGGTTGATTGGAGGCGCATGGCTGTTGCCGCCAGCTTCAGCGGCACAGGCCCCAATGCCCCGGATGCCAGCCCCATGGACCCCACCAGCCAGGGTGCCAGCAGCCATGCGGGGCCGGGCGCACCACCACGGCGACGGGCGGCCCGGGAGGCGCCAGCGGCGCCACATAACAGCCGCTCAATGCCGCAGCGGCCGTGAGCCCCAGCAAACCCAGGCGCAGGCGCCGTGCCCAGGCGCGCGTCCCCTCCGAGAGGGGTTCGCCCCGCTTCGGGCGGCCGGACGCGGGGCTCATGGCCCGATCTTCCGGCTGATGGCGTTTTGCTGCTGGTTCAGGCCCGCTTGTTGCACCTTGGTGATGTAGCCGCCATTGGTCTGCGCCATCGCGCGCTGCTCCAGGCGGGTCTGCCGCACCTGCGCATGCAGGGCATGAGCCTGCGCCGCGGTCAGCTCGCCTTCGCGGCGTTCGTGCACGATGCGGCGATTGAGATGCTGGGTGCGGTCGAGGACTTGGTCGCGCCGCGGATGCGCGTGCTCCCAGTGGGTTTCCGCCTGTGCCGATGTGGCGACGAGCAGGGTGCCCAGAGCGAGTGCGCCGAGCAGGGTTTTGTGCAGCGGGGTGGTTCTGGTGTTCATGGTCTGAGTTCCGGTTGCGAGCGCCCCCAGTTGTCCGCAAGCGGACTCCCCAAAAGGGGATGAGAAAACTCGGGGCGGCCCTGCGTTTTCACATGAGATAGAAACGAACGATGCTGCATGCAGTGCCGGCGATAACGGAGTCGCCGTCCGCGATGGCGACAGTGCTGAACGCGCAAATGTCAGCAAATGTGTCGCAACCCAAGCGGCGCTTCCTGCTCCCGCGCCCACCCACCACCACTTAAGACAGACCTAAGTTCATGCATGGATCATTCACCTCAGCGCAATTTCGATTCCATCGGATTTCTTCACGGAGGTGCATCATGAAATCCAGAAAACTGTGGGCAGCCCTGGCTGCCGCCGGCATCATCGGGGGCAGCGGTTTCATGGCCTACCAGGTGAGCTATGCCGGCATTCCAGCCCATGTGGAACTCAACAACAAGACGGTGCCCCTGTTCAACAACCCGCCGGGCGCGCCGATGCAGACCGCTGCCGTGGGCGGGCCGAACTTCGCCGCCATCGTCAAGCAATTCGGCGCCACGGTGGTGCACATCAATGTGCGCGGCGAAACCAAGAGCACCGACGCACCCGACATGTCGCAGGTGCCGCCGCAACTGCGCAACTCGCCCTTTTTCCAGTTCTTCCAGCAGTTCCAGAACCAGCAGCCGCGCGAGGTGCCGACCGAAGGCTTGGGCTCGGGCTTCATCATCAGCTCCGACGGGCTCATCCTCACCAATGCCCACGTCGTGAAAGGCGCCAAGTCGGTGATGGTCACGCTCACCGACCACCGCAGCTACAAGGCCAAGGTGTTGGGCTATGACACCAAGACCGACATCGCCGTGGTGAAGATTCCCGCCACCAATCTGCCCACGATCCGCGTGGGCAACCCGGCCAACCTGGAACCTGGTGATTGGGTGCTGGCCATCGGTTCGCCCTACGGCTTCTACAACACCGTGACCTCGGGCATCGTCAGCGCCAAGAGCCGCTCGCTGCCCGACGACGACATGGTGCCCTTCATTCAAACCGACGTGGCCGTGAACCCCGGCAACTCCGGCGGCCCGCTGTTCAACACCAAGGGCGACGTGGTCGGCATCAACTCGCAGATCTTCACCCAGACCGGGGCGTTCGAGGGTCTGTCCTTCGCCATCCCGATCAACGTGGCCGTGACGGTGGCCAAGGAAATCATCCAGAGCGGCCATGTGGAACACGCCAAGCTCGGCATCGCGGTGCAAACCGTGTCGCAGCAACTGGCCAACTCCTTCGGCCTGCAAACGCCACGCGGCGCGCTGGTGGCCAATGTGGCCAAGGGCAGCCCGGCGGCCAAGGCCGGCCTGAAGGCGGGCGACATCATCCTGAGCGTCAACAACGAACCGGTGAACGACTCGGCTGATCTGCCGATGATGATCGGTCTGATGCGGCCGGGCCAGCCCGTCAAGCTCGGCGTCTGGAGCAACCATCGCGAATCCACCATCACCGCCACCCTGGGCAGCTTCAGCAGCAACACCCTGGTGGCCGATGCCGGCGGCAGCACCGAAGGCGGCCATGGCCTCGGCCTGGAAGTGCGGCCGCTCAAGCCGACCGAAGAGCAGCAGGCCGATGTGCACCACGGCCTGCTGGTGGAGAACGTCACAGGCCCGGCCGAACAAGCTGGCGTGCAATCCGGCGACATCCTGCTGGCCGTGGACGGCAAGCCGGTGGACAGCATCGACCAGGTTCGCACCATCCTGAAGAAAGCCGGCAAAACCGTGGCGCTCCTCATCCAGCGCGGCAACAACCGCATCTTCGTCCCGGTGGAAATGGGCTAAAAGCGGACCAGACGCAGTGCCTGCGCACTGCGGCGCGCCGCACGAAGGGTCTGGGGCTTGCAAGCCCGCCGCCTCCGGCCAACGACCAGCGTGCGCGCGCTGCTCAGAGCCTCGGCGCCTGCAAGCGCCGAACCTCCGAGCACAAACCCCATCTGGCCGCAGCTTTCACTCCCTGAGCTGCGACCATTTGGCGGCGGTAACGGGCCGCCGCCTTCACCTGCCCCGGGACTCACGCTCCGGGGTGTTCCTCAAGCAAGCGAGCAGCACTTCCAGCGGGCCTCGGTCCGCTTCTTTTTTCGTGCTCGACCTTGCGATGTCGGCGCGCCGTTGCGCTTATGCTTGTTCCGGCGGAAATCATCCCGGAAGCAAGCACCACGAACCAGGAGAATCCAGATGCAATCTCGATCGAAAAAAACCTATGCAGCCCAGCTTTGCGCCAGCCTCATTGCGCTCGTGGCGCTGGGCAATTTGCCAGCCCAGGCGAGCGACAGCAGCTTGACGCAAGGGGCGAAAAAAGTGGGCACGACCGTCGGCACGGTTGTGCGTGACGTTGGCAAGGAAGGCAAGAAAGTGGGGTTGGCGGTGGGCCATGAAGCCAAGCACGTCGGCCTGGCCGTGGGCCATGCGGCGGAGGCTGGCGGTGTGGCGGCCTGGCATGCGGTGAAGGGCCCAAAGCAGTGAGGCAAACGTCCGGCGCCGGGGGGGCTGAGGGCGCTGGCTGACGAGCCGGCGGGTTGGGCTGCCGATTCAACAGGCAGGTTGACAGCGCGCGATGCCGACGGCTGATTGCGAGCGGTCCGGATGCCCGCCCTCGTCCAGTCCGCTAAGCTGAATGCCGATGCCGCAGCCCATTCGGGCCCCGGCTGCAAGACAACCCCAGACCGCGAAAACCATGGCGCAATATGTGTTCACGATGAACCGCGTCGGCAAGATCGTTCCGCCGAAGCGACACATTCTCAAAGACATTTCCCTGAGTTTTTTCCCCGGCGCCAAGATTGGCGTGCTGGGGGTGAATGGCTCGGGCAAGTCCACCGTGCTGAAGATCATGGCCGGGGTGGACAAGGACATTGAAGGCGAAGCGGTCGCCATGCCCGGCATTCGCATGGGCTATCTGCCGCAGGAGCCGCAACTCGACGCCGAGCAGACCGTGCGCGAAGCGGTGGAAGCCGGGCTGGGCGGCGTGCTGGCGGCCAAGAAGCGGCTGGACGAGGTCTACGCCGCCTACGCCGAGCCGGATGCCGACTTCGACAAGCTGGCCGAAGAGCAGGCCCAGCTGGAGGCCATCATCGCCACCGGCGAGGGCAGCAACACCGACCTGCAATTGGAAATTGCCGCCGACGCACTGCGCCTGCCGCCCTGGGAGGCGCGCGTGGGCGACTTGTCCGGTGGCGAAAAGCGGCGCGTGGCGCTGTGCCGGCTGCTGCTGTCCAAGCCCGACATGCTGCTGCTCGACGAGCCCACCAACCACCTCGACGCCGAGAGCGTGGACTGGCTGGAGCAGTTCCTGCACCGCTTCCCCGGCACCGTGGTGGCCGTGACCCACGACCGCTACTTCCTCGACAACGCCGCGGAGTGGATCCTGGAACTCGATCGCGGCCACGGCATTCCATGGAAGGGCAACTACAGCACCTGGCTGGAGCAGAAGGAGGCGCGGCTGGAGCAGGAGTCGCGCGCGGTGGACGCGCACATGAGGGCCATGAAGCAGGAGTTGGAGTGGGTGCGGCAGAACCCCAAGGGGCGCCAGGCCAAGAGCAAGGCGCGCATGGCGCGCTTCGAGGAACTGTCGAGCCAGGAATACCAGAAGCGCAACGAGACCAACGAGATTTTCATTCCCTTCGCCGAGCGCCTGGGCAACCAGGTGGTGGAGTTCCACGAGGTGAGCAAGAGCTACGGCGACCGGCTGCTGATCGACAAGCTCAGCTTCTCGGTGCCGCCGGGCGCCATCGTCGGCGTCATCGGGCCGAATGGCGCCGGCAAGTCCACGCTGTTTCGCATGCTCAGCGGGCGCGAGCAGCCGGACTCGGGCACGGTCGTCATCGGCCCCACGGTGCGCCAGGCCTATGTCGACCAGAGCCGCGACGCGCTGCCCGACGACAAGACCGTGTGGGAGGCCGTGAGCGGCGGGCACGACATCATCACCGTGGGCAAGTTCGAGATGGCCAGCCGCGCCTACCTGGGCCGCTTCAACTTCAAGGGTGGCGACCAGCAGAAGCTGGTGGGGCAGCTCTCCGGCGGCGAGCGCGGGCGCCTGCACCTGGCCAAGACCCTGCTGTCAGGCGGCAATATGCTGCTGCTCGACGAGCCGAGCAACGACCTCGACGTGGAAACCCTGCGCGCGCTGGAAGACGCGCTGCTGGAGTTCGCCGGCAGCGTCATGGTCATCAGCCACGACCGCTGGTTCCTCGACCGCATCGCCACCCACATCCTTGCGGCCGAGGGCGATTCGCAATGGAATTTCTTCTCCGGCAACTACCAGGAATACGAGGCCGACAAGAAGAAGCGCCTGGGCGAGGAAGGCGCCCGCCCGCACCGGCTGCGCTTCAAACCGCTGCGCTGAGCGCCGACCAGCGAAGGTGCCTTCGCACCTTCGCGCGCGGCGCGAAGGGCCATGGCGCATACTTGCGCCATGCCTCCCGAGGCCACTATTTTCTCCGCGCGAAGAGCCTCGGTGCACACTTGCGCCGCGCCTCCATCCCTCCACACTTGTCCGTCTGCACCCGGGGCACCCATGGAATCCTTGATCGTCGCCTGTCTATGCGCGCAGTGGTGCGGGGTATGCCGGGAATGGCGGCCGGGCTTCGAGGCCCTGGCCACGCGCTATCCGCAAGCGCGCTTCGTCTGGATCGACGTGGAGGACGCAGCCGAGGCCCTGGGCGATGGCGAGGTGGACAACTTTCCGGTGCTGGCCGTGCAGCGCGGCGACCTGCTGCTGTATTGCGATGTACTGCCCCAGCAGCCTGGAACCTGGGCGCGGCTGATCGACACGCTGGCGGCGCTCGACGCCGCGAACGCTGCGCAGGCGGCAACGCGCATGCGCCAACTGGGCGGACTCGACATCGACCTGCGCAGGTTCTTGCGCTGAACGCGCTGAGAATGTGCTCGGGGCGCTGCGTGCGCCGGGCATGGGAACGGCCGGCGCGCATGGCGCGACTTACGGCACGGGCCGCAGCGGCGGCACGCTGCCACAGTCGCTGCCCACCCAATGCGCCTCGGAGGTGCTGGAGACAGTGCCTTGCGGGGTGACGGCGGTGAACTGGGTCTTGTACGCCGTCGGACTGGCGAGCGCGACGCGACCCTTGCCGCTGGAGGTGGGTTGGGTGCAGGCGTAGCTGAAATCCCAGTTGCCCTGCGTGGGCTGGCTCCAGTGCACCTTGCATTGCCCGCCCAGGTGCAGCGGCGGGCGCTTGGCCGCGACGAACTCGGGGCTCAGGCACAGACGCAGGGTCTGCTTGCCCAGATCCATCGCCATGCCACGCGCCTTCATCTGCGCTTCGATCTCGGCCTTGATCGCCGGGGAGACGTTTTGCATCATTTGCGACAGATCGACCGGCGGAGCGCCGTTGGTCGAGCTTTGCACGCTGTAGTCCCACAGTCCGGGCTTGAGGCTGAACGCTTGGGCATGGGACGACCACAGGGCGGCAACGATCAGGGGTAGCCCCGCGATCCAGCGCCGGAACGGGGTTTGGAAGCGACGTGACATGGCAAGATCCTGCAAGTTCTCGGGCTGTTCAGCGTAGACCACGATGCTGGGGTGCATGGTTTCAAGTTGTGAACTTGAGCCGCGCCGCTGGGGCAGGTCGAGGGTTCAGACCTGCGCCGTTTGCCGCGCAACGCGCGCCCCGAACAAGGCCGTGCCCACGCGCACCAGGGTTGCGCCTTCGAGCACGGCGGCTTCGAGGTCGGCGCTCATGCCCATGGAGAGCGTGTCGAGCGCGAGACCTTGCCGGTTGAGTTCAGCCAGCAGCCGTCGCAACCGGGCGAAAGGCGCACGTTGCGCCTGCAGCCCCTCGGCTGGGGCCGGAATGCACATCAACCCGCGCAGGCGCAAATTGGGCAGCACCGCCACGGCATGGGCCAGTTCGGCCACGGCTTCGGGCGCAATGCCGCTCTTGCTGCCCTCGCCGCTGATGTTGACCTGGATGCACAGCTGCAGCGGCGAAAGCGGGCTGCCGTTGCGCGCGGCCGGGCGCTGGGCCGACAGGCGCTGGGCGATGTGCAGGCGGTCCACGGCGTGCACCCAGTCGAACTGTGCCGCCACCTCGCGCGTCTTGTTGCTCTGCAGCGGTCCGATGAAATGCCAGCCGAGCTGCGGATGGGTGGCGCGCAGGGCCGCCATCTTGCCCAGGCCTTCCTGCACGTAGTTCTCGCCAAAGTCGGCCTGGCCGCAGGCGGCAAGCTCGGCAACGGCTTCGGCCGGGAAGGTTTTGGACACGGCCAGCAAGCGCACCGAGGCCGGGTCGCGTCCTGCCTCGGTGGCTGCTGCGGCGATGCGCTCGCGCACTTGGCGCAGGCGTGCGGCAGGGCTGGAAGGCGTCATGGGGTATGAGGTGCAGGCGAAAGCCGCGTTCCGCGGAAACAACAGCGCCCGGCCGCATGGGCTGGTTTCGGCCGTGCGGCGCCGGACTGACCCTTACTATAAGAGCCTTGCCAAATTAGGGGGGATCGCAGTGGACATCACGCAATTGCTGGCGTTCAGTGTGAAGAACAATGCGTCGGACCTGCATCTGTCGGCTGGCCTGCCGCCGATGATCCGGGTGCATGGCGATGTGCGCCGCATCAATGTCGAGCCGCTGGGTCACAAGTCCGTGCATGCCATGGTGTACGACATCATGAGCGATGTGCAGCGCAAGCATTTCGAGGAGTACTTCGAGGTCGACTTCTCCTTCGAGATTCCGGGTCTGGCGCGCTTTCGCGTCAACGCCTTCAACCAGAACCGTGGCGCCGGCGCGGTGTTCCGCACCATTCCGAGCAAAATCCTCACGCTGGATGACCTGAACGCGCCCAAGATTTTCGGCGAACTGGCGCTCAAGCCCCGCGGCCTGGTGCTGGTGACGGGGCCCACCGGCTCGGGCAAGTCCACCACGCTGGCCGCCATGGTCAACCACCTGAACGAAAACGAGTACGGCCACATCCTCACCATCGAGGACCCGATCGAGTTCGTGCACGAGTCGAAAAAGTCGCTGATCAGCCAGCGCGAAGTCGGCCCGCACACGCTGAGCTTCTCCAACGCGCTGCGCGCGGCGCTGCGCGAAGACCCGGACTCCATCCTGGTGGGCGAAATGCGCGACCTGGAAACCATCCGCCTGGCGCTCACCGCCTCCGAAACCGGGCATCTGGTGTTCGGCACGCTGCACACCTCGTCGGCACCGAAAACCATCGACCGCATCATCGACGTCTTCCCCTCGGCCGAGAAGGACATGGTGCGCGCCATGCTGTCGGAGGCGCTGGTGGCCGTCATCTCGCAGACCCTGTGCAAGGTCAAGGACGGTGCCGGCCGCGTCGCCGCGCACGAGATCATGCTGGGCACCCCGGCCATTCGCAACCTGATCCGCGAGAACAAGGTGGCGCAGATGTATTCCATGATCCAGACCAGCCAGGCCCACGGCATGCAGACCCTGGACCAATGCCTGACCGATCTGGTGCGCCGCAATGCCATCTCCGCCAGCGAGGCGCGCTCCAAGGCCAAAATACCCGAGAATTTCCCGGGCGCCTGAACCCATGCACGCTGAGCAGACATGGCTGCGCCTCCGACAACACCCGAGCGGCCCCATCGAGCCCGCACTGCTCGTTTGCACCCAACCATCATGAAAAAAGTCTTCGAGATGCTGCGCCGGGGCAAACCCGTGACGGAAAGCCGGGACGACGGCCCGGAATCCCAGTTTTTCACCACCGGCTTCCAGGACGTGGACGACGCCACCGTGCCCATCGTCCATTGGGCCGAGCGCGCCAAGGCCATCGGGGCGCGCAAGCTCGCAAGACCGGCGCCGGCCAAGCGCCTGAAGGAATTGTGGAGCCGCGATCGCTTCATGGCGGGGCTTTCCCCCGACGACCTGGAGAAATGCGCACGGCATTTCGAGTTCTACGCCGCCGATGCGAACAAGGACCTCATCGCCCAGAACGAATACGGCGGCTTCATGCTGGTGGTGCTGCACGGCGTGGTGGCCGTCGACCGGCAGCAGCCCTGGGGCGAGCGCCTGCGACTCACGGAAGTGCGCGCCGGCAATGTGCTGGGCGAGATGTCGCTGCTCGACGCCGGGCCGCGCTGGTCCTACTGCACCTCGCTCAACCCCTGCGAGATCGCCGTGCTCGAAGCCGGGGCGCTTGATAGCATGATCGAGCAAGATCCGGGTTCGGCCGCACGCCTCATCGGCTCGCTGGCACGCCGCCTTTCGTTGCGCCTGCGCAAGCTGGGCGCTCCGGCGCAGCCGGCATGAAGTCGGCTCTGCTGCGCGCCCTGCCCCGATCCACACCTGACCACGGAGACTCCTGATGGAACGCGACCAAGCCTCCAAATTCGTCCACGACCTGTTGCGCCTGATGGTCAGCCGCGGCGGTTCCGACCTGTTCCTCACGGCAGACTTCCCCCCCGCCATCAAGGTCGACGGGCAAGTCAGCAAGATGTCGGCGCAGCCGCTCACCGCCCAGCACACCCAGGCACTGGCGCGCGCCATCATGAACGATCGGCAGTCCTCGGATTTCGAGAAGAACAAGGAATGCAACTTCGCCATCGCCCCATCGGGCATCGGCCGCTTTCGCTGCAACGCCTTCATGCAGCAGGGCAATATCGGCCTGGTGCTGCGGCTCATTCCGCAAACCGTGCCGACCATCGACAGCATGGGCCTGCCCAAGGTGCTGGAAGAACTGGCGATGGCCAAGCGCGGACTCATCATCTTCGTCGGCGCCACCGGCAGCGGCAAGAGCACGTCCTTGGCCGCCATGCTCGACTGGCGCAACGAGTACTCCTACGGCCACATCGTCACGGTTGAAGATCCGATCGAGTTCGTCCACGCGCACAAGAACTGCATCATCACCCAGCGCGAAGTCGGCATCGACACCGACAGTTGGGAAGCCGCGCTGAAGAACAGCATGCGCCAGGCGCCGGACGTCATTCTGATGGGCGAAATCCGCGACCGGGAAACCATGGACCATGCCGTGGCGTTCGCCGAAACCGGCCACCTCGTGCTGGCCACGCTGCACGCCAACAACGCCAACCAGGCGCTCGACCGTATCGTCAACTTCTTCCCCGAGGAACGTCGCAGCCAGTTGCTAATGGACTTGTCGCTCAACCTCAAGGCGCTGATTTCGCAACGCCTGCTGCCCAGGCAGGACGGGCGCGGACGGGTTGCCGCGGTGGAAATCATGATCAACTCACCGCTCATTGCCGACCACATCTTCAAGGGCGAGGTGGGCGAAATCAAGGACGTGATGAAGCGCTCACGCGAGCTGGGCATGCAGACTTTCGACCAGGCCTTGTTCGACCTGTTCGAAGCCAACCAGATCAGCTACGAAGACGCCCTGCGCAACGCCGATTCGGTCAACGATCTGCGCCTGCGCATCAAGCTCGACGGCAAGCGCGGCCAGCAAGACCCGTCCAGCGGCACTGAACACCTGGCCATCGTTTGAAGCCGCTTCCACATGGCCTGCAAAGACCCATGTTCCGACCTGTTGCCGAACCAGCTCACGCCGGCCGAAATCCTGTTTTCCAAGTAACGCCCTTCCCTGGCTCATTCATTTGATTCGAGGTCTTCATGAAATTCTTCTGGGCGTTGCTGCTCTCTCTGGGTTTGTCCGTTTCAGCGCTGGCTGCCGACCCCGGCGTGACGGAATCGCAAATCCTCATTGGCCAATCGGCACCCCTCACCGGCCCCGCGGCCCAGCTCGGCATCCGCCTGCGCCTGGGCATCGAGGCCTATCTGAAGGCCGTCAACGCCGAAGGCGGGGTGGATGGGCGCAGCATCAAACTCGTCAGCCTGGATGACGGCTACGAGCCCGCACGCACCGTGGCCAACACCAAGCGACTCATCAACGACGACAAGGTCTTCGCCCTGCTCGGCTACGTCGGCACGCCCACCACGCTGGCCGCCAAGCTGCTCATCGACGAGGCGAAAATTCCGCTCGTTGGGCCATTCACGGGTGCCATGGCCTTGCGTGAGCCGGTGGACCGCTACATCTTCAACATCCGTGCCAGCTACAACGACGAAACCCGCCGGATGGTCGATAACTTTCTGTTCCTCGGGCTGAAGAAAGTCGCCGTGTTCTACCAGGACGACGCCTTCGGCAAGGCCGGCTTGTCGGGCGTGGTCAAGGCCCTGGCAGCGCATGGCCTCAAGCCCGTGGCCACCGGCACGGTTCAGCGCAACACGGTGGATGTGGCTGCGGCGCTGAAATCCATCCTGTCGGCCAAGCCCGATCTCATCGTCGAGGTCGGCACCTACACCGAAGCCGCGGCCTTCATCAAGGCTGCACGCGCCCAGGGCTACGCCGGCCAGTTCGCCAACGTCAGCTTCGTGGGCTCGGAGGCCCTGGCGAAAGCCCTTGGAAAAGAAGGCGACGGCGTCATGATCACCCAGGTGGTGCCCTTCCCCTACTCGGGCGCGATCGCCATCGTGCGCGAGTACCAGGCGCGCATGGCGGCCAGCGGCCACAAGGACGACTACGACTTCACCAGCCTGGAAGGCTATATCGACGCCAAAGTCCTGGTTCAAGGTTTGCGCAAGGCTGGCAAGACGCCCACGCGCACCGGCCTGATCGATGCACTCAACGCCATGAATGCGGACGACCTCGGCGGTTTCATGGTGCGCTTCTCGCCGACCGACCATTCCGGCTCCAGCCTGGTCGACGTCACCAGCATCACCAAAGATGGGAAGTTCCGGCATTGAGTGGCGCGGTTTCAGGCCTGAATCACGCACCATGCAAACCCCGCTCATCTACGCCAAAACCGCTGCCGGCCAGGGTGAAATTCGCAGCCGCAGCGACCGCCTCACGCGCCCCATGCGCAATCTGCTGCTGTGCGTCGACGGTAAACGCACTCTGGCGGAATTGGAAGCGCTGGTCCAGGCCAGTGGCGCGCCCAGCGATAGCCTGCAGCAGCTCCTGCAACTTGGGTTGATCGTCGCCACGACTCCCCTTCCCCCCGCCGTATCGCCTGTGCCAGGGGTTGAGGCTGCAGCGGATCGGGCGCGCGATATGGCCGGGCCCGACACCCTGGAGCCGCTGGACGCTGCGTTCGAGTCGGCCGCAGCGCCCACTGGGGACTACGCCGAGCTCTACGCCCGCATGAATGCGCTGGTGAGCGAACATCTCAGCCTGCTCAAGGCTTATGGCCTGCAGCTCAAGATCGAACAATGCAACTCGGTCGAGCAGCTGCGCAGCTTGATCCCCGAGCTGGAAGCAGCCTTGGACAAGGCGGTCGGACGCGAGCGCGCCCGGGAGTATCTCGCCGGGCTGTAGCGTCCGTTCCGGGTCATCAGCGCCCGCCGAAAAACCAGTAACACACCGCGATCGAGGCGATCACCCCGGCCAGGTCCGCCAGCAGCGCGCAGCCAACGGTGTGGCGCACGCGGCGGATGCCGACCGCGCCGTAGTACACCGCGACCACGTAGAACGTAGTCTCGGTGCTGCCCTGCATGGTCGCGGCGGTCAGTGCCGGAAAGCTGTCCACGCCGTAGTGGCGCATGGTCTCGATCAGCATGGCGCGCGCGGCGCTGCCGGAAAAAGGCTTCACCAGCGCGGTCGGCAGGGCGGGCACGAAGGCATCGTTGAAGCCCAGTCCGTGCACCGCCCAGCGGATGCCGTCCAGCGCATAGCCCAGCGCGCCGGAGGCGCGCAGCACACCGACGGCGCAGAGCATCGCGACCAGATACGGCAGCAGGTCGCGCGCGACCTCGAAGCCCTGCTTGGCGCCCTCGATGAAGGCCTCGTAAACCGGCACGCGCCTGACGGCACCGGCGACCAGAAAGGCGACGATCACGCCGAACAGCGCGAGGTTGCCGACCAGCGACGACACGCTGGCCAGCGCCGCCGCCGACAGCGTGGCCAGCAAGGCCAGCAGTCCGCCCAGCAGCAGCGCGCCGCCGCCCAGCCACGCCAGCGCCACCGGGTCCCACAGCTTCAGCCGCTGCATGAAGGCCACGCTGAGCAAGCCGGTGAGGGTGGACGCGCTGGTGGCCAGCAGGATGGGCAGGAACACCAGGGTCGGGTCGGGGGCGCCCTGCTGCGCGCGGTACATGAAGATGCTCACCGGCAGCAGGGTCAGCGAGGAGGCGTTGAGCACCAGGAACAGGATCTGCGCGTTGCTGGCGGTGTCGCTGCTGGGGTTGAGCGTCTGCAGCTCGCGCATTGCGCGCAGGCCGATCGGCGTGGCGGCGTTGTCCAGCCCCAGCACGTTGGCGGCGAAGTTGAGCGTGATCAGGCCGATCGCCGGATGACCTTCCGGCACCCCGGGCATCAGGCGCCGGAACAGCGGGCCCAGCAGCCGCGCCAGCGCATCGACCAGGCCGGCGCGCTCGGCGATGCGCAGCAGCCCCAGCCACAGCGTGAGCGTGCCGAACAGCAGCACCATCACCTCGACCGAGAGCTTGGCCATCGCGAACAGGCTGTCGACGATGGCCCCGAACACCGCCGCATCGCCGGCCAGGGTCCAGCGCGCCAGCGCGGCCACAGCGGCGGTGAGGAAGAATCCGAGCCAGAGACGATTCAGCATGGGCAGCGTGGACGATGATCAGGAGCGTCGATCGGCGGGCAAGCAGATGGCGTCGATGGTAGAGGCTGGGCCTGTGGGCGGAACTGCCGCGACAATGCAGTGTCGCCACTTCGCGCCGCCCGACCCATTCCATGCCCCAGGCCGATTCATCCCTCGGTACCGAGTTCATCACCCTGCAGGCGCTGCCGGAGTCGCCATGCATCGAGTTCCGCCGGGTTCGCACCCAGCGCGCTGCCGACGCCACCGAGACGCCCTGCATCGTCTTCCTGCACGAGGGGCTGGGCTCGGTCGCCGCCTGGCGCGACTTCCCCGACCAGCTTTGCGCTGCCAGCGGCCTGGACGGCCTGGTGTACTCGCGTCCCGGCTATGGCCGCTCCACCCCGCGCGCACCTGGCGAGCATTGGGATGCGCGCTATCTCCACCGGCAGGCGCTGGAGGTCTTGCCAGCCCTGCTCGCGGCCCTCGGCATCCACCGGCCCTGGCTGTTCGGCCACAGCGACGGCGCCACCATCGCCCTGCTCCACGCCGCGGCTTTTCCCGAAGCAGTGGCCGGCTGCGTGGTGCTGGCGCCGCATGTGTTCGTCGAGCAAAAAGCTCTGCACGGGATCAGGCGAATCCGCCAGGCCTATGAAGCCGGCCTGCTGCGCGAGCGCCTGCAACCCGTGCAAGGCGATGCCGACTCGGCCTTCTACGGCTGGTGCGACGCCTGGCTGGATGCGGGGTTTCGCCACTGGACGATCGAGGCCGACATCGCCACCCTGCGCTGCCCGCTGCTCGTCGTGCAGGGCGAGGACGATGCCTACGGCACGCTGGAACAGGTCGACCGCATCGTTCGCATCCTGCCCCACACGCGCACCCTGGTGCTGCCCAACTGCGGCCATATGCTGCAGCGCGACGCGCCGGAAGAGGTCATTCGCGCCACGCTGAATGTCGTCGCAACGCATACGGGCCGGATCCCAGCGACATCCAGCCCGCAGGGTTGAACGCCGCAGCCGTGGCAGTCACCGCGCAACTGCGGCATAGTCTGCCGAACACATCTGCCGCACATCTCTGCCAGGCAGATCTGCCAATCCAATCACAACGGAGGTCACGATGCAAGCTGTCTGGAACGGTGTCGTCATCGCTGAAAGCGACGACACGGTGGTGGTCGAAGGCAACCACTATTTCCCGCGCGAGTCGGTCAAACCCGGGCTGCTCGAACCCAGCAACACCCACAGCGTCTGCCCCTGGAAGGGCACCGCCAGCTACTACACCCTGGTGGCCGACGGCCAGCGCAACGCCGACGCGGTGTGGTTCTACCCCGAACCCAAACCCGCAGCGAAGGAAATGACCGGGCGCGTGGCGTTCTGGAAGGGTGTGGTCGTCAAGCCCGGTTAGGGCCAACTCAGCTTCGGCCGACTCAAGCAAACGCCCGGCCGCCAGCGTCAGAGCCGGCTGGCCTTCGCGCCGTCCAAGGCTGCACTCACTGGCAGACTTGGAGCCGCGCCCCTCAACTCCCTTGACCCCCTCGGGGGCGGGGCGGCGTAGCGCCCCTGGGGGCCGTTTTCAACGTCGGATCGGCTTGCGCTTGGGCGAATCGGCGCCCGGGCCTTTGCGGCTGGGCGCGCGCTCGGTGGCGCGCAGGGTTGGCCGCGTGGTGCCGGCTGCGGCCCTGGGTTTGGCTGGAGCCGGCGGCTTGAACGCCGCACCGCCGCCCGCTCCGGCCAGGCTCAAGTTGAGCTGGTGGCCCAGGACCCAGACTTTTTGCAGGGTGCGAAACACATCCTTGGGCATGCCTGCGGGCAGGTCCACCAGGCTATGGTCGCCGCGAATGTCGATGCTGCCGATGTGCTTGTTTTCCAGCCCGGCTTCATTGGCGATGGCGCCGACCAGATTGCGCACCTCCACCCCATGGTCGCGGCCGACCTCGACGCGATACGTCTCGAAAGCCATGTCGCCCGCGGCGGCCTTCTTGCGGCGCGGCGCGGCGCTGCCGTGGTCGTCCGGCTCGAAGCCGGGATGCGACTTCTCGAAGCGCGCCGACTGCACCCGTGCTTCCAGTTCGCCGATGGCGGCGTCGGCGATGTCGGTCAGGCCGCGTGGCTTGGCGCTGGCGGGCTTGGGCTCGCGCGGAGGCAACGATGGCGAAGGCTTGCGCACCTCGCGCTCGAAGGGCTTGGCGGGTTTTCCGCGCGGACCGAAGGTGGGCTCGGCGCGCTGCGCAGCGCGCCCGCGTGCGCCCAGGCTGTCGCTGCGCATCGCATGGCCGCCCTCGGTACCCGGCCCCAGCAGCAGGGGTTTGTCGCCCTGCACCATGCGCGCCAGGGCAGCGGCAATTTCAATGGCCGGCACGTTCTGTTCCTGCTCGTAGCGTTCGATCAGGCTCTGGAACTGCTCCAGGCCTTCCTGCTCGCGCGCCTCGGTGATGCGCTCCAGGAAGCGGGAAATGCGCTTGTCGTTCACGTCCTGCGGGCTGGGCAATTGCATCGGTGTGATGGGCTGGCGCGTGGCGCGCTCGATGGCGGCCAGCAGATGGCGCTCGCGCGGCGTGACGAACAAAATGGCCTGGCCGCTGCGCCCGGCGCGTCCGGTGCGGCCAATGCGGTGGACATAGCTTTCGGTATCGGTCGGGATGTCGTAGTTCACCACATGGCTGATGCGGTCCACATCCAGTCCGCGCGCGGCCACGTCGGTGGCCACCAGGATGTCGATCTGCCCGTCTTTCAGCCGCTGCACGGTGCGCTCGCGCTGCGCCTGCAGGATGTCGCCGTTCAGCGCGGCGGTGGAGAAACCGCGCGCCGCCAGCTTCTCGGCCAGCTCTTCGGTGGCCATTTTGGTGCGGGCGAAAACGATCATGCCATCGAAGCTCTCCACCTCCAGAATGCGGGTCAGCGCGTCGAGCTTGTGCAGGCCGCTGACCATCCAGTAGCGCTGCTGCACTTGCGTGGCGGTGCTGGTCTTGGCCTTGATGGTGACCTCCGCCGGCGTGCGCAAATGGTTGCTGGCAATGCGGCGAATGGCCTGCGGCATGGTGGCCGAGAACAGCGCGACCTGGCGTGTGGGCGGGGTTTTCTGCAGGATGGATTCGACATCGTCGATGAAGCCCATGCGCAGCATTTCGTCGGCTTCATCCAGCACCATATGGGCCAGGCCGTCGAGCTTCAGCGTGCCGCGTTCCAGATGGTCGATGATGCGCCCGGGCGTACCCACCACGACATGCGCGCCGCGCTTGAGCGAGGCCAGCTGCGGCACATAACTTTGGCCGCCGTAAATGGGCAGCACGTTGAAGCCCGGCAGGTGCATGGCGTAGGTGGCAAAGGCCTCGGCCACCTGGATGGCGAGTTCGCGCGTGGGCGCCAGCACCAGCGCCTGCGGCTCCTTGCGCGCCACGTCGATGCGGGCGAGGATGGGCAGGGCGAAGGCCGCCGTCTTGCCGGTGCCGGTTTGCGCCTGGCCAACCAGGTCGCGGCCTTCGAGCAGAATGGGGATGGTGGCCGCCTGAATCGGCGACGGGCTTTCGTAACCCACGTCGCGCAGCGCTGCGAGGATGGGCTCCGGCAGACCGAGATCGGCGAAGGTGACGGCGGGAGACTCGGGGGCGGTGCTGGACATGGATGGATGAACCTGATGACGGTGAATGAAAGGGGCGCCAAGGCGACGCTGAGTCAGTTCTCGTGATGCAGCGCGCCGCGCATCGGGATGGGATGCAAGGCGCAAACCACAGCCATAGCCCAAGCTATGGCGCGGATTTGCAACGCCGCAGACCGCCCGAGGCGCGGATGCGATGCGCACGAGGGGCTTGTTCAGCGTCGCCCTAAAGTGCCCAAGCCGAGATTGTGCGCCAGCCAGCGCCCCGGCAACATCGCCGGGCGAGCCTGTGTTTCCTTGCAGGCCCCATTTTTCGCACAATGCGCAGTACGCTTGCAAAGACCAACAACAATCCAGAAACCATGGACTCACAAACCGACGCATCCCCGGCATCCTCCTTGCCACGCATCGTCATCGTCGGCGGCGGTGCCGGCGGGCTGGAACTGGCCACCCGCCTGGGCAACACCCTGGGCCGGCGCGGACACGCCGACATCACCCTGGTCGAGCGCGGTCGCAGTCATTTGTGGAAACCGCTGCTGCACCAGGCCGCTGCTGGCACCCTCGACATCGACGACAACGAGCTGAACTACCTGGCGCAGTCCACCTGGCATCACTTCAAGTACCGCCTGGGCGCGATGGACGGGCTGGACCGCGCCCGCAAACAGGTGCTGGTGGCGCCGACGCTGGACGAGGACGGGCGCGAAATCGTGCCGCGCCGCAGCTTCGGCTACGACATCCTGGTGCTGGCGCTGGGCAGCCAGAACAACGACTTCGGCACCCCCGGCGCAGCGGAGTACGCGATCGCCCTCGACAGCCCTGAAGACGCGCGGCGCTTCCACAAGCGCCTGGTCAACGCCTGCATTGCCGCCAACACGCAAACCGGCCCGCTGCGGCCGGAGCAACTCAAGGTGGTGGCCATCGGCGCCGGCGCCACCGGGGTGGAACTGGTGGCCGAGCTGCACAACTCCACCCGCACGCTGGCCGCCTACGGGCTGGATCGCATCGACCCCGAACGCGATATGCGCCTGAGCCTGGTGGAGGCCGCTCCGCGCATCCTGCCCGCGTTGTCAGAGCGCGTGTCGACGGCGGCAGCGGCCGAACTCGCCAAGCTGGGCGTGCAGATTCACACCGGCAAACGCGTCACCGCCGTCACCGCGACCGGGGTGCAAACGGCCGATGGCGACTTTCTGCCGGCAGAACTCGTGGTGTGGGCCGCAGGTGTGAAAGCCCCCGACGTGCTGCGCGATCTCGATGGATTGGAAAGCAACCGCATCAACCAGTTGGTGGTCCGCCCCACTTTGCAGACCACGCGCGACGACGCCATTTTTGCCCTGGGCGATTGCGCCGCCTGCCCCTGGGAAGGCCACCCCGGCGGTGTGCCGCCACGCGCCCAGGCCGCCCACCAGCAGGCCAGTTTTCTGGCGCGGCAAATTCAACGTCGGTGCACCAGCAAGCCGCTGCGCGCCTTCCACTACCGCGATTTCGGCTCCCTCGTTTCCCTGGGCGAGCACAGCACCGTGGGCAGCTTGATGGGCGGCTTGGCCAAGGGCAGCCTGTTCATCGAAGGCCATTTCGCCAGGTTCATCTACTGGCTGCTCTATCGCAAGCATCTGCATGCCTTGCATGGCTTCTGGAAAACCGCCTTCCTCACGCTGGCACGTCTGATCTCGCGCACGACCGAACCGCGCATCAAGTTGCATTGAGAGAAGCCTAGCGGGTGCTGTTGCATCGAGCACACGGGTGATCGGTGACGAGTGCTTCGCCCTGATTGTCAGGTTTTTCTGCGCGAACTGTTCGGTATGCTGTAGAAAAATCCAGACAAGAACGATAACGTGCAAATTGGGAACATCCGCCCAACTTCGGGCACTCGCCAGGCATCGCAGCTGGCTGCTGCCCGCCGCCAGCTGTGGACCGCGTGCGCGTCCCCCTTGCAGGGCAAGCCGGCGCTCATGGCTCGGCGCCATGCTTTCCCGCAGTTTGTCGTGCCGGGACACGGCTGATATGCAGGCACCCGCCAGAGCCGCACTGCAGCGCCTGTCCAAGCTGCTGCTGTTCAACGCTGCGCTGGCGGGCGTCTACGTGCTGCTGGCGTGGTTGGTGATGCGCAGTGGCGCAGCAGGCGCGTTGCTCTGGCCCTCCAGTGCCGTGGCCGTTTTCGGCGTCATGGTTGGCGGTTGGGCCGCCGCTCCAGGCATTGCGCTGGGCGCTTACCTGGCCAATGCATTCAGTGTCGGCTGGTCGCCGCTGGCAGCCCTGTGCATCGCGACGGGCAACACGGTTGGTGTGCTCATCGCCTGGTGGCTGTTGCAACGCCTGCGCCGGCCATGGACAGGCTTGCAAGGCACAGGCAATACGCTGGCCTTCATCGTCACGCTCGGTCTGCTGGCTCCTGCGTTCAGTGCCGGTGGCGGCATGCTCGCAACGCTGCTGCCACCCTTGCCGCCGATGCACAACCTCGGCGGCTTGTGGCTGAGCTGGCTGGTCGGCGATATTTGCAGCGTGCTGATCTTCGCCCCACCCCTGGTGCTGTGGTGGGAGCGTCGCAACGATGCATTGCCGGCGCCAACCCCCGAACTGCTCGGCGTCCCGGTGCTTGCCCTGCTGGGCACGGTGCTCATCTACTTTGCCCCGCCCACGACGCAGGCCTTGCCGCTGGGTCTTGGAACCCTGGTGTTGTTGCCCCTGCTTTGGGCCGCAACCCGCCTGCCCATGCGTCTTTCCAGCCTGCTCATGGCCGCGCTGTTCGCATTGGAGTTGGCGGGCACCACCATGGGCCTGGGGCCGATGACGGCGCTGCCGCCGATGGATCGCATCACCGCGCTGCAGGTCATGGGCATCAGTCTGGCCTGCACGGTTCTGCTCGCCAGCAGCCTGGCGCAGGATCGCGGTGCGGCGTTGCGCCAATTGCGCGAAGCCAACGCCAGACTGGAACGCGCCGTCGAACGGCGCACCGCGGCCCTGGTGGAGAGCCAGACGCGGCTGCAACGACAACTGCGCTTCCAGGACTCCTTGCTCAGCGCCCTGCCCAACCCCACGGCCTACACCGCGAACGACGGGCGCCTTGCGCTCATCAACAAAGCCTTCACCCAGCTGCTGGGGCGCACCCACGATGCCATGCTGGGACGCCCGCCTGAAGACGTGTTCGAAGACAGCCTGTTGCACACCTGGACCGCCATGGACCGCAAGCTGCTGGCTGAAGGACGGCCGCTGTCGCAGGAATGCCGCCAACTGCCGGAGGACGGCGAGGAATCGGTCTGGATCCTGAACAAGGCCCAGGTGGCTGACTCGAGCGGCAAGCCGCTGGGCATCGTCACCAGTCTGCAGGACATCTCCGAGCTCAAGCGGCTGCAAGACCAGTTGCAGCGCGACGAGCAGCGTTTTCGCTTTTTGGTCGATGCGTCGCCCGTGCCCCTGGTCATCATCCGCCTGCGCGACTCGGGCTTGATGTTCTCCAACCGGGCCTCGGACGAACTCTTTCGCGCCAGCCATGCCGAGCACCACGGCAAACCCATGCGCAGCCTCTGGGCCGAGCCGGGCCAGCGCGAAGCCATCATTGCGCGCGTGCTGCGCGAGGGCACCGTGAGTGGGCAGGAGGTCAAATTCCGTCGCTTCGACGGCAGCTTGCTCTGGCTGCTGCTGTCCATCACCCACACGCATTACCAGGATGAAGAGGCGCTGATCTTCGCCTTCAAGGACATCACCCCCACCAAGCAGCGTGAGTTGAGCCTGCAGGAACTGGCCTACACCGACTCGCTCACCGGCGTGTCCAATCGTCGCCATTTCCTGGCCCAGGCCTCAGCCGCGTTTCACGAGGCGCGGCGACTGAGCCACGACCTGGCGCTGCTGGCCATCGACGTCGATCACTTCAAGCAACTCAACGATGTTTACGGCCACCCGGCGGGCGATCGCGCGCTGCGCAGTTTCTCCACGGTCTGCAAGTCCCAGCTCCGCAGCGTCGATCTCTTCGGGCGTCTCGGTGGCGACGAGTTCGCCATCGTCCTGCCCCATTGCGACGGACTGCGCGCTTACGACTTCGCACAGCGCCTGCGCCTGGCCGTTCAGGAATCGGCGGGGATGGACCACGCGCCCCTGCGCCAGCAGCTCACCGTCAGTATCGGCATTGCCGATGCCGCCGACTCGGAAGCCGCCGACCGCGGCATCGAGGACCTGCTCGCACGCGCCGACAAGGCGCTCTACCAAGCCAAGCAACGCGGGCGCAACCGCGTCGAGATCTGGTCATTCCACGATCTGACGCTGCCCTGACCATTGGGCCGCCGCAGCGCCTCGCGCCCAAGCCGCCAAACCCAGGTCCTGTTCACGCCATTTCTGCGCGCGCGACGCGCAAAAAAATGCCAAGCATGCGCTTGGCCAAGGGGGGAGGAGACAACAACCGGGGTCAGGCAGCGCCTGACGAATTCATTCTTTCTTTTCGCCTTCTTTTTTCATCTTGTCGGCTTTTCCACCCGCATTGTCAGGGGCGGAGGCGCCGCTCTTCGCGGCGTTGTAGGTTGTTGGTTGCATGGTGGCTGCCTGTGCCGTGGTTTCGGCAGGCATGCCGGCAGCGTGGGCTTGCCCGGACATCAGCGCGGCCAGCAAGATGGCAGCAGCAAAACCCAAGGCGGGAATCCAGGGTTTGCTCAGAATGTTGGGGTTCATCGGATCGCTCCTGATTCAGGTTTGAAGACAATGTGCTGAGGACAGATTCAACACAACCATGCCCTCTACTTGCAGTTTGCGTGCCAGGCTGTTTTCATGTTTTGAATCAATAGCTTGTGCTTACCGAGCCGAGCTTGCGGAGTGCGCCGCCACAAACCCTGTCCATGAATACTGAAAATTGTCGCCGCAGCCCGACACCTATAGCCAGATCCGTGCAAACACCTGATTTCCATTGTTTTTTTTGTCGCTCCTGAGCGACGCCCGGAAGAACCCCGGTGACAGCCTGCGGCCGAGGCCCTATTCAGTCGACTTGAACAGCGCAGGCGACAGCGCATGTTTTTGCAGCAGACGGTAGAACTCGGTGCGGTTGCGCTGCGCCAGACGGGAAGCTTCGGTCACCTGGCCGCCGGTGAGCTTCATCAGGTTCACGAGGTAGTCGCGCTCGAAGCGGTCCTTGGCCTCGGCGTAGCTGAGAATTTCCGTCGGTTTGTTGCGCAGCGCGCGCGTCACCAGCGCCGCCGGAATCCGCACGGTGGTGCATAGCGCGCAGCATTGCTCCACCACGTTCATGAGTTGGCGGATATTGCCGGGCCACTCGGCGCGCATCAGCAGGTCCAAGGCATCGGCGGCAAAGCCGACGATGCGGCGACCATGCTTTTTCGCCAGTTTGTCGACGAAGTGCTGGGCCAGCGGGGCGATGTCCTCGCGACGCTCGCGCAGCGGTGGAATGTGCAGGTTGACCACATTGAGGCGGTAGAACAAATCTTCGCGGAACTGCTGCTCGGCAATCGCCGCTTCCAGGTCGCGGTGGGTGGCCGAGACGATGCGCACGTCCACCGGCAGCGACTGGCTGGCGCCCACCGGGCGCACCTCGCGCTCCTGCAACACGCGGAGCAGCTTGGCCTGCAGCGCCAGGGGCATGTCGCCGATCTCGTCGAGAAACACCGTGCCGCCCTGCGCCGTCTGGAACAAGCCCTTGCGGGCGCTGTCGGCGCCGGTGAAGGCGCCTTTGGCATGGCCGAACAATTCGGATTCGAGCAGCGCCTCGGGAATGGCGGCGCAGTTGATGGCGACGAAGGGTGCACGCTTGCGCGCGCTGGCCTGGTGCACGGCGCGCGCCAGCATCTCCTTGCCGGTGCCGGATTCGCCCTGGATGAGCACCCCGGCCTCGCTCGTCGCCACCAGCACCACTTCGTCGAGCAGCGCATTCATCAAGGGGCTGGCGGTGACGATTTCTGGAAAGCGCGGCCGCGCCGCCTGGCCGCTCTCCAGGCTGCCGCTGCCCACGGCGCGCGCCAGCAGGGCCAGCAATTCCGGCGCTTCGAACGGTTTGGTGAGGTAGCCGAAGACACCGCTCTGCGCCGCCGAAACCGCGTCGGGAATGGTGCCGTGGGCGGTGAGAATGATGACCGGCAGCGAGGGGTCGACGGCGTGGATGCGCTCGAACAGCGCCATGCCATCCATGCCCGGCATGCGCAGGTCGGTGATGACCGCGCGCGGACGCGACACCGCCAGCCGCGCCAGCGCCTCTTCGCCGCTGCTGGCCGCCACCGGTTTGTAGCCGGCCGACTGCAGGCGCATGCCGAGCAGGCGCAGCAGGTCGGCGTCGTCGTCGACCACCAGGACGTTGGGTGCCGCCAGGCTCATTTCGCCGGCCCCGGCCGGCTTTGGGCACGATCTTGCAATTCGACCTCCAGGTTCTTGATCTGGCCGATCTTGTCCTGCAGATCGGCCACTTGTTTGTTGCTGCGGGCCAGCTCGGCGCGCAGTTGCGCCAGGTCCAGGGTCTGGCGCGTCAGGCGCTGCATGACGCGGATGAACTGCTTGGACGCCGGGTCGTCGGTCTGGTTATCCAGTCCTCTGAGCAAGTCCTGTGCCTGATTGGCTTCCTCCGTCGTGGGCGCGGCGCGCGCCACCAGCAAATACGCCAGCTTGAGCTTGTCGGCCGGCGTGCGCTGCGCCCCCAGGGCCTGCAGCCGCTGCTGCTCGGCGTTGGCCGCCGCCTGCGTGTCGAGCGCGATTTGGCGCAATGTGTCGCCAATCCAGCTCATGCTCAGTGGCTCGGGCTTGAACAGCGAGGCGACGGCGGCGGACGTTGCCGCCGGTTTGGGGGGTGCGGCCTGCCCCCGGGGGGGCTGGGCCGATTGCAATTCGCCGTGCGGCGCGGTTCCAGGCGCGGGGTGCATCGGCAGCGGCGCGCAGCCGGACAGCAGGGCCAGCGTGCCGAAGCTGGCGGCAGCGGCGCATCGGGCAGCAAGCGCTGCGCCTGAGCGCCTGGGGCTGCGGCTGCGCGTTGAAATCCGTGTTGCAGAAAACGGTCGGTTCATGAGGGTGTGTCGTTGGAGGGTTGGGTCGGTTGCCATTCCGCTTCCGGGTCCGTGCTGGAGTCCGCAAGCTCGTTGCGCTGCGGTGCGGCGTCCGGCAGACGGCGGCTGGCCGGGGCCAAGGCCGAGGGGGGGGCGGTGGTTGAAGCGTTGGTCGAGGCGGTGGTCATGGTCGTGGTCCAGGCGGATGCGCCCACGGCTGGCAGCTCGGGTTGCAGCGGCAGGTGGACGCAAAAGCTGGCACCGGGGCGATCGGGGGTGTCGCACAGCTGGATTTCGCCACCATGCAGTTGCGCATATTCCTGGGCGATGGCCAGCCCCAGGCCGCTTCCAGGGGCCGCCGCCGGGGGTTGGCGGCTGCCCTGGAAGAAGGGCTTGAACAAATGGGCGCGGTCGTTCTCGGCCACGCCCGGACCCTCGTCGGCCACGGTGGCGTGCACCACGCCGTCGGCACTGCGCAGGTCGATGCGAATGCTCCCGCCTTCAGGGCTGAAGCGCATGGCGTTGATCAGCAGGTTCTCGAACAGGGTGTCGAGCTTGCCGCGATCGGCTTTGAGCAAGGGCGCATGGCCGCTGCGCACGACCTGCAGATGTTTGGCGCGCAGCGCCAGGTCGTTGCGGCGCACCACCTGGTCGAGCAGGGCGGCGAGGTCCGCACCGCTGGAAACCAGCGGGTCGAGCTGGCGCTGGGCGCGGCTGTAGCCGATGAGGTTCTCGATGCGCGCCTGCAGGTCGCGCGCATTGCCACGCATGATCTGCGTGATCTCGCGCTGCTGCGCCGTGAGCTTGCCACCCACGCCGTCGGCCAGCAGTTCCACACCTTCGCGCAGCGAGGCCAGCGGGGTTTTCAGCTCGTGCGAAACATGCCGCAGGAAACGCAGTTTCTGCTCGTCCAGCTCGCGCAGGCGCTGGCGCAGCCAGTCGAGCTGCTGGCCGAGGAACACCAGGTCGATGGGGCCTTGCACCCGGGGCTGGGGCTGCAGGTCGCCAGCCCCGAGACGGCGGATGGCCTGGTCGATCTGGTGCACCGGCCGGCCCAGCAACCAGGAAAACAGACCAGCGATGAGCAGCGACAACAGCACTGCCGCCGCAGCCTGACTCAGCAGCACGATGCGCAGGGTGTGGGCGCGGCGTATGAGCGAAGCCGCCTGATCCTCCACCATGGCATTGCCCGCCACCGCCACCTGATCGGCCAGCCGGCCGAGGGTGTTGAACTCGGTGGCGAACGAGTCGAAGCGCCGCAATCCGACATTGGCCGGATCGTTCAACTGGGCATACAGCACGCCTTCGCGCAGGCCGATTTGCCGGATGCGTTCGGTGTTCGACGGGCCGAAGGGCATGGCCCGCAGGTTTTGCAGCGCCTGTCGAATGGACTCGTGCGCCTCGCCCATGCCGGAGCGCAGCTGCGGGTCCTGCAGCACATAGAACTGCCCCGCGGCACGCTGCAGGCTGGAGATGTCTTCCGCCAACTGCCGCGTGGTGCGCGTGACCTTGACCGTGAGCGTGATCGACTGCCGGGTCTGCACCGCGAGGCGCTCCTGCACCACGGCGGTGTAGGCCATCCCGGCCAGCAGCGGCAGCGTCACCAGCGCGAAGCCCGCCAGCAAGAGGCTGGAGAAGGAACGGGGATAGGGCATGCGCATGGTCGGGCGAGGAAAAGCAGGTGATGGGCGGGCGCTGCAGGGCAAGGGGCGGGGCGACGGCCGATCATCATTATCCCGCTGCGCTCAGGCTGCAACCCGGCGCACCCGCCAACGCCAGGTCATGTCGCGGCCCATCCATCTCGAGCATGGCCAGCGCCTGCGGCACCTCACCATGGGGGGCAGGTTGGAGGCCGGCGGCTCAATCTCTCAAGGAAACGCAGGGCCGCCCCAAGTTTCCTTGACCCCCACGGGGGGCTGGCCGGCGAGCCGACCCTGGGGGCGCTCAAGAAACGCCAGGGCGCTCCCTATGGCGTATGTCCTTCCAGCACATGCCTGCCCGCCCCGTCCTGCCCCAGGGTGCGGGCCAGCCAGGGCAACGTGGCTTTCAGACCTTCCTGCAGGCCGAAAGGCGGATTGATGACGAACATGCCGCTGCCCATGAGGCCGAAGCCATCGGGGCGAGGCGCAGCGGTGGAGAGTTGGGCGTGCATCCATCCGGCGGGTGACAGCGCCTTGAGGCGCTTGGGCAGGCGGATGGATTCGAGGCTTTGCAACTGCGGATACCAAACGCAGTAGACGCCGGTGGCGAAGCGGGTGATGGCGTCGCGCAGGGCGGCGACGAGCTGGCCGTAATCGCTGTCGAGTTCGTAGGACGGATCGATCAGCACCACGCCGCGACGCGTGGGCGGCGGCAGCATGGCCTTGAGCCCGGCAAAGCCGTCGCTGTTGCGCACTTCCACATGCGGCTGCTGGCCCCATGTGGCGTCGAGCAGACGAAAGTCGGTGGTGTGCAGCTCGAACAGGCGCATGCGGTCTTGCGGCCGCAGCACCGAACCGGCCAGCGCGGGCGAGCCGGGGTAGGTGCGCAGCTCGCCGCCGGCGTTGAAGGTGCGGATGTGTTTCACATAGGCCGCCACCGGCGACGGCATGTCCTTGCGCCCCCACAGCAGGCCGATGCCGGTCTGGTACTCGGCCAGGCGCTGGGCCATGCGGTCGGCCAACTGGTAGCTGCCGGCGCCGGCGTGGGTGTCGATATACCAATACGCCTTGTCCTTCGCGGCCATGCGTTCGAGCACACCGAGCAGCACGATGTGTTTGAGCACATCGGCAGGATTGCCGACGTGAAAGGCATGGCGGTAGGCGAGCATCGCGGGCTTCCGGAGGAGGAAGCCGAACTGTAGCGCCTGGGATGGCGGGCGTATTCGGCGTGGCCAGCGCCTCGACCGCGGTCAGGGAGCTATTTCTGGGGCGCCAGTGAACAGTGCCCGGCGTCGGCTGCAGGGCCGTTGCCCAGGGCCAGCGGGGGCGGTTCGGCGAAGCGCTGGTGCGGGGTGCTGCCGCGCCAGTCGAGCACGAGCAGGGCCAGCAACGCGGCCCATAGCAGCCAGGCAGGCCAGGATTTTTTGAAGGGAAATGGCATGCGTGCGCCCGCTCAACCCGCGATGCCCAAGCGGCCGCGCAAGCGCACGCCCAGCACGCTGCCCAGGAAGGCGCAGGCAAACCAGATCCAGCCATGCAGGCTGCCGGTGGCAATGCCGGAGAAATAGGCCCCCACATTGCAGCCGAAGGCGAGGCGCGAGCTGTAGCCCAGCACCCACCCGGCCAGCACCGAGGCCACCCAGGCGCGCCACGGCAACTTCACCCGTGGGCAGGCGTTGCCCTTCCAACTGGCGGCGATGAGGGCGCCAAGCAAAAGCCCGATGTCGGTGACACTGGTGTTGTCGGCCAGCACGCTGGCGTGCAATTGCGCCTGTTGCACGGGCAGGCCCCAGAAGGCGTTGTGGCTGAGATCGAACCCCAGCGCCTGCACGATTTTCGCGCCCCACAAACCCAGGCCGTAGACGATGCCCCAGGGCTGGCCGGCCACCACCAGATTGGCAGCGGCCAACAGCCCGAGGGCGATGGCGGCGATCCACACCGCCTTGCCCTGCCAGCGCGACTGCGGTGGCCCCTGCAGCGGCACGGCTGAATCACGCTCGCTGGGATCCGCCGCGGCCACCGCCGCGCCAGTGGCTGCGCGGCGCAAGCGGTAGGCGCGCATCGCACTGAAGCGCCAGAGCAGGGCGGCCAGCAGCGCCAGGGCGCCGAGTTGCAGCACCAGCGTCCATTTCGCGCCCAGCACCTGCACCAGATTCACCGGCGGCAACGCGCCGAGCGCCAGCCAGGCCGGCAGTTGCGCTGCGCCGAAAAAGCTGCCGAAGACGAAAGCCGGCAGCACCGCCAAACTCACCGGATGGCCCAGGCCGGCCTTGTACAGCGTGCCCGAACCGCAGCCGTCCGCCACCTGCATGGCGGCGCCAAAAACGAAAGCGCCGACCAGCAGGCTGATGGACAAGGGACCGTCGGCCCCCTCCAGCTCGGGGTGGGTGGCCAGCAACGGCACACTGATGAGCATGGCGACCGCGATGCCGACGAACTGCGCCCACAGGCCCTTGGGGTCGCGCTGGGTGATCCACACCCGCCAGCCGGTGGTGAAGCCGAAGGCCGCCGCCGACAGCGCCACGCCATAGCCCACGCCGATGCACCACAGCAGCCCCTGGCGCCAGCCCACCAGCCAGGTGACGGCCAGAAAGCCGGCCAGCGCCGCGCCGATCAGCAGGACGGGCCGGCTGGTTCGTACGCCGGGATGCGCCTGCGACCGACTTGTCGCTGCCACCGTGATGCCGCCAGTGATCGCCCCCGGGTCGTTCAATGCGCCCGCCACGTTTGTTGGAGCTGCGCCCATAGCTGCTGGATGCGGGAGGGAACGTTGGTCATGGGTTCGCCAGCACGCGACCAGTCCACCATCGAGCCGGGGTAGAGCTTCACATCGGGCTGGTGCAGCAGCTCGGACAGGACGAACCAGTTGGTCGCGGCCCAGTGGCCGGTGTTGCAGAACGAGACCGTTTGCTGCGCCCCCGCGGCATGCGGCATGGACTGGGCGATGCGCTCCAGCTCGGCCTTGTCGGGCAGCGTGCCGGAACCGCCCGGGAACCAGCGCGCGTTGTCGAAGTCCAGCGCGCCCGGCAGGGTGCCGGGCTGGGCAGCGGCTGGCGCCTTGACCTGGCCGAGGTAGAAGGCGCGGGGTCTTGCATCCAGCAGCAAGGTGGACTGCGACTGGCGCAAGTCCTGCGCCACCTGGGTGCGGCTGGCGAGGATGGCGGTGTCGAGATGCGGCGTGAAGTCGGAGGGCTGCGCCTGCACCGACTGGCGCGTCACGGGAAGCCCGGCGCGGGCCCACGCCGTCATGCCGCCGTTGAGAATGGCCAGATGCCCCAGGCCCAACCACTTGAGGGTCCAGTAGACACGGGCCGGGGCGCCGAAATCGCTCGGGTCGGAACCGTCGGCCACCAGCACCACGGGGGTCGGCGCGTTCAGCCCCAGGCTGCGCACCAGCGCAGTGTAGTCGGCTACGGAGCGCAGCTTGCCGGGGTTGTCGGCCGCGCCGCGCCAGCTGGAATACGGTGCCCACACGGCGCCGGGAATATGGCCAGCGGCGTAGGGTGACGAGGAGGCGGCGCCCTCGCGGATGTCAATCACCCGCACCTGTGGCAACTGCGCCAGCAGCGCGGCCGGGGTGAGCAAAGGACTCGGTGCAGCACTTGCGCTCTGGCTCAAGGACCAGGCCGCGAGCAGCCAGAACAGCACGCAGCCGCGTTTGAACCGAAGCCACAGACCGCCTTGGCTGGACGATAGCCCGGGCGCTGCGCCGCCTGATGGGCCGGGTGCGGCGCTGGCCGGCTTATGCACTTGGGTTGGCTTGATGGTCATGCCCGGCATTCTCGGCAAGGCCAAGCAGCCTGAGAAATACTGTTTTCACATACTCATAGAACCAGGCGCTATATGCCAAGGAGCCAGCCGAACATGCTCGGTCGTGGCTTGGTTTGCATGCGGATTCACGCGACAAACTGAGCTGCTCCGTCTCGTTGCCCATGACCGCAGGAACGGCAGACTCCCCAAAGGCCGAAGCATTGCAAGGCGCAACCTGGCCGCACCTGGCTGCGGCTTCGGCTGTTTCAGCCGGATCGGCTCTGATCCGACAGGAGCGACAAGGCATGGTTCATCAGGCGCCGGGGACTTTGCCCGACGCATTCCGCGAGGTCTGGTCTTGCGGTGAGCTCGAAGACTTGTCGTGCAAGGAGATCGCGCTGGTCGTCGGCATCCCCATCGGCACCGTCATGCCGCGTTTGTCGCGTGCGCGGGGCTTGCTGGCGCAGGCCATTTTGCGCAGAGGCCAGAAGGCAACTTGAGGAAACACAGCTCCGCTCGTTGTGCCCCCTCACCCTCCGGGCACTCCCGCAAGGCAGCAGTTCGGGGGCATGTTCGGACTTGGGCAGGACTGCAACCACCACGCCATGGCAGCGGCTCGGCGCGGCATTCCTGCGTCCCTCTCAAGGGAGCGCAGGGCCGCCCCAAATTTCCTTGACCCCCACGGGGGCGGGCCGGCGAGCCGACCCTGGGGGCGCTCAGTAATTGCGCGCACCGCCGGCCATGGCGATGAACAGCCGCGCGGCCAAGGCCACCAGCGGACGGGTCCACCAGGACACGCGTTTTTGCAACCGGGCGTGGTCGATGGGCAGGGCGTGGATGAGTTCGGCGCGGATATGCGCCGCCAGATCGCGGGCGAAGCGCGCATCGCGCACGAGGATATTGGCCTCGCGGTTGACCAGCAGCGACAGCGGGTCGATGTTGGAGCTGCCCACCGTGGCCCAGGACTCGTCCACCACGGCCACCTTGCCGTGCAGATAGGCGCGCTGGTATTCGCAAATATGCACGCCGGCCTGCAGCAGCTCACGGTACAGGGTGTGCGCGGCCCAGGCGGCGGCGCGGTAGTCGATGCGGCCTTGCAGCAGCAAGGTGACCTGCACCCCGCGTGCGGCAGCGCGTTTCAGACTGGTGCGAAATGCCTGGCCCGGATAGAAATAGGGCGACACCAACAGCACCTGGCTGCGCGCCTGGTCGATGGCCTGGATATAGCTGTGCTCGATGGCACGGCGCTGCAGCAGGTTGTCGCGCACCACCAGCGCGGCGCGCATGCCGGGCTGGCCGTCGGGGCAGACCGGATGCGTCGGCCGCTCCTCGGCCAGCAGGCGGCTCTGGCGCTCGCGGGTTTCCTGCTGCACGTCCTCGCGTGGCGGCAGTTCGCCACCCCAGGTGCGCAATTCATCCAGATAGCGTTGGCGCGCCTGGCGCGACTTCAGCACCTCAGGCCCCGGCATGCTGCGCAACTGCCGTTGCAAGCTGCCGGTGGCCACGGTGCGCAGCCACAAGCGCCGCATGCTCCACAGCACCTGCTGCGCCACCAGGCCCTGCACCCGCACGGCATAGTCCAGCCGTGGCTGGGCGCTCCAGCCATGGCGAATGTCGAGCCGGTCGTCGATCAGGTTGATGCCGCCGATGAACGCGATGGCGCCGTCCACCACGCACAGCTTGCGGTGCAGCCGGCGCCAATGGCCGCGCTGCACCAGGTCGAGCCAAAGGCGCCAGGGGCGGTAGACCATGAACTCCACGCCACTGCCGGCGAACAGTGCCGCCAGCGTGGGAATGCTGCGGCCGGAGCCGAGGCCGTCCACCATCACGCGCACGTGCACGCCGCGCCGCGCCGCGTCGGCCAGCACCGTGGCGAGATGCAGGCCGATGGGGTCGTCGTGGAAGATGTAGGTTTCCAGCCAGATGCTGGTGCGCGCCGCTGTCCACGCCTGCTCCAGCGCCGGGAACAGCGTTTCGCCCAGGGGCAGCAGCTCGACGCAATTGCCGCGCGACCAGGCCGGGTCGGGCGACGTGTCGTCACCGGCGACCAGCGGGTTGCCGCTGGTCGCGCCCGCAGCACCTCCCCCGCCAGCGCCGCGCGGCACCATGCGCGACCAGCGTGCTGCTTGCCAGCCCGCACGCAGCCAGACACGCGCCCGGCCCAGGCGGGAGCTGCGTCGGTGTCGGCTTTTGGGGGTTGCGGGTTCGGGCATGCGGGTGATGGGTCGGCTTGTGTCGGTGCTGGCCTGCGGTCGCTCGCCGCATTGTGCCGCCTGCGTCAACCCCGCACGCCAACTCCAAGCCCTGAGCTGGCCAGCGGCGCAGCACCTGCCACGGCCGTGGTCGCGGGTTCCAGATCCACCAGGAGCGGAGCATGATCCGACAAGCGCGCCCAACCAGCGCCCCAGCCCAGGCCCAGCGAGCGCGCGGCGTAGCCCCGCGCGTAAATGCGGTCCAGCGGCATGAGCGGCAGGCGCGCCGGGAAGGTGCGCACGCGGTGGCGCCAGCGCGGCTTGCGCCCGTCGGCATGGGGCGATTGGCGCGCGGAGACATCGATCAGGCCCACCGCGGCAAGCTCAGTGCCGAGCTGGCCGCGCCAGTCGTTGAAGTCGCCGGCGACGATGACAGACTCGTCGCCCGGCACCTGGGCGGCGATGTAATGCACCAGCCGCGCGATCTGGCGCTTGCGCCCGGCACTGAACAGACCGAAGTGCACGACGATGGCGTGCAGCACCGCAGAGCCGCCGCCGACAGCGCTGCTGCCCCCGTGCCACGCGCCCAGGCCCGCGCATTGCAGGCGCACATGCAGCAGGCCGCGCTGCTCGAAGCGGTGGTCCGACACATCGTGGTGGGCCACGCTGAGAATGGGCAGGCGCGTCAACAGCGCATTGCCATGCTCGCCATGCCGTGTGGTGGCATTGGTGTGATAAGCCGTGTGCATGCCCAGACCCCGCCCCAGCACCTCGTGCTGCGGCAGTTCGGGCCAGTGGGAAAAGCGGCGCGCATGGCGCAGGTGGGTGAACTGCACCTCTTGCAGGAAGACGAGGTCGGCGTCGAGTTCGCGCAAGCCTTCCTGCAGCTCGTGAATGCTCAGGCGCTTGGTCGGCCCCAGGCCCACCACGCCTTTGTGAATGTTGTACGACGCCACCCGCAGCACGCCCGCAACCGTGGGCGCTGCCACCGCAGCCGATGGCTCCACGAGTGTTTCGCTTGCGTCGCCCGGACCGCGAGCCGATGCGGCGGCGTGGCTGGCGAGGGCCGCTGCCGGCCCGCCGGCGGCACTCAGGGCGGCACGCAGACGCGCTGCCTTTTGTTGCCGACGGTCCGGCATCTTCATGCCTGCCGACCCAGTCGACGTGGCAGTTGCCGAATGGCCTCGGCATTGGACGCGGAGAAACACCGCGCCGCCGCCTCGCGCCAGGGCAGCCACTGTTGCGCGCGATGCTCGCGCGGCGCCAGGGCCACGGGCGTGCCGCGTGGCACTTCCAGGCTGAACACATGCTCGGTGTTGGTCCACACGCCGGGGGCGTAGCGGTGGCGCCAAACGGGGTAGATGTCGTACACATTCGCCAAGTGCCAATCGCGCAGCGCCGTAGCCGGAACCGCTGCCGCACCGACGCGGATGCCGGTTTCCTCGGCCACCTCGCGCATGGCGGCGGCGGCCAGTGGCTCATCCAGCGCGTCCAGGCTGCCGGTGACGCTCTGCCAGAATCCGGGCTGCTTGGCGCGCTCGATCAGCAGCACATCCAGCTCCGGGCTGTGAATCACCACCAGCACCGAAACCGGCAACTTGTGGACCGCGGTCTGGGCCTGGGTTTGGACGGGAGATGCGGGGCTGAGGGAGGACATGCGGCAGTGGCTCCGATGCGCTCGAACACCATGCCGGGCGCAGCATGCATGTTAGGCGCCGACCATCCCACCTGTTGGCGTATCGGCGGGTTGCCGACTCGGGTTCGGGGCCTTGCGCTCAGAGCGTGGAAACGGGGTCGCGGTCCTGCCGCCGCCCCCGCCAAAACGCAGGGCCAAGGCGGGGCACAACCGGCAGCCGGGCTGCCGACCGCGCCGCACCTCAACCAGCCAGTTGCGCGCCAGCTTGCAAAGGCAGCTGCTTGCGCGTCCATGCGCTGACCACGAGCATGACCACGATGTTCAGCACCAGGGCGACGATGCCCACGTTCAAGTCGGCCACGGCTGGCGGCAGCGCGGGAACCAGCTTGCCGAGCGACAGGTGCTCCAGGCTGAACAGCGCCACCGTGGCCACGCCGACGGCGATGCCGGCGAAGGCACCCGGCGCCGTCACCCGGTTGCGGCTCGACAAACTCAGCAGCAGCGAGGGGAACAGCTGCGTGACGAAGCTGTAGCCCATCAGCAGCAGGGCGACGATGGTGGAACCGCCGTGCAGGGTGAAGCCCACGGCCACCAGCGCCACCACCGGCACCAGGCCCTTGGCCATGCGGGTCACCTGCGCATCGTCGCAGCCCTTGTGCGCCAGCCGGTAAAGGTTGTGCGCCAGCAGCGTGGCGGCGTTCATCATGATGAGCGAGCCGGGCACCAGGGCGGTGAGCACGCCGATGGCGCCGATGATGCCCACCACGGCCGGCGAGAACGTGGCGGTGGCGATGTGGAACAGCGCCAGATCGATGTCCGGCCCCTTAAGCCCCGGCACCTTCAGCAGCGCGGCGAAGCCGACGAAATAGACGAACAGCAGCACCAGTTGGTAGAGCGGCAGCACCACCGCGTTCTTGCGCAGGGTGCGCTCGCTGCGCGCGGTGTAGGTGGCGGCGAAGGAATGCGGCCACATGAAAAAACCCAAAGCGCTCAGGCCCACGGTGGAGACGAACCATGACACGCTTTGCCCATGCGCCGGCAGCGCCAGGAAGCCGGGCTTGGCGACGTCGATGGCATGGAACATGGCCTCGATGCCGCCGAAATAGTGGGTCGGCAGGAACACCCCGAGGAAGATGACCACGGCAAGGATGCCGATGTCCTTGACCACCGAGATCCAGGCCGAGCCGCGCACACCGGAGACCATCACATAGATGGTGACCACGGCAGCGCCGATCCAGATCGCCAGCGCGTTGTCGATGCTGCCGTAGCTCGCCGCGTGCACGATGATGCCCAGCCCCTTGAACTGCAGCACCAGATAGGGAATGAGGGCGACGATCCCGACCAACGCCACCAGCACCCCCAGCGCCGGACTGGCATAGCGGGTGCGGAAATAGTCCGGCTGGCTGATGAGCTTGTGCTCCCGCGCGTAACGCCACACCGGCGGCATGACGTAGTAGGACAGGACATAAGCCAACGAACCGTAAGCGATGATGTAGAACGCAGGTCCCCCGAGGCCATAGGCGAAGCCCGAGGCGCCGAGGAAGGTGAAGGTGGTGTAGATCTCGCCGGCCAGCAGCAGGAACACGAACACCGGGCCGAAGCCGCGCCCGGCCACCGTCCACTGCTCCAGGTGCATGGTGTGGCCGCTGCGCGCGCGGATGCCCAGCCACAGCGCGAGGGCCGTCATCAGGGCGATCAGAATGAGGGCGATATTCATGGCCGGCCTCCCGCGTCGCCGCTGCTGCGGTTGGAGGGGTCGAGCCAGTACACCAGCGCCATGATGGGCGTGGTGAGCAGGAGCCAAACCACGATCCAGCCCAGGATGAAGGGCATGCCGAGGATGAAGGGCTGCACGTCGTTGTGCACCAGCGGCCCGATCAGCGTGCCAATCGGCGGAATCCAACCCAGATAGCGGATGTTGCGCATCGAGGCCTCCAGAAGGTCAGGGGACAATCCACGCTCTGCAGGCTAGACGCACCCCTCGGCAGCGTCAAGCCTTTATTGCACGCAATAGACCCAACTATTTGTATGCAATTCTTGTCGCGCATGGCCATACGCATGAGCCGCTCGTCCGAGCGGCATCACCCAACATGCATGCATCGAGGCCGGGCAAGTCCTGGCGAACGAAATTGAAACAATTTGTACGCGCTTGGCCGCCGCTTGCAGGCGCAAAAAAGGGCGCGGGCGCGCCCTTTTGCCGGATTCGCTCGACACGGATCCGAGTCGTTCAAACCCCCGGCTGCGTCTGCCGCAGGCGGATGTGCAACTCCTTCAACTGCTTCTCGTCCACCGGGCTCGGGGCGTTGGTCAGCAGGCATTGGGCGCGCTGGGTCTTGGGGAAGGCGATGACGTCGCGGATGCTCTGGGCGCCGGTCATCATCGTCACGATGCGGTCCAGGCCGAAGGCGATGCCGCCGTGGGGCGGGGCGCCGTATTGCAGCGCGTCGAGCAGGAAGCCGAACTTGGCGCGGGCTTCCTCCGGGCCGATGCCCAACGCGGCGAACACCTTGCTCTGCATGTCGGCACGGTGAATGCGCACCGAGCCGCCGCCGATTTCCCAGCCGTTGAGCACCATGTCGTAGGCCTTGGCGATGCAGCGGCCGGGATCGGTGGCGAGGTAGTCCACATGCTCGTCTTTCGGCGCGGTGAAAGGGTGGTGGCAGGCCACGAAGCGCTGTTTGTCGTCGTCGAACTCGAACATGGGGAAGTCCACCACCCACAAGGGTTTCCAGGCGTCTTCGAACAGGCCGTGGGCGCGGGCCCAGTCGCCATGGCCGATTTTCTGGCGCAGCGCGCCGATGGCGGCGTTGACGACCTTGGCGCGGTCGGCGCCGAAGAACAGGATGTCGCCGTTCTGCGCGCCGCTGCGCCGCAGGATGGCGGCTATGGCCGCGTCGTGCAGGTTCTTGACGACGGGGGACTGCAAACCGTCGCGGCCCTTGGCCACGTCGTTGACCTTGATCCACGCCAGGCCCTTGGCACCGTAGATCTTGACGAATTCGGTATAGGCGTCGATCTCGCTACGGCTGATGTCGCCGCCACCCGGCACGCGCA
This sequence comes from Thiomonas sp. X19, assembly GCF_900089495.1. Taxonomy (NCBI): domain Bacteria; kingdom Pseudomonadati; phylum Pseudomonadota; class Betaproteobacteria; order Burkholderiales; genus Thiomonas; species Thiomonas sp. X19. Next base: position 1,187,607 of record NZ_LT605203.1, on the reverse strand, counting down.
GCGCCACGACGCGGCCGTCGGGCAATTCGGCGGCGCCGGAAAACACCTTGAAGTCCACGTCCTTCATCACATCGGTGAGTTCGATGAACTCCAGCTTCACCCGCAGGTCGGGCTTGTCGGAGCCGAAGCGGGCCATGCCTTCGGCATAGGACATGACCGGGAAGGGGTCGGCCAGTTGCACGCCCAGCGCGTCCTTGAACACGGTGCGGATCATGGCCTCGAACAGCGGGCGGATTTCGTCTTCGCCGAGGAAGGAGGTTTCGCAGTCGATCTGTGTGAACTCGGGCTGGCGGTCGGCGCGCAGGTCTTCGTCGCGGAAGCATTTGGTGATCTGGTAGTAGCGGTCGAAACCGGCCACCATGAGCATCTGCTTGAACAACTGCGGCGACTGCGGCAGGGCGAAGAACTGGCCGGCGTTGACACGGCTGGGCACGAGGTAGTCGCGCGCGCCCTCGGGGGTGCTCTTGGTCAGCATGGGGGTTTCGATGTCGATGAAACCCTGCGCGTCCAGGTACTGGCGCACGGCCATGCTGACGCGGTAGCGCAGCTTGAGGTTGTGCTGCATCTGCGGGCGGCGCAGGTCGAGCACGCGGTGGGTCAGGCGGGTGGTTTCCGACAGGTTGTCGTCGTCGAGCTGGAAGGGCAGCGCGGCCGAGGCATTCAGCACTTGCAGCGCGTGGCACAGCACCTCCACCTTGCCCGAGGCGAGGTTGGCGTTTTCGGTGCCGGCCGGGCGGCTGCGCACCAGGCCCTGCACCTGCACGCAGAACTCGTTGCGCAGGGTTTCAGCGGTGGCGAACATGGCGGCGCGGTCGGGGTCGCACACCACCTGCACCAGGCCCTCGCGGTCGCGCAGGTCGATGAAGATGACGCCGCCGTGGTCACGCCGACGCTGCACCCAGCCGCACAGGCGGATGGTTTGTCCGAGCAGGGATTCGGTGACGGCGCCGAGGGTATGGCTGCGAAGGCTCATGGTGTGATGGAGGTCAGGAAAAATGGAAATCGAAAAAGACCGGAGCGAAGAGGATGGCCCACCCCGGGACAAGCGCCCAGGTCCGGCGGGGCCGGCTCAATGCCCGTTGTTCGACTGCGGGGCAGCGTGGGGCAGAGGGCGTGTTTCCGCGTGTGCTGGGGCGTGCGCTTGCGGCGCCACCACGCCCATGGAAATGACGTATTTGAGCGCTTCGTCCACACTCATCGCCAACTCCATCACTTCGGCGCGAGGCACCATCAGGAAAAAACCCGAGGTGGGGTTGGGGGTGGTGGGAACGTAAACGCTGATGTGCTCGCCTTGCAAGTGCTCGGCCACCTCGCCGGCGGGCGTTCCGGTGACGAAGGCAATGGTCCAGGAGCCGGCGCGCGGATACTGCACCATCACCGCCTGGCGGAAGGCCTGGCCGCTGCTGGAGAACAAGGTGTCCGACACCTGCTTGACGCTGCTGTAGATGCTCTTGACGATGGGGATGCGCGCCAGCAGTCCATCCCAGCGCGCCAGCCACCATTGGCCGACGATATTGGCCACCAGCACGCCGGTGAGCAGGATGGCCGCGAGCACCAGCACCACGCCCACGCCGGGAATGTCCATCAGCCGGTCGAGCGCCGGCGCCAGGCCTGGGGCCACCGCGCTCAGGGCGCCGACCATGGCGCGGAAAATGCCGTCGAACACCGACAGCAATTGCCACAGCACCCAGATGGTGATGGTGAGCGGCAGCCAGACCAGCAGGCCGGCCATGAAGAAATTTTTCAGACGCATGAGCGAAACCCGTTTCCCCGTGCGAACAAGACGGGCGTTGACCGCAGAAAATCAAAACCGCCCGGCCATGACAGCGCGGGCGGGACGGTGCAGCGAATCCGCAGGTCAGTGGCAGGCACAGGAGCCGCCGCACGCGGCGGCCGCAGGCGCTGCTTCGGTCTTGGGTTCGGCCTTGGGTTCGGTTTTGGATTCAGGCTTGGCCGCGGCTGCGGCGGCCGCAGCCCCGCCGCCCTTGAAATCGGTGGCGTACCAGCCGGACCCCTTGAGCTGGAATCCAGCGGCCGTGACCTGCTTGCTCAATGCTGCCCGGCCGCAAGCCGGGCAGACCGAGAGAGGTGCGTCGGATAGTTTTCGCAGCGCGTCCATGCTGTGTCCGCAGGAAGCGCATTTGTAGGCGTAAATCGGCATGGCTGACTCCGCAGGGAGAGACGATTGGACAGGGAACAGATGAGGACGCGGCGCCGGTCTTCAAGACCGGCGCCGCGTGGAGAGGGGCAAAGCAAAATTGGTGCCGATTATAAAAGCAGCGCCCGCAGACAGCGCGCAGCCACCCACCGCTGCGCGAAGCCGGGGCGCAGCGGTGGCACGGGTGCAGCACTCACCCGCCCGGGATCGTCACCCGGTGCATGCCGCTTCGCAGCGGGAAACCGGCCAGCGCGGAATCCGCCAGCTTTTGCGCCACCGGTCCGAGACGCTGCTCGTAGGAGCCGGTGACGGCGCTGGTGCGGTAGACCAGGGCGCCCGTCGCCGTGTCGCGAATTTCCAGGTCGAATACGCGGTCGTACCACGGTGGCGGCCAGGAGAACCCGCTCCACCACAAGGGGTAGCCGCTGTAGATCCAGGCGCCGTTGGGCAACAGAATGGGCGCGCCGGGCGGTGGCCATGCGCTGGGGAAACTGGCCTCGAAGTCCAGATAACTGTGGAAGCTGTAGCGCGCGGTGTAGGGGGCGGGCTGACCCAGCAGGGGCACCATGCCGGCGCGGGTCATGGCCTGCACCACGGCGGACTGGAACACGCCGGCGTCGGGCGCGGCGGCAATGGAAGGAGCGGCCTGCAGTTGAACCTTGGCGCCAACCAGGGCCTGGGGCGCGGGCTTGGGCGTGGCCACGTCCGCCCGCATGGCGGTGAGTGTGGCGCAGCCTCCCAAAAGCAACACCGCCGAGATGGCAACGAGGCCGGCGAGACGGTGGCCAAGGCGGCGCTGCGGGTGCGCTGAAGGCGCCGGACCGTGCAGGCCGGCCTGAGACTGCGCCGTGGCCAGGGCGGACCCGGCCTGGGAGGAACTCGCAAGTGGACGCATGATCACCTCGATGGTTCCGGCTCTGTCTGGAGGCGGCAGCACTCTATCGCCAGCCAGCAAAGCCGCATGAGAAAACGCCCGGCCACCCGAAGTGTTCCCATTCCCCTCCGGGGGCGACTGCCGCAAGGCGGCGGTCTGAGGGCTCTGTCATCCATTGGACGACAGCAGCGCCATCCCGTTCCCCGACAGGGTCTTGCTGGGTGGTATGCAAGGTTCATCGTCGAAGGCGATGTCGCCGTTCGCATCCGGCTGGCCGCTGGCCTGCAGGGTGGCGAAGGGGTAGGCGTTGCGGTCCAGCAGATGCGAGGGCGTCACCTTGCCGAGCGCGGAAAACATGGTCTCCAGCCGACCGGGGAAGCGTTTGTCCCACTCGCGCAGCATGGCCGCCGCCTGCTTGCGCTGCAGGTTTTCCTGGCTGCCGCACAGGGTGCAGGGAATGATGGGGAACTGGCGGTGCGCGGCCCAGCGAACGAGGTCGGCCTCTTCCACATAGGCCAGCGGACGAATGACGATGTGGCGGCCATCGTCGCTCACCAGCTTCGGGGGCATGGCCTTGAGCTGGCCGCCGTGGAAGAGGTTGAGGAAAAAGGTCTGCAGGATGTCATCGCGGTGGTGGCCGAGGGCGATTCTGGTGGCGCCGAGTTCGTCGGCCACGCGGTAGAGAATGCCGCGGCGCAGGCGCGAGCACAGGCTGCACAGCGTCTTGCCTTCGGGAATGAGGCGCTTGACGATGGCGTAAGTGTCCTGCTGCTCGATGTGGAAGGCCACGCCCTGGCGCTGCAGATACTCCGGCAGCACATGCTCGGGAAAGCCGGGCTGCTTCTGGTCGAGATTGACGGCGACGATGTCGAAGTCCATCGGGGCGCGCTCGCGCAGGCTCAGGAGGATGTCGAGCATGGCGTAGCTGTCCTTGCCGCCCGACATGCAGACCATCACCCGGTCGCCGGCCTCGATCATGGCGAAGTCGGCAATCGCCTGGCCCACCAGCCGGTGCAGGCGCTTGGACAACTTGTTGGTTTCGCGCGCGGCGCGCAGGGTCTGGGCATGGCCGTCACTCACGCCAAGATCGGCCGGCAACGGTGCGTTCATGGCGCCAATTCCTTGATGCGGAAGACCTCCACGCCCACCGCGTCGCAATCGGGGTAGACGTCGGGCTTTTCGGTGGACACCAGCACGGCGCGCACGCTGGGGTGCTGCAGCATGAGCGCGGCGACGTCGTCGCACAGGGTTTCCTGCAGATGAATGTGACCGCGCGCCAGGCGCTGGGCGATGGTGCGGCGGATGAAGTCGTAATCCACCACCTCGTCGAGCTTGTCCCGTGTCGGTGTGGAGTCGGCGTAGGGCACGTAAAGGTCCACATTGATGACCACGCGCTGCTCGCCGCGCTTCTCGAAATCGTGCACGCCGATGTTGATCCACACCTCGTAATTCTTCAGGAACAGCCGGCGGCAAGCGCCGAGGGCGGGGTGGTTCAGGGCACTCGTCATGGATAGTTTTCGTGGAAGGTTTCTGGGCGTGCGGCTCAACCGGCTTGCGCACGCGCCAGGTACAAGACGTCGCGCGTCTGCGCCGTGAGGTGCTGGCCGCCGTCCACCAGCAAGGTGGTGCCGGTGATGGCTTGGGCCGCGAGCACATAACGCACCGCCTCGGCCACGTCTTGCGGCGTGGACGAACGGCCCAGCGGCGTGAGCCCATGGGCAGCGGCGAATTCGGCTGCACTCATCGGCCCCGACGGCAGGGTCACGCCCGGCGCCACGCCGACCACGCGCAAGGTGGGCGCCAGTGCCTGCGCCAGCAGCGTGGTGGCCTCGCGCAGCGCCGCTTTGCTCAAGGTGTAGGACAAATAATCGGGGTTGGGATTCCACAATTTCTGGTCGAGCAGATTCACCACGCAACCCTGCGCGCCGCGGGCCTGCACATGCGCGTGCAGCGCCTGCGCCAGCAGCACCGGCGCCACGGCGTTGACCTGGTAATGCTGCCCTGCCGCTTCGGCGCTGAAGCTGGCGGCGTCGTCATGCTCGAACAGCGAGGCGTTGTTCACCAGGGCGTCCAAGCGGCCGAAGGCGGCTGCCACTTGCGGCACGAGGTTGCGTACCGCTGCAGCGTCGGCCAGATCGGCGGCGAAGGCCTGAGCGCGGGCTCCAGCGGCAGCCAGATCGGCGCAGGTTTGCCGCGCTTCGTCGGCGGAGTCGCGATGGTGCGCGGCCACGTCCCAGCCGGCAGCGGCCAGTTCCAGCGCGATCACCCGGCCCACGCGCCGCGCGGCGCCCGTGACCAGCACCACGGGCCGAGCGGCGGCGTGAGTGCTTTGTGTGGGAGGGTTGGCAGGAGGCATGAAACCTAGGCAGGGGGTGTGAAACCTAGAATCGCGGCGATGAAAAGCATGCAGAGTCTACCGTCAGGCGCCCCGCGACCCGAGGGCGGGGGCATGCCCGAAGCCGCGCGGCCAGGCTCGGACGGTGGCCCGGTCGAGCCCGCCTGGAACCATCTGCCCACCTTGCTCGCATGCATCAAGCAAGCCATTGCCGAAGCCGGCGGCTGGCTGCCTTTCGACCGCTACATGGAACTGGCCTTGTATGCCCCGGGCCTGGGCTATTACGCCGCCGCGCCCGGGGTGCTGGGCGCCTGGGGCGGCAGCAGCGACTTCGTCACCGCCCCCGAACTCACGCCGCTGTTCGCCGCGACACTCGCCCGACAGGTGGCGGCGGCGGCGCAGGTCGAGGGGCTCGCCACCGTGGTGGAATTCGGCGCCGGCAGCGGCCGCCTGGCCTGCGACCTGCTGGCTGCACTCCACGCCGAGGGCTGGCTGCCGGCGCAGTACGCCATCGTCGAAGTCTCCGCCGCCATGCGTGCGCGCCAGCAGGAAGCCGTGGCCACGCTGCCCGCGACCTTGCGCGAGCGCGTCGTCTGGTGGGACGCCCTGCCCGCATGCTTCGACGCCGTGGTCATCGGCAACGAGGTGCTGGACGCCATGCCGGTGAAACTCGCGCTGCGCACGCAGCAGGGTTGGATCGAGCGTGGCGTCGTTGTGACCGCCCCCGAACCTGCCGCTTCGCGTCAGGCCCCCCGAGGGGGTCAAGGAAACTCGGGAGCGGCCCAGCGTTTCCTTGAGAACAACGATACGGAACAACCCCTCGCCTGGGCCGAGCGCGCGACCGGCGTCGCGCCGCGTCCGAGCATGCGGGCGCTGCCGCTGGGGGCCGTCACCGAAATCCACCAGGCCGCCGAAGCCTTCATCAGCACGCTGGCCGAACACCTCGGCCGTGGCCTGCTGCTGTTCATCGACTACGGTTTTCCCGCCCACGAGTACGACCACCCGCAGCGCAGTGGCGGCACCCTGCGCTGCCACCGCGCCCACCGCGCCCACGACGATCCGCTGTGGCAGCCGGGCGCCTCCGACATCACCGCGCATGTGAACTTCAGCGGCATCGCCCAAATCGCCGCGCAAGCGGGGCTGGAGCTGCTGGGCTACACCTCGCAGGCGCGCTTCCTGCTCAACTGCGGCCTGCTGGACCTGCTCGGCGCCGCCGTTGCCGCCGGGCAGCAAGGCGAGAGCGGGGCGCCCCGCAGCCGCGCCGGCCTGGCCCAGACCGCGGCAGTGCAAAAGCTGCTGTCGGAGGCCGAAATGGGCGAGTTGTTCAAGGTCATCGCCCTCGGGCGCGGCCTGCACGCACCGCTCATGGGCTTTGATCAAGGAGACCGCCGCGCCGCGCTCGCCCTGCACGACGCAGCCGAGGGGCCACCTTGATGTGGCTGTTCGTCTTCATCCTCGCGTCCATCGTGGTCTCGGCGCTGCTGCCTTACCTGGAACGTTTCGGCTTCGGCCGCCTGCCGCTGGACCTGCGCTTTCAGGCCTTCGGCCGCGAATGGCTGTTCCCCCTCGGCTCCGCCCTGCTGCTGTCCATCTTCGCCTGGGTGATGGCGCGCTTGCTGCGCTGAAACGCATGGACGCTCCAGCCGAGGGCCACGACACGCTGCAGCGCCTGGAGGAAGAACTCGTGCCGGAAGCCGACCCTGATCCGCGCACGGCCATCGCCGCACCGACCCAACACGGCGATCCGATGGCGTCTTAGCATGCGGACATCGAACACTCCAAGCATGGGAGAGGGACGATGACACGAATCGACATCAAGCGGGTCTACGAGCCCGCGACGGCAGCCGACGGCCTGCGCCTTTTGGTCGACCGGCTGTGGCCGCGAGGACTGGGCAAGGACGAGGCCGCGGCGGACCGCTGGGTGCGCGAGATCGCGCCGAGCCCGGCGTTGCGACAGTGGTTCGGCCACGACGCCGCGAGGTGGGACGAATTCCGGCGCCGCTACGTCGCCGAGCTGGACGCCATGCCCGAAACCGTGGGACTGATGCGCCGCCTGCTCCAGGAGCACAAGCAGGTCACGCTGCTGTACGCCGCCAAGGACGAGGCCCACAATCACGCCATCGTCCTGGCCGACTACCTGCGCAAGCCTTGACGAGGCGCGCGCCAGGAGCGGCCAAGCTTGCCGCTGCCCTGCGCTTCCTTCGGAGCACGACCTAGTCGAAGACCGGCGACTCGACCCCCAGCACCTGATGCAGCTTGGGGCTGGTGGTGGTGTACTGCAGATGGATCTTCTTCTCCGGGAAGATGGTGTGCGCGGCGCCGAACGCCGCCAGCGCCGCCTCGTGAAAGCCCGAGAGGATGAGCTTTTTCTTGCCCGGATAGGTGTTGATGTCGCCCACGGCGAAGATGCCCGGCACATTGGTCTCGAACTTCTCCGTGTCCACCTTCAGCTGCTTGCGCTCCAGCTCCAGCCCCCAGTGGGCAATGGGGCCGAGCTTGGGGGACAGGCCGAAGAACACCAGCAGCACATCCAGCGGCAGGCGCCGGGTGATGCCGTCGTTGCCCGTGAGCTTGATCTCGGTGAGCCGCCCCTGGCGCTGCTCGAAGCCGCTGATCTGGCCGACGACGCATTGCATGGCATGCTGCTCGCACAGCGCGTGCATCTTCGCCACCGAGGCCGGGGCGGCGCGAAAGCCGTCGCGGCGATGGATCAGCACCACGCTCTGGGCGCGGTGCTCCTCGCTCTGGGCGAAGTGCAGGGCCCAGTCCAGCGCCGAGTCGCCGCCGCCCACCACCACCAGATGCTGGCCGGCGAAGGCGCCCGGGCTCTTCACCCGGTAGAACAGCTGCGTGCCCTCGAAGGGCTCGATCCCCTCGACCTTCAGGGGGCGGGGCTGGAACGAGCCGACGCCGGCGGCGATGAACACGGTCTTGGTGCGCAAGGTGGTGTCCTTGGAGGTGCGCACCAGGAAGCGGCCGTCGTGCTGGCGCTGCAGCTCGGTGACGTCCTGGCCGAGATGAAACGTGGGGTGAAAGGGGGCGATCTGCTGCAGCAGGCTGTCGGTGAGCTGCTGGCCGGTGCACATGGGCACGGCGGGGATGTCGTAGATGGGCTTGTCGGGGTAGAGCTCGACGCACTGGCCGCCCAGGTGCGGCAGGCTGTCGATGACATGGGCCTTGATCTCCAGCAGCCCCAGCTCGAACACCTGGAACAGGCCCACCGGGCCGGCTCCAATGATGACGGCGTCGGTCTCGATGGGAGGGGTGCGGTGGTTGGCGTCGTGGTTGGCGTGCTGTTGGCTGAGATGCGCAATGGCTGGGTCGACATGCATGTCCATGGTGTCAGTCGTTTTGAAGTGGGTTGGTGTGGGGTTGGTGGGGTTCTGTTTGAGCTGCAGGCCGCGCCGCGCCGCATGGGCCCAGCGGGTCCGGATGGCCGGCGCCGGCGCCGACGATGACCACCGTGGGGCGGCCCTGGTGCAGCATCGCCGCCTGTCCGAGTTCGGCCAGCAGGTGGGCGCTGTGCAGGCTGTCGGCGCAGCCCGCGCGCGACACGACGCTGGCTGGCGTCGCGGCCGGCCAGCCGGCCGCCATGAGCTGGCGCGCCAAGGTGGCGAGTTGCCGCCCGGCCATGTAGAACACTTCGGTGTCGGCGCTGCGGCTGGCGGGTGCCGCGCCGTCATGAGAACACGCCGGGCCGCCCCAAGTTTTCTCGGGAGGCTCGGCGCAGAGCATGCGTCGAGGCCATTCGCCTGGCGCGCGAACGGGCACACGCCTGTTCGCTGGTCCATGCTCATTCCCCTCGGGGGACGGCCGCGGCACAGCGGCGGCCTGGGGGCGCTCAGCGGTCATGGCCGTGCTCAGGCTGATGCTGCGTCCATGCCCGCGCCGCGTGAGCGGCAGCCGCGTATCTGCGGCCGCGGCCAGCGCGGCGGTGACTCCGGGCACGACCTCGGCCTGTAGGCCGGCGGCGGCAACGGCCTGCAACTCCTCTTCCAGCCGGCCGAAGATGCTGGGGTCGCCGCCTTTGAGCCGCACCACCAGGGCCTGCGCCCGACCATGGCGCAGCAGCAGGGCGTTGATCATGGCTTGCGTCGCGCCACCGCGAAAGCCGCGCTTGCCAACGTCGATCCACCTCGCCTGCGGCGCCAGGTCGCGCAGGGCCGGATCGACCAGGGCGTCGCTCAAGACCACGTCGGCCTGGCCCAGCAGGCGGGCACCGCGCAGGGTGATCAGATCGGCAGCGCCCGGGCCGGCACCGATGAAGGCGATGCGACCCATCAGTGCGCTCCGCGTGCTCGCGGCGTGGCGCGCGTCATGCCAGCGCCTCGACCATCAGCGCGCCGCTGGTGCGGTGGGTGGCGGGGTCGACGACGATCATCGCCCCGGCCACGCGGTTGTCGGCGTAGATCTCCAGCGGCAGCGGCGACTGCACCTGCAGGCGCACGCAGCCGATGTCGTTGACCGCGAGCGTCTGCGCGTCGACGTCCGCCAGGGTGTGGATGTCCAGGCGGCTGGAGATGGCCGTGATGCGCCCCGCCACCCAACGGTGGCCGTGGCGCAGCCAGTACTTGCGGCCGATGGCCGCAGGCTCGGTATCCAGCCACGCCAGGGTGGCGCCGAACTCCTGCGTGCCCCCGGAAGTCCGCGATGGGGCCGAGGAAACTTCGGCCTGGGGAGTCGCGGCCGACTCTGGCGGCTGGTGGCGCTGCGCGTCCCCGGGTTTGACGGCCGCTTCACCAGCCTGCACCGGCTCCAAGCCCGTGACCCAGTCACCGCGCGAGACATCAACCTGGCGGTCGAGCACCAGTCCGGCCGACTGGCCGGCGGCGCAGCCATCGACGGCGACTCCCGCACGCCGCACCGCGACGACCTCGGCGCTCTCGCCGCTGGGGTGGATGCGGATCTTGTCGCCGGACTGGACCCGGCCCCTGGCGATGCGGCCCCAGACCGTGCGCGGCTGGTGGCCCAGGCCGTCGCCCTCGCGCGCCACGTATTGCACCGGCAGCAACAGGGCGCCGGTCTGCGGCTCCTCGGCGGCGGGCAGGGCTTCGAGCCATTGCAACAGGGTCGGCCCGGCATACCAAGGCCAGGACGTCGAGGCGATGGCGATGTTGTCGCCACGCAGCGCCGACACCGGCACGATGCCGGCGGGCGCGATGCCGGCCTCGGCGGCGAAGTCCAGCAGCGCATCGCGCACCGCCGCGAACGCGGCCTCGGCATCGTCCACGGCGTCGAGCTTGTTCACGGCGAAAACGATGGACGGCAAGCGCAGCAAGCGCGCCAGCAAGGTGTGGCGCCGGGTTTGCGGCAGCAGGCGCAGGGGAGCGGCGCGCCAGTCGAGCTTGGTGATGTCGATCAGCACCACCGCGGCATCGCTGCCGGCGGCGGCCGTCACCATATTGCGCGTGTACTGCTCGTGCCCCGGGGCATCGGCGATGATGAACTTGCGCCGCGGCGTGGCGAAGTAGCGGTAGGCCACGTCGATGGTAATGCCCTGCTCGCGTTCGGCCTCCAGCCCGTCGGTGAGTTGGGACAGGTCGATGCTGCCGCCCGCGGCCCGGCGTTGCAGGGCGTCGAGCTGGTCGGCCAGGATGGCGCGGCTGTCGAGCAGCAGGCGGCCGATCAGCGTGCTCTTGCCGTCGTCCACGCTGCCGGCGGTGAGAAAGCGCAGCGCTTTGTGGCGGTGTTCGCTGCTGGCGTCGTTGGGCGTGTTCATCAGAAATAGCCTTCCTTCTTGCGCCGCTCCATCGAAGCGTCTGAGGTGCGGTCGTCCATGCGCGTGGCGCCGCGCTCGCTCAGGGTCGCGGTCAGGGTCTCGGCGACGACTTCCGTCGCGCTGGCCGCCGCGCTTTCCACCGGGCAGGTGCAGGTCATGTCGCCCACGGTGCGAAACCGCACCTGGACCGTCTCCACCGCCTCGCCAGGCTGCGGCGGCGTCACGGCGGTCAGCGGCACCAGCAGACCCTTGCGGCGCAGCACCCGGCGCGGATGGCTGTAGTACAGCTTGGGCAGCGCGATGTTCTCGCGCGCGATGTACAGCCACACGTCCAGCTCGGTCCAGTTGCTGATGGGGAAGGCGCGGAAATGCTCGCCCGGGCGCAAGCGGGTGTTGAACAGCGACCACAGCTCGGGGCGCTGCTCCTTGGGCTGCCACTGGCCGAAGTGGTCGCGGTGGCTGAAGATGCGTTCCTTGGCGCGCGCTTTCTCCTCGTCGCGCCGCGCGCCGCCGATGAGGCAGTCGAAGCGGTGCTGCTCGATGGCTTCGAGCAGGGCCACGCTCTGGTGCGGGTTGCGGGATTCCAGCGCATGGCCCAGGCGCACCGTGCCGCGGCGGATGGATTCGTCCAGGTGCGCGACGATCAGCGCGTCGCCCGAGGCCTCGGCGAGGGCGTCGCGGAAGGCGATGACCTCGGGAAAGTTGTGCCCGGTATCGACATGCAGCAAGGCAAACGGCAGCCGGCCGGCGTAAGCCCCGCTGGCCTGGCGCTGCTTGAACGCCTTCTCCGCCAGGCGCAGCACGACGCAGGAGTCCTTGCCGCCCGAGAACAGCAAGGCCGGGCGCTCGAAGCCACCGGCCACTTCGCGCAGGATGTAGATGGCCTCCTCTTCGAGGGCGTCGAGATGACGGTGGTCGATCTGCGGCAACAGGCGTTCGAGATCCAGGGGTGCGTTCATGCGTGGACTCCGGCCGGTCCCGTGGCGATGGTTGGTTTGGCGATCGGTTCTTTCGCGACGGCGTCTGCAGCGACTCCATGCGGCTCGCCGCGTGCATCGCGGGCAACGGGGCGTTGCTCGACATGCAAGCCGCATTCCTTCGCCCCCTCCCGCTCCCACCACCAGCGCCCGGCGCGGATGTCCTCGCCCAGCGCGACGGCGCGGGTGCATGGGGCGCAGCCGATGCTGGGAAAGAATTGGTCGTGCAGCGGGTTGTAGGGAACGGCGTGCAGCGCGATGTAGTGCCACACGTCGCCCTGCGTCCAGTCGAGCAGCGGGCTGAGCTTGGCGTGGCCTTGCGCGTCACTCTCGCGCCGTGCGGTCTGGCCGCGCGCGGGCGACTGTTCGTGGCGCAGCCCCGTCACCCAGGCCGCACGGCCTTGCAGCATGCGGGACAGGGGTTCGAGCTTGCGCAAGGCGCAGCAGGCATGGCGCAAATCGACGCTGGCAACCATGGCCCGCGGACCATGGCGGGCGACGAAGCCGCGCGCCGCAACCGCGTCGGGACGCCAGGTTTCGATCTCCAGACCGTAGTGCCGCTGCGCGCGGCCGAGCAGTTCCAGCGTCTCGCCGTGCAGCATGCCGGTGTCCAGCGTGGCGATGGCGATGGGCAGCGCATGCCGCGCGATCAGGTCGGTCAGGACCATGTCCTCCGCCCCCAGACTGGTCGCCTGCACGATGCGGCCGGCGAATTCCCGTGCTGCCGCGCGCAGCGTGGCGAGCGCGTCTTGCACGCGCTGGTCGAAGCCGGCACTGGGTTTGGCGTACAGGGCAGGCGCCGAGCCGGGCGGCGCAGCGATGGGGATGGCGCGGTTCATGCGGCGGCTTCCAGGACAACGCCAGGCCACCCCGGGTTTGCTTCACCCTTGCGCGGGACAGGCCGGCTGGCCGCTCCCGGGGGCCGTTTCAGAAACAGCGGATGCGGATCGAGCACGTCGCCCTGGTAGTAGGCGGGCTGCGGATGCGGGCTCGGTTGCCTCGGAGCGCCCCCATCAGTCCGCAAGCGGACTCCCCCCGAGGGGGTCGAGGAAACTGGGGAGCGGCCCTGCGCTTCCTCATGAGCGCCCCAGGGGCGGCGCGCCGCCCCGCCCCCCGTGGGGGTCGAGTCAACTTGGGGACGGCCCTGCGCTTGCGCTTCCTTGAGAGCGCCGTCGAACTCCGGCAACAGCCCCTCGAAAAACCGCAGTGCCCGCTGCGCGGCCTGCAGGCTCTGGCCGGGGCGCAGCACCGCGGTGTCGAACCCGGTGCGCGCCAGCGGCAGCGCCATGTCCACCAGCACATCGCCGGTGGCGCGCAGCTCGCCGCGGTAGCCCAGGCGCACTCGCAACAACCGGGCCTGGGAATAGGCGCGGCCATCGGTCCATTTCGGGAACTGCAGGTCGACGCTGGCGAAGCGCGACAGATCGATGGCGAGTGCGCGCACGTCGAGGTCGTTGGGAAGCACCAGTCCGGCGGGCTCATGCGTCGGCCAGGTCGTGGCGGCCGTTTGCCACTGCCCGGGCGTGAACACGTGATGCCCGCCTGCGCCCGGCGCCGGGTCTGTGGCGGCGCGGGCGCCGTCTTCGGAAGTGATGAATTTCATGCGCGGAACTCCTCAAGGAAAGGCGGGGCCGCCCCAAGTTGACTCGACCCCCACGGGGGGCGGGTCGGCGAGCCGACCTTGGGGGCGCTCATGCGAAACCGAGCCGCCGCCCGCAACCTTCGCATCATCTTCGGCGGCGGTTAACTGCGAGGCAGCGGCCTGGGGGTGTTCCGGTGTCGCGGTCGCGCGGCGCACGGCATCGGCCGCAGCCTTGAACGGCTGCGCACCGACGCGGCGGGCGAAGGCCACGAACAGCTCGCCGGGCTGGCGCTGCCGCAGATACAGGGCGATCAGCGCCTCGACCACATCCGGCACTTCCTCGGCCGCGAACGAGGGGCCGATGATCTTGCCGGGCGAGGCTGCGCCACCAACCTCCGAGCCATCGCCGCCGCCGACGGTGATCTGGTACCACTCGGCGCCGTCCTTGTCGACACCGAGGATGCCGATGTGGCCGCTGTGGTGATGGCCGCAGGAATTGATGCAGCCGCTGATGTTGAGGTCGATGTCGCCGATGTCGAACAGCTCGTCGAGGTCGGTGTAGCGCTCGGTGATGGCGGCCGCGATGGGAATGGAGCGGGCATTCGCCAGGGAGCAGAAATCGCCGCCGGGGCAGGCGATCATGTCGGTCAGCAGGCCGATGTTGGGCGTGGCGAAGCCGGCTTCCCGCGCATCCCGCCACAGCGCATGCAGGGCGGCAGCGCTGACCCAGGGCAGCACCAGGTTCTGCTCGTGGCTCACGCGCAGTTCGCCGTGGCTGTAGCGCTCGGCGAGGTCGGCGGCGGCGCGCATCTGCTGCGCCGTGACGTCGCCGGGCGCCTGGCCCGCGCGCTTGAGCGACAGGGTCGCGGCGCGCAAGCCGGGGACACGGTGCGTGTGCACGTTGCGCTGCAGCCAACGCAGGTACGCCGGCTCGTGCGCGGGCCCGGTGGCAAGGGCAGCGGACGCGTCCGGAGCATCCGACGCATCCGGCCCCACACCGTGCGGCGGCGCAAACTGCGAAGCCACGCGGTTGAATTCATGCAGGGTGATGAGGTGCGCGGCGCCGCCCGGATCGCGCTGCAGAATGTCGGCGAACTCGCGCTCGACGGCCTCGGTGAAGCGCGCGCCTTCGGCCTTCACCAGCATCTTGATGCGCGCCTTCCAGATGTTGTCGCGCCGCCCATAGCCGTTGTAGACGCGCAGGATGGCCTCGACGTACACCAGCAACTGCTGCCAGGGCAGAAAGTCGCGAATGACGGCGCCGATCATCGGCGTGCGCCCCATGCCGCCGCCCACCTGCACGCGAAAGCCGATCTGGCCGTCGTCGTCGCTCAGCGCCTGCAGGCCGATGTCGTACCAGCCGGCGGCGACGCGGTCTTCGCGCGCGCCGCTCACGGCGATCTTGAACTTGCGCGGCAGGTAGGCGAACTCGGGGTGCAGGGTGCTCCACTGGCGCAGGATCTCGCAGAACGGCCGCGGATCGACGATTTCATCCGGCGCGATGCCGGCGAACACATCGCTGCTGATGTTGCGCACGCAGTTGCCGCTGGTCTGGATGCCGTGCATGTCCACCGCGGCGAGGCGGTCCATGACGTCGGCGCTGTCGGCCAGGGCGATCCAGTTGTACTGCAGGTTCTGGCGCGTGGTGAAGTGGCCGTAGCCACGGTCGAACTCCTCGGCGATGTCGGCCAGGGCGCGCAGTTGCTGGCTCGCCAGCGCACCGTAGGGAATGGCCACGCGCAGCATGGGCGCATGGCGCTGGATGTACCAGCCGTTTTGCAGGCGCAGCGGTTTGAACTCCTCGCCGCCCAGGCTGCCGGCGAGATGGCGTTCGAGCTGGTCGCGGTATTGGGCGGCGCGGGCGCGGATGAAGCGGCGGTCGAAATCGGTGTACTGGTACATGGCGCTCAGGCGATGATCTTGAAGCCGGCGAACGCCAGCGTGGCCGAGAGCAGCACACGGGTCATGCGCTCGGGAAGGAAACGGGTGAGTTGGGCGCCGAGCCAGATGCCTGGAACCGAGCCCAGCAGCAGCGCCAGCACCAGCGGCCAATCGACATGGCCCAGCGCCGCATGGCCGATGCCCGCCACCAGGGTCAGCGGCACCGCATGGGCGATGTCGGTGCCGACCAGTTGCCGCGTCGTCAAACGCGGATAGAGCAGGAGGATGCAGAGCGAGCCGATGGCCCCGGAGCCGACCGAACTCAGCGTGACCAGCACCCCCAGCAACGCACCGAGGGCGATGGTCACGCCCGGCTTGCGCGACGGCGGCAAGCGCGCTTCGAGCCGCAGCGCCAGCCGCTGCCAGAACCCGCGTGACATCACCGCGGCGGCGGTGAGCAGCAAGGCGGCGCCGAGGGCCAGGCTGAGCACGCCGAACCAGGCCTTGTCCGCGCCCGCGGCGTGCATCGCCACGAGGGTGGCGAGCGCCGCGGGCAGGCTGCCGGCGAGCATCAGCCCGGCAATGACGCGATCGACATGCCCATGGCGGTGGTGCGC
Source organism: Thiomonas sp. X19 (assembly GCF_900089495.1). Lineage (NCBI taxonomy): Bacteria > Pseudomonadati > Pseudomonadota > Betaproteobacteria > Burkholderiales > Thiomonas > Thiomonas sp. X19. The sequence goes on along the minus strand of NZ_LT605203.1, from coordinate 1,171,464 downwards.
CACGGCCCCGGAAAGCTTGGTGAGCGCGGCGAACCACAGATCGGTGCCGATCGCCACGGGCAGGTCGAGCCGGAACACGCCGAGCAGCAACGGCGTCATCAACGACCCCGCGCCAACCCCCGTGGCGCCGATCAGGGCGCCCGCGGCGAGGCCGAAGAAGGTGGCTTGGATCTGCATGGCAACGTTGTGGCAAAGGTTGCAAACATCCTAGGGATGGATCACGCCAAACCGAAGTACAGTCTTCTCATACCGTTAGATGCCAGACGATATAAGGCCGCGGCGCCGAGCGTCGGTTCCTGCCCTCCAGGCGGGCCCGGCGGCGCAGGGTTGGGCTTGAAGTCGACCGGATGCGCCGATTCCCGCCCCACTGGCATTGCGCAAGCAAGGAGACGAGCATGAGCGGCGACCACGAACTGACCGGCCCCGATTTGTCGCAAGGTGTGGAACTCTCCGCCTTGCGCGATGGCGAGCCCCTGCTCGGCCGGATGGATGGGCAGGCGGCGATGCTGGTGCGGCGGGCGAAGCGGCGGCCAGCGGCCTGCGCGAGTTCGGCTACACCGGGCCCGTCACCCTGTTGGGCGCCGAGGCCAGCACGCCGCTGGACCGGCCCAATTTGTCGAAGGACTACCTCGCCGGCCATGCGCCGGACGACTGGCTGCCGCTGCGCCCTGAGGACTATTGGCGCGAGCGCGACATCGCCCTGCTCACCGGCCGTCGCGCCGTCGCGCTCGACACCGCCGCTCACCGCCTGGGCTGCGCCGACAGCCGCAGCCTGGGCTACGGCGCGCTGCTGCTGGCCACCGGCGCGCAGCCGGTGCAACCCGCCCTGCCCGGCGCCGGCCGAACTCATGTGCACACCCTGCGCACCCTGGCCGATGTGCGCGCCATCATTGCCGGCATCGATGCCGGGGCGCGGCGCGCGGTGGTGGTGGGCGCCAGCTTCATCGGCCTGGAAGCCGCCGCCTCGCTGCGCGCACGCGGCGTGGAGGCGCATGTCGTCGCCCCCGAGGCGCAGCCGCTGGCGCGCGTGTTCGGCCCGCGTCTGGCGGACCATGTGCGCAGTGTGCACGACGCCATGGGCACGGTGTTTCACCTCGGGCGCAAACCGGTGGCCATCCATGCCGCCTCGGTGGAACTGGACGACGGCACGCAGGTGGGCGCCGATCTGGTGGTGTTCGGCATCGGCGTGCGGCCGGATGTGACGCTGGCGCAGCAGGCCGGCTTGCGGCCGGACAACGGCATCGTGGTCGATGCATTTCTCGCCACCAGCGCGCCCGATGTGTACGCCGCCGGCGACGTCGCCAACTGGCCCGACGCGGCTGGCGGCGGGCGCCTGCGCATCGAGCACTGGGCCGTGGCGCAGGCCCAGGGGCGGCAGGCCGCGCGCAATATCCTGGGCTACGCCAAACCCTTCCGCAGCGTGCCGTTTTTCTGGAGCCAGCACGGCGAGGCGGCGCTCAACTACGTTGGCCACGCGCAGCAGTGGGACCGCGTCGAGGAGGAAGGCGATCCGGCCTCCGGCAGCTACCTCTGCCGCTACTTCCAGGGCGGGCGCTTGCTGGCCGTCGCCAGCCTGGGCCGCGACCTCGACAGCTTGCGCGTCGAAGCCGCGATGCAGGCCGTGGTGCAGACGGCCTGAGCCGGCGCGGAGTTCACAGGCAGCGGCAAGGCCGCAGGCGTCACGAACCGCCGGACGCTCGCACCGTTGCGCTGCGCCCGGCATCTCCCGCCGCTGGGCGCCACACCGTCCACGCGGCCAGGGCAATGAGCCCTTGCATCACCAGCACCACGGCGACGCAACCCGCCCAGCCCGCATGCTCCCAGACCAGGCTGGGGGCGAAGGCGCCGATGCTGCCGCCCAGGTAGTAGCACATGACATACAGCCCCACCGCCGATGAACGCGCCTGGCGCGCCAGCGCGGGCACCTGCGAGGTGGCCATGGCCTGGGCGACGAACACGCCGGCCGAACTCATGGTCAAGCCGAGCACGATGTCGGGCAGCGTCGGCAGCAAGGTGAGCAGCATGCCCGTGCTGGACATCGCCATGGCGGCGACGAACACCCGGCGCTGGCCGAAACGCCAGGCCAGCCGCCCGGCCAGCGGCGTGACCAGCATGCCCACCAGATACACCGTGAACAGCAGGCTCAGTTGCCGCAGGTCCAGGCGGTACGGGGCAGCCGCGAGGTGGAAGCTCACATACGTGAAGGTGCACACCTGCGAGAACAGGATGCCGAAGCCGATGGCATACGTGCCCAGCAATTTCGGGTTGCGCACATGCGGCCGCAGTCCGGCGAGCGAGGCGCGCAGGTTGGCACTGGGGCGAAAGCGGCGCGACGGCGGCAAGCCGCGGGCGATGAGCAGCAGGAAGATGGTGTTGATCGCCCCCAGCACGACAAAGGCCGCCTGCCAGTCCCAGTGCGCCGTGACCATGCCGGCAATGAAGCGCCCGAGAAAGCCGCCGGCCACCGAGCCCGAGATGTACAGCGCCGTCACCGCCGGCACCGCACGCGCCGGCCATTCCTCACCGATGTAGGCCACGGTGGCGGTGAACACGCCGGGAATGAACAAGCCTTCGAGCAGGCGCCAGGCGAGCAAGGCATGCAGGCTGCCGGCGGTGGCGGCGAGGGCCGTGGTCAAGCTCAGCCCGGCCAGCGAGAACAGCAGCACCGGCTTGCGCCCGTAGCGGTCCGACAGGCTGCCGGAAAACGGCGCGGCCAGCGCCACCGCCAGGGTGGTGAAGGTGATGGTGAGGCTGAGTTCGGCCACGCTGGCATGGAACACGCCCTGCAACGTCGGCAGCAGGCCCTGCGTGACATACATGGTGAAAAACGCGCACATGCCGGCCGCCACCACCGCGACGCGGGCGCGCCAGCCCGGCGTGGGCGCGGCCGAAGCGTCGGCGCCGGACGTTGCGGCATGCCGCGGCGCGCCAGCGCCGATGCGGTCGATCACCGGCCGCGCATCGAGGCTTGGCGGGGTCGTCGTGCCGATGGCGGGCTCGGGGGCACCGATCGACAGGGGCTCGACAACGGTCGTCGCAAGGCTTGTTGAGTTCATGTTTTTGTCGTGAAGCCAGAGTCTGCAAGACTAGCCCTTGCCATTCAATCTGTGAAATTGAATATTCGTTGTTTTTGATATGATTTTCGAATGGAAATCCGGCATCTGCGCGCCTTCATCGCCGTGGCTGAAGAGCGCCATTTCACCCGCGCTGCACAGCGCCTGCATCTCTCCCAGCCGCCGCTGTCGCAGCAGATTCAGGCGCTCGAGGCCGAACTCGGCGTGCGCCTGTTCGAGCGCGGGCGCAGCGGCGTCAGCCTCACCGCCGCCGGGCAGGCGCTGCTGCCCCAGGCCCTGGGCATCCTCGATCAGTTGCAACGCGCCGCGGAGCAGGCGCGCCGCGCCGGCCAGGGCGAGAGCGGCAGCCTGGCGGTGGGCTTTGCCGGCTCCATGCCGTTTTCGGCCGTGATGCCACAGTTGTTGCACGCCTTCCACGCCGCCTGGCCCGGGGTGGAATTGCAATTGCGCGAGCAGCCCTCGCGCGACCAACTCGACGATTTGGTGGCACGGCGCCTGGACGTCGGCCTGATTCGCCCGACACAGCACGCCGAGCTGGCCGCGCTGGACACCCGGCTGCTGCTGCGCGAGCCCTTGCTGGCGGCGCTGCACACCAGCCATCCGCTGGCCGGAAACGCCAGCCTGAGGCTGCGCCAGTTGCGCGACGAACCCTTCATTCTCTACAGCTCCACGCTGGGCTCGGGCCTGCGCGAGCAGACCCTGGCGCTCTGCCTCAAGGCCGGCTTCAGCCCGCGCATCGCCCAGGAAGTGCATGAGATGCCCACCCTCATCAGCCTGGTGGCGGCCGGCATGGGCGTGGGGCTGGTGGCGGAGTCGATGCAACGGGCGCAGATGCCCTATGTGCGCCATGTCGCCCTGGACGACGCCGGTGCGCACAGCGACATTCTGCTGGCGTGGAAACGCGACAACCCCTCGGTCACACTGCGCAATTTTCTGCAGCTCGCCGCGGCGCACGGCAACGCCCTCGGCGCTGGCCTGAAGCCTGAGGCCTGAAGCGCCCCCAGCCTCCCCCACAGGGCGAGGGAGGCTCCGGCCCCCTCCCCATGCGTGGGAAGGGTTGGGGTGGGGAGGGAGCCGGACGGCCACGGGTTGGGGAAACATCCATCGCGTTTCTCACGCCGCGGCCAGCGTTCAAACACCGAGGTGCCGGGCGATGGCCGCTTCCCGCGCCGCCTGCAGCGCCTGGGCGATGGCCGTGGCCTTGCCGCCAGCTTGCTGCACGCGCCGGGCAATGGCCCCGGCGTCCACCGCCAGCGCCGCGTCCAGCGCGGCTTGCAGGCGCATGCGCTGGGGATAGGGCTGGTGCGCAAACTCGCCGCCACGGCCACGGTGGTCGGCCTCGCAGGCGAGCAGCGCCTGGGCGAAACGCGCCGGCCGGCGCACGGCGTCGCAGCGGCCCAGCAGCCGCAGCAGCGCTTCGGCGCCGAACTCCATGCATCTGTGGATATTGCCGTGCTCGGCCGCGACCATGGCGGCAAGCTCGGCGCAGTCGGCAGGGACCCGCAGGCGCTGCGCCACCGCGCGCCCCAGCGCCACGCTGCGCGCCTCGTGGCCGATATGCCGGGGCAGCACCTCGGCCGGGGTGGTGGCCTTGCCCAGGTCGTGCATCAGGCAGGCCCAGCGCGTGGCCAGGTCGGCACGCAGCGCTGCTGCGGCCTGCAGCACCAGCATCTGGTGTTCGCCGCAGTCCACCTCGGGGTGGTCGTCGGCGCGCTGCGGCACGCCCCACAGGGCATCGACCTCGGGCAGGATGCGCGCCAGGGCGCCGCAGTCGCGCAGCACCTCGAACATGCGGCGGGGATGGTTTTCCATCAGCCCGCGCGCCAGTTCCTGCCAGACGCGTTCGGGCACCAGCGCGTCCACCTCGCCGGCAGCCACCATGCCGCGCATCAGCGCCAGGGTTTCGGGCGCCACCGTGAAACTGCCGAAGCGCGCGGCGAAACGCGCCAGACGCAGGATGCGCACCGGGTCTTCGGCGAATGCCGGGGAAACATGGCGCAGCACCTGGTCGCGCAAGTCGCGCTGCCCACCGCAGGGGTCGATGACGGCGCCGGCGGCGTCCTGCGCCATGGCGTTGATGGTGAGGTCGCGGCGCAGCAGATCGTCTTCCAGCGTGACGCCCGGTTCGGCCTGCACGGAAAAGCCGCGGTAACCCGGCGCGGTCTTGCGCTCGGTGCGCGCCAGGGCATATTCGTCATGCGTGCGCGGATGCAGGAACACCGGAAAATCGCGCCCCACCGGCAGGAAGCCGGCGTCCAGCATTTGCTGCGGCGTGGCACCGACCACCACCCAGTCGCGGTCTCCGGCCGGCAGGCCGAGCAGGGCGTCGCGCACGGCGCCGCCGACGACATAGGCCGTGCCCGGAATGGGGGGAGTCTCGGTCAGCGTTGCGGGTGTGTTCTGCATGCCGCGAGCATAGGGCAAGAAGGCTTGAAAAACCCCCCGGATCGAGGCGTTGCGGCGGTAGGCGCAGGGGCGGCGCTGGGCTATAGTCCCGGCATGCCCATCGACCCCTCCCGACCCGACCAGCCCGCATCCGGCGTGGCCGAGGCAGGAGGCCGTTACAGCGGTCCATCCGTGGGGCCCGAGTTCACGCCGCAGTGGCTGGATGCGCTGCCCGCGCTGTTCTCCTATTTCGACACCGACTGCCGGCTGCGCCAATGCAACGCCGCCTACGCCAACTGGCTGGGCCGGCCGGTGCTGGACATTCTCGGCATGCCGCTCGACACGCTGATGGACGCCGACGCCATGGCCGTCATCAGCCCCCATGTTCAGGAAGCCCTGGCTGGCAGAACCGTGCTGTATGCCCGCGAGCAAAGGCAGGAGCGCGAAGCGCGCTGGATGGAAGTGCGTCTGCAGCCCGCCTGGGAATCGCGCGAACCGGACCTGCCGCCGCAGGTGGTGGGCTTTTACTGCCTGGAACTCGACCGCTCCGCCAACAAGCTGCAACAGGATCGCGCCAGCCTGCTGCGCCACGCCTCCGGCGCGACCTTCTGGACCCTGGACCTGCAGCAGGGTGTTTTGCACAGCGAACAAAATTGGACCAACCCCAGCTTGCGCGAGGAGCCGGTCCATCTCACCCTGGCCGAACTGCTGGCACTGGTGCCCGAGACCGACCGCGATGGCGTGCTCAAAGGCCTGCAGGCCGTGATGCAATCCGGCCCGGTCAGCCCCAGCGTGGAAGCCCGGATCTGCCGCACCGACGGCAGCACCATCTGGACCCGCAGCCAGGGCCTGGTGAGCCGCAGATCGGCAAGCGGCGAGCCGCTGGAACTCATGGGCATCAGTGTGGACATCAGCGCCACCAAAAAGGCGCTGGACGATCTGCGCGACAGCGAGCTGCGTTTTCGCACCTTCGCCGAGCTGTCGTCCGACTGGTTCTGGGAGCTCGATGCCGCAGGCCGCTTCACCAACCTGAGCGCCAGCGCGCTGCGCAACCGCCATGTGCAGCAGGTGCGCGAGGCCGTGCTCGGGCGCCAGTGGCAAAGCCTCAACCCCGCGCTGGCCGCGCTGCCGCAATGGAAAGCGCTCGCCGCGCTGATGCAGCGCCAGCTTCCATTCCACGACCTGGTGCTGCCCTTTCGCAGCGCGGGCACCAACACCCGCTGGTGGCGCCTGAACGGCGCGCCGGTGTGGGATGCGCAAAGCCTGTTGAGCGGCTGGCGTGGCGTGGCCAGCGACATCACCGAGCAGCGCGAAGCCGAAGACAAGCTCTATTCCACCGCCTACACCGATGCGCTCACCGGCCTGTCGAATCGCACCGGCTTCGAGCGCCTGCTGGAAGCCGCGCTGCAGGAGGTCCGGGGTCGCCCGCAGGCCGCCACAAGCACCATAAGCACCGCGCGCAGCGGGCCGCAGCGAGACGGCGCCGCCGAAGCCGCGTCCGGTCCTCCGTCGGTCGTCGGTGGTGCCTTGCTGTTCATCGATCTGGACCAGTTCAAGCAGATCAACGACAGCCTGGGCCACAGCATGGGCGACCGCGTGCTGGCCGAGGCGGCGCAACGCATCTACGCCACGCGCCGCACGGGCGACTTGATCGGCCGCTTCGGCGGCGACGAGTTCCTGGTGTATTCCCGCCACGTCGATGCTGCCGCGAACGAACCCGCGAGCGAGGCCCTCGCCGAGCGCCTGCGCGCCGACCTGGCGCGGCCCTACGACCTCGACGGCCGCATCCTGCACACCACGGTGAGCGTCGGCGTGGCGCAGTTCCCGCGCGATGGCCGCACCATCGCCGAATTGCTCAGCCATGCCGATACCGCCCTGCACGAGGCCAAGACCCAGGGGCGCAACCGCGTGCAGGCCTTCACGCCGCAACTCCTGGCCAAGCTGCAGCGGCGCACCCAACTGGAAACCGAACTGCACGCGGCGCTCGAGCAGCAGAGCTTTCGTATCGCGCTGCAGCCCATCGCCCGGCTGCAGCGGCACGCACCCGAACACCTGCCGGCGCAGCGGCGCTACGGCGTCGTCGGCTTCGAGGCCCTGGCGCGCTGGACGCGGCCCAATGGCGAGGAAATCGGTCCGACGGAATTCATTCCCATGATCCAGGATCTGGGGCTGATCTCCGCCTTCGGCTTTCTGATCATCCGCCTGAGCCTGCAAGCCCTGCGGCGCCTGCGCGACGACTGCGGCTACACCGGGCACATGTCGGTGAATGTCTCGCCCGCCCAGCTGAAAAGCGGCTGCGTCGAATGCCTGCGTGACGAACTCGCCGCAGCCGGCATCGAACCCGCCGCGCTCACCATCGAAATCACCGAGAACCAGCAGGTCATGTCCTGCCCCGACTGCCTGCTCACGCTCGACACCATACGCGCCATGGGCGTGCGCGTTTCGCTGGACGATTTCGGCGTCGGCTTCTCCAACCTGGAATACATCACCCGCCTGCCGGCGACGCAACTCAAGATCGACCGCACCTTCACCCACGGCGTGGCGCAAGACCGCTACAAGGCGGCGGTCGTCACCGCGACCCTGGCGATGGCGGCGTCTCTCGGCATGGACGCAGTCGCCGAAGGCGTGCAAGATGCCGCCGATCTGCGCTGGATCGAGCAGGCCGGCTGCAGCCAGGTGCAGGGGTTGGCTCTGTGGCCGGCGATGGACCTGGACGCCGCCTGCGCCTTGTTGCAGGCCACGCGCAGCGGGCCGTAAGCGCCGGCCCGGTCGGCTCAGCGAAAGTGTCCCTGCGCTGACGCAACCCCCTGGAGGGCTGGCCGTGGTTTCAGTGCACCGGGGACGATGCCTGGGCTGGCGCAGGCGCCACCGCGGAGGCCGTCGGAACCGCCTCGTCGCGCAAGGCGCGTCGCAGAATTTTCCCCACCGGGGTCTTGGGCAATTCGTCGCGGAACACGATGGTCTTGGGCCGCTTGTAGCCGGTGAGGCGCTCGGCCATGAACGCCTTGAGTGCATCTTCGGTCAGGCCCGGATCTTTGCGGACGATGAACAGCCGCACCGCTTCACCGGAGTTCTCATCCGGCATGCCGACCGCGGCGGCTTCGAGCACGCCGGGATGCATCACCGCCACGTCTTCCACCTCGTTGGGGTAGACGTTGAAGCCGGAGACCAGGATCATGTCTTTCTTGCGGTCGACGATCTTGATGAAGCCCTCGTCATTCATGATGCCGATATCGCCCGTCTTGAAAAAACTGTCGGCGGTGAAGGCCTTGGCGGTTTCGTCGTCGCGCCCCCAGTAGCCGCGCATGACCTGAGGCCCGCGCACCGCGATCTCGCCCGGCTGGCCGGAGGGCTGCGGCCTGCCGTCGTCGTCGAGGATGATGATTTCCGTGGATGGAATCGGCATGCCGATGGTGCCGGTGAAGCGATCGGTGTCGGTCGGGTTGCAGGACACCGAAGGCGAGGTTTCGGACAAGCCGTAGCCCTCGCAGATGGCGCAGCCGGTGCGCTCCAGCCACTTGCGCGCCACCGCTTCCTGCACCGCCATGCCGCCGCCCAGCGAGGTGACCAGGTGCTTCCAGTTCACCTTGTCGAAGTCCGGGTGATGGACCAGGGCGTTGAACAGGGTGTTGACCGCCGGGAAGGAATGAATGTCGTAGCGCGCCAGCTCCTTCAGCGTGCCGGGGAGATCGCGCGGGTTGGGAATGAGGATCATCATGCCGCCCTGCTCCACCGAGAGGAGCATCACCACCGTGAAGGCGAAGATGTGATAGAGCGGCAGCGCACAGACCGTGTTGATCTGGGTCAGGCCCGGGTGCTTGCGCAGCGCCGGCTGGTTCCAGGCGACCGACTGCAACACATTGGCGATGAGATTGCGATGCGTGAGCGCGGCCCCCTTGGACACCCCGGTGGTGCCGCCGGTGTACTGCAGCACGGCCACGTCTTCGGCCTGAATCGCCGGCGCCGCAAAGTGCAGCCTGCCTCCTGCCGCCAGGGCCTTGCTGAACTTCACATGGCCGGGCAGGCTCCAACGCGGCACCAGCTTCTTCTTGTGCCGCACCACATAGTTGACGACGAGCCCAAGCGCAAAGCCCAGCATCTCGCCCATGTTGGCCACGACCACCAGACGCAAGGCGCCACGGTCGCCGACCTGCTCCAGCGTGTGCGCGAAATTCTCCAGAATCACCATGGCCACCGCGCCGCTGTCGCGCAACTGGTGTTCCAGTTCGCGCGGGGTGTAGAGCGGATTGACGTTGACCACCACCAGGCCGGCGCGCAGGATGGCGGCCACGGCCACCGGGTATTGCGGCACATTGGGCATCATCACCGCGACGCGGTCGCCCGGCTTCAGCCCCTGGGTCTGCAGCCAGGCGGCAAAGGCGGTGGAATACGCCTCCCACTGCGCATAGCTGGTGCGCTTGCCCATGAAGGCGAATGCGGGCCGGTCGGCGTTTGCGGCAAAGCTGTGTTCCAGCAGCTTCGCCAGCGAGCCGTAGGCGCCGGGGTCGATGTCGGCGGGCACACCCGCGGGGTAATGCGCAAGCCAGGGGCGATCCATCATGCTGTCTCCTTTTGTGCGTGCGGGCGCTCGGTTCGGGTCGGCGGGAGACCCCACGAAAAAACGAACGACCGTTCTAAATTTCCCGCAAGAGAATAGCGCGAGGCTGGATTTTTGACCAGTCCGAGTCAGTCCGCCAACGCGCCGCAGATCGGCGCAGGTGGCCGAAACGCCGAACCCGTGGAGAGCCGCCGCGCCAGCGGCCCCCTGCCGCCGCTCAGGTCTCGGAAATGGTGATGGTGGGGAACATGGTGGAGTAGTCCTTCGCCCGTTGCGCCACTTTCACCGCCACCTTGCGGGCGATGGCCTTGTATTCCAGTGCCGCCGCGCCTTCGGGGTCGGCCACCACGCTGGGGCGGCCGCTGTCGGCCTGCTCGCGGATGCGCAGGTCCAGCGGCAGGCTGCCGAGCAGGTCCACGTCGTAATCGCCCGCCATTTTCGCGCCGCCGCCTTCGCCAAAGATGTGCGAGCTGTGGCCGCAGTTCGGGCAGACGTACACCGCCATGTTCTCGACGATGCCGAGCACCGGCACCTGCACCTTCTCGAACATCTTCAGGCCCTTGCGCGCGTCGAGCAGGGCGATGTCCTGCGGCGTGGTGACGATGACCGCGCCGGTCAGCGGCACGCGCTGGCTCAGGGTGAGCTGGATGTCGCCGGTGCCGGGCGGCATGTCGACGATGAGGTAGTCGAGGTCCTGCCAATGGGTCTGGCGCAGCAGTTGCTCCAGCGCCTGCGTGGCCATCGGGCCGCGCCAGATCATCGGGCTGTCGGCATCCATCAGCAGACCGATGGACATGACCTGCAGGCCGTAGTTTTCCAGCGGCTCCATGGTCTGGCCGTCGCTGCTTTCCGGGCGGCCCGACAAGCCCATCATCATCTGCTGCGAAGGGCCGTAAATGTCGGCGTCGAGCAGGCCGACGCGGGCACCCTCGGCGGCCAGCGCCAGCGCCAGATTGGCGGCCGTGGTGCTCTTGCCCACGCCACCCTTGCCCGACGCCACGGCGATGATGTTCTTCACCCCCGGCAGGGTTTTCACGCCGCGCTGCACCGCATGGGCGGCGACCTTCATGCCCACCTGCACCGAGACGTTGGCCACGCCGGCCACGCTGCGCACGGCGGCAATCACCTGGCGCCGCAGCTCGGCATGCTGGCTTTGCGCCGGGTAGCCGAGCTGGACCTCCAGGGACACCTCGCCGCCATCGACGCGCAGATTTTTGATGGCCTTGGCCGCCACCAGACTCTGCGCGGTGTTGGGGTCGGGAATGTTGGCGAGGGCGTCGAGAATCTGCTGTTCCGTGGGCATGGTGGGGGGTGGAGATCGAAACGAGGAATGAGCGCAGTCTAGTTCTCCCTGCAAGCGCCTACACACGGCGCGGCCGACGGCTGCCTACAATTCCAGCCTGCCTGCCAAGCGGCCGGCAGCCGCCGCCCGCCGCGAATCCAGCGCCCGAATTTCACCCCGCGCCGCCATCCAGAGCGCCCCACCGCCACACCGCCGCATGAATTCCAGCCCCAAGCGCCGCCTGTTCGTCACCACCGCGCTGCCCTACGCCAACGGGCCGTTCCACATCGGCCACATCATGGAATACATCCAGGCCGACACCTGGGTGCGCTTTCAGCGCATGGGCGGCAACGAGGTGCACTTCGTCGGCGCCGACGACGCCCACGGCGCGCCCATCATGATCGCCGCCGAAAAAGCGGGCAAGACGCCGCAGCAGTTCGTCGCCGACATCGCCGCCGGGCGCCAGCAATATCTCGACGGCTTTCACATCCGCTTCGACAACTGGCACAACACCGATGGTGCCGAGAACCACCAGCTGGCGCAGGACGTTTATCGCGCGCTGCGCAAGAGCGGGCTGATCGCGATGCGCGACATCGAGCAGTTCTACGACCCGGTCAAGGGCATGTTCCTGCCCGACCGCTACATCAAGGGGCAGTGCCCCAAATGCGGCGCCGCCGACCAGTACGGCGACGCCTGCGAGGTGTGCGGCGCGGTGTATGCCCCCACCGAACTCAAGAACCCGTATTCCACGTTGTCGGGCGCCACGCCCGAGCTGCGCAAGAGCGAGCATTACTTCTTCCAGCTCTCGTCCGACCGCTGCGCCGACTTTCTGCGCGAGTGGGCGCAAGCCAGCAACGCCCACGGCCAGCCGCATTTGCAGACCGAGGTGCTGAACAAGGTGCGCGAATGGTTCGCGGTCGATGAGAACGGCCACGGCGGCCTGGCCGACTGGGACATTTCGCGCGACGCGCCCTACTTCGGCATCGAGATTCCCGACGCGCCGGGCAAGTATTTCTATGTCTGGCTCGATGCCCCCGTCGGCTACCTCGCCAGCCTGAAGAACCACTTCGACAAGGGCCAGGCCGCCGCCCACTGGCACGCGGCTTCGCGCACGACGCAGGATTTCGACACCTTCATGGCCGATCCGGCGGTGGAGCAGGTGCACTTCATCGGCAAGGACATCGTCTACTTCCACACCCTGTTCTGGCCGGCCATGCTCAAGTTCTCGGGCCGCAAAACACCGAGCCAGATCAACGTGCACGGCTTCGTCACCGTGGGCGGCGAGAAGATGAGCAAGAGCCGCGGCACCGGCATTTCGCCGCTGAAGTATCTCGACATCGGCCTCAACCCCGAATGGCTGCGCTACTACCTGGCGGCCAAGCTGTCGTCGCGGGTGGAAGACGTGGACTTCACGCCGGAGGATTTCGTCGCCCGGGTGAACAGCGACCTCATCGGCAAGTACGTCAACATCGCCAGCCGCGCCGCCAAATTCATCAGCCAGTCTTTCGACGGCCGGTTGGGCTACCACGGGGCAACGGGCGAGATGGTCGATGCAGCCCGCGCTCTGGCCGACGACGTGGCCGCCGCCTACGAGGCGCGCGAATACGCCCGCGCCCTGCGCGAAGTCATGGCTTACGCCGACCGCATCAACACCGCCTTCGACGCCGCCCAGCCCTGGCTGCTGGCCAAGAACGAGGCCCGCCGCGCCGAACTGCAGGACGCCTGCTCGTGGGCGCTGGCGGGGTTCTGGTTGCTGTCGGTGATGCTGAGCCCGGTGCTGCCGGCGCTCACCGCCCGCGTGGCGCGCGAACTCTTCGGCCTGGAACGCGACTTCCTCTGGGCCGACGCCGCCACCTTGCCCGAGCACGCCGCGCCCTACCAGCACCTGATGCAGCGCATCGACCCCAAGCTGCTCGACAAGCTGTTCGAAGTCAACGCGCCCGCAACGGCAGCCGCCCCTGCCACCAACGGCAAGACCATGCGCGCTGCCGCCATCGCGCAAGACGACGTCATCACCATCGACGACTTCGCCAGGATCGACCTGCGCATCGCTCGCATCGTCCATGCCGAGGCCGTGGAAGGCTCGACCAAGCTGCTACGCCTCACGCTAGACGTGGGCGAAACCGGCGACGACGGGCTGCCCCGCACGCGCAACGTGTTCTCCGGCATCCAGAGCGCCTACAAGCCCGAGGACCTCATCGGTAAACTCACTGTGATGGTGGCCAATCTGGCGCCGCGCAAGATGAAGTTCGGCCTCAGCGAAGGCATGGTGCTGGCCGCCAGCGGCGCCGACGAAAAAAACCAGCCCGGTCTCTACCTGCTCGACCCCCACCCCGGCGCCCAGCCCGGCATGCGCGTGCGCTGAGCCGGGCCCAACCGCCGCAAGGAGACTCGCCATGACCACCCCGGCCCCCGCCGATGCGCTGCGCACCCTGCCCGACTCCGCCTGGGATGACACCGGACCCACGCGCCACGTCGAGCATCTGGTCGAGGGCGGACATGTGCTGCACTTCCCGCATCTCGCCTTCGCCCTGCTGCCCGGCGAGGCGCGTTTCCTCGACCCGGCCTGGAGCGACGGCAGATCCAAGAACATCAGCCTGCGCGGGCAGAACGAGCTGCGCGGCGCGCAAGGGTCGGCCGATGATCTGGCGGCGCTGCAGGCCATGATCCGGCGCTTCGCGGCGCAGGCGCAGCAGCTCGTCGACCGGCTGTTCCCGCACTACCGCGGCAAGCTGCGCGCCGGCAACGCCTCGCTGCGCCCCTTCGCCGTCGAAGGGCGCGAAAGCTCCTGGCGCAAAGACGACACCCGGCTGCATGTCGACGCCTTTCCCTCCAATCCCACGCAAGGGGTGCGCCTGCTGCGCGTGTTCACCAACCTCAACCGCGACGGCAAGCCGCGCGTCTGGCGCGTGGGCGAGCCCTTCGCCGATCTGGCCGACCGCTACGCCCGGCGCCTGCGTGCGGCCCTGCCCGGCTCGGCCTGGCTGCTGCAGGCGCTGCATGTCACCAAGTCGCGCCGCACACCCTACGACCACGCCATGCTGCAGCTGCACGACCTGGCCAAGGCCGATGCGTCATTCCAAAGCCAGTCCCCGCAGCAAACCGTGGACTTCGCGCCGGGCGCCACCTGGGTGGTGTTCTCCGACCAGGTGCTGCACGCCGTGATGGCCGGCCAGCACATGATGGAGCAGACCTTCTATCTGGACGTGGACGACCAGCTCGTGCCCGACACCGCGCCGCTGCGCGTGCTCGAACGCAAACTGGGCCGGCCTCTGGCACCGCGCGCGGCATGACGCGCGCGCAGCTGCCCCTGCGCTGGGGCGAAGCCAGCCTGCCGCAGGCGCCGCGCAGCCTGCTGCTGGTGCAGATTTCCGCGATGGGCGATCAGGTGCAGACCCTGCCGGCCGTGTCCGACATCGCCGCGCGCTGGCCCGGCATCGCCATCGACTGGGCGGTGGACGCCCGCTTCGCCGACATCCCCCGCCTGCACCCCGCCGTGCGCCGGGTGTTCGCGCTGCCCCTCAAAGCCGTGCAGAACGCCCCCGCCAGCGCCGCCGCATGGCGCCGCCTGCTGGCGCAGCTCCGCGCCCTGCGCGCACAGACCTACGACCTGGTGTGGGACCCGCACAGCGTGCTCAAGAGCGCCATCGTCGCCCGCCTGGCCAAGAGCCCGCTGCGCGTGGGCTACCGCGCGCAAGACTGCGGCGGCGAACCGCTGGCCGCGCTCGCTTATCGCCTGCACTTCGCTCGGCCGCTCAGCATGCATGGCACGGAAGGACGGCGCGTGTTCGCGCAGGCCGTGCTCGACACCGATTTGGCGCGGCCCATCGATTACGCCATCGACCAACGCTTTCCGTATCAACACGACCCTGCCGCGCCACCCACCGTGTTCCTGGCCCATGGCGCCTCCAAACCAGAAAAGCTCTGGCCGCTGGGCCATTGGCAGCAACTGGCGGCGC
Source organism: Thiomonas sp. X19 (assembly GCF_900089495.1). Taxonomy (NCBI): domain Bacteria; kingdom Pseudomonadati; phylum Pseudomonadota; class Betaproteobacteria; order Burkholderiales; genus Thiomonas; species Thiomonas sp. X19. The sequence goes on along the minus strand of NZ_LT605203.1, from coordinate 1,156,206 downwards.
GGCTGGTGGAACAGGGATTGCGTCTGCAAGTGGCCTGGGGCAATGCCGCCGAACGGGAACGTGCGCAGCGCATCATCGAGGGCCTTCCCACCGGCGCGGCACAAATTCTCGACCGCCGCGGCCTGCTCGACATGCTGCACATCATCGCGCAATGCCGTCTGGTCATCGGCGTGGACACCGGCTTCACCCACATGGCCGCCGCGCTGCGCCGGCCGGTGGTCGGGCTATTCGTCAGCACCGGGCCGGAGCTGTTCACCCCCACGTCCCCTGCCATCGCCCGCGCCCTGGGCGGGAACAGCGTCACGCCCAGCGTCGACGCCGCGTGGAATGCCGCGCACGAACTGCTGGTTTAACCTCCTCGCTTTGGGTCCCAGCGGCGTCGCGCAAGATCAGGCCAGCAGCCCCGGATTGCGCGTCGTGTGGTCGCCGACCTGTGGCACCACCAGCGGCATTTCGCTGTCGGCCACGCCCATCCAACTGGCCAGGGTGGCGGCGAGTTGATCGACGCTGGTGGTCGGCAGCAGGCGGGTCGGACTTGTTAGGGCCTGTTCACGCCGCCGGTGATGGTCGCCAGCGTGTCGGCATCCAAGCGTCCGCCCGCGAGCAGCAGGTTGTAGCGCGCCACCAACGCCGCGGCGGCGTCGGCCTGGGGCAACTCGGGGAGGGTAGTCGGGCTTGAGCTTGCCGATGCCGCTTTGAATCACGCCCTGCATGAAGTCGAGATAGCCCGCCACCATGGTCTCGTTGCAAAGCTTGGCCAAGAAAGCGCGCCGCCTGGGCCTGGGAGGGTGGCGGCAGTTTCGCCGTGGTGTGCTGCCGGCAGGCGCGCTGCCGCAGGCGGCGAGCAAGGCGTTGGAGGCGAGCGTGGCGGCTACGACGGCGGCGGATGGCAGGTGCGGGGATGCTGCGGCGTCGTGGAGTGACGCATCCTCAAGCGCAATCAAGGCGGCGTGGGCGATGCGCAACACGCCCCCCTAAAATCATGCTTCTCCATCCAGCAGGATTGCGCCATGCCCTTCGTCGTCAAACCTTATGTGTCCGAAGCCACCCGCTTCATTCAGAGCCTGAAGGTGCAGAACCCTGAACTCGAAGCCCAACAGAAGCAGGGCCGCGCCTTGCTGTGGGACAAGCCGCAAGACCCCCAACTGCGTGAAGCTTTCGACGCCGCGGAGGTGCCGCAAAAGCCTTACGTCTACGGCAGCGAGTGAGCCCAGCGGCGGCGCCGCCGCTGCCCGCTCACCCCCGACGCATTCCCCACGCCCAGCCCATGTCGCGCCTGGACGCAGCCGAACTGGCCACCCCGATCGCCGATTCCACGCCCGCCACGGTGGACGGCCTGGCGGTGGCGCGGCTGTACGGCCAACCCTTGTTCGAGCTGCCGCAAGACCTCTACATCCCGCCCGATGCGCTGGAGGTGTTTCTCGAAGCCTTCGAGGGGCCGCTGGATCTGTTGCTCTACATGATCCGGCGCCAGAACTTCAACATCCTCGACATCCCGATGGCGCAAGTCACGCGCCAGTATCTCGACTACGTCGAGCAGATCCGCCAGCACAACCTGGAACTGGCCGCCGAGTACCTGTTGATGGCGGCCATGCTGATCGAGATCAAGTCGCGCATGCTGCTGCCGCGCCCGCCCGCGGCCGAGGGCCAGGAGGCGGAAGACCCGCGCGCCGAGCTGGTGCGCCGGCTGCTGGAGTACGAGCGCATGAAGCTGGCCGCGCAGCAGATCGAAACCCTGCCCCAGGCTGGGCGCGACTTCTGGCGCGTGCAGGTGGTGGTGGAAAAATCGGCCCGGCTGCTGCTGCCCGAAGTCAGCGTCGACGAGTTGCGCGCCGCCTGGGCCGAGGTGCTCAAGCGCGCCCGGCTCAACGCGCATCACACCATCAGCCGCGAGCAGATTTCGGTGCGCGAGGTCATGAGCCACGTGTTGCGCCGGCTGCAGGACCGCCGCTTTCTCGAATTTCAGGACCTGTTCGAGCCCGCGCGCGGCCTGGCCTACGCCGTGGTCAGCTTCATCGCCCTGCTGGAACTCGCGCGTGAAGGTCTGGTGCAGATGACCCAGGCGGAGGCCTATGCGCCGCTCTATGTGCGCCTGGCCTACACGCCCAGTTGAGGACGCGTCGTGCCCCGCAGCTCCGGCCCGAAGGCCCAGACCTTGTGCGTCGCGCCCTCCTGCGGTGCGCCAAAATCGGCATAATGGCCGCCCCGGCCCGCCGCCACGCGGCGGGCAGTCCAGAGAACCACATTCCATGACCGCTGACACGCCCGCCTATGGCGGCAGCCCCGCCCCTGCGGCCGGGCGCAAAGCCATCACCCTGCACCGCTTGCGCGCCATGCGCGAAACCGGTGAGAAAGTGTCCATGCTCACCGCTTACGACGCCGCCAGCGCCAGCCTGCTCGACGCCGCAGGCGTCGACTGCCTGCTGGTGGGCGACTCGCTCGGCATGGTGATGCAGGGCCACGCCTCCACCCTGCCGGTGACGCTGGAGCAACTGGCCTATCACACCGCCTGTGTGGCGCGCGGCAACCGCACCGCCTGGCTCATTGCCGACCTGCCCTTCGGCAGCTACCAGGGCAGTGTCGAACAGGCCGTGGCCAGCAGCGTGACGCTGATGCAGGCCGGCGCGCAGATGATCAAGCTCGAAGGCGGCGGCTGGACCACGCCCGTGGTCACCGCGCTGGTGACGCGCGGCATTCCGGTGTGCGCGCATCTGGGCCTCACGCCGCAAAGCGTGCACGCGCTCGGCGGCTACCGCATTCAGGGCCGCGGCGCGCAAGCCGCCGACACCTTGCGCCAGCACGCCGCGGAACTCGGCGCTGCGGGCGCTGCCATGCTGGTGCTCGAACTCGTGCCCTCCGACCTGGCCGCGCAAATCAGCGCCGATTACCCGGGCATCACCATCGGCATCGGCGCCGGCGCCCGCACCCACGGCCAGGTGCTGGTGCTGCACGACATGCTCGACATCACCGCCGGCCTCAAGCCCCGTTTCGTGCGCAACTTCATGCCGGGCGCCGGCAGCATTTCCGACGCCATTCGCAGCTATGTGCGCGAGGTCAAAGCCGGCCACTTTCCCGATGAAGCGCAGCACGGCTACGCCTGATCCCCTGATCCGCTTTCCCGCGCGCCCCCGTCCCTCCCTCGCCGGCGTGAGCGCGACAACGCTTCATTCCATGCAAACCGTCCACACCCTCGCTGAACTGCGCACCGCCCTGCGCGATCTGCCCGACCGTGCCCTGGTGCCCACCATGGGCAATCTGCACGCCGGGCATCTCGCCCTGGTGGCGCGGGCGCGTGAATTGCGTGTGCCCGTGGTGGCCAGCATCTTCGTCAACCGCCTGCAGTTCGCGCCGCACGAGGACTTCGACCGCTACCCGCGCACCCTGCAGCGCGACGCGCAATTGCTGGCCGAGGCCGGCTGCGACCTGCTGTTCGCGCCCCTTGAGGCCACGATGTACCCGCAGCCGCAAACCTTCCGCGTGCGGCCCGACCCGGCCCTGGCCGACATCCTCGATGGCGCCTCTCGCCTCGGTCATTTCGAAGGCGTGGCCACGGTGGTGATGAAGCTGTTCCAGATGGTGCAGCCAGCCCACGCCGTGTTCGGCAAGAAGGACTACCAGCAACTGCTCGTCATCCGCCGCATGGTGGAACAGTTCGCCCTGCCCATCGCCATCATCGGGCTCGACACCGTGCGCGACACCGACGGCCTCGCGCTGTCCTCGCGCAACGGCTATCTCACGCCCGAGCAGCGCGCCCGGGCGCCACAACTGCAGGCCGCCTTGCGCCAGTTGGCCGAGCAACTGCGCGCCATCACGACGCCTGCCGGACTGCACGCCCACGAAGCCCAGGCCATGCAGGCGCTGGCCGCGCAAGGCTGGGCGCCCGACTACCTCACCATCCGCCGCCGCAGCGATCTGTCAGCACCAAGCACGGGCGATGTGCAAAGCCACGCCCCACTGGTTGTTCTCGGTGCCGCACGTCTGGGGGGCACGCGTTTGATCGACAACCTGGAAGCTTGAGGCGCAGCCCCGCCCCGCGCGGCGAAGCTCAAACCTTGTAGCCCGGGTCGGTGCGCTCCAGCTTGCGCAGCAGCGCCGGCCAGACGAAGGCGCCGCCCATTCCACCCGTTTGCACGCGCATGGCTTCGGCCACGCCGGCGACGATTTGTGGGTGCACGGCTGTCAAGCCCTCGGCGCCGTTCTGCCCGGCAAGCGCCGCGACCTGAATCTGGCAGGTGCTTTCCAGCACGTACATGCTGAGGAAGGCGTCGGCGATGGTCGGGCCCACGGTGAGCAGGCCGTGGTTGCGCAGCACGAGGAAATTCGCCTTGCCCAGGTCGGCCTGCAGGCGCGGCTTTTCGTCCGGGCGGAAGGCCACGCCTTCGTAGTCGTGATAAGCCAGCGAGGCCAGCACGAACGTGCTTTGCTGGCTGATGGCCAGCACGCCCTGCTTTTGCGCGCTGACCGCCACGCCCGCGCGGGTGTGGGTGTGCAGCACGCAACCGGCCTCGGGGCGCACCTCGTGCACCGCGCTGTGAATGACGAACCCGGCCGGGTTGACCGGGAAGGGGCTGTCGTGCAGTTTGTTGCATTGCATGTCCACCTTCACCAGGCTGGAGGCGGTGATCTCCTCGAACATCAGGCCGTAGGGGTTGATGAGGAAATGGTGCTCGCCGCCGGTGGCGGACGCCGGCAGCTTGGCGCTGATGTGGGTGAAGACGAGGTCGCTCCAGCCATGCAGCGCCGCCAGGCGGTAGCAGGCGGCGAGGTCGCAGCGCAGCGCCCATTCTTCGGCGCTCACGACTTGTTGCAGCGATGGGATGTTCATGGCTTGTCTCCCGATGGTTGTGTTGTGCCGCCTATTTTCCACGCCTTGCGGGGCTTTGTCAGTCGGGTGGCGATTGTTGCTCGACCCCGCCAGGGCCACCCCATCGCGCGGCGGGTCTCGTGCCGTGGATGCCAGCGCGTTGGCGTTCCCGTGGACAATCGTGGCTTGGTCGTCACCCGCGCGGCCTTCTTCCATGCGACTCCTATTTCCATGCAACATTGCGACGTTCTCATTTTGGGCGGCGGCCTCGCCGGCCTGAGCACCGCCCTGCACCTGGCCGAGCGTTTCCAGGTCACGGTTCTGGCCAAACGCGAGCTGGAGGTTTCGTCCAGCCAATGGGCGCAAGGCGGCATTGCCGCGGTGCTGGCCGATGGCGACAGCTTCGACGCCCATGTGCACGACACCCTGGTGGCCGGCGCCTTGCTGAACGACCTGCCGGCCACGCGCTTCGTGGTGGAACACGGCCCGGCCGCCATCGCCTGGCTGCGCGAGCAAGGCGTGCCCTTCGACACCGAGCACGGCGATCTGCACCTCACGCGCGAGGGCGGCCACAGCCAGCGCCGCATTGCCCACGTGGCCGACGCCACCGGCGCCGCCATCCAGCGCACCCTGCTGGCGCGGGCACGGGCGCATCCGCGCATCACCCTGCTGGAAAACCACGTGGCGGTGGACCTCATCACCGACCGCCACATGGACATGGTCGGCCCGCGCCGCTGCTGGGGCGCCTACGCCCTCAACACCAGCAGCAACCGCGTGGAAACCTACCCCGCCGCGCATACCGTGCTGGCCACGGGCGGCGCGGGCAAGGTGTACCGCTACACCACCAACCCCGACACCGCCAGCGGCGACGGCCTTGCCATGGCCTGGCGCGCCGGCTGCCGCGTGGCGAACATGGAGTTCATCCAGTTCCACCCCACCTGCCTGTACCACCCCAAGGCCAAGAGCTTCCTCATCTCCGAGGCGCTGCGCGGCGAAGGCGGGCTGCTCAAGCTGCCCGACGGCACCCGCTTCATGCCGGCGCACGACGCACGCGCCGAACTCGCGCCACGCGACGTGGTGGCCCGCGCCATCGACTTCGAGATGAAAAAGCATGGGCTCGACTGCGTCTATCTCGACATCACCCACAAGGGGGAAGCCTTCATTCGCCAGCACTTCCCCACCATCCATCAACGCTGCCTGGACCTCGGCATCGACATCGCGCGCGAGCCCATTCCCGTGGTGCCGGCGGTGCACTTCACCTGTGGCGGCGTGCTCACCGACCTGGCTGGCCGCACCGACCTGCCCGGCCTCTACGCCGTCGGCGAAGTGGCCTACACCGGCCTGCATGGCGCCAACCGTCTGGCCAGCAACTCGCTGCTGGAATGCGTGGTGTTCGGCACCGCGGCGGCGCAGGCCATCGGCGAGGCCGAGCAGCCCCCCATGCTTGCCCCGCGGCCGTGGGACGAAAGCCGCGTGAGCGACGCCGACGAGCTGGTCGTCATCGCCCACAACTGGGACGAACTGCGCCGCCTCATGTGGAACTACGTCGGCATCGTCCGCACCGACAAGCGGCTGGAGCGCGCCGCCCACCGCATCGACCTGCTGCAGTCGGAGGTGGACGAGTTCTACGCCAACTTCCGCGTCACGCGCGACCTGCTGGAGCTGCGCAACCTGCTGCAGGTGGCCGAACTCATTGTTCGCTCCGCCCAGCTGCGCCACGAAAGCCGCGGCCTGCATTACAGCCTCGACTGGCCACAAACCGCCGCCCCGGCCGCGCCCACCATCCTCGTGCCCTGAACCCGGTTTTTTCGGCTCACGCGGGCGATCGCGTGCATGGGGCGAGGCTACAGCTTCGACGCGCTGCGGGTGAAGCTGCTCCTGGCGCCGAAGAAGCAAGGCATCATCACCAGCTACCGCGCAATCCGGCGCAAGATGGCCAGCGTCCGTCCCGGAAGCGGCTACATGGAGTTCGCGATGCCAAGCGGACTGCCGCAACGCGATGTTGTCGAGAAGGCGTCCGAGCGCCGCACCATGACTGGGGCATTGACCTCGAGAAGCTCGCGGATTGATTGGCCAACCAGGAGGCCGGGCGGGTCAAGTGATCTGCAGCGATGCGGCGCTCGTCACGAGCCGAAAAGCTCGCTGCGCGAGCCAAGCCTGGCCAACCGCAGGGTGTCGCCATCGGCCTTTCGATAGATCGGGAGCAGATCGGGTTTGACGTGACAATCGCGATAGCCTGCATAGGTATCTGCGGTGCTCATGGCTGTCCTCCTGCGTCTGTCGACGCCATAGCGAATTGGCGTCACAACGAGACCACACCACAAGATTGAACATTGTGGCGGCTTCCGCCGCAGCGTCGGCAAGAAGGCGGCCTGCCGCCCGCAGGAGATTGTCCGCGGACTCCCACACACGAATCCGAGCGGTCCCACACCAGAGGGATAGCGGTAGGATCAGTCACCGATCTAGGGCCTGTTCACGCCATTTCTCCACCTGCGTTGCCCCCAGACGGGGATGGCTGCAAGGCGGAGGGCGCCGGCAAGGGTGAACCCTTGCCAAGACCGACAACGCCGCAATGCGCTGCCCAGTCCCCCGTCGCAGGTGAAGAAATAGCGTGAACAGGCCCTAATCCCCATAAGGTTCCCAGAAAAACCGTTTTTTGCATCCCGATGCCCACACCAGCCCCCACCCCGGACATCGCCACCGTCGCCGCACTGGTGCGCACTGCAGCGCGCAGCGAAATTTTGCCCCGTGCCCAAAACCCCGCCGCCCGCCTCAAGGCCGATGGCACCTGGATCACCGACGCCGACCTCGCCATGCAGCACCGCCTGCAGCGCGAACTGGCCGCGCTCTGGCCGCACATCCCCCTGCTGGGCGAGGAAATGTCCGCCGAGGAACAGCAGCGCCTCATGTCTGAGGAGGCTGCATCACCGAACGGCCCCGGTCTCTGGGTGCTCGACCCGCTGGACGGCACCAGCAACTTCGCCGCCGGCCTGCCCTGTTTCGGTCCCTCGCTCGCCTGGGTGCAGGGCGGCCGCGTGCGCCTGGGCGTGGTGGTGGACGTGATGCGCGACGAAACTTTCAGCGCCACCGAAGGCCAAGGCGCCCAACTCAACGGCCAGCCCCTGCCCGGCCCCACCACACAAATTCCCCTGGCCAAGACCATCGCCTGCGTCGACTTCAAACGCCTGCCCACCGCGCTCGCCACCCGCCTGGCCAGCCACCCGCCCTACAGCTCGCAACGCTCCATCGGCTCCGTCGCACTCGACTGGTGCTGGGTCGCCGCCGGCCGCTTCCACCTCTACCTCCACGGCAGCCAAGGCCTGTGGGACTACGCCGCCGGCAGCCTCATCCTGTCCGAGGCCGGCGGCCATGGCCAGACGCTGGCGGGCGAACCGGTGTTCAACAACACTCTGGACAAACGCTCGGCGCTGTGCGCGGGGGATGCGGGGCTGTTCGAGCAATGGGCGGCTTGGGTAGCGCAGGGCGCGGCCTGAATCGCACGACCATGCGCATCGAACTCGCCTGGCGAATGGGGCTTGTATCCGAGCTGCCGGAGCTCTTCACCGAGCACGCTCGATCGACCGATGCAGGCTACGAGTCTGCTCAGCGTCTTGGCATCAACCCGGTAGCAAGAGCATGCGCCCAATCCGCCATTTGGCGGGATTGGGCCAGCTCGGCCATGGCCCGGTGGGCGTAAGGCACGCTCATCAGACCGGCAATCCATCCGTTTGGCCGCCGCTCGACAATCGCGTAGCGCGCGTCAGGCGAGCCCGTTTCAACGAGATGCGCGAAGGGATGCGTGTCGTCATAAGCCGGCAAGCCGACGCTTCCGGGATTGACGATGAGTTGCCCGCTTGAAGCTCGCACGGCCCTTGGAAGGTGGGTGTGTCCGCACAAAATCAGTTCCGCTTGCACCCGTCCCAAACGCGCATCGATTTCGGCTGACGTCGCAGCGCGCAGTCCGGTAGCTTCGACGGTTTCGAGAAAGTACTCCGTATCGCTCCGCGGTGTGCCATGACACAAAAAGATTTCAGGGGTGTACTGCAGGCTTGGCTTCAGGCCCGCGATCCATTCGAGCTCTTTCGCGCCGAGCTGCGCGTGTGCAAACTCGTCCTCTGCACTCCTTGGGATCGAGTCCTGCGCGAGGATCTGCCGTTCATGGTTTCCAGCGAGATGAACCCAGTGCTGTGCCATGAGAAACTGCGCCGTCTCCAGCGGTAGCAGCGGACCGGACAGACTGTCCCCGAGGTTGATGACCGCATCGACTCCGCGGCGCTCGATGTCGTCGACGACGGCTTCGAGTGCAGGCAGATTTCCATGAATATCGGTGACGATGGCGAGGCGCATGACCGTGCTGCGGCAAGGCAAACGTTATCAGTCCCGGCTGGCTGTAGTCTTGTCCGACTTCAGGCGGCGCCGATTCCGGGCACCAGCGCGCCTTGCGCAGCACTGGCGCGTTTCTGTTCCGCCGTGAAATCCAGCATTCTTGCGACGCTGCGACGCGCCCGCGCGGCCAGGCCGGCATCCAAAGTGATCTCGCCGCTGCCCGTTTTCAAGGCATGGGCCAGACCTTCGAGGCCGTTCATGGCCATCCAGGGGCAGTGGGCGCAGCTTTTGCAGGTGGCGCTGTTGCCGGCGGTGGGGGCTTCGAGGAAGATTGTCCCGGGGTTTTGCTGGCGCAGGGCGTGGAACATGCCGTTGTCGGTGGCCACGATGTAAGTAGGCGCTTGCATCTCGCGCGCGGCTTTGAGAATCTGGGATGTCGAGCCCACGGCGTCGGCCAGGGCGATGACGGCGGCGGGGGATTCGGGGTGCACCAGCACCCTGGCCTCGGGATGATCGCGTTTGAGCAGTTCCAGTTCCAACGCCTTGAATTCGTCGTGCACGATGCAGGAGCCCTGCCATAGCAGCATGTCGGCACCGGTTTCGCGCTGGATGTAGCTGCCCAGGTGGCGGTCGGGCGCCCAGAGGATTTTTTCGCCACGCTCGTTCAAGTGCCGCACGATGTCGACGGCGCAACTGGAGGTGACGACCCAGTCGGCCCGTGCTTTCACGGCGGCGCTGGTGTTGGCATAGACCACGGCGGTGTGGCCGGGGTGGGCGTCGCACCAGGCGGTGAAGGCGTCGGCCGGGCAGCCGATGTCGAGCGAGCAGGTGGCGTCGAGCTCGGGCATGAGTACGCGCTTGTCCATCGACAGCATCTTGGCAGTCTCGCCCATGAAGCGCACGCCGGCGACGATGAGCGTTTTTGCCGGATGATCACGGCCGAAGCGCGCCATTTCAAGGGAGTCAGAGACGCAGCCGCCGGTATCCAGCGCCAAGTCCTGCAGGTCGGGGTGGACGTAGTAGTGCGCCACGAGCATGGCGTTTTCACGTGCGAGCAGTTCGCGGCACCGCTCTTGCAGCTTGGAGCGGCGTTCCTGGCTTGGCTCTTGCGGCACCCGCGCCCAGGCGGACTGGGTGCCGCACACGGGGCTTTCAACGGCAATGGGGAAGATGGCTGACATGGAGAATCGGGTCGTTTGGATGCCAAAGGCGAGAAATGGCTGACTGAACAATGCTGCAAAAGCAAATCCACGCGGCGAGGCTGAAGCCCATGCCGTTCACACCCCGGCAAAGCGCATGGAAAAATCCACCGCCAAGACGTCTTTGGTCAGCTTGCCGATGGAGATGCGGTCCACCCCGGTTTCTGCAAGTGCTCGCACGGTTGAAAGTTCGACCCCGCCGGACACTTCCAGTTCGGCACGGCCGGTGTTGATGGCCACGGCCTCGCGCAGTTGCTCCAGGTTCATGTTGTCGAGCAGCACCATGCGCGCATCGGCGGCCAGGGCTTCGCGCAGTTGGGCCAAGGTTTCCACCTCCACCTGCACGAACACGCCGGGCGGCGCCAGCTTGTGCGCCTGCTGCAGCGCGGGTGTGACGCCGCCGACTGCGGCGATGTGGTTTTCCTTGATGAGGATGCCGTCGTACAGCCCCATGCGGTGGTTGTGGCCGCCGCCCACGCGCACCGCGTATTTCTGCGCCTCACGCAGACCGGGCAGGGTTTTGCGGGTGTCCACGATTTTCGCCCGCGTGCCGGCGACTGCGCGCACGTATTCGGCGGTGTGGCTGGCCACGCCCGAGAGCAATTGCAGGAAGTTGAGCAGGGTGCGCTCGGCGGTGAGCAAGGCGCGGGCTGGCCCCTGCAGTTCGAGAACGGTCTGGCCGGGCTCCATCGTGCCGCCTTCGGCCACCAGCCAGCGCAGCTGAATCGAGGCGTCCACCTGGCGCGCGGCGGCCTCGGCCCAGGGTTGACCGCAGAGCACGGCGCGCTCGCGCGCGATGACGCGGGCGGCGGCCTGGACACGCGGGTCGATCAGCGCGGCGGTGAGATCGCCCGTGCCCACGTCCTCACTCAAGGCGCGCTGCGCGTCACGCCCCGCCAGTTGCTGGAGATTCATACCCGAGGCAGGCAAAACGTTCATGGGTTGTGAACTTGGTGAGAAAAGGGGCAGTGTAGGGCGAGGGGCCGACGCATGCGCGATGCTGGCATGGCCCCGAACATGGCATGGGAGATGCGCTGCAGTTGCGACATTTTGTGACATTGTTAAGGACCAACGACATGCAATTTGATCTCAATTCAGACGGTATTTCGACAATGCACCGAGTCCGGCCACAAATATTCGGGTTTATACGGATCATTTCCACGAAAACCCCGTATTGACAACTATATATCAGCGAACGCTAATATTGCGCATCCTCAAGGAAATGCCATGGATACAGCTGTCGACTTCGCCCGAATTTCCGTTGATGCCTTGCGCAAGGGCAACCCGGCCATGCCGCCAGGCAAGCGCGTTGCGCATAGCGAAGTGGTGAGCGCCTGGCGCGGTGCCGCCGACTGCCGCAATTGCGGAGTGCGGCGCATTGCCCTGTTCGGCGCCCTGGGGATGGAGGATTTCGACGAAATTCACCAGGTCATCGACGATATGCAGTTCTCCGCCGGCCAGTTGCTGTTCAGCGAAGGCACGCGCGGCGAGTGGCTCTACACCATCAAGACCGGCTTCGTGAAACTGGAGCGCGTGCTGCCCGACGGCACCCGCCGCATCACCCGCGTGGCCAAGCGCGGCGACCTGGTGGGCCTGGAATGCTTCATCCAGCAGCCCTATATGCACCACGCTTCGGCCATTGGCGCCGTGCGCGTTTGCCGCATTCCGGTGGACGTGATTCGCAGGCTGGAAGAGCATGTGCCCAATCTGCGCCAGGAGTTCTTGGAGCGCTGGCACCATGCGCTGCGCGAAACCGACGAATGGGCGCTGCTGCTGGGCTCGGGCACCATCCCTTCGCGCATGGCGCGGCTGCTGCTCAAACTGGCGGAGCCGGAACTGAACGACACCATCACCTTACCGAAACGCAGCGACCTGGGCGCCATGCTCGGCGTGGCGCTGGAAACGGCCAGCCGCGTGATTGCGCAGTTCGAGCGCGACGGCATGGTGGAGCATGTCGGCCCCCGCCTGTTCCGCATCAACCGCTCGGCCTTGTTGGGCCTGATCAGGCCGAGCAAAGTGACGGCTTGAGGAACCCGAAAGGGTGGTTCAGCGTGCGTCCACCCAGCGGACGATGCCGGCCCACTGGTTCAGATCTTTCTCCACCTGATGGGGATTCACGTCCCATAGCGTGAGGCCGTGGGCGGCCATATGGGCGTAGGTCGTGGTGGACCGAAGCATGCCCAGCAAGGGATAGGGCAAACGTGAAAAAAACTCGCGCAGCTGCTCGGCCGCACGGGTGCGCTCATCCACCCGCACGCCCACCAGGCCCACGTCCAAATCCTTCAACTTGCGGTCTTCCTGCAGCTTGGCGAGAAAGTCCTGCGCGGCGTAGATGTCGAAAATGGACGCCAGCACCGGCACGATGAGCTTGTTGGCCATGCGCAGCACGTCGTTGGAACGCCAGCCATGCAGGCCTGCCGGGGTGTCGATCACCACATGGCTGGTGCCTTCGGGCGGGCGGGCGATGCAGTCCGGCCCCAGCTTCCAGGTGCCAATCGGCGCAGCCTGCTGCGGCCGCAGCGACAGCCACAGCCTGGACGACTGCTGCCGGTCGGCATCGCCCAGCATGGTCTTGTGGCCCTGGGTGGCCCAATACCCCGCGAGCTGGGTCGATAGCGTGGATTTGCCCACGCCCCCCTTGGGATTGGCAATGACGACGACCGGCATGGTTTCTTCCCCCCAAAAGCTGCGGACTGCATTCAGCCAGCAGCTTAAGCCATGCCCATGCAGGGGAACAAGCCGAGCCCCCCGGTTGCAGGCCCCAAGCGCACTTCAAGCGCCAGGTTTCTGGGCAACACACGGCCGCCCGAAGATCGCGCATCCGCCGCGCAGAGCATGCGCGGCCCGTGGGCGCGGGCAATCAGGCGATGCGGCAAGCCTGCTCGAAGGCCAGGCGCGGGCTGCGCGGGAACAGGCCGGCCGGGTCGCCGTGGCCGAGGTTGCAGATGAAGTTGGCCTTCACTGCGGCGCCGGCGAAAAAGGCGGCGTTGACCGCGTCGGCATCGAACCCGCTCATCGGCCCGCAGTCCAGCCCGAGGGCGCGCGCGGCGAGGATGAGGTAGCCGCCCTGCAGGCTGGAGTTGCGCAGGGCCGTGGCGGCGATGAATTCGGGCTTGCCCTCGAACCAGCTCTTGGCCGTGAGGTTGTGCGGAAACAGCTCGGGCAGCTTGTCGTAGAACGCCATGTCCATGCCGACGATGACGTTGACCGGCGCCTGCAAGGTTTTGTCGCGGTTGCCTTCGCTCATGCAGGGCGCGAGCCTGGCCTTGGCCTGCGGCGACTTGACGAACACGATGCGCGCGGGACTGCAGTTGGCCGAGGTCGGACCCCATTTCATCAGGTCGTAGAGCTGGCGCAACAAGGCGTCTGGAACCGGCTCGGCGGTGAAGCGGTTGTGGGTGCGCGCCTCGGTGAACAGCAGGCGCTGGGCTTCATCATTCAGGGTACGCATGGGTTTTTCTCGTTGGCTTGGAACACGCTGCTATGTTGCAACAACAGCCGCATTTTCGCAGCGCACCCCTTCAGCCACACCCTGCCATGTTCAACCCCAGCAAGGACGAGGTCCGCCTGTTTTTCACCGATGCCTGGCGCCGCCACCGCGAGGGCAGCGTGCTCACGCCGCTGGAACTCATCGCCGCGCAATGGATGGGGCAGCACCCCGAATACCACGACGATCTGGCCGCGCCCGACGCGCAGGAACGCGACTACGCGGTGGAGCAGGGTCGAACCAACCCCTTCCTGCATTTGTCGATGCATCTGTCGATCACCGAGCAGGTGTCCATCGACCAGCCGCCTGGCATCAAGCAGGCCTTTCAGCTGCTTGCCGTCAAGCTGGGCGAACACGAGGCCCAGCATGCGGTGATGGAATGCCTGGGCGAAATGCTGTGGACGGCGCAGCGCAGCGGCCTGCCGCCCGATGGCGAGGCCTATGTGGACTGCGTGCGCCGCCGCGCCACGCGCGGCTAGGGCCTGCCCGCGCTTTCAGCGCCCCAAGGTTGCAACCTCAGGCGCGCGGAAGCTCGCCGTCCACGCCCATCACGTAGCGGTTCATCGCCTGGATCTGCGCATCGCTCATGGCTCCGCCGTCGAGCATCACGCCGCCGCGGTTGTCCAGGATGCGGCCCGAGAAGGGCTGGAAGCGGCCCTGGGCGATGTCGCGCTGGCGTGCCAGCACCTGCCGCCGCACGGCCTCGGGCACTGCCGGAAGGAACGGCGCCAGGCGCACGAAGCCCTGGCCCATCCCGCCCCAGACGTTGTCCGGCTTCCAGCGCCCCGCCAGCGCCTCGCGCACCGTGCCCACGTAGAAGTCGCCCCAGTGCAGGGTGACGGCGGTGAGCTGGGCGCGCGGGCCGAACTGCGCCTCGTCGCTGCAATAGCCCACCGCCCAGCGGCCCTCCTCCTGCGCCACCTGCACGGCGGCCGGGGAGTTGGTGTGGTGGGTCAGCACCTCCGCGCCCTGGGCGATCAGCGCGCGCGCCGCGTCGGCCTCGCGGCCGGGGTCGTACCAGGTGTTCGCCCACACCACCTTCATGCGCGCCTCGGGGTTGACGGCGCGCATGCCCAGCGTGAAGGCGTTGATGCCCTGGATGACTTCGGGAATGGGAAACGACGCCACCATGCCGGCCACGCCGCGCCTGCTGGACTCGACTCCCTGGGCGCTGCGCGCCGTCCCTCCTGGAGGGAATTCGCCTTTGGGGCGGCCCTGCAGGACGGACTCGACTCCCTGGGCGCTGCGCGCCGTCCCTCCTGGAGGGAATTCGCCTTTGGGGCGGCCCTGCAGGCTCATGTGCCCGGCCACCATGCCTGCCAGGTAGCGGCCCTGGTAGAAGCGGCCGTTGTAGGCGCCGACGTTGGCGGCGAGCTTGTAGCCTGAGCATTGCTCGAAGCGGGTGCCAGGGTAGTCGCGCGCGACGCGCAGCACGGACTCCATATAGCCGAAGCTGGTGGTGAAGATAAGCTGCTCGCCCTGGCGCGCCAGCTCGCGCACCACGCGCTCGGCGTCCGGCCCCTCGGGCACGTTGGCCACGTGGCGGCTGCGCACGGCATCGCCCAGCGCCCGCTGCATGTGCAGCCGGCCCTTTTCGTGCTGCGCCGTCCAGCCCGTGGCGCCGATCGGCTGACGTAGACGAAGGCCACGCGCAGCGGCTCGCGAATCGCTGCCGGCGAACCGGGTGGGTGGTTTTGCGCCCGGGCGAGGGGCGCCGCGGCGCCGGCAGACGCGAGGCCGGCGAGCAGCCGCCTGCGACTGAGGTTTTGTGACATGGTTGGCCTCGACATGGCTCCCGACATGAACACCGCTGCGGCCGGGAGCAGCTCCGCCGCGGTGGAACGCGTGGGATTGTAGGAAGCGCGCGTGTCGGAGGCTCGCGCTCAGTGCGGCATGGAACGCGAGAACAGGTTGATCACCAGCACGCCGGCGACGATCAGCGCGATGCCGGCGATGGCCGCCGCATCCAGGGTCTGGCGGTACACCACGAAGCCGATCAGGGAAATCAGCACCATGCCCACGCCCGACCAGATGGCATAGGTGAGACCCACGGGAATGGTGCGCAGGACCAGCGCCAGGAAGTAGAACGACACGCCATAGCCCAACGCCACGACGATGGCGGGGGCGAAGCGGGTGAAGCCGGCGGTGGCCTTGAGCGCCGAGGTGGCGATGACCTCGGTGACGATGGCGATGGCGAGATAGGTCCAGTGCATGGGCGAATGATGCAACAGCTGCGTGGCGCGCCTCACGGACAGGCGGATAACGCTCACCGCCGCTGCAGTCCGCGCCCGGCCTGCCGGAGGCCCGAGAACCGCCGCTGGCCTCCGATGCTGCTTTGCAGTATTGACAACCAGTTTCCGATGATGGAAACTGGTTGTCGCTATGTGAGCCGGGCGGTCATCAAACGGACGGCCGTGAAATCCAACAGGTGATCAAGGAGTCCACTGTGACAACCCAGCCCAACCCCGCCGCCATCCTGACCGACATCATGCTCGCGGTCTTCCGCGTGAATGGCCGCCTGCTGGAGAAAGGCGACCAGCTGGTCGAGCCCCTCAATCTCACCAGCGCCCGCTGGCAAGTGCTGGGGGCCGTGGCACTCGCCGGCAAGCCCCTCTCTGCGCCGCAGATCGCCGAAGCGATGGGCATCACCCGGCAGGGGGTGCAGAAGCAGCTCAACAAGCTGGAGAAGGACGGCTTCTTCGAGCAGCGCCACAACCCGCGCCATGAACGCTCGCCTCTCTACGCCCTGACCGGACTGGGCAGCCGCGCCTTTGCCAAGGCGATGGCCCTGGAAGCGGCCTGGGCTAACGGTCTCGTTGCCGGTCTTCCTCTGCAAGACCTCAAGAAGACACTGCAAACCCTGAACGCCATCCATGAACGGCTCGATTCCCCCGTTCCGAAGAAAGGAGCCCGACCATGAAACCCGTCGTCCATGCCATCGCCGGCAGCACAGCGATGCTCATCATCGCCGGCTTCTGGACTTCCACCCTGGTCTCGGAGGTGTTTCTGGACCATGCGGCTGTGGCCGCAGTCAAGCACGCCATTGTTGACGGCCTCTTCCTGCTGGTGCCGTTCATGGCCGCCGCCGGCGGCTCCGGCTTCGCGCTCGGCAAAACGCGCAAAGGATGGCTACTCGACCGGAAGAAAAAGCGCATGGCGATCATCGGCGCCAACGGCTTGCTCGTGATGATTCCAGCGGCGATTTTTCTCAACGGCAAGGCCGCAGCCGGCGAGTTCGACGCGGCGTTCTATGCCGTACAGATTGTGGAACTGACCGTCGGCGTCGTGCAACTCTCATCCTCCTGGGCATGAACTTCCGCGACGGGCTCAAGCTGGCCGGCAGGCTACGCCCGCGAGCCAACTGATAGCTGCGCTTCAAATCAGGAGAGGCTTGTGAAAAAGACCGCAAAATTGCTGCACCTCATTGGCCTCGCCATGTTTTTGGGAGGCATCCTACCGTCGATCGTCATGAACTCAGAGGGTGTGAATGAATCCGGCGTGGCGGAGCAGGGCGCCCAAACGGTTCCAATCAAGGCGCCAAGCACGGCCGTGCCTGACGGCACGGCGCGCATTGGCAACGCCGAGTGGGGCCGTTTGGGCGGGATGAGCGGGCATGGCGGATTTGTTCACACCCTCTCAGAGGTTGGGACGAGCACCGACGTGGTGCTTATCGATCATCAGCGGCTGTTTGTGTCGGCGATCACTCGGGCGCTGACGATTCCCGGCATGTGGGTTCTGATCATCGCAGGTGGCCTGACAGCGCTCGCAGGAAAGTACCGTCTTGTTGAACATCGATGGCTCATCGCCAAGCTCGTGCTGGCCACTTTGATCCTCATAAACGGCACCTTCATCCTCGCTCCGTTGGTCAGTCAAGTGACCAGCATTGCCGGGCAAAGCGCAGCGCAGGGTCAGCTTCTGCCGACTTACATGCCGCTCAAGACCCAAGAAGACCTGTATGGAATAGCCAACTTTCTCATGCTTGCGGTCGCTTTTCTTCTCGCTATTTATAAGCCGAGTTTCAGGCGCACCCAACAAGGCGCTCAGGCGGACCGGCAAGCGACGCCCGCGAATCCATGAATCGTTGCAGAACAGCATGGGGACAGCCCACGGTTTTCTGCGGCGGCCTCCAACATCGAGCGCAACGACTTGCCTGAACTGCGCGCAGTCAGGGCAGCCCGGATGGCCGATGCATCGCGCGGCATCCGCCGATTGCGCTGCGCTGCATCCGGCTACGCAATCGACGCCATCACCCCGCGTCGAGTCCCTGCGCACGCCAATGGGCGTCAAGCTTCCCGACCCAGGCTGCAATCCGGCCGGCCGGCGCGAAGCTCGCCTCCAGGCTGTTGCGCAGCAGGCGGTAGGCGTCGGCGCTGTCCAGCTCGGGATGCGCGGCGAGCAGGGCCTGGTAGTTGGCGTTGACGTAGCCGCCGAAATAGGCCGGGTCGTCGGAATTCACCATGACCTTCACCCCCGCGTGCAACAGTGCGGGCAGGTTGTGCGCCGCCATGTCGGGGAACACGCACAGCTTCACGTTCGACAGCGGGCAGACGGTGAGCGCAATGCCTTGGCCGGCCAGCCGCCGCACCAGCGCGGGGTCGTCGGCCGCATGCACGCCGTGGTCGATGCGCTCGGCGCCGAGCAGGTCGAGCGCGTCGCGCACATAGGCCGCCGGCCCCTCCTCGCCGGCGTGCGCCACCAGCCGCAGGCCCTGCGCGCGGGCCTGGGCGTAGAGCCGCGCGAATTTTTCCGGCGGATTGCCGCGCTCGGACGAGTCGAGCCCGAGGCCGATGAAGTGCTGCGCCCAGGGTTGCGCCGCCTGCAGCGTGGCGATGCCATCGTCCTCGCTCAGATGCCGCAGCAGGCAGAGGATGTAGGCCGCGCTCAGACCCAGCTGCTGCTGCGCGCGTGCGACGGCGCGCAGCAGGCCGGGCATGAACACGTCGAAGCCGACGCCGCGCGCGGTGTGGCTCTGCGGGTCGAAGAACACCTCGGCCCGCACCACGCGGTCGCTGGCTGCGCGCTGGAAGTAGGCCCAGGCCAGGTCGAAGAAATCCTGCTCGGTGCGCAGCACGTCGCAGCCGGCGTAGTACAGGTCGAGGAAGGACTGCAGGCTGTCGAAGGCGTAGGCGGCGCGCAGCTCCGCGCTGCTGCGCCAACGCAGCGTCACGCCGTTGCGCCGCGCCAGCGCGAAGGCCAGCTCGGGTTCGAGCGTGCCTTCGATGTGCACATGCAATTCGGCCTTGGGCGCGGCGCACACGGCGTCCAGCAGCGCCAGCCGCTGGCTCGCCATATCCACGTCTGCAGCTCCCATATTGGCCCCTGAACCGCGCCTCGTCCGACCCTGGCCCCGCCGCTTACTTGCCCGGCACGTGGCCTTCCACGCCCTTGACGTAGAAGTCGATGCCATGCAGGAACTTGTCGTCGGCCTTGGCTCCGGCGGCCAGGACGGTGGCGCCGTTCTGGCCGAGGATGGGGCCGCTCCAGATGCTGAAGCTGCCGTCCTTCAACCCGGCCTTGACCTGCGCGACGCGGCTGCGAATTTTTTCCGGCACCACGCTGGAGACGGACACCAGGTCGATGGCGCCATGCTCCACGCCCCACCAGATTTGCGCCGGCTTCCAACTGTTGTCGAGCACCTTGCCGGTCTCGAAAATATAGATGGGAGTCCAGTCGATGATGGCCGAGGCCAGATGCGCCTTGGGGCCGAACTTGGCCATGTCGCTGTCCCAGCCGAAGGCGTACTTGCCCAGCTTCTCGGCGGTCTGCAGCACGGCGGGGGAATCGGTGTTCTGGAACAGCACGTCGGCGCCCTGGTTGACCAGCGAGGTGGCGGCCTCGGTCTCCTTGGGCGGATCGAACCACTTGTTCACCCACACCACCTTGACCTTCACCCTGGGGTTGACCGACTGCGCTCCCAGGGTGAAGGAATCGATGTTGCGGATCACCTCGGGAATGGGCACCGAGCCGACCACGCCGAGGGTGCCGGTCCTGGTCATGCCGCCGGCGATGATGCCGGCCATGTAGGCGCCCTCGTAGGTGCGGGCGTCGTAGGTGCCGACGTTGGCCGCCGTCTTGTAGCCGGTGGCGTGCTCGAACTTGACCTTGGGGAAGTCGCGCGCCACGCGCAGCACCGATTCCATGAAGCCGAAACTGGTGGCGTAAACAAGGCCGTCGCCCTGCTGGCACAGGTCGCGCAGCACGCGCGCGGCGTCCGGGCCTTCGGGCACGTTTTCCACGAACTGGGTGCTGATGCGCGCACCAAAGTGCGCCTGCAGCGCCTGGCGCGCCTGGTCGTGGGCATAGCTCCAGCCGGCGTCGCCCACCGGGCCGACGTAGATGAAGCCCACCTTCAGCGGCGCTGCGGCCTGCGCCAGCCGCGGCAGGCCCGCAGCGCCCAGCGCCAGCGAGGCGCCCAATAAACGAATCCGATCCCTGTTCTGCATCTGCGCTCTCCGAGTGATGGTGTGACATGAACTGTATACAATTTTCGTGCCAAGGTGTGACAGGACCATGCGCCCAAAGCACTACCCGGCCCGGCTCACCCCATCGGCCGGAACACCTTGCCCAGCGACGCCGGCATGTTGATGCGGATCCAGGCGGGGTTGCGCGACATCAGCGCCAGCACCACGATGGTGGCGACATAGGGCAGCATCGACAGCAACTGCGACGGCACCTGCACGCCCGCGCCCTGGAAGTAGAACTGCAGCATGGTCACGCCGCCGAACAGGTAGGCGCCGAGCAGCACGCGGCCTGGCCGCCAGGTGGCGAAGGTGGTCAGCGCCAGCGCGATCCAGCCGCGCCCCGCCGTCATGCCCTGCACCCACATGGGCGTGTAGATCACCGACAGGTAGGCGCCTGCCACGCCGCACAGCGCGCCGCCGAACATCAGCGCCAGCAGGCGGATGCGCCGCACCGGATAGCCCAGCGCATGCGCCGATTGCGGCGATTCGCCCACCGCGCGCAGCACCAGCCCGGCGCGGGTGCGGTGCAGGAACAGGTGGATGCCCAGCGCCAGCAGCACGGTGAGATAGACCATGAGGTGGTGCGAGAACAGCGCCGGTCCGACGAAAGGCAGGTCCGACAGCAGCGGAATATGCACATGGCCGAACGGCGGCAGGTTGCGGCCCACGTAATCCAGCCCGACGAAGGCCGACAGCCCGGCGCCGAACAGGCTCAGCGCCAGCCCGGTGGCGTACTGGTTGGTGCCCAGCCACAGCACCAGCAGGCCGACCAGCGCCGCCAGCAGGCTGCCCACCACCGCGCCGGCGCCGAACGCCAGCCACTGGTTGCCGGTGGTCACGGCCACGGCGAAACCGGCGATCGCGGCCATCAGCATCATGCCCTCGGCGCCGAGGTTGACCACGCCCGACTTCTCGTTGACCAGCAGGCCCAGCGAGGCCAGTGCGAGGGGCGTGCCGGCGGACAGCGCCGAGGCCAGCAGCAGGGCGAATTCATGCATGGCGCACTCCGCTGCGCGCCAGGCGTACGCGATGGGTCACCAGGGTGTCGGCGGCCAGCAGGCAGAACAGCAGCAGGCCCTGGAACACCCCGGTCATGGCGTTGGGCAGGCCCAGGCGCGACTGCGCCAGTTCGCCGCCGATGTAGAACATGGCCATGAGCAGGCCCGAGAACACGATACCCACCGCATTGAGCCGGCCGACGAAGGCCACGATGATGGCGGCGAAACCATAGCCCTGCGACACGTGCGGCGTGAGCTGGCCGAGCGGCCCCACGGCCTCGAGCGCGCCGGCCAGGCCGCTCATGCCGCCCGACAGCAGCAGCACCGTCCACAACGATTTGCGCGCCGAGAACCCGGCGTAACGCGCCGCATCCGGCGCCTGCCCGCCGACGATGAGGCGAAAGCCCTGCAGGCTGCGGCGCATGAACAGGCTCATCGCCACCACCGCGACCATGGCGATGGCGAAGCCGATGTTCAGCCGCGTATCGGAGATGAGCTTGGGCAGCGTGGTGGACGCGGCGAACAGCGCGGTCTGCGGAAAGTTGTAGCCGTTGGGGTCCTTCCAGGGACCGTAGACCAGGTCGTCCAGCAGGTACTGGGCCACGTACACCAGCATCAGGCTGGTGAGGATTTCGTTGGCGTTGAAGCGGTCGCGCAGCACGGCGACGATGGCCGCCCACGCCATGCCGCCGAGCACGCCGGCGAGCAGGATCGGCAGCAGGATCCAGCGCGTGGTGTCGTCGCCCGCCTGCAGCGCCACCCCGCCGGCGGCAATGGCACCGAGCACGAATTGCCCCTCGGCACCGATGTTCCAGACATTGGCGCGGTAGCAGGCCGCCAGGCCCAGGCCGCAGAGAATCAGCGGCGTGGCCTTCATCCCCAGCTCGGCCAGGCCGTAGAGGTTTTTCACCGGCTCGACGAAAAACAGCGCCAGGCCAGCCAGCGGGTTTTTGCCGAGCACGGCGAACATCGCCGCGCCGAACAACACCGTGACGGCCAAAGCGACGAGCGGCGACAGCAACAACATGGCGCGCGAGGGCGCGGCGCGGGGTTCAAGCCTGAGCATGCCGGCTCCTCTGACTCGCCGCTTCGCGCTCCTCACCACGGTCCTCCCGGTCCGCAGGCAGGGGGCCAGGCGTGGCGGCGGCAACAGGCATGGCGACCGATGCGGCGTCCGCACTTCCGATTTGAGACCGCCCGGTTTCCTCCTCCCCCACCCCGTGGGGGAGGTCGGGAGGGGGAGCCGCCGCGTCCCACAGCCCGCTCATCCACTGACCGATGCGCTCGACCGTGGCCTCGGCGATGGGCAGCGCGGGCGACAGGCGCCCGCGCGCGATGACCGCGATGCGGTCCGCAATCTCGAACAATTCGTCCAGCTCCTCGGAAATCACCAGCAGCGCGCAGCCGCGGTCGCGCAGCGCCAGCAGCTCGCCGCGGATCTGCGCCGCGGCGCCCACGTCCACGCCCCAGGTCGGTTGCGCCGCCACCAGCACCTTGGGGTCGCCGGAAATCTCGCGCCCCATGATGAACTTCTGCAGATTGCCGCCTGACAGGCTCTGCGCCAGGGCCTGCGGCCCCGCCGCGCGCACGCCGAAGCGGGCGATGATGGCGCGCGCCTCGGCCGCCACCGCGGGCCAACGGATCCAGCCCGCGCGCACGCTTTGCGCGTCGGCATGGGTGAGCAGGGTATTGGCGGCGAGATCCATCGCCGGCACCGCGCCGCGTCCCAGGCGCTCCTCGGGCACCACGCGCAGGCCGGCGCGGCGGCGCTGGCCTGGCGGCATGCCGCCCACGTCCCGGCCGAACAGGCGCAGGGCATCGGCCGGGACCGGCCGGCGCGCGTCCTCGCCGGACAGCACGGCGAGCAGCTCCTGCTGGCCGTTGCCCGACACGCCGGCAATGCCCAGGATCTCGCCCGCGCGCAGTTGCAGATTCACGTTCTGCAAAGCCACGCCGTAGGGGTCGGCGGCGGGCTGGTTCACGCTCCTGAGTTCCAGCGCCACCGCGCCGGGTTGGGCCGGCTTGCGCGATGGCGGCGCGATGTCGGCGCCGATCATCAGGCGCGACAGGCTGGCGTTGCTCTCCTGCGCCGGGTCCACCTCGGCCACCACCTTGCCCGCGCGCATCACCGTGCAGTGGTGGCACAGGGCGCGAATTTCGTCGAGCTTGTGGCTGATGTAGAGAATGCTGCAGCCGGTGGCCGCCAGCTTGCGCAGGGTGTCGAACAGGCGCTGCACGGCCTGCGGCGCCAGCACCGAGGTCGGCTCGTCGAGGATGAGCAGTTGCGGCTGGGTCAGCAGGGCGCGGATGATTTCCGCGCGCTGGCGCTCGCCGACCGACAGCGTGTGCACCGGCCGCGCGGGGTCGATGTCCAGGCCGTAGCCGGCGGCCACCTCGCCGATGCGCTGCGTCACCTGCGCCAGGGTGCTGCCGGGGTCGAGCCCGAGCCAGACGTTCTCGGCCACGCTCAGGGTGTCGAACAGCGAGAAATGCTGGAACACCATGGCCACGCCCAGCGCGCGGGCCATGTGCGGGTTGCGCATGTGCACGACGTCGCCGTTGAAGCGGATGGTGCCGGCGTCGGGCTGCGCCGCGCCGAAGATGATTTTCATCAGCGTCGATTTGCCGGCGCCGTTCTCGCCCAGCACGGCATGGATCCGGCCCGGAGCCACGCGCAGGCTCACGCCGTCGTTGGCCACGACGCCAGGGTAGCGCTTGGTGATGCCTTCGAGTTCGAGTCGCCTGTCCATGGTGGGTGTCGTGTTCAGGGCGCGATAGGCTGCGGCCCGAGATGGCCGGGCGCCGCGCCGGCATGCCGGTGCGCGACCGCAGCCGAGATTCTGCATCCGCGCAGATAGACCGCCGCCACGTTGCGCTCGTCGGCCAGGCTCATCCACGCGAACAAGCGTTCATGCAAGCTGCGTGCCATGTCCTGCCGGCGCTGCTGCACGGGGCCGTCGGCCCAGCGCCAGACCACGACGTCGGCCAGCGTGCCCGCTGCGAAATGCCCAATCTCGTGCGCCAGGCCCAGGGCTTGGGCCGCACCGAGCGTGACGGCGTACAGCGCTTGCCAGGCCGGCAGGCGCTGGCCCTGCAGCGCGAGCACCTTGTAGCCGTCGGCCAGGGTGCGCAGGGCGCACAGGCTGGTGCCGCCGCCCACGTCGCTGGCCGGCGTCACGCGCACCCCTGCGGCGCGCGCCCGGCCCCAGTCGAACAGGCCGCTGCCGAGGAACAGGTTGGACGAGGGGCAGAAGGCGATCTGTGCCCCGGTTTGCGCCAGCAGCGCGCGGTCGGCGTCGTCCAGCCAGATGCCGTGGGCCAGCACGCTGCGCGCGCCGAGCAGGCCATGCGCGGCATAGACGTCGAGATAGCTGCGGCTTTCGGGAAACAGCTCGGCGACCCAGCGCACCTCGTCGCGGTTCTCGGCCACGTGGGTCTGCATGTACAGCCCGCCGTCCCGGTCGCGATAGGCGTCGAGCAGGCGCCCGGCCATGGCCAGCTGCGCCGGGCTGCTGGTGGCGGCGAAGCGCGGGGTGACGGCGTAGGCCAGGCGGTCCACGCCGTGCCAGCGCTCGATGAGGTCGACGCAGTCGCGCTCGGCCTGCTCCACGTCGTCGCGCAGGTCGTCGGGACAGTTGCGGTCCATCAGCACCTTGCCGGTGATGAGTCGCATGCCGAGGCGCTGGCCGACCTCGAACAGCGCTTCGGCACTGGTCTTGTGCACGGTGGCGTAGACCAGCGCCGAGGTGGTGCCATGCGCCAGCAGGGCATGCAGGAAGCGCTCGGCGCCGAGGCGGCTTTGCTCGGGGTCGGCGTAGCGCGCTTCGGCCGGGAAGGTGTAGCGCTCCAGCCAGTCGAGCAGGGCCGCGCCGAAGGAGGCGATGACGTCGAGCTGCGGCGCGTGCACATGCGGGTCGATGAAGCCGGGCATGATGAGACGGCCGCGCCAGTCCTGCCGCGCCCAGCTCGCGTCCGGTGGGTCGTCGGCCGGGTGCACGGCGTGCACCCGGCCGTGTTCGATCAGCAGCCAGCCGTCGGGCTCGAACTGCACCGCGTCCGCGGCATCCTCGCTCCAGCCGGGGTCGCGCAGGAAGTGCAGGATGTCGCCGCACAGCGCGAGGCGCGGGTTCGACGCATGGGGCTGGTTCGGGCGAGGAGTTGCTGCGGGAGACGACATGGCGATGGAATTCGGTGGAAGGGAATTGGGGTTATGGCACTTGTACTTCGGTGCTTCGCACGTGTGGAACGAAGTCGATCGGGGTCGCGGCAGTTCGGTTGTTGCGATGGGGTTGTCAGGGTTGAAGCCGGGGCTGGGGGCGGGCTCAGGTGGCCGTGGGCGAGCGGCTGGCCGCCTCGCGCACCTGCTCGCGCAGCCAGCGGTGCGCGGTGTCGTGATGGGCGCGGGCATGCCACAGCAGGTAGTAGGTCAGTGGCGGAAAGGGCACCGGACAAGGCAGGATGCGCACCGCCAGCCCCGCTTCGACATAGCGCTGGCAAAAGCGCCGGCCCGTGGTCAGCACCAGCAGGCTGCGCGCCACCAGACCGGGAATGAGGTTGAAAAAGGCGCAATGCACCGCGATGCGGCGTTGCAGTCCAAGATGGTGCAGATGCTGGTCGATCACGCCCTCGCCTGCGGCGCGCAGCGGCGACGGCGCCACATGCTCGGCCTGCAGGTACTGCTGCAGGTCGAGACCGCGGCGCAGCGCCGGATGCTCGGCCGCGACCAGGCAGACGATCTCATCCTCCAGCAGCGGCGCGAGATGCAGGTCTTGCGGCGGCTCCAGCCAGTTGCCCAGCACCACGTCCACCTCGCCCTCGGCCATGGCGTGGCGGTAGTCGAGCGCGGCGGAGAGCGGCAGCACGTCCACGCCGCACTGCGGGGCTTCGCGCTTGAGCGTGGCGATGAGCTGCGGCAGGAAGGCCGGGTCCATATAGTCGGCTGCGGCCAGGCGGAACAACCGCGTGCTGCGCGCCGCATCGAAGCGGCCGGCGCCTTCCACCAGGCGCTGGGCTTCGCGCAGGATGCAGGCGGTGGGCTCGATCAGGCTGGCGCCGAAAGCGGTGGGCACCATCGCGTTGCCGCTGCGCACCAGCAGCTCGTCGCCGGTGATGGCGCGCAGGCGGCGCAAGGCGCTGCTGACGGCGGGTTGGGTCGATCCCAGGCGCATGGCGGCGCGGGACACGCCGGATTCGGCAAGCACGGTATGCAGCACGCGGATGAGACGCAGGTCGACGGAGTCCAGCGGATTGTTCATGGTGCAGCCCTTTGCGGCATCAGCCGAAACGTATGTTTTGTATACAGTTCAGCATATGTCAACCCTGTCGGATCGTGGCCCAATACTTGCGGCACCCCACTTGCAACATCACCTGCGCCTTGTTGCACTGAAACGTCGATGAACACCCAACCCATCCGCTTCGTCCACCGCGGCAGCCTGGCCCAGGTGGACGGCCTGCCCGTCACCACCACCGTGCTGCAATGGCTGCGCGAACATGCCCACTGCTCCGGCACCAAGGAAGGCTGCGCCGAAGGCGATTGCGGCGCCTGCACCGTGGTGGTGGCCGAGCTGGCGCACGCGAGCTCCAAGCCGGGCAACGGCACGTCCGGCGAGACCTGCGCCAACGCCGATGCCAGGGTCGACAGCCGCGCCGTTCAGCTCGGCCCGCTGCGCCTGCGCCCGGTCAACGCCTGCATCCGCTACCTGCCCACGCTGCACGGCAAGGCCCTGCTCACGGTGGAAGACCTGCAGGCGCTGGCACCCGGCCGCGCGCTGCACCCGGTGCAGCAGGCCATGGTCGATTGTCACGGTTCGCAATGCGGCTTCTGCACGCCCGGTTTCGTCATGGCGCTCTACGCAAGCTACGAACGCCACCAGCAAACCGGCACCCGGCCCAGCCGCCAGCAACTTGCCGACGACCTCTCCGGCAACCTCTGCCGCTGCACCGGCTACCGCCCCATCCTGGATGCAGGCCTTGCCATGTTCGCGCTGCCCGCCGCCCGCCTCGACCCCGAGCCCATCGCCGCGCTGCTGCGAGGCATCGCCGCCGACACGCCCGACCCCTACATCTACGCCGCGCCACATCCAGCCTTCCCGGACTCGGAGGGCCGGCCGCGCATCGACCGCTTCATCGCCCCGCGCAGCTTGCGCGCCTTTGCCTCGCTGCGGGCGAATGCGCGTGGTGATTCGGCGCCAGCCACGGCGTCGGCGCCGAGCCGCCTCAAGGCGACGCCGCAGCCCCCTCGGCGGGCGGACGCTGCAAGCGGCCGGAGGCTCACCGTCCTTGCGGGCGCCACCGATATCGGCCTGTGGACCAACAAGCAGTTCCGCGACGTCGGCGATCTGCTCTTCATCGGCGGCGTCGCCGAACTCGCGACCATCGAGCGCGCCGGCGACACCCTGCGCATCGGCGCTGCCGTGCCGCTGGAAGATGCCTGGGCCGCGCTGGTGCGAACCTGGCCGGAGCTGCGCGAAATGGCGCTGCGCTTCGCAGGCCCCCCGGTGCGCCATGCCGGCACCCTGGGCGGCAACGTGGCGAACGGCTCGCCCATCGGCGACGGCGCCCCGGTGCTGCTGGCGCTGGACGCGGTGCTGTTGCTGCAACATGGCAACGCCACCCGCCGCCTGCCGCTGGCCGCGTTTTATCTCGACTACATGAAAAACGCGCTGCAGCCGGGCGAGTTCCTGCGCGCCATCGAGCTGCCACTGCCGACAAACGCGGATGAAGCTCAACCGCTGCAGCTTCGTGCCTACAAGCTGTCCAAACGCTACGACTGCGACATCTCCGCGCTGAGTTGCGGCGTGGCGCTACGGCTGGATGCGCAACAGCAAGTGGCCCATGTGCGCCTGGCTTTCGGCGGGATGGCGGCAGTGGTCAAACGCGCCGCCAGCGCCGAAGCCGCGCTGCTCGGCCAGCCCTGGAACGAGGCCAGCGTGCGCGCCGCGATGCAGGCGCTGGACGCCGACTTCCAACCCATCAGCGATCTGCGCGCCAGCAGCGCCCACCGCCAGCGCGTGGCGCGCAACCTGCTGTGGCGCTTCTGGCTGGAGACCCGGGCCGACGCGCCTTTGAGCCCAGCGCAAACCAGCGTCTGGGCCGGCCTGGCGCCAGCCCTGCGCGCGGTTTGAGGAGGACAGATGAACAAACCCCGCGACCCCCTGCCGGCCCCTCCCGCCACCCCGGGCTTTGCCCGCCACGGCACCCCCGCCTGGGCCGAGGCCGAGTGGCCGGCGCTGCGCGAGGGCGCCCGCGTGGGTGTGAGCCCGCCGCACGAATCGGCCCATCTGCATGTGAGCGGCCAGGCCACCTACACCGATGACACGCCCGAACTCGCCGGCACGCTGCATGCGGCGCTGGGGCTTTCGCCGCTGGCGCACGGCAGGTTGCTGGGGGTGGATGTGGACCGCATTCGCGCCCTGCCCGGCGTGGTGGCGGTGTACACGGCGAACGATGTTCCGGGCACGAACGATTGCGGCCCGGTGATGCACGACGACCCCATCCTGGCCGAAGGCGACTTGCGCTATTTCGGCCAGCCGGTGTTCCTGGTGGTGGCTGCATCGCAGGAGCTGGCGCGGCGTGCCGCGGCCCAAGCACGCGAGGTGATTCGCGCCGAGCCCCTGCCCGCCGTGCTGACGGCCCGCGAGGCGCACGCGCAAGGCCATTACGTGCTTCCTTCCATGCACTTGCGCCGCGAGGCCCGGCGCGGCGCGCTGCAACAGGCCATGACTGCAGCGCCGCACCGCCTGCGCGGCAGCTTCAGCGTGGGCGGGCAGGAACAGTTCTATCTGGAGGGCCAGGTGGCCTACGCCATGCCCACCGAGAACGCCGGCATGCGCGTGCTGTGCTCCACCCAGCACCCGAGCGAAATGCAGCATGTGGTGGCGCATATGCTGGGCTGGATGCAGCATCAGGTGCAGGTGGAATGCCGCCGCATGGGCGGGGGCTTCGGCGGCAAGGAGTCGCAGTCGGCGCAGTTCGCCTGCTGCGCGGCGCTGGCGGCGCACAAGCTGCAGCGCCCGGTGAAGCTGCGCCTGGACCGCGACGACGACTTTCTCATCACCGGCCGGCGCCACGGCTTCGACTATGACCATGAGGTGGCCTTCGACGACGCCGGGCGCATCCTCGCCTACGACGTGACCCTGATCGCCAACGCCGGGCACTCGGCCGACCTCTCGGGCGCCGTCGTCACCCGCGCCATCTGCCACGTGGACAACGCCTACTGGCTGCCCAACGTCGCCATTCACGGCCATGCGGCCAAGACCAACACCCAGAGCAACACCGCGTTTCGCGGCTTCGGCGGCCCGCAGGGCGCGCTGGTCACCGAGTTCGTGCTCGACTCCATCGCCCGCAAGCTGGGGCGCGACCCGCTGGAGGTGCGCCGCGCCAACTTCTACGGCGTCGGCCAGCGCCATGTCACGCCTTACGGCCAGGGCGTGACCGACAACGTCATCGGGCCGCTGGTGGACCAACTTGCCGCAAGCGCGAACTACGCCGCCCGCCGCGCCGCAGTGGCCACCTTCAACAGCCGCAGCCCGGTGCTGAAAAAAGGGCTGGCGCTGACGCCGGTGAAATTCGGCATTTCCTTCAACGTGCCGCATCTGAACCAGGCGGGCGCCTTGGTGCATGTCTACGCCGACGGCAGCGTGCTGGTGAACCACGGCGGCACCGAAATGGGCCAGGGCCTGAACACCAAGGTGGCGCAGGTCGTGGCGCAGGAACTGGGGGTGGACTTCGCCGCCGTGCGTTGCAGCGCGACCGACACCCACAAGGTGGCCAATACCTCGGCCACCGCTGCGTCCACCGGGGCCGACCTCAACGGCATGGCGGCGCTGGACGCCGCATCCACGCTGCGTCAGCGCCTCGCCGCGTTCGCCGCCGACCGCTACGGCGGCCGTGCCGAGCAGGTGCGCTTCAGCGGCGGCCAGGTGCATGCGGGCGCCACGACGCTGCCCTTCGCCACGCTGGTGCAACAGGCCTACCTGGCCCGCGTGCAGCTGTGGAGTGACGGCTTCTACACCACGCCCGATCTGCACTGGAATGCGCAAACCCTGACCGGCCACCCGTTCTACTACTTCGCCTACGGCGCGGCCGTGAGCGAAGTGCTGGTGGACACGCTCACCGGCGAATGGCGCCTGCTGCGCGCCGACATCCTGCACGACGCCGGCAAGTCGCTGAACCCGGCGATCGACATCGGCCAGATCGAAGGCGCCTTCATCCAGGGCATGGGGTGGTTGACGATGGAAGAACTCGTCTGGCGGCAGGAATGTGCCCCCAAACCTGCCGCTGAGGCGTCAGGCCCCACGCGGGGGTCAGGAGAACTTGGGGCGGCCCGGCGTTTTCCTGAGACTGGCTTGCTGCTCACCCACGCCCCCAGCACCTACAAGATTCCCACCGCCAACGACTGCCCGCCGCTGCTGCACACCGCGCTGTTCGACAACCCCAACGCCCAGCCCACCATCCACCGCTCCAAGGCCGTGGGTGAGCCGCCGCTGCTGCTGTCGTTTTCGGTGCTGCTGGCGATCCGCGATGCCGTCTCCGCCGTGGGCGACCACCGCGTCGACCCGCCGCTGCGCGCTCCGGCCACGCCCGAAGCCATCCTCGACGCCATCGAGGCGGTGCGCGCCGGAGTGTCGGCGACGCAGCCTTTCGAGCCGGTCGCCGGCGCCAGCACCAGCACGGCCGCCGTCTGAAGCCCGGAGCGCCCGCATGACGACGAATCCGCATGTTCCGCCGCTAGCCGTCTGCGTCGAAGTCGCGCAGGTGCGGGGTTCGGCGCCGCGCGAAGCCGGCGCGCGCCTGCTGGTGCGGGCGCACGACGCGCAAGGCAGCGTCGGCGGCGGACACCTGGAATGGCTGGCGCTGCAGCGCGCCCGCAAACTTTTGGCGCAGTGGCGGGGCGATCCGGCGCTGGCTGGCGAGCAGCAAGAAACCCACGCCCTCGGCCCCAGCCTGGGCCAGTGCTGCGGCGGCGTGGTGACGCTGCGCTACCTGCCTTGGCATGCTCCAGAGCTGCCTCGGCCGGAACCGCTGTTCCACCTGCAATTGCATGGCGCCGGGCATGTCGGCCGGGCGCTCATCAAACTGCTCGCCACCCTGCCCTGCGCGGTGCAGTGGGTGGACCTGCGCGACGCCGCATTTCCTGCGCCCGACCCCGCCGGGCACGACGGCCCGGCGCGCATCACCCGCCTCGCCGTGGACAGCCCGGAAGCCGAAGTGGCGCAAGCCCCGCCCGGCGCCTTCTACCTGGTGATGACCCACAGCCACGCGCTGGACCAGCAGATCTGCGAAGCCGTGCTGCGGCGCGGCGATGCCGGCTGGCTCGGGCTGATCGGCTCCAAAAGCAAACACGAGCGCTTCGCGCACCGCTTGCAGGCACGCGGCCTGTCGGAGGCATCCATCGCCCGCCTGGTCTGCCCCATCGGCATTGGCGGCATCAGCGGCAAGCAACCCGAAATCATCGCCCTGGCCGCGGCGGCGCAGTTGCTGCAGCTCGCGACCAGACCGCCTTCCCCAACAAGCCCCCGGGTCCCGCTGCCGGCGCACCCCACGGTCCGGGCCAATGAGGCGAGCACTCCTGCAAAGCTCTAGGCCGGCGGGGTGTACACCGCCCAGAACTGCTCGCGCTGGCTCTTGTTGTCCTTCATTGCCTGCATGGTCTGCGTGGCGTGGCGAAGCAGGCCAGCAGAATCCTGGTTGTCGTCGGGGTACAGCGTGATGCCCATGCTCAAGGGGCATTGCCACAGCAGGGTGTCGGACAGGGTGTAGGGCACGTCGAGGTCGAGCTGCAGGCGCTCGAGCAATGGGGCGATGTTGGCGATGCGCTGGATGTCCTCCAGCACGAGGGCGAAGGTGTCGGCCTCGAGCCGCACCACCAGATCGGTCTTGCGCAGGGCGCGGCGCAAGCGGCTGGCCAGCTGTTCGAGCACCAGATCGCCCAGCGCCGTGCCGTGCACCTGGTTCAGGGTGCGGAAATCATCCAGGTCGAGCACCGCGACGACGACTTTGGTGCCGTGGCGCCGGGCACGCGCCAGGGCGTTGGGCAGCAACTCGTCCAGCGCGGCGCGGTTGAGCAGCCCGGTGAGCGGGTCGCGCAGGGGACGCTGCTCCAGCTGGCGGCGCACGCTTTCCCCAGCCTGGCGATAGCCCTCCATCTGCCAGGCTTCGTCGCGACGCAGCCGCTTGTACAGGGCGGCCATCAGCGGACGGCGTTGCTGCAGCGCCAGATCGGCAGCGTAGGCCTCGAAATCGGCGGCGAAGAGCGCTGAAGCCGACATGATCCAGATGGGCTGCAGCCCCCACTGGTAATACAGGCTGCCCACCTCAACCATGCGGTGCTGCAACTCCAGGGTGTATTGCGCCTCCAGCAGCTCACGGTAATGCCGCGCCTGCATGGACACGAGCTGGCGGCATTGCTCATCGCTGAGGGAACTCAGCATGGCGTCGCGGGTCGATGGGGTCTGGATGGATGACTGAAACGATCTGGCGAAGGCTTCGGCACGCAAGGCAAGTTCCGGCGCGCAATCCGCCAGGGCCTGGGCTTCGGGCTCCGAAAGCTGCAAAAACTCCATCAGCATCTGCATGCGGTGATCTCCTTGAAGTTGGCGCCGCGCCCCGTAGCGGCTACCACTTGGCATTGTCGGCGCTGTCGGGATGTGCGCAACACCTCGTGTCTGCCCCCAGCCACATCCTCGGGCCAGGGCATGACGCCCCGGCCGCGCTCAGCCACCGGCGGTTTGCAGCCGCAGCCGGCGGGCGGATTCCTCGGCGCGGGCATCGTCGATTTCACGCAGCACCCCGGTCATATCCACGACCCCATTGACACGCTCGAAACGCCCCGTGAGCGCGGCATCGCCGTGCAGTGCGCCGCGCTCGTACAGGTCCCAGATCTCGTGGCCGTAGTCGGTATGCAGCAGCTCCGGCGCGAAGCGGCCGAAGAAATGGCGCAGGTTCTCCACGTCGCGCAGCAGCATGCGTTGGGCGTGGTTGTTGCCGGCGGCATCCACCGCCTGCGGCAGGTCGATGATGACCGGGCCGTCGGCGCTCAGCAGGATGTTGAATTCCGACAAATCGCCATGCACCACGCCCGCGTTCAGCATGCGCACCACCTCGGCCAGTAGTGTGGCGTGATGCGTGCGCGCCTCTTCGGGCGTGAACTGCACGTCGTTGAGCCGCGGTGCGGCATCGCCTTGCGCGTCGACCACCAGGTCCATCAGCAGCACGCCGTCGTGGAAGTTGTAGGGCTTGGGCACGCGCACGCCGGCAGCCGCCAGACGGTAGAGCGCGTCCACCTCGGCACTCTGCCACGCCGCTTCCTGCGCCTGGCGACCAAAACGGGTGCCCTTGGCCATGGCGCGCGCCTGGCGCGTGTTCTTCACTTTGCGGTTTTCGGTGTAGTCCACCGCCTGGCGGAAGCTGCGTTGCGTGGCCTCTTTGTAGACCTTGGCGCAGCGCGTTTCATCGCCACAGCGCACCACGTAAACCGTGGCTTCCTTGCCGCTCATCAACTGCCGCGCCACGGTGTCGATCAGGCCTTCTTCAATGAGTGCTTGCAGTCTTGCGGGTGGTTTCATCGACGCCATTTTGCGCTCTCGCCCGTCAGGGCATCGCCATGCGCTGCGGTCCCCTTACACTTTCCGCATGCGCCCGCACGCTGCGGGTCGGCAACGGAGAAGATCATGGTCAAAGGTCAGCAACGCAGCAACAAGGAAGCGAAAAAACCCAAGCAGGACAAATCGCCATCCAAGCCGATTTCGCCCCAGGCGGTGAAGCCTGCCGTGACCACCGTGGTGGCGGACCGGCACAAGAAGAAATGATGCACGCCGGGTTTGTGCGGCGTGCAGCGCGCACTCACGCCGCCGCGGCCCCAGGGACCGGCCGCACGAGGCTGGCAGACTGTTTGGCGCGGCTGCGCGCTTCGTGAATGTCGGCCCCGCTGGCCACCGCCACGCCCATGCGGCGACGCGTGTAGCTCTCGGGCTTGCCGAACAGGCGCAGGTCGGCGCGCGGCACGGCCAGGGCTTCGGCCACGCCCTCGAAGGCGATGGCTTTGGCGTCCACGCCGCCATAGATGACGGCCGAGGCTCCCGGCTCGCGCAGCGTGGTGTCCACCGGCAGGCCGAGGATGGCGCGGGCGTGCAGTTCGAACTCGGACTGGCGCTGCGTGCACAGCGTCACCAGCCCGGTGTCGTGTGGACGCGGGCTCACCTCCGAGAACCACACTTCGTCGCCGCGCACGAACAGCTCCACGCCGAAAATGCCGCGCCCGCCCAGTGCCGTGGTGACGCGCTCGGCGATGGTGCGCGAGCGCTCCAGCGCCAGCGGCGCCATGGGCTGCGGCTGCCAGGATTCGACATAGT
The DNA here is from genome assembly GCF_900089495.1 of Thiomonas sp. X19. Classification (NCBI taxonomy): domain Bacteria; kingdom Pseudomonadati; phylum Pseudomonadota; class Betaproteobacteria; order Burkholderiales; genus Thiomonas; species Thiomonas sp. X19. The sequence continues at coordinate 1,121,579 of NZ_LT605203.1, read as the reverse complement.
CGCCGTTCACCTGCAGATGGCCGATGGGCTCGCAGAACGCGGTGGCAACCTGGCCCGTGGCCGGGTTCACCGCACGCACGGTGAGCAGGGTGATCTCGTAATCGAAGTCAATGAACCCCTCGACGATGACCCGCGCCTGTTGCACCCGGCTGCCGGTCATGGCGTAGTCCCAGGCACGCTGCACATCGGCCGGCCCGCGCAGCACTGACTGCCCCTTGCCGGAGGACGACATCACGGGCTTGACCATGCAGGGGTAGCCGATGCCGGCGTCGATCGCCGCCTGCAGTTGCTGCACCGTGTCGGCGAAGGCGTAGGGCGAAGTCGCCAGCCCCAGTTCCTCGGCCGCCAGGCGGCGGATGCCTTCGCGGTTCATCGTGAGCTGCGCCGCGCGCGCCGTGGGAATCACCTCGGCCAGCCCTTCGGCCTCGATCTCCAACAACGCCGCCGTGGCGATGGCCTCGATCTCCGGCACGATCAGATGCGGCCGCTCGGCCAGCACCAGCGCCCGCAGCGCCGCCGGGTCGGTCATGTCGATGACATGCGCCCGATGCGCCACCTGCTGCCCCGGAGCGTTGGCATAGCGGTCCACCGCGATCACCTCCACCCCCAGGCGCTGCAAGGCGATGATCACCTCCTTGCCCAGTTCACCCGCGCCGAGCAGCATGACGCGAAGCGCGGAGGGAGAAAGGGGGGTTCCGAGACGGGGTGACGAGGTCATGCTTGGCTCCATGCAGGCAGGCACACGCTCTTGCGCGTGCAAAACGCACAAGCATATCGAACGCCAGGCCGACGCGTAGAGGCTCGCCCCCGGCCGGCGACATCACGACCTAAACGCGTGCAGGTCAAACCACCAGCACCGCCCGGAAATCGTTGACGTTGGTGTAGGTCGGGCCGGTGACCAGCAGGTCGCCGGTGCCCTGGAAGAAGCCGTAGGCGTCGTGCGCGTCGAGCAGGGCCAAATGAATGACGTCGGAGTGAAGAGCATCAGAACGAAACCGGAAACCAGACGCCAAGACGTTGCCCGCCGCATGTGATTGCGCCGATATACTGGGCCCATGCCTGTCTACCGTTCAGCAGTCCTTTTTGCGCCAGTCGCCACGCACGGCGACCCCGACGTAACGCGCGCCGCAAACCTCAAATCCAAAAAACAGCCGCTCATCTGACCGGAGCGCTGTTCCGTCAGAACGACGGGGCGGCGACAAGGCAACACCCACATCTCCTTCCCGAGAACTGATCGGTTCCAAACGGTCTGTACTTGGAGAACTGCATGTCTGCTTTCACTGGAATCTGGGTGCCGCTCGTCACCCCATTCACCACGGACGGTACTGCGGTGGACCACGCCGCGCTGCACCGCTTGGTGCAACACTTGAGCGCTGCAGGCGTGTCAGGTCTCGTGGCCCTGGGCACCACAGGTGAGCCCTCGGCGCTGGACGACGCCGAGAAGGACGCCGTGCTCGACACCGTGCTGGCCGCCGCGGGCAAAACTCCGGTCGCCGCCGGCCTTGCCGGAAACAACGCGGCTCATCTGCGCGCCAGCATGCCCCGCATGAATGCCCGGCAGCTGGCTGGTCTGCTCGTCCCCGCACCCTATTACGTTCGCCCCGGACAGGATGGGATACGCCGGCATTTCCTCGATCTAGCGGACCTCAGTGACCACCCTTTGATCGTCTACGACATTCCCTACCGCACGGGCGTGCAGATCGACACCGCGACCATGCTGGCCTTGGCCGCGCACCCGCGCATCCGGGCGGTGAAGGACTGCGGCGGCTCGACCGACAAAACCCTGGCGCTCATCCTCGACGGTCGGCTGCAGATCCTCGCCGGGGAGGATCTGCAAATCTTCTCCACGCTGTGCCTGGGCGGCAGCGGCGCCATCGCTGCCAGCGCGCACCTGCACACCGGGCGCTTCGTCGCCTTGCACCAAGCCGTCAGCGCAGGCCGGTTGGCTGAAGCGCGCGAACATTTTCATGGCTTGGCTCCCTTCATACGCGCCCTGTTTTCCGAACCGAACCCCGGTCCGGTGAAGGCGGCGCTGGCGGCACAAGGCCTGATGCATGACACCGTGCGAGCACCGATGAGCTGTGCCAGCAAAGACTTTCGTACGCATTGGTCCAGGTTGCTCCAAGTGTTGCCGGAGCACGAGGTCGATCGGGACGCAAAGGCATGAACGTGTATGGAGGACTCACCAGATTCTGATGGTGATAAATAGCCTCCAACGAGGCTCCGGCTGAGGTGCGCTGCCTCGGTTTGTGCTCGACTTGCCATGCTCTTCAACAGAGTCATTACGTTCCTTCTGTTAAAGCCCCAGATTGCTCAGCCCCGGGTGATCGTCCGGGCGACGTCCCAGCGGCCAGAAGAATTTGCGGTCAGCCTCCCGGATTGGCAGGTCGTTGATGCTCGCGTAACGGCGCATCATGAATCCTTGCTCGTTGAATTCCCAGTTCTCGTTGCCATACGAGCGGTACCACTGGCCCGAATCGTCGTGCCACTCGTAGGCGAAGCGCACGGCGATGCGGTTGCCGGTAAAGCCCCACAATTCCTTAACCAGCCGGTAGTCGAGTTCGCGCGCCCACTTGCGTTCGAGGAAGCGGCGCACTTCCTCGCGCCCGACCGGGAATTCAGCGCGGTTACGCCAGCTTGTGTCCTCCGTATAGACCAGCACGACGCGCGCGGGTTCGCGCGTGTTCCAGGCATCCTCGGCCATGCGCACTTTCCGACGGGCGGTGTCTTCGGTAAAGGGGGGAAGCGGCGGTTTGGTTTCCATGTCGACTCCTTATCGTGCTGGGTAATGTAGACAGACCTGTCTACATTAGGCGCAGTCTAGTCTGCATAGACAGACCTGTCTACAATGGCCATGTGAACACCCGAAACGACTCAGGCGATGGGCAGCCCGCCGCATGTGACCGCATCCTGCGCGCCGCACACGATCTCTTCTACAGCGACGGCGTGCGCGCAACTGGCATCGACCGCGTCATAGCCGAATCGGGCGTGGCCAAGCTCACCTTCTATCGCCATTATCCGAGCAAGAACCATCTGGTCTGCGCCTATCTGAACGACCGGCACCAACGCTGGATGGCCTGGTTCGTCGAGGCGCTGGCGCGCCACGGCGGCAGGCCGGAGGCTATCTCACTGGCGGTGGGCGAGTGGTTGCACGATCCGGGTTACCGCGGCTGCGCCTTCATCAACAGCGTTGGGGAACTAGGCAGCGCGCTGCCAGAGGTCGCCGAGATCGCACGCAGCCATAAGGCAGACATGACCGCGGCAATCGCCGCTGTGCTGCCAACTTCGCGGCAACGCGCGAAGTTGGCACAGGCTGTGGCGCTGGCCATTGACGGCGCCATCGTGCGGGCGCAGTTCGACGGCTCGCCCGACGCGGCGCTGGCAGCGCTGGACCGCATCGTCAAGGCATTGTTGAAGACGTCGTAAGGGCAGGAGCCATATAGCAGACGACAACTGATGGGTTATGCAGAAATCTACCGCTAAGGCGGCGTTAGGAAATAACTTGTTCAGTTTCCTCGAGTCNCTAAGGCGTCGTTAGGAAATAACTTGTTCAGTTTCCTCGAGTCGGTTAGGCTTGCGGTCCATGCAAGCCGATTCGCCGATTGGGCAGCGCTGGGCACTGATGCGAGATCGCCTCGACGAGCGGCAGCGCCGGGCGCTGGCCGCCGCCGAAGCCAAGGTGATTGGGCGCGGAGGCACTTCGCAGGTTGCGGCGGCCACCGGCCTGGCTCGCGGCACGATCGCCGCGGGCATGCTGGAGTTGGAGGGCACGGACAACGAGTTCATGGCTGGCGCGCAGTTGGCGCCCCCTTCGGCGACGCGGCGCCCCGGCGGCGGGCGCAAGCCGCTGACGCACAAGGATCCGACGCTCGTGGCGGACCTGCTCGCACTTGTCGAGCCGACCACGCGCGGCGATCCCGAGTCGCCATTGCGCTGGAGCTGCAAGAGCCTTCGCGTGTTGGCCGAGCAACTCCAGCAGCAGGGTCACGCTGTCAGTCATGTGGTGGTGGGCCAACTGCTGAAGGCCCAGGGCTTCAGCCTGCAGGGCAACGCCAAGGTGATCGAGGGCAACCAGAGCCCCGACCGCAATGCACAGTTCGAGCACATCAACGCGACTGTCAGCGCCGCGCTTGCGCGCGGGCAGCCCGTCATCTCGGTGGACACCAAGAAGAAGGAACTGGTCGGCCAGTTCAGGAACGGCGGCAAGGAGTGGAGCCCCGTGGGCGAGCCGGCGCAGGTGAAGGTGCACGACTTCGTGGACCCGGAACTCGGCCGAGCCAGCCCCTACGGGGTCTACGACATCGGAGCCGACCAAGGCTGGGTGAGCGTTGGAACGGATCACGACACCGCCACGTTTGCGGTGCAAACTATCCGGCGCTGGTGGTACGCGATGGGCAAGCCGCGCTACCCCAAGGCGCGCGAGCTCACGATCACCGCCGACGGCGGCGGCAGCAACGGCCACCGGGTGCGGCTGTGGAAACTCGAACTGGGCCGCTTCGCCCAAGAGGCTGGGCTGAACATCCGCGTGTGCCACTTCCCGCCTGGCACGAGCAAGTGGAACAAGATCGAGCACCGCATGTTCTCCTTCATCACGATGAACTGGCGGGCGCAGCCCTTGGTCAGCCACGAAGTGATCGTCAATCTCATTGCCGGCACCAAGACCAGAAGCGGGCTCACCGTGCATGCCGAACTGGACACCAACTCGTATCCGAAGGGTGTCGTCGTCACCGATGCAGCCTTGGCCACCATTCGCATCGAACCGAACAAGTTCCACGGCGATTGGAACTACTGCATCCGCTCAGGGTAGATCAATCAAGTTATTTCTGAACGACGCCTAAGTTGCTTTATCACTGATGTTGCGTTAAGGACAGCAGCCTGCTGTGATCACATTACCAGCACGGCGCGAAAGTCATTGACATTGGTGTAGGTCGGGCCGGTGACCAGCAGGTCGCCGGTGCCCTGGAAGAAGCCGTAGGCGTCGTGCGCGTCGAGCAGGGCGCGTGGCTTGAGGCCAAGGCTGGCGGCGCGGGCCAGGGTGTCGGGGGTGATCCAGGCGCCAGCGTTGTCTTCGCTGCCGTCGATGCCGTCAGTGTCTCCCGCCAGCGCCCACACGCCCGGTTCGCCTTGCAGCGCGATGGCCAGCGCCAGCAGGAACTCGGTGCCGCGGCCGCCCTTGCCTGCGGTGCCGCCTTTCGCCACGGTGACGGTGGTTTCGCCGCCCGACAGAATGACGCAGGGCTTGCTGAAAGGCTGGCCGTGGCGCGCCGCCTGGCGGGCGATGGCGGCATGCGCCAGCGCGATGTCGCGCGATTCGCCCTCCATGTCGTCGGCCAGGATGTGCGCGGCAATGCCGGCCTGGGCGCAGGCGTCGGCAGCGGCGCGCAGCATGTGCTGCGGCGTGGCGATGAGCTCCACGCGGTTGCGGGCGAAGACGGCGTCGCCCGGCTTGGGGGTTTCGAGCGCACCGCTTTCCAGCCCGGCGCGCGCCGCAGCGGGAATGCCGATGCCGTAACGCTCGATGATGGCCAGTGCATCCAGGCAGGTGGTCGGGTCGGGCACGGTGGGGCCGCTGGCGATGGTCGCGGGATCATCGCCCGGCACGTCGGAAATCAGCAGCGTGAGCACCTGCGCCGGGGCGCAAGCGGCCGCCAAACGCCCGCCCTTGATGGCCGAGAGGTGCTTGCGCACGCAGTTCATTTCGCCAATGGTGGCGCCACTCATCAGCAGCTCGCGGTTGATGCGCTGCTTGTCGGCAAGCGTGAGCCCGGCAGCGGGCATGGGCAGCAGCGCCGAGCCGCCGCCGGAGATCAGGCAGATGACCAGATCGTCTGCGGTGAGGCCCCGCGTCAATTGCAGCATGCGGCGCGCGGCTTGCTCGCCGGCGGCGTCGGGCACCGGGTGGGCGGTCTCGACCACCTCGATGCGTCCCGGCCTGGCGCGCAAGCCAGGGGGAGCATAGCCGTAGCGCGTGGCCACGAGGCCGGAAACGGGTGCATCCTTGGGCCACAGCGCATCCAGCGCCTCGACCATCGCCCCACTCGCCTTGCCCGCGCCCAGGACCAGGGTGCGGCCCTTCGGCGGCGGCGGCAGGAAAGCGGCCATCACCTCGCGCGGCTGGGCGCGCGCCACGGCCACGTCGAACAAGGCGCGCAGGAAGCCGACCGGATCGGCGGCGGGGCTGGGGAGGTTCATCGCAAGAGTCGCTCAGGCATCCGGCGCGATGGTGTGGTTGCTCATGATTTCCACGGCGCGGCACAGCGCGGAATGGTCGAGCGCAGCCATGCCGTTGGCGGCGCAGGCGGAGAACAGCTGCTGCGCGGTGGCGGTGTTGGGCAGCGACAGCCCAAGCTGCTTGGCCCCCGACAGCGCGAGGTTCAAATCCTTCTGGTGCAGATTGATGCGAAAGCCCGGCTGGAAGGTGCGCTTGACCATGCGCTCGCCGTGCACCTCCAGAATGCGCGAGGCCGCGAAGCCGCCCATCAGCGCCTGGCGCACGCGGGCCGGATCGGCGCCGGCCTTGCTGGCGAACAGGAGCGCTTCGGCCACGGCCTGGATGTTGAGCGCGACGATGATCTGATTCGCCACCTTGCAGGTCTGGCCGTCGCCGTTGCCGCCCACCAGGGTGATGTTCTTGCCCATGAGCTTGAACAGCGGTTCGACGGCGTCGAACGTGGCCTGCTTGCCGCCGACCATGATGGTGAGACTGGCCGCCTTGGCGCCGACTTCGCCGCCCGACACGGGTGCGTCGAGATACTCGCAACCCAGCGCGTTGATCTGCCTGGCGAACTCTTTCGTCTCCATCGGCGCGATCGAACTCATGTCCACCACGATCTTGCCGGCGCTCAGGCCCTTGGCGACGCCGTCATCGGCGAACAGCACCTTCTGCACATCGGGCGTGTCGGGCACCATGATGAAGACGATGTCGGCCTGCTGCGCCACTTCGGTGTTGTTGGCGCAGGGCTTGGCACCCGCGTCCAGCAAAGCTTGCGGCACTTTGCCATGGGTGTTGACGACAAGCGTGTGGCCCGCGGCGAGCAGATGCCCCGCCATGGGCGCGCCCATGATGCCGAGGCCGATGAATCCGAGTTTTGCCATGTCGATCTCCGTTGTGTGGTGTTCGGTGTTTCCCCCTCCCAGCCTCCCCACGGGGTGGGGGAGGTGTTGGCTCCCTCCCCACTCGTGGGGAGGGCTTGGGTGGGGCGTTTTTTACAGTGCGCTGATCCAGCCAAGCCCCGCCGTGGTGGTGGTCTTGGGCTTGTATTCGCAGCCGATCCAGCCGGCGTAGCCGATGCGGTCGAGATGCTGGAACAGGAAGCGGTAGTTGATCTCGCCGGTGCCGGGCTCATTGCGGCCTGGGTTGTCGGCCAGTTGGATGTGGGCGATGCGCGGCAGTTGCTTTTCCATCGTCGCCGCCAGTTCGCCTTCCATGCGCTGCATGTGATAGATGTCGTACTGCAAATACAGATTGGGGCTGCCGACTTCGTCCATGATGGCCAGCGCCTGCGCCGAGCGGCTCAGGAAAAAACCGGGGATGTCGTAGGTGTTGATCGGCTCGATCAGGAGCTTGATGCCATGCGCGGCAAGCTCCCGCGCCGCATATTGCAGATTGCTCACGAACGTGTCGTGCAAGCGCTGCGGCGCCGCGCCGGCGGGGACCTTGCCTGCCAGGCAGTTGAGTTGCATCACCCCCAGCGCTTTCGCATAGTCGATCGCACGGCCCACGCCTTCGCGGAACTCGCTCACGCGCTCGGGCAGGCAGGCGATGCCGCGCTCGCCGGCATCCCAGTCGCCGGCCGGCAGGTTGTGCAGCACGATCTGCACCCCGGCCTGCAGCGCCTTGTCGCGGATGACCTCCGCGCCGTGCGCATAGGGAAACAAAAACTCCACGCCCTTGAAGCCGCTCTTCGCCGCCGCCTCGAAGCGGTCGAGGAAGGGCAGTTCGTTGTAGAGCATGCTGAGGTTGGCGGCGAACTTGGGCATGGCTTCAGGCCTCCACGGGTGACAGGTCGAGAATAGGCTCGAACTCGGTGACGTTGTCGATCTCGGTGCCCATCGAAATATTGGTGACGCGCTCGAGGATGATCTCGACCACCACCGGCACGGCGAACTCGGCCATCCAGGCCCGCGCCTGGGCGATGGCCTCCTGGATCTTCGACGGATCGCGCACGCGGATGGCCTTGCAGCCCAGGCCCTCGGCCACTTTCACATGATCCACGCCGTAGCCGTCGAGCTCGGGCGCGTTGATGTTCTCGAACGAAAGCTGCACGCAGTAGTCCATGTCGAAATTGCGCTGGCTCTGGCGGATGAGGCCAAGGTAGGCATTGTTGACCACGATGTGAATGTAGGGCAGCTTGAACTGCGCGCCCACCGCCAGTTCCTCGATCAGGAACTGGAAATCGTAGTCCCCGGAGAGTGCGACGATTTCGCTTTTCGGGTCGGCGGCGCGCACGCCCAGGGCCGCGGGCAGCGTCCAGCCCAAGGGACCTGCCTGGCCCGCGTTGATCCAGTTGCGCGGCTTGCCGACCTTGAGGAACTGGGCCGCGGCGATTTGCGACAGGCCGATGGTGGTGACGTAGCGCACGTTGTCGCCGAAGGCCTCCACCATCTCCTGATACACCCGCTGCGGCTTGATCGGAATGTTGTCGAAATCGCTCTTGCGCAGCAGCGTCTGCTTGCGCTGCAGGCAGTCTGCGGCCCAGGCGCTGCGGTCCTTCAAGCGCCGCGCCGCCTTGCGCTCGCGCGCCACCTGCACGAACAGCTCCAGCGCCACCTTGGCATCGGAGGCGATGCCGAGGTCGGGCATGAACACGCGCCCGATCTGCGTCGGCTCGATGTCCACGTGCACGAACTTGCGCCCCTTGGTGTAGACCTCGACCGAGCCGGTGTGGCGGTTGGCCCAGCGGTTGCCGATGCCGAGCACGAAGTCCGACGCCAGCATGGTGGCGTTGCCGTAGCGGTGGCTGGTCTGCAGCCCCACCATGCCGGCCATCAGCGGGTGGTCGTCGGCAATCGCGCCCCAGGCCATCAGCGTCGGCACCACCGGCACGCCAGTCAGTTCGGCGAACTCCACCAGCAGTTCGGCGGCGTCGGCGTTGATGACGCCACCACCGGCGACGATCAGTGGCTTGTCGGCGGCCTCCAGCATGTCGAGCGCGCGCTCGATCTGCGCCCGCGTGGCACGGGGCTTGTGCACCGGCAGGGGCTCGTACAGGTCAGGGTCGAACTCGATTTGCGCCACTTGCACGTCGAACGGCAGGTCGATCAGCACCGGGCCGGGGCGGCCCGAGCGCATCAGGTGGAAAGCCTGCTGGAACACGCCGGGCACCTGCGCCGGCTCGCGCACGGTCACGGCCATCTTGGTCACCGGCTTGGCGATGGACTCGATGTCCACCGCCTGGAAGTCCTCCTTGTACAGCCGCGCGCGCGGTGCCTGGCCGGTCACGCACAAAATGGGAATGGAGTCGGCACTGGCCGAATACAGGCCGGTGATCATGTCGGTACCCGCCGGCCCCGAGGTGCCGATGCACAGGCCGATATTGCCGGGAGCGGCGCGGGTGTAGCCCTCGGCCATGTGCGAGGCAGCCTCCACATGCCGCGCCAGCACATGGGCGATGGAGCCGCGCTTGCGCAGCGCGTTGTAGAACGGGTTGATGGCGGCGCCGGGCACGCCGAAGGCTTGGTGAATCCCCTCTTTTTCGAGGATGCAGACGGCGGCTTCCGCAGCGGACATTTTGGGCATGAATCGTCTCCTGAATCTGCACTCCGCACGACGGCGCGGAAGACGCGAGACCGAAGTGGCTCGCGGAATTTACTGAGCGCCCCCAGGGTCGGCTCGCCGGCCCGCCCCCCGTGGGGGTCAAGGAAACTTGGGGCGCCCCTGCGTTTCCTTGAGAGACTTTAGGCAGAAACGCCGCGCAGAAAAAGAGGACGGAAGGCGAAAGATTGCAAACCTGCGCAGGGGTAATGCGGCACAGGTTTGCGGTTCCACGGCATCTCAAGGCTACGCTCGATGGCTTGGGCGCAGGCTTCGTCGGTATTGCCCAATGGCGCACCGCTCAAGCCGATGCGCCTTGGATTACGCCTTGGATTGCGCCTTGCAGATCGCGGCTGTTGGAGGCTTGCGCTTGCGTGCGCACCATCCGCGGCAGCAGCCTCACGCGCCTGCGGGCTGGCTCAACGCTCGCTCCAGAGCTTGCCGCCCGTGGCCCAGTGCGCTTTGGACACTTCGTTCAGGATGATGTCCACCGCCTCGGGCGAACACTTGAGGGTGTCCACCACGGCTTGGGTGATGTTCTCGACGAGCTGCTTTTTCACCTCGGGGCTGCGGCCCTCGAACAGGTCGATGCGGATGGCGGGCATGGTTGAATCTCCTTTGGGTTGTCGTGTGCGCCCCCGAGGGGGATGAAACACCGTGCATTCTGGCTGAAGACCGAATGGCTCGCATTCGAAGCTGGCTCGGAGCTGACCCGGGCTCGTCTCCAGGGCCTTCGGATCGCTGCGCCAACGATGGCCACTACGATTCGACCTCCCCATCGAGCCCCCCGAGGGGCAAGAAAACTCGGGGGCGGGCCTTCGTTTCCTTGAGAGAAGTCAGCGCAGCATGCAACCAGAAAACCAAGACAAACCCTTTGACGCCATCGTTGCCGCGGTTCAGTTGCCCAATGTCAGCGATTCCGAGTTCGAATCCTCGCTGGCCGAACTGCGCGATCTGGCCAAGACCCTGGGGTACAAGGTCGTGCACACGTTCGTGCAAAGGCGCGCCAGCTTCGACACCACCGCCTATCTCGGCGCGGGCAAGCGCGATGAGATTCGCGACTACGTCGAGCGCCACGCCGGCGACGCGCGCGACGACGCGCCGGGCCACGCCACCGACCCGCAGGCCGACGGCATCGAGATGCTGTTGATCGATCACGAAATCTCCCCTTCCCAGGCGCGCAATCTGGAAAAAGCCGTGGGTTGCGATGTGATGGATCGGACCATGGTCATCCTCGAAATCTTTCATCGCAACGCCCGCTCCCGTGCCGCCCGCGCGCAGGTGGAAATCGCCCGCCTCGGCTATATGGCGCCACGCCTGCGCGAGGCGGCAAAGCTGGCCGGGCCGCAGGGCCGTCAGCGCAGCGGCACCGGCGGGCGCGGTGCCGGCGAGTCGCATACCGAACTCGACCGGCGCAAGATTCGCGATCGCATCGCCGAGCTGCAACTCGACATCGACGCCATGATTGTGGAGCGCCAGACCCAGCGGGCGCGCCGTCAGCAGGGCCAGGGCCTGGCAAGCGTGGCCCTGGTGGGCTACACCAACGCCGGCAAGTCCACCTTGATGCGGGCGCTGACCGGCAGCGAAGTGCTCGTCGCCAACAAGCTGTTCGCCACCCTCGACACCACCGTGCGCGCCCTCCACCCCGAGAGCGTGCCGCGCGTGCTGGTCAGCGACACCGTGGGGTTCATCAAGAACCTGCCGCACGGCCTGGTGACGTCGTTCAAGTCCACGCTGGACGAGGCCTTGGACGCGTCCTTGCTGCTGCATGTGATCGACGCCAGCGACCCCGGGTTCGAGCGCCAGCTCCAGGTCACCGACGAGGTGCTGGCCGAAATCGGCGCCCGCGACGTGCCGCGCATTCGGGTGTTCAACAAGATCGACCATGTCGGCGACGCCGAGGCACAGCTCCAATGCGAAACCGAACTGCGCGCCAAGTACCCCGCCTGCGTCGTCATGAGCGCGCGCCGCGCCGACGACGTGGCCAAGCTGCACCACCTCATCGTGACGTTTTTTCAGAAGGATCTGGTCGAGGCCGAGCTGCACCTGCCCTGGTCGGCACAGCAACTGCGCCGCGACATCTACGCGCAGTGCGAAGTGCTGAGCGAACGCGCCGACGAAACCGGCGCCATCTTCAAGGTGCGCGGCGAGCCATCCACCATCCAGAGCCTGCGCGAGCGCTTCGAGTCGGGGCGGGCGGCGTAGCCAAAGGCGACAACCGTCAAGAGCAATGAGGCCAGTCATCGACCGGCCACCCCGTTTCTCGAAACTCGTTCGGTATTGCACCGAACGGGCACGTTCAATCGAACAACACAAGCGAGAACGCCAAGTCCTTGATTCCTAAAACCGGCGCTTCTCGATTCAATTCGTCTCAAAAAAGGTGGTTTGTGTAACGTTCAAGTTCAGGGGTGCTGCGCGGCTTTATTGCGCAGCGTCCCCCGGAACGTAGGGTTGAGCCCCACGATGTGGAACCGGGACAAACTCATGAGCGGACGGGCGAAGCCGAAAGTTTTACTCCCAGGGCGTGAAGCAGCTTAAGCATAGTGTCATAGCGTGGCTTGGCGCCTGGCGTAAGTGCTTTGTAAAGGCTCTCGCGCCCTACTCCTGCGTCTTCGGCGAGTTGGGTCATACCTCGGGCGCGGGCCACATCACGCACGGCGGTTAGAAACACATCGGGGTTGGGATCTTCCAGTGCGGCAGTTATATATTCCGCAATGGTTTCCTCATTATCAAGGTAGTCGGCAGCATCGAAGGGGGCAAATTTGGTCATGGTTCACTCCTTGTCCAAAGTCCGCGCCATCTCGATGGCGCGTTTGATGTCGCGCTTCTGCGAGGACTTGTCGCCGCCCAAGAGAAGCAGATAGACCACCTCGCCGCGCCGGATGAAATAAGCCCGGTAACCGGGTCCGACGTGGGTACGCATTTCGAAGACCCCTTCGCCAACTGGCTCGCAGTCGCCGAAATTGCCCTGTTCGGCAGACCGGATACGATGGGCGATCCGGGCGCGTCCTACTCTGTCTTTCAAGTCGGAAAGCCAAGCATCAAACTCCTCGGAGCGCAGAAAGGTGTTCATATGTCACAGCGTATCCGATCGGATACCGATATGCAATCCTACACGCGAGGTCGAGTGTCCACGGTGTGAGAGGCCGAACGTCTGAATTCACCGGAGCTGCGCGGCTTTATCGCGCAGCGTCCGGTGGAATGATGGGTTAGCCGATCTTTTTAGACGAACGAAGATGTATTGCACCCTGCTGTTAACTCTCTGATGCCATTCAGTCGTTGGAGACAATGGCTCTGGATACTTGAGCCTCGCCACCATGTACGAAATGCTGTCTTGTGACGTTGTTTCCAAGTTTGGTTTGCAAGCACAAGTCAATGCGGACAGACCACATCGACCTGAGCCATAAAACGCGTTGCCCAGGTAGGCCTTGGCGATCTGTGCTTTTGATCGTTTGCTGGAAAGAGCGATGGCAACCAACTGTTCACGTAACTTACGACGCAAAGTTTTTTCGTAACACTCAAGAACGACCCGCACCAGTTGCTGCTCTATTGTGCTGGCCCCTTGAACTCGACCAGTTCGCACCCAAAGCAGTAGAACGCGAAGCACCGCAATGGGATCGACGCCTGGATGAATCGAACTCCGATGGTCCTCCGCTGTCACCAGAGTAACTACGAAGCGATTTGGAATTGATGGTGCTGTATCGACAGCAGCCAGACACCGGTGTAGGTCATCATTCAGCCCGCACAGCCTGAGCCTGATCATCACGCGCGAAACAAGGATCAATGGTGATACCAGTATGTGTATGGCCACTCTCAGAATGGCTTGCATTGCCATTTTACCGTCCCATTCTGATCCGCGACCATTGATGAAAATTTGCCGTGAAAGGTATCTGCACCGTCCGCAGTTATTTCGTAAAAGGTTGTTGATTCGCGCCCATGACCATCCTCAATCACATGGAGATAAATCCTGTCCTTCCCGAAATACTTCTTTTCTACGTAGCCAGTAACCGTTGCGCGCGTGCGATTTTCTCCGGAGAACGTGCGCTCACCAGTTGAAGAGTTTTCGTATATTTTTTCTGCCGTGCCCTCAATTCTATTGCCTTCACGCCAGAGCATCACCACGTACCTCAGTATCATCCCAGCATAGGGTGTGTATGCAGTGGTCTGAGTTGTCTGCTCTAAGTACCAACGACCGGTTAACTTCGGAAGTGGAAACAATCTTTCCTTAGCGAGGAAGAAGAGAACGGCCAATACGACGCCACCCGCTACGGTAGCAAGAAGGTCTGCCCAGAAACTTGCAAAGCTCATATGGAGTGTCCTATGGGCAGGCTAACGTAATGTAGATCGTCGGATAAACCGGGCATCCCAGGATATCCGACGCGATAAGCACAACGGCCAGTGGGGCGTGCAAGCATGCTGCAGGTCTGCAACCCGCATGACAACTGGCTTTCCAAAGCAATGACTCTGCAGATTCACGGTCATCGGTGGCACACGAATCCTGTCATCTATATCTCCCCCATCCATGCACCCGCTGGCGCCGAGCCCAAAAGCGAAACACCTTGCGCCATGCAATCCCATCTATCCATTTTCAGCCACGGCGAGGAGAGCTTTCGGGTTCATGCGCGCAATCGTCAGCAAGGTGCGCGCCGCTCCGCTGGGTTGCTTGCGGCCTTGTTCCCAACCCTGCAAGGTACGCACTGAGACGCCGAGCAGCGCGGCGAATTGGGATTGCGACAAACCCGTGCGTCGGCGCGCCTCGGCGGCGGGCGAGTACGCGACCTGCGTTTTCCCGGCCTTCATCTGGCGCACTGATTCCAGCAGTTCGGCAGCCAGGTCACGGGTGGCCTCATGGGCTGCGAGTTGCGCGTCCAAGAGCGGTTTAGCTTTCGAGGGCATGGCCAATCCCCTTCAATTTGGCGCCGGTGATGTTGTCGGTCTTGCTCTTCGCATAGAGAGTCGGAAGCACCACTTCCTCCTCGGCCGTGCGTGTGAAATCGATGACGCGCACACCGCCAGATTTTCCTGAACCTGCACGAGCCAGCGGATCTTGCGGATCCCGCCGGATTCGGGCGCCACGTCACCAGCGTTCGGATGCTGGGGAAGGTGAGCAGCAAACTCGCCGCGCTCTTCCTCGCTCCGGTACAACGGCCATTGTTCCTGGAACAAAAGGGTCTCGATCACCGTGAACATGGGCGAACTATACGCCTAAGACGCATACTCATTGAACCCATGCACAGCGATCAGGCGCACGAGCATGCGCGTCACCGGAGAGCCGGCATCAGGAGCCGAACTCAAGCTCAAATTCCAATTTTCGGACGCCGATGCTGCGCTCATCGTCGAGTGCGATTTCAACACTGCGTTCCACGTGGCATCAAAAAGCCCCGCATCGAGCGGGGCAAGCCTGCAATTTTTTGGCTAGGGTCAGTGCGGCCCGGCGGCGTCCTCGGCGGCGTGTTCAAGCTCGCGCAGGCCATCGGCGTTCAGCCGGCCCAGGCCATTGAAGAAGAGGTTGAGCGCGAAAGCCACCACGGCGGTGAGCACGATGCCGCTATGCAGCATGGGCTCCAGCACCTTGGGAAAGTGGATGAAGAACTGGGGCGCCACCAGCGGAATCATGCCAAAGCCGATGCCCAGTGCAACGATGAGCAGGTTGTTGCGGTTGGTCTTGTAGTCCACCTCGCTCAGGATGCGAATGCCGGTGGCGGCGACCATGCCGAACATGGCGATGCCGGTGCCCCCCAGCACCGGTTGCGGAATGGCCGCGACCAGCGCGCCGAGCTTGGGGATGAGCCCAAGCAAAACCATGATGACGCCGCCAGTGACCGTGACCCAGCGGCTGCGCACCCCGGTCATGCCGACCAGGCCGATATTCTGCGAAAACGAGGTGGTCGGGAAGGTGTTGAACATGCCCGCGAGGATGGTTCCCAGCGCGTCCACCCGCAAGCCGCGGCCAAGCTCCGCGCGGCCCACCTTGCGGCCGACGATGTCGCCCAGCGCGAAGAACATGCCGGCCGATTCGACGAACACGACCAGTTCCACCACGCACAGGGTGACGATGGGGCCGATGGCGAACTTGGGCGCGCCGAACTGGAAGGGTATGACGAGGTGGAACATATCGGCCTTGGCCACTTGGCTGAAGTGCATCAGCCCGAGTGCCGCCGCCAGGGCGCTTCCAACCACCAGCCCGACGAGCACCGAAATGTTCTGCAGAAAGTTGCGCCCGTACTTGCTGATGAACAGGATGACGACCAGCACGAACAGCGCAATGCCGAGGTTTTCCATCGAGGCGTAAGCCGGGTTGGGCACCATGGGCTTGAGCCAGGCTCCGCCGACGGCCCATTGGATGCCCACCTGCATCAGTGAGATGCCGATGATGGTGATGACCGAGCCCGTGACCACCGGCGGGAACAAGCTGATGAGCCGGCAGGCGAAGGGCACGATCAGCATGCCGAACAGGCCGGCGGCGATGATGGCGCCGAAGATGTCCTGCAAACCCATGCCGGGTGCGGAGGCGATGGCGATCATCGGCGTCACCGCAGCGAAGGTCATGCCCATCATCACCGGCATGCGGATGCCGAACCAGGGCGTGAGGCCGAGGGACTGGATGATGCTGGTGATGCCGCAAATGAACAGATCGGCCGTGATCAGCAGCGCGATCTGCTCCGCCGGCAGCTTCAGCGCCGAACCGATGATGAGCGGCACGGCCACCGCGCCGGCGTACATCACCAGCACATGCTGGATGCCCAGCGCGACGAGCTTGCCCGCAGGCAGCACCGCATCGACCGGATGCGGCTCGCTTGGGGCCTGATACTGAATGGATGCTTCAGCCATCGTTGTCTCCTTGGAATCGTTGTCGGACGGACTGTGTGAAATCCGGCGCGGTCAGGGCTTGGCGCCATCCTTCACCCATTGCCCGATCTCGGCGCGCTCCAGATCGGTGATCTGCGTGGCGTTGTTCAGCGGCATGGCGCGGGTGACGACCACCTGCTGGTAGATGTCCTGCGCGTGGCTGACGATGCCCCGTGCCGAGTCCAGCCGCACGCCTTTGCTGGCGGCGGCACCGGCGTGGCAAAGCAGGCAGCGCTGCTGCACGATGTGCCGCACCATGGCGAAACTCACCGGCCTGGCTTGTGCCAGGGCGGGTTGCGGCTTGGGCGCGAGCGCCACGGCCACCCCCAGGATGATGACCACCGCCACGCCCCAGTACCGCCATTTCCACGCGCCCTTGTGTTTGAGCACGAAGAACTGGCGGATGAGGGCGCCGGCCAGCATCATCAGCACCAGCACGACCCAGTTGTTCTTCGCGTCGTAGACGAAGCTGTAGTGGTTCGACAGCATGGCGAACACCACCGGCAAGGTGAAGTAGGTGTTGTGCACGCTGCGCTGTTTGCCGCGCTTGCCGTCCATCGGGTCGGGTGTCTGCCCGGCACGCATCGCCGCGACGACGCGGCGCTGGCCGGGGATGATCCAGAAGAACACATTGGCGCTCATCATCGTCGCCATCATGGCGCCGGTGATAAGAAAGGCGACGCGACCGGCAAACAGATGGCAGGCCGCCCAGGCGGCGATCACCATATACACCGCAACCAGGATGCCGACGGTGCGGTCACCGTTCCTGCCTTGACCGAACAGGCGGCAGATCCCGTCGTAGACCAGCCAGCCGACCACCAGAAAGCCCAGCAGCGCCGCCCCGGCCCAGACCGGCTGCGACCAGGCGTACACATGCGGATCGACGATGAAAATCCCGGCGTGATAGAGGTAGAGCACCGACAGCAGGGCGAAGCCCGACAGCCAGGTGGTGTAGCTCTCCCAGTAGAACCAATGCAAATGCTGCGGCAGATCCTTGGGCGCCACCCTGTATTTCTGCGGGTTGTAGAAGCCGCCGCCGTGCACCGCCCACAACTCGCCGTCCACGCCCTTGGCCTTGAGGTCCGGGGCTTGGGGCGGCTCCAGGCTGTTGTCCAGCCAGACGAAGTAAAAGGACGAGCCGATCCAGGCGATGGCCGCGATCACGTGCAGCCAGCGCAACAGCAGATCGGCCCAGTTCATCGCGTAGGGCGTGAGCGTGGCGAGCAAGTCGTTCATCATGGTTCCTTCCAACAATCACATGAAAACGACTTTCGCCACGGCAGGCTCTGCAAAAGTCTTCAAGCTCGCGTGCCGTGGGTGTCAGCGGCGGTCATGCTCTGCTGCGAGCTGAGTTCAGGTCGGTGCAATGATTGCTGCGCCGGCCTGGGTGTCTTGGCTTGTTCCCGATCTCTGCNCACCTGGCCGAGTTCGAGGTTCACCCATTCGAGCTGCGGCTGCCAGCGCAACCACTCCGTCTCGGGCATGCAGGCCAGCAGCCCATTTGTTTTCGGTGGCATGGAGAGGGCGGGCATGGGCTGGACTCCTCCATGGCGATGTGTGCAGGGGCAGCCGGTGGCCGTTTCGATTCTTCAAGTTTAGGTGGCGAAATCCAGCAACTCTGTGCGATAGCGCACAGAGTTGCACGAGAAAACAACATTGAGCATGAAGGCCGTTCCAGCCCGGCGGGCGGCGGCTTCACGCCAGCCGCCCGAGCCGCTTCAGAAGTGATATTCCACCCGCACCATGGGCGTGGAGGCCTTGGCGCCTGGGGTGGTGCCGGAGGGGTTGCCGAACTTGTTGCGCCAGTACTGGTACTGCAGGCCGGCCCACAGCTTGTTGGGCGCGCCAGACAGCGCCCGTCCCACGTCGTACATCACCTCGGTGGACAGCAGGGTCTCCGGCACGGTGCCAAAGCCCTTGGCGCCGATGTGGTCGACATAGCCGCTCCACTTCCATTGGCCGCCCGCCAGGGGAATGCCCCAGTCGGCCGCCAGCACATAGGTGGTGTTGAAGGTCACGTCACCGCCTTGCGGGTAGGGGGTGAAGCCGTTGTGGTTGCTCTCCTTGTACAGCTCCAGCCCCACCTCGGCGAATCCCGGCACGTTCAGGCCCACCATGGGGCCGAGGCGCAGCTTACGCACCCGCGGGCCGAAGGTGGTGTTCTTGGCGGAGTAGTCCACCCCCATGGCCAGCTTCACGTCGTTGATCGGGCCCCACTGGATGGTGTTGCCGCTGATCTGGTCGTACGACCAGGTGCGGCGGTACACGGCGTACAGCTCCTGCGCCCCGGCGGCGGCGCAGGAGGGGGAGTTGGCGCCGGCGGCGCAGGCCTCGGGGTCGCCGGCGTCGGACATGAGCACGTCGAGGTTGAAGAAGTTGGTGCCCCAGCCGTCGCCCCCGGCATAGGAGAAGCCGACGATGCGCTTGGCGATGCTTTGCCTATAGCCCGGCTCGGCAAACTGGGTGCCGTAGGCAAAGTGCACCCAGGCGTCGCTCCAGGTGGCGGCTTGCGCGGCAGGGATGCTGCCAGGCCACCGCCGATCCATATGGCGGCCGCCAGTACGGCCTTGCCCTTGTTGCTGCAATTTTTCAACTTCGATCTCCTGCTGTTCAAGTTCAAGGCATCGCGGACGACAGTAGCCGCCCGCACCTCCCTTGGCGCCCCCCCAAGGATTCCCGCTCCACCCGCCTAACTGCCACGGTAGGTTGCATAACTCCAGGGTGTGACGAGCAGGGGCACGTGATAGTGGCCGGCTGCATCGGCAGCACCGAATTCGATGGGAACGTCCTCCAGAAAAGCGGGGAACGCCGTTGCGAGGCCTTGCGCCTCGAAGTAAGGGCCGACATGAAACACCAGCCGATAACGCCCGGCCGCGAAGGCGGCATCCTGCAGCAGCGGGGCATCGCAGCGCCCGTCGGCGTTGGTGATCGCCGTGCTCAGTTGAACCCAGGCGCCGGAACGTTCGGCCAGAACGGTGATGTGCACGCCGGCGGCCGGTTTGCCACGGGCGGTGTCGAGGATGTGCGTGGTCAGCTTACCCATATTTTTGCATACACTTTAAAAGTTTTATGTATGCTATTTCAAGCGGAAGCGAAATACAATGGAAATCAGGCATTCTCGTTTTCCCGAATCCATCGACAATCCGGGCCAGGCGAAGCGGGGGCGTCTGACAATACCGAGAAAGACCGAGAGCGCTCCACGGCAGGCGTGGTTTCAGACACCCGCCCAGGAGGGCGAACCTTTCCAACGCACCGCGCCTCAAGCATGGAGGAAGCAAAATGAATGCCAAAGCTCCGACCCCGAACCGCGCCCGGCAAGCGTCCGAGCCCAAGCCGTCAAACGCGGCACCTGCCGCCCCCGAGCAGGACTCGACCCAGACCATCGCTGCCGCCATCACTTCCGCCATCATCGAGCACCGCCTGGCACCGGGGGCCAAGCTCACCGAACAGAAAATCGCCGCCATTTACGGCGTCTCGCGCACCATCGTGCGACAGGCCCTGTTCCAGTTGGCACGCGATCACCTCGTCACCCTGGAGCCGGCACGCGGGGCCTTTGTGTCGCAGCCCTCCGTCGAGGAAGCGCAGCAGGTGTTCGCCGTGCGGCGCATGCTGGAACAGCATCTGGTGGAGGAGTTTTGCGACAAGGCCACCCCGGCTGATTTCCGCGCCATGCGTGCTCACCTCAAGCAGGAACAGGCGGTGGTCGGGCGGGTGGACGTGACCGGCCGCACCCGGCTGCTGGGCGACTTTCATGTGCTGATGGCCGAGCGCATCGGCAACATCGTGCTGGCGCAGATTTTGTCGGAGCTGATTTCGCGCTGCGCCCTCATCACCTTGATGTACCAGTCGTCGCGCGCCGCGCAGCATTCCTCCGACGAGCATGTCGCCATCCTCAGGGCGCTCGAATCGCGCGACGTGAAACTGGCCAAGACCTTGATGGAAGCGCACCTGCGCGAAACCGAAAACAGCCTGCTCTACCACCCGCGCACTTCCAGCGCCGACCTCACGCTGGCGCTCGCCGCCTACGCCGCCTGAACGCAACGCAACACGACACCGCCCATCGCAACACCATGCAAGGCCGCGCCAAAAAGGGCTGCGCCGCACATCATGTCTGTTCTCACGACCCACTACCCCCGCGACCTCATCGGCTACGGCCGCAACCCACCCCACGCGCAATGGCTGGGGCAAGCCCGCATCGCGGTGCAGTTCGTGCTCAATATCGAAGAAGGCGGCGAGAACTGCGTGCTGCATGGCGACGCGGGCAGCGAACAGTTCCTCTCCGAGATGTCCAACCCGCCGAGCTTCGCGGCACGCCACCTCAGCATGGAGAGCATTTACGAATACGGCTCGCGCGCTGGGGTCTGGCGCCTGCTGCGCGAGTTCGAGCGCCGCGATCTGCCACTCACGGTGTTCGGCGTCGGCATGGCGCTGCAGCGCACGCCCGACATCGCCCGCGCCTGCGTTGAACTGGGCCATGAAATCGCCTGTCACGGCTGGCGCTGGATTCACTATCAAACCGTGGACGAAGCCACCGAACGCGAACACATGCGCTTGGGGCTGCAGGCCATCGAGGCCGTGTGCGGCGTGCGCCCGCTGGGCTGGTACACCGGGCGCGACAGCCCCAACACCCGCCGCCTGGTGGCCGATGACGGCGGCTTCCGTTACGACAGCGACTACTACGGCGACGACCTGCCCTTCTGGCTGCAAGTGCGCAAGACCGACGGCACGCTGGCGCCGCATCTGGTGGTGCCGTACACCCTGGACAGCAACGACATGCGCTTCGGCCTGCCGCAAGGCTTTGCGCAGGCGGACGACTTCTACTGCTACCTGCGCGACAGCTTCGACGTGCTCTACGCCGAAGGCGAGACCGCGCCGAAGATGTTGAGCGTGGGCATGCATGCGCGCATGCTCGGGCGGCCCGGGCGCATGCGCGCGCTGCAACGCTTTCTCGACCACATCGCGCGGCACGACCGGGTGTGGGTGGCGCGGCGCATCGACATCGCGCGACATTGGGCGCAGACGCATCCCTTCAACCCCGCCACCGCTTTTGTCTGGGAATGACCATGTTGCAACTCGCCACCCTCAACGCCGCATCGCCAGCCGAGTTCACCGCCCTGCTCGACGGCGTGTATGAGCACTCCCCCTGGATCGCCACACGCGCGTGGAGTCTGCGGCCCTTCGCCACACTCGCGGCGCTCAAGCACGCCCTGGTGCAGACCGTGCGCGACGCTGGCAACGAGGAACAACTCGGCCTGATGCGCGCCCACCCGGAACTGGCGGGCAAGGCGGCCGTGGCGGGAACGCTCACGGCGGAATCCGCCAGCGAGCAAAGCCGCGCCGGGCTGGCGCACTGCACGCCCGAGGAGTTTGCGCGCCTCACCCAACTCAACGCCACCTACACCGAGCGCTTCGGCTGGCCCTTCATCCTGGCCGTGCGCGGCCCGCGCGGAGTGGGCCTGAGCCGCGCGCAGATTCTCGCCACCATGCAACGCCGTGTGGACCATCCGGCGGACGTCGAGTTCGCGGAAAACCTGCGGCAGATCCACCGCATCGCCGAACTGCGCCTGAACGACAAATTCGGTTTCGAACCCGAACTCGGCAACACGGTCTGGGACTGGTGCGAGCAACTCGCCGCGCACAGCGAACCCGCCTGGGCGGAGAAAGGCGAGCTCACCACGACCTATCTGACCGATGCGCATCGCGCCTGCGCCGCCGACATCGCAGCGTGGATGCGCGACTGCGGCTTCGACAGCGTGGAGATCGACGCCGTGGGCAATGTGGTCGGCGTCTATCACGGCCCCGACCCGCATGCCCCGCGTCTGCTCACCGGCTCGCATTACGACACCGTGCGCAACGCCGGCAAGTACGATGGCCGCATCGGCGCCTTCATCCCCATGGCCTGCGTGCGCGCACTGCACCGCGCCGGCAAGCGACTTCCCTTCGGCCTCGAAGTCGTCGCCTTCGCCGAAGAAGAGGGCCAGCGCTACAAGGCCACCTTCCTCGGCTCGGGCGCGCTGGTGGGCGGCTTCAATCCGCAATGGCTGGAGCAGCGCGACAAGGACGGCATCTCCATGCGCGAGGCCATGCGCCATGCCGGCCTGCCTGCCGAGCTGTCCGCCATCGCCGCGCTGCGCCGCGACCCGGCGCAGTACCTCGGCTTCGTCGAAGTGCATATCGAACAAGGCCCGGTGCTGAACGCGCTCGACCTGCCGCTGGGCATCGTCACCTCCATCAACGCCAGCATCCGATTTGTCGGCGAGATCATCGGCATGGCCAGCCACGCGGGCACCACGCCGATGGCCACGCGCCGCGACGCCGCCTGTGCCGCCGCTGAACTCGCGCTGTTCCTCGAGCGCCGGGCCGCTGCCGACGGTGATTCCGTGGGAACGATGGGACTGCTCGAAGTGCCCGGCGGCTCGATCAACGTGGTGCCGGGACGCTGCCGTTTCAGCCTCGACCTGCGCGCCCCCACCAATGCGCAGCGCGACCGGCTGCGCGACGACGTGCTGACTGAGCTCGCCGCCGTCTGCCAGCGCCGCGGCCTGCGCTACACGGTGGAAGAAACCATGCGCGAGGCCGCCGCCCCCGGCGCCCCCGACTGGCAACGGCGCTGGGAAGCCGCGGTTGCCGCGCTCGGCCTGCCGCTGCACCGCCTGCCCAGCGGGGCCGGGCACGACGCCATGAAGCTGCACACCGCCCTGCCCCAGGCCATGCTGTTCGTGCGCGGCGAAAACGCCGGTATCAGCCACAACCCGCTGGAGTCCAGCACCGCCGACGATCTCGACCTCGCCTGCGCCGCGTTCAACCATCTGCTCGATCAACTCGCCACATCATGACCGACACCGTACATGCCACTGTTGCGGCCAACTATGCCGCGCTCGACCGCTGGATCGACGCGCACTTCGACACCCAGGTGCGCTTCCTGCAAGAGCTGGTGCGCGTGCCCACCGACACCCCGCCCGGCAACAATGCCCCGCACGCCGAACGCACCGCCGAGCTGCTGGCCGGCTTCGGCATGGAAGCGGAAAAAATCGCCATTCCCGCCGACATCGTGCAGGCCCACGGACTGCAGTCCATCATCAACCTCATCGTGCGCCGCCGCTACGCGCAAGGTGGCCCGACCATCGCCCTCAACGCCCACGGCGACGTGGTGCCGCCGGGAGAAGGCTGGAGCCACGACCCCTACGGCGGCGAGGTCGTGGACGGCAAGCTCTACGGCCGCGCGAGCGCCGTGAGCAAGTGCGATTTCTCCACCTACACCTTCGCCGTGCGCGCGCTCGAAGCCCTGGGCGCCCCCCTCCAGGGTGGCGTGGAACTGCACTTCACCTATGACGAAGAATTCGGCGGCGAACTCGGCCCCGGCTGGCTGCTCGACAAGGGCTTGACGCAACCCGACCTGGAAATTGCCGCGGGCTTCAGCTACCAGGTCGTCACCGCGCACAACGGCTGCCTGCAGCTCGAAGTCACGGTGCATGGCGTCATGGCGCACGCGGCCATTCCCCATACCGGCGTCGACGCCCTGCAGGGAGCCGTGGCCATCCTGGGCGCGCTGTACCGCGAGAACACGCGCTATCAGCGCATCCGCTCCAAGGTGCCGGGGATCGATCACCCCTATCTGAACGTCGGCTGGATCGAGGGCGGCACCAACACCAATGTCGTGCCGGGCAAGGTCAGGTTCAAACTCGATCGCCGCATGATTCCGGAAGAAGATCCGGCCGAGGTCGAAGCCACGCTGCGTCGGGTGATCGAAGATACAGCGGCCACCTTCCCCGGCATCACGCTGGACATCCGTCGCATGCTGCTGGCCCGTGCGCTCACGCCCCTGCCCGGCAACAAGCCGCTGGTGCTGGCGCTGCAGCGCCATGCGCAAGAGGTGTTCAACGCGCCGATCCCCGTCACGGGCTCGCCGCTCTACACCGATGTGCGGCTCTACAGCGAACGCGGCATCCCGGCGGTGATTTACGGCGCCGGGCCGCGAACGGTGCGCGAGTCCAACGCCAAGCGTGCCGACGAACACATAGTGCTCGATGACCTGCGCCGCGCCACCAAGGTGGTGGCACGCACCCTGCTGGACCTGCTGGCGGTCCAGCAGGCGCGAGGTTGAACGCGGAGTTGGACGTTCTGCTCGACGCGGGCGCAAGACTTGCGCAAGCTCAACGCAGTTCGCCGCGGATGTAGAGCGGGCCTTTGAGGCTGGCCACATAGGCGGCGATGTCGTGCAACTGCTGCGCGTCGTACTGCGCCACGATGCCACCCATGATGGGGTTGTTGCGGCCATACAGCGGGGTCTGGTGCTTGGCCTGGTATTGCTGCAGCGCGTGGAACAGGTAAGACGCGTACTGGCCAGCAATGATGGGGTAGTTGGGGGCGATGGGCTTGTCGAGACCGGCGCCATGGCAGGCGATGCAACCGCCCTTGTTGACCAGCTCTTCGCCCTTCTTGAGGTCCGCCGCGTGCGCGGCGCCGACAAATGCCAGGGCCGTGGCGGCCAGGGACAGTTTTGCGAACATGCGGTTCATCTGGGCGTTCCTCACTTGACGCTCACGCCCTTGGGCAGGGCGTAATAGGCGGCGATGTCGGCCATTTCCTTGTCGGTCAGGGAACTGGCGATGGCTTTCATGGTCGGATTGCGGCGCGCACCGCTGCGGTAATCCTGCAGGGCCTGCACGATGTAGCCCGCGCTTTGGCCATTCAGCATGGGCACGTAGTACACCTCGGGAAAGTTGGCTTTGTAGCCGCCACCCACGTTGTGGCAGCCTTCGCACATGAAGATCTTGCTTTTGCCGGCAGCAGCAGCAGCACCCGTGACGGTTTGGGCTTGTGCGCCAGCAGCAAGCAAGAGCGAAACCGCAAATATCAGCTTTTTCATCGCAGGCTTGGAGGTCATTGAAGGGAAAGGAACAGTCAAGGTGGACGATTATAGGGAGCCAGGCCTCCTCATTCGGCCCTGGAGCGTTGCCGAATTGACGATCTGCACGCAATTTGATCGCGCTCAGTGTGGCATGGTGAACAAACGGATGAAACTGCAACGAAACGCGACCCACCTCCACCAAGCCTGCACAAAACTCCTGCGCCGCCGCGGTGTCACATCGTTGTGAGAAATTCCTCACACTTCGATGCGTTGCTGCAAGAATGCGGTGCCATCACAAACCAGAATTCTCACCGCACACAGGAGCAAGCATGGGTTCATCGCTGTATTTGCTGGCCTTGGCCGCGCTGCAAGGCGTGACCGAGCTCTTTCCCATTTCCAGCCTGGGTCACAGCATCCTGGTTCCCGCGCTGCTGCATTGGCCCATCGACCGCGAAGCCGACTGGTTCCTGCCTTTCGTCGTGGTGCTGCACCTGGGCACGGCCACTGCGCTGCTGCTGTATTTCTGGCGCGACTGGGTCGATCTCATCGGCGGCTGGCTCCGCGCCGGTGGCCGCGCCAGCAACCCGCAGGCCCGCACCTTGTGGCTGCTGGTGGTGGGCACGATTCCCGCGGGCCTGCTGGGCCTGCTGCTGGCACACAAGATCAAGGCGCTGTTTGGCGGCTTCACTTTTGCCGCCGTGGCGCTGATGCTCAACGGCGTGCTGTTGATCGCGGGCGACTTCGTCAAGAAGCGCCGCGCGACCCAGGAGCTGTCCACCTTAAGCTTCCCGCGTGCGCTGCTGGTGGGCGCCGCCCAGGCGCTGGCGCTGATTCCGGGTTTCTCGCGCTCCGGCGCGACCTTGGTGACGGGCCTGGGCACAGGGTTGAACTACGAGGCCTCGGCCCGTTTCTCCTTCCTGCTGGCCACGCCCATCATCGCCGCTGCCGGTCTGCTGGAAGTTCCCAAGCTGCTGCATGCGAGCATGCCCCAGGGCTTGCTGGGCGTCATCCTCATGGCCGGTGTGCTGTCGGGCATCTGCGCCTGGCTGTCCACCTGGTTTTTGATGCGCTGGTTCCACGGCCATGAGGTCAAGGCGCTGCGTCCTTTCGGCATCTATTGCCTGGCCTTTGGGGCGTTGGCGCTGCTCATTGGCTGAGGCGGCCACGCCGTTCCATCGTGCCGTCCGGCCAAGCCAGGCCCTAGCCCTGGCGTAACAAGCCGCGCAGGACCGGCAGTTGACGGCGGCTGATGGGCAAGGTTTCCGTCAGGCCGCGCATCCTCACCACCCAGTCGGCGTTGTCGTCGGCCGCGCCCGCTGCCGGCGCGACCACACGGTCCAGCCCGGCGATGGCCTCCACCGCGACCAGGACGCTGCGGTGGGTGCGCACGAAGCGCGCGGCGTGGCGCTGCTCCAGCTCGCCGAGCGGCGTGTCGATGAGGTGATGCCGCGCGGCGGTACGCACCAGGGTGTATTTGTTGTCGGAGCGAAAGTACAGCACCTCGGCCAGGGGCACGCGCAGCACGGCACCGCGCTCGACCACGGCCAGGCTGGGCGTTTCATCCACGGCGTGAGCCGGGTCGGCGTTCGGCATGCCGCCGCGCAACAAAGGCCGCACGCGCTCCAGGGCCTGGGCCAGGCGCTCGCGCCGCACCGGTTTGGTCAGGTAGTCCACCGCCGCATGGTCGAACGCGGCGAGCGCGTGCTCGTCGTGCGCGGTGACGAACACCACGGCCGGCAGCGCCGCCGCGCGTGGGCGGCGGCGCACCAGATCGGCGGCCAAGTCCAGACCGCTGGCGCCGGGCATCTGGATGTCGAGCAGCAGCAACTGGTAGCTGCCGTGCTGCATCAGTTGCCGCGCGCAGGCGACGTCGGCCGCCTCGTCCACCCGGCAGCCGGCGCACTCGGGCAGTTCGTCCAGCAGACGGCGCAGGCGGGTGCGCGCGAGGGGTTCGTCGTCGACGATGAGAATGTTCATAGCGGCAGGCGAATGCGCACGCGGTAGCGCGGTGGATCGAGCCCGTCGACCCGGCCGTGGCGCAGCTCGGCGGTGATGTCGTAGAGCAGGCGCAGGCGCTGGGTGATGTTGGACAGCGCCACGCGCGTGCCATTGCCGGATCGGCCTTCGCGCGGCACATAGTCGTTGACCACGCCGATTTCCAGCATGCCCGCGCGCGGCGTCGCCCACACGTCGATGAGGCAGGGCCCGGCGCAGGATTCAACCCCGTGGCGCACCGCGTTTTCCACCAGCGGCTGCAGGGTCAGCGCCGGTATGCGCAAGCCTTCCAGCCCGGGCTCGACGGCCCAGCGCACCTGCATGCGGTCACCAAAGCGCACCGCCTCGATGCCGAGATAGCGCCGCGCCAGATCCACCTCTTCCGCGACCGTGCTCAACGTTCCGGGGCGGCTGACAGTGGCGCGAAACAGCTCGGCCAAGTCGTCCAGCACCTGCTCGGCCTGTTGCGGCCGCTCGCGCACGAGCGCGCTGGCGGCATTGAGCGCATTGAACAGGAAGTGCGGCCGGATGCGTGCCTGCAACTCGTCCAGCCGCGCCTGCACCGTGGCGGGCGTGAGCGCCTGGGCGCGCAAGCCGAGGTAATGCAGGAACACGGCCGCCAGCGCGGCTCCGACCAAAGCACTGCGCCAATCGGGCAAGCCACCGCCCTCGCCCAGCGTGAGCACGGAACCCACCAGGGCCTGCGCCATCCAGCCCGAAGCCGCGCCGGCCACGACGCCCACGGCCAAGCGCCAGAGGGTTCCCAGGCGGCGCCAACTGCGGCGCGACAGGCACATGAAACTGAGCCAGATGGCCGCTGCCGGCTCGGCCACCGCCACGCCTTGCAGCAATGGCCCCCACCATTGCTCGGGCCGGGGGCCAGCAGCCAGCGCCAGCAGAATGACCACGGCATTCACCAGGATGTAGGCGCGAATGGCGGTGCCGGCATTGCAGGCATCGGGCAGCAGTGGCGCCGGCATGGGCTGGGGCATCGGGTTGGAACCACCTGCGCTCTCAAGGAAATGCCGGGCCGCTCCCAAGTTTTCTTGACCCCCACGGGGGGTGGGGCGGTGTGCCGTCCCTGGGGCGCTCAATACAATCCCCAGTCGTTCGTCTTTGTCGCCATGCCATCCCCCATGAGTTCATCCCTCGACCGCAAGCAGCAGGCCTGGTCGGCCCTCTTTTCCGAGCCGGTCGACGCGCTGGTGCAACGTTACACGGCTTCGGTCGGATTTGACCAGCGTCTGGCACGTTTTGACATCCAGGCGTCCCTCGCCCACGCCCGCATGTTGGCTGCGCAACACATCATCGGCGCGCAAGACCTGGCGGACATCGAGCGCGGCATGGCCGAGATCGACGCTGACATCGCCGCCGGCCGCTTCGACTGGAAGCTGGAACTGGAGGACGTGCATCTGAACATCGAGGCGCGCCTGACGCAACTCGTGGGTGACGCTGGCAAACGCCTGCACACCGGCCGCAGTCGCAACGACCAGGTGGCAACCGACATCCGGCTGTGGCTGCGCGACGCCATCGACCGCATCCAGACTGCGCTCAAGCGTCTGCGCACCAGCCTGGTGGATGTCGCCGAGACGCATGCAGACACCCTCATGCCCGGCTTCACCCATTTGCAAGTGGCCCAACCCGTGACCTTCGGCCACCACTTGCTGGCCTATGTCGAGATGTTCGGACGCGACGCCGAACGCCTGGTCGATTGCCGCCGCCGCGTCAACCGCCTGCCGCTGGGCGCCGCCGCGCTGGCCGGCACCAGCTATCCGTTGGACCGGGCGATGGTGGCGGGCGAACTCGGCTTCGAAGGCATCGCGCAGAACTCGCTCGACGCCGTGAGCGACCGCGACTTCGCCATCGAGTTCTGCGCCGCCGCAGCGCTGGTGATGGTGCATGTCTCGCGCCTGAGCGAAGAGCTGGTGCTGTGGATGTCGCCGGCCTTCGGTTTCATCGATCTGCCCGACCGTTACTGCACCGGTTCGAGCATCATGCCGCAGAAAAAAAATCCCGACGTGCCCGAGCTCGCACGCGGCAAAACCGGTCGCGTGGTCGGCCACCTCACCGCGCTGCTGGTCTTGATGAAGGGCCAGCCCCTGGCTTACAACAAGGACAACCAGGAAGACAAGGAACCGTTGTTCGACACCGCCGACACCCTGCACGACACCCTCACGGTGTTTGCCGACATGGTGCACGGCATCCGTGTGAATGCCGCGGCCATGCAAGGCGCCGCGCTCAAGGGCTACGCCACGGCCACCGATCTTGCGGACTATCTGGTGAAGAAGGGTCTGGCTTTTCGCGATGCCCACGAGGTGGTGGCGCATGCCGTGCGCGCCTGCATCCAAGCCGGACGCGACCTCGGCGCGATGAGCCTGGCCGAACTGCAAGCACTGCACCCCGCCGTGCAGGCCGACGTTGCCGAAGTGCTGACGCTGCAAGGCTCGGTGCAATCGCGCGACATCACCGGTGCCACATCGCCTCGCCAGGTGCGGGCGCAGATTGCACGGCTGCGAGCGGAATTGACGGCGTGAATTGGGCCGCCTGAGCAGCGCCGTCGCCAACTGCCGCAGCGCGTGCTGCAGGCTCAGGTCTTGGGCAGCGTCACGCCCTGCTGCCCCTGGTATTTGCCGCCACGGTCCTTGTAGCTGGTCTCGCACACTTCGTCGCTCTCGAAGAACAGCACCTGGGCGCAACCCTCGCCAGCGTAGATCTTGGCCGGCAGCGGCGTGGTGTTGGAGAACTCCAGGGTCACATAGCCCTCCCATTCAGGCTCGAAGGGCGTGACGTTGACGATGATGCCGCAGCGCGCATAGGTGCTCTTGCCCAGGCAGATGGTGAGCACGTTGCGCGGGATGCGGAAGTACTCCAGCGTGCGCGCCAGGGCGAAACTGTTCGGCGGGATGATGCAGACCTCGGCCTCGATGTCGACGAAGCTGCGTTCATCGAAATTCTTCGGGTCCACCACCGTGCTGTGCACATTGGTGAAAACCTTGAACTCGGGCGCGCAGCGGATGTCGTAGCCGTAGCTGCTGGTGCCGTAGCTGACGATGCGCTGGCCGGCCGCGTTCTCGCGCACCTGGCCGGGCTCGAACGGCTCGATCATGCCGTGCTCCTGCGCCATGCGGCGGATCCAGCGGTCGGATTTGATGCTCATGCTTTGGGCCTTTGCCTTCCAGTAGGAGAAAAACATTGCACGCGGCGGCTGCCTAGCTCGCATCCGCAGCCCTCATTGGAACAGGTGTTCCGCGCGACGCACATCACAGCCTGGCGGATGGATCAATCGGACACACGCTGCGCTTGCGCCTGCTCCAGCAGAGGTCTCAGAAAGGCCAGCGCCTGAGCTGCCGGCATCCGCACGGCCACCTGTTTACGGCGCGACTTTTCGCCGCGCTCGATCCACACGTCCCGGCGCGCCACATGCAGGGCATCGGCCAGCCAAGCGCACAGTGCGGCATTGCCGCGACCGTCCAATGCAGGAGCGGCGATGCGTATGCGCAAAGCACCATCGTGCAGGCCAACCAAAGCGGTTGTTTTGGCCCCCGGTTGCGCTGCGACCAGCAAGGTCGCCCCATGTCGGCCCTCGCGCAACCAAGCCCAGTGGATCGCGTCCATCCATAAAAAAACCTGGGCACAAGGCCCAGGTTTTCATGCTTGCTGAAAGCTCAGGGCTTGTCACCGGTAGGGAATGGCCACGCAGCTTGGGGGCTGAGCGCGGTTTTCGCCGCAGGCGCAGGTTCCTTCTTCGCCGGAGCGGCCTTCTTCGCCGGAGCGGCCTTCTTCGCCGGAGCGGCCTTCTTCGCCGGAGCGGCCTTCTTCGCCGGAGCGGCCTTCTTCGCCGGAGCGGCCTTCTTCGCCGGAGCGGCCTTCTTCGCCGGAGCGGCCTTCTTCGCCGGAGCGGCCTTCTTCGCCGGAGCGGCCTTCTTCGCCGGAGCGGCCTTCTTCGCCGGAGCGGCCTTCTTCGCCGGAGCGGCCTTCTTCGCCGGAGCGGCCTTCTTCGCCGGAGCGGCCTTCTTCGCCGGAGCGGCCTTCTTCGCCGGAGCGGCCTTCTTCGCCGGAGCGGCCTTCTTCGCCGGAGCGGCCTTCTTCGCCGGAGCGGCCTTCTTCGCCGGAGCGGCCTTCTTCGCCGGAGCGGCCTTCTTCGCCGGAGCGGCCTTCTTCGCCGGAGCGGCCTTCTTCGCCGGAGCGGCCTTCTTCGCCGGAGCGGCCTTCTTCGCCGGAGCGGCCTTCTTCGCCGGAGCGGCCTTCTTCGCCGGAGCGGCCTTCTTCGCCGGAGCGGCCTTCTTCGCCGGAGCGGCCTTCTTCGCCGGAGCGGCCTTCTTCGCCGGAGCGGCCTTCTTCGCCGGAGCGGCCTTCTTCGCCGGAGCGGCCTTCTTCGCCGGAGCGGCCTTCTTCGCCGGAGCGGCCTTCTTCGCCGGAGCGGCCTTCTTCGCCGGAGCGGCCTTCTTCGCCGGAGCGGCCTTCTTCGCCGGAGCGGCCTTCTTCGCCGGAACGGCCTTCTTCGCCGGAACGGCCTTCTTCGCCGGAACGGCCTTCTTCGCCGGAGCAGCCTTCTTCGCAGCAGGTTTCTTCATTGCAGTTGCCATAACAATTCTCCTTGATCAAGTGTTATTGAAATTGAACCTCATCCACGACATCCAAAGCTCCTCAAGGCCCCGCCTCCCGGCGGTTTCCGATACGGGACATTTGAAAATGCGCAAATGGGCAAAACCCCCAGGATGCCAGCGCTGGCATCCTGGGGGCCATTCACAAAGCGTCGCATGACGTTGAGCGGCGCCTCGATGAATCTCGGAAAACCTCTGAAATGGTGCGCGAAAGACGTTATTTCAGGGTTGCATGGGACAGCAAAACCGATTTTCAAGTGAAATCGGTTTTGAAAAACAAGGAGTTTTGCGAGGAAAGGGGGCGCCTGTAACAAGGCTGCGTCCATCTCAAACCGGCTGATGGCAGGCATCACCTGAAAACGAGGTGCCAGTCGCTGTGACACAGCCAGGGCTCTACCGCGCTTCAAGTGCGCATCCCGGGTGAGGCCTGGTGATGGTCGCCACTGTTTCTGGCTTCATGGTGTCATTATTCCCAGGACAGTGCTCCACCCGACTGATACTCGATCACGCGGGTTTCAAAGAAATTACGTTCCTTTTTCAGATCGATCATTTCGCTCATCCAGGGGAATGGATTTTCCTCGTTCGGGAACATCGGCTCCAAGCCAATTTGCTGTGCACGACGATTGGCGATGAATCGCAAATAACCTTTGAACATGGAAGCATTCAAACCCAGAACACCACGCGGCATCGTGTCTTCGGCATAGGCATACTCAAGCTCGACGGCCTGGTGGAAGAGCGCCATGATTTCGTCCTTGAAAGCGCGCGTCCAGAGATGGGGATTCTCGAGCTTGATCTGATTGACCACATCGATGCCAAAATTGCAATGCATCGACTCATCCCGCAAGATGTACTGATACTGCTCAGCAGCACCCGTCATTTTGTTCTGACGGCCCATGGACAGAATCTGGGCAAATCCGACATAGAAAAACAGCCCTTCCATCAGACAGGCAAAAACGATGATGGAGCGCAGCAGCTCCTGGTCGTTGCGCTCGGAGCCGCCGAAAGCCGAGGTACGGAACTCGGGATTGGTGAGGGTGTCGATGAAAGGAATGAGAAATTCATCCTTGTTGCGAATGGACGCAATTTCATGATAGGCATTGAAAATTTCGCCTTCCTCAAGCCCCAGGGATTCAACGATGTACTGATAGGCGTGGGTGTGGATGGCCTCTTCGAAGCCTTGGCGCAGCAGGAATTGCCGGCATTCCGGGTTGGTGATGTGCCGGTAAGTGCCAAGCACGATATTGTTGGCTGCCAGGGAATCCGCCGTGACGAAAAAACCGAGATTGCGCTTGACGATGCGGCGCTCATCTTCGGTCAGGCCATTCGGGTCTTTCCAGAGGGCGATGTCGCGGGACATATTGATCTCTTGCGGCATCCAGTGGTTGGCGCAAGAAGCCAGGTATTTGTCCCATGCCCATTTGTATTTGAAAGGGACGAGTTGATTGACGTCGGCTCGGCAATTGATGATGCTTTTGTCTTCGGCCTGAACGCGACCCGTGGATGCCGCGCGCTGGGTATAGACAACCGGAGCAGCAGGAATAGCGCCTTGGCTGCGGCTTGACGCGACTGCTGGGATGGAAATTGGACCCGAAACTGAACCGCCCTCGGAACGACTAATGGAGCCCAAAACCCCATGCATGGGTGCGGCTTGCGGCTCAGATGAAAAGGAGAGGGGCCCGTGCAATGACGGGGCGCTGGGGTTCGCAGTATTTTCTTCCCAACTCAGCATGGCTTTTCCTTCGTGTAATTATCGTGTGTTTATGGAGCACATTCAATATGGTGTGCCCCATTCTTTTGCAGATAAAGCGTTTGTTACGGCATTCCTGATGCGCAAAACCAACGGCCGGCAACATGAGTTGCGAGGTGGCGTCGACCCGTGAGCTTCGTTCATGCTCGCCGACTGGTCGCGGCTGCGCCGATCGGTGGGATTATTGGCAGGCCTCGCAAGCTGGATCGTCAATGGCGCAGAACTTGATGTCGCTGCCAGCAGTCGGCGGTACCGGCACTTGTGCAGCGGCCGGCGCATGGCTTTGCGTCGTTGTTGCCGCTTGGGGCACGGCGTTGAGTTTGCTGGATTTGACGGTGGATTTTTCTGCGTGGGTGGCGCTCATGGTGCGCAGGTAATACGTGGTTTTCAGCCCACGCAGCCAGGCGAGTTTGTAGGTATCGTCGAGCTTCTTACCCGAGGCGCCAGCCATATAGATATTGAGCGATTGCGCCTGGTCGATCCACTTGCTGCGCCGGGCAGCGGCCTCGATGACCCATTGGGTATCGATCTCGAAGGCGGTGGCGTAGAGTGCCTTGAGATCGGCCGGAATGCGGTCGATGGGTTGCACGCTGCCGTCGAAATACTTGAGGTCGGCCACCATCACCTGGTCCCACAGGCCACGCGCCTTGAGGTCGCGCACCAGATATTGGTTGACCACGGTGAACTCGCCCGACAGATTGGATTTGACGTAGAGATTCTGGAAGGTGGGTTCGATGCAGGCGTCCACGCCGATGATGTTGGAGATGGTGGCAGTGGGCGCGATGGCGACACAGTTGGAATTGCGCATGCCGTGGGTGCGAACGCGCTCACGCAGCGCGTCCCAGTCGAGACTGGTGGACGCGTCGATCTCGACATAGCCGCCGCGCTGCCCGGCCAGCAGTTTGAGCGTGTCGTGCGGCAGGATGCCCCGATCCCAGAGCGATCCGGGGTAGCTGCTGTAGCGCCCGCGTTCCTGCGCCAGTTCGGTGGACGCCCAGTAAGCCTGGTAGCACACGGCTTCCATCGAGCGGTCGGCAAACTCCACGGCCTCTTGCGAACCGTAGGGAATGCGCGCCTGATGCAGGCAGTCCTGAAAACCCATGATGCCCAAGCCCACGGGCCGGTGCTTGAGGTTGGAGTTGCGCGCCTTGGCCACGGCGTAGTAGTTGATGTCGATGACGTTGTCGAGCATGCGCATGGCCACCGACACGGTGCGCTTGAGCTTGTCGTGATCGAGCGCGTAGCTGCCATCGGCCTGCTGCTTCAAATGGGCAACGAGGTTGACGGAGCCCAGATTGCACACGGCGATTTCGCTGGGGCCGGTATTGAGGGTGATTTCGGTGCAGAGATTGCTCGAATGCACCACGCCGACATGCTGCTGCGGGCTGCGCACATTGCAGGCGTCCTTGAACGTGATCCAGGGATGGCCGGTTTCGAACAGCATGGTCAGCATCTTGCGCCACAGCTGCGCCGCGGGGATGGTGCGGTACAGCTTGAGCTCGCCATGGGCGGCCTTCTCTTCATAATGCACATAAGCCTGTTCGAACGCGAGGCCGAACTTGTCGTGCAAATCGGGCACATCGGCGGGGGAGAACAGCGTCCAGTTGCCGCCTTCCATCACGCGCTTCATGAACAGGTCGGGCACCCAGTTGGCGGTGTTCATGTCGTGGGTGCGGCGGCGGTCGTCGCCGGTGTTCTTGCGCAACTCCAGGAACTCTTCGATGTCGAGGTGCCAGGTTTCCAGGTAAGCGCAGACCGCGCCCTTGCGCTTGCCGCCCTGGTTCACGGCCACCGCGGTGTCGTTCACCACCTTGAGAAAGGGCACGACGCCCTGGCTCTTGCCGTTGGTCCCCTTGATATGGCTGCCCAGGGCGCGCACCTGGGTCCAGTCGTTGCCCAGGCCGCCGGCAAACTTGCTCAGCAGCGCGTTTTCCTTGATGGCTTCGTAGATGCCGTCGAGATCGTCGGCCACGGTGGTGAGGTAGCAACTGGAGAGCTGCGAGCGCCGC
This sequence comes from Thiomonas sp. X19, assembly GCF_900089495.1. Lineage (NCBI taxonomy): Bacteria > Pseudomonadati > Pseudomonadota > Betaproteobacteria > Burkholderiales > Thiomonas > Thiomonas sp. X19. The sequence continues at coordinate 1,085,770 of NZ_LT605203.1, read as the reverse complement.
GTGCCCGCATTGAACAGCGTGGGCGTACTGGACATGAAGTCGAAGCTGGACAGCACTTCGTAGAACTGGATGGCACGGGCTTCGCGCTCGACTTCATTGAGCGCCAGGCCCATGGCCACGCGCATGAAGAAGGCTTGCGGCAGTTCGATGCGGCGGCCGTCCTTGTTGTGGCGGGTGTCGGCACGGTTGGCCAGGAAGTAGCGGTCATACAGCGTCTGCAGACCAAGGTAATCGAACTGCAGATCGCGCTCAGGCTTGAGCGCCGCACCCAGGCGGGCGAGGTCATATTGACCCAGCCGCTCGTCGAGCAACTCCAGGGAGATGCCTTCCTTGATGAATTGCGGGAAATATTCGGGATAGCGTGCCGTCATCTGCTCATGCACCACTTCTTCGCCGAGCACGTCTCTGCGGATGGTGTGCAGCAGCAGGCGCGCGGTGGCCTTGGCATAGCCGGGATCGCTCTCGATCAGGGTGCGCGCGGCGAGGATGGCGGCCTTGTAGACCTCGATCAGCGGTACGCCGTCATACAGGTTGCGCTCGGTCTCGCTCAGAATGGGCTCGGCTTTGACGTCGGCGCCGAGATTGGCACAGGCCGAGCGCACCAGCGCGCCCAGCGCGGCTTGGTCGAGCGGGCGGCGCACGCCGTCGTCGGTGACATGCAGGACCTGCGCCGCCGGTGCGGCGGCTTCCAGCTTCTGCTTGGCCCGCTCCTGGGCACGGCGCTCACGGTAGAGCACATAGGCACGCGCGACCTCGTGATGACCCGCGCGCATCAGCGCGAGTTCGGCGTGGTCCTGAATGTCTTCGATGTGGAAGGTGCCGCCGCTTGGCCTGCTGCGCAGCAGGCCGCGCACCACCGCCTGGGTCAGTTCCTCGACCTGCTGGCGCATGCTCGCCGACACGGCGCTCTGCCCACCTTGCACGGCCAGAAAAGCCTTGGTCATGGCGACGTGAATCTTGGCCGGCTCGAACGCAACCACTGCGCCATTGCGGCGGATGATCTTGTAGTCGGCATAGGCTTGCTGCTCGGGAGCTTCGGTGCCGCCCGTCTGCCGAAGCATGGTGGCAAGTGAGTCGGCGGCAATGGGGTTGGATGTCAAATTCACGCGGGTTCTCCTGGGCAGTGTTCGGACGCTCGCCCTTGCAGTCGTGGTCGCGGATGGTGCCGCGGCAGCAATGCAGCAAGGTTGAAGCGATGTGCGGTGGCGGTGTGCTGATGGGTCGTGGTTGGTTGGCAAGCGAGTGCTATCTGGAACCGTCCAAGCTGCACATCTGACTGGCTCGCCTGGCGCAAAATCAACTCTGCCGATCAGCACACGCCATCCTTGATGGCACTATATCTAGCGTTGAGGTGGATAGCAAGACCCCACAGCTAGTGTCATACGAGTGCACAGCCAGGCCACAGGCAAAACACAGGGTTTACACAGTTTGTCCACAAGCCGAGGCCAGGTCTCGGGGCGGCCCGAGAGCCTCGTCAGGCTTCGAGCGCCGGGAAACTCGACGCTGCCAATGCGCTGGCGCGGCGCAGGGCCGACCAGTCGAAGCAAGGTCCAGGGTCGGTCTTGCGGCCGGGCGCGATGTCGCTGTGTCCGGCAAGCGCCCGGATCGGATAGGCCTGCAGCAATGCCCCGGCCAGGGCGGCGAGGCTGTCGTATTGAGCAAGCTCGAAAGGCAGGGTGTCGGTGCCCTCGAGTTCGATGCCGATGCTGAAATCGTTGCAGCGGCTGCGCCCCTGAAAACTGGATGCTCCCGCATGCCAGGCACGCTGATCGCACGAGACGTATTGCAGCAAGCTGCCATCGCGTCGGATGAAAAAGTGGGATGACACGCGCAGGCCTTGCAACATGGCAAATTCTGGCTGGGCCTGGGTGTCCAGGATGCCGAGAAACAGGGCATCGACGCAGGCGGTGCCAAACTGCCCGGCTGGCAGGGAGATGTTGTGCAGGACCAGCAGGTCGACACGCATGCCCTCGGGCCTTGCGTCGTAATGGGGCGATGGCCGGCGCCCGGCGTAGCGGTACCAGCCCTGCTGGAACAGGGGATCAGCGCACGCCATCGTAGGGATCAGGGTCGGCGTGATCGTCGCGAACCTGCAGGCGCTCCATGCGGTAGCGAATTTGCCGCAGATTCAGGCCCAGCAGTTGTGCCGCCGCGGTGCGATTGAAGCGCGTGCGGCGCAAGGCTTCGAGCAACAGGTTGCGCTCAATCTGGTCGAGATAGGCCGACAGGTCCAGTGGCCATGCGGGTGCTTGCCAGGCTGCCTGTCCCATCTGGGGAGAGGCAGCATCCAGGCGCGCCGTCGACGGCGGTACGCGCCCTAAGCCGGACTCGCCGGGACGCAGCGCGTTCATGCCCGACAGCGTCGACACGGGTGCGGCCGTCAAGTGCGCGCCATCGGCCGGGGCGTCCAGATCTTCCGCGCCGATGAGGTCGGTGGCGGCCAGCGCCGTGGCGCGATGCAGCAGGTTTTCCAACTCACGCACGTTGCCGGCAAAGACATACAGGCGCAATTGCTGCAGTGCCTGTGGGCTTAAACGCAGGCCGGGACGTTCGTGCTCCCGGCGAATGCGCGCCAGCAGGGCTTCCGCCAGCAGCGGCAGGTCGTCCAGCCGTGCGCGCAAGGGCGGCAGCGTGACGCCGATGACATTGAGCCGGTAGTACAAGTCCTGCCGAAACGTGCCTTCGGCGACGCAGCGCTGCAGGTCGCGGTGGGTCGCGCTGACCAGGCGCACGTCCACCGGCGTTTCCGCGGTTTCGCCCAGGGCGCGAATCTTGCGCTCTTGCACCGCGCGCAGCAGCTTGGCCTGCATCGACAGCGGCAACTCGCCGATCTCGTCCAGGAACAGCGTACCGCCGGCGGCGGCTGAGAAAAAACCATCGTGCGACGCCATCGCCCCCGTGAAAGCGCCCTTGCGGTAGCCGAAGAATTCCGCTTCGAGCATGTGCTCGGGGATGGCGCTGCAATTCACCGGCACGAAGGGGCCGGCAGCGCGATTGCTGAGTTCGTGCACGGCGCGCGCGGCCAGCTCCTTGCCGGTGCCGGACTCGCCGTGGATCAGCACCGGCGCCATGCCGCGCGCACTGCGCCGCAAGGTGTCCTTCACCGCCAGCATCGGTGCCGACTCGCCCACCATGGCTTGCAACGCGGTGCGCTGCGGGTCTTGGCCTTGTGCGCCGGCCGACTGGCCCTGAGCCAGGGCGGAGCGCACCACCTGGCGCAATTGCCGCAAGTCCACGGGTTTGGTGAGGTAGTCGAACGCGCCCATCTTGAGCGCCTGCACCGCGACGGCGGCATTGCCGTAAGCCGTGGCCATGATGATGCGTTCACCGCGCCGCTGCGCCGTCGACCATGCCAGGATGTCGAGTCCCTCGCCATCGGGCAGGCGCATGTCGACGATCGCCACGTCGAAGCGCTGCTGCTCCATGCGGCTGCGCGCCTCCTCGACGCTGGCGACCTCGTCCACCTGCCAGCCCTCGCGCACCAGCGTCAGGGTGTAGAGCTCGCGCAGATCGGGTTCGTCGTCGACCACCAGGATGCGGATGGGTGCTGCGGGTTCAGGCATGGTGCATGGCACTCGTGGTCAGGATATCGCTTCGTTCGGCGCCGGGCGCGCGGTCGAAGGCCATGCCGCTGGGGCTGGGCGCATCAGACTTGTATCACCCCGAGCGGCTGGCCCGGGGTCGTTGCCGCGCTGATGACGAATTCGCCGAACGCCTTGGGCTCGTGTTCGCGCCGGACCCGGTACTCCAACCGCGCCCCGTAGCGCGAGCACAGCTCCTGGGAAATATACAGACCCAAACCCGTGCCCCGGCTATCGGTGGTGAAAAAGGGTTCGAACAATTGCGCGCGCAGGGCTGGGGCGACCACTGGACCGTCGTTGGCCACGCTGAGTTCGTGCACCTTCTGCGCGCCGCGCAGGCGAATGCGGATGGCGCCCTTGCGGTGGCTGGCAAAGCGGCGTGCGTTGCCGAGCAGATTGACGAGCACGCGACGCAAGTGCAGCGGATCGAAATCCAGCGTTGCGGCTTCGTCGTCGGCCAGCAGCGCGACGCGTCCCGGGGTGTCGTGGTCGAACTCGGCCACCAGTTCGAGCAGCATGCGCATGGGCTGCAGCTTGATGCCCTCGCGCGCGGTGGAGCGCCCGAGGTCAAGAACGTCGTCGACGATGCGATTGAGCCGGTCGACGTTCTGCGCAATCAAGGCCGACATGCGCTCGCGCTGCGCCGGACTCAAGTCAGGCTCGGCGGCGAGCTGGTTGGCCTGGGCGATGGCACCCAGCGGGTTGCGAATTTCATGGGCGACCCCGGCCACCAGCCGCCCCAGCGCCGCCAATTTATCTTGCTGAAGCTGATGGCTGATCTCACGCAAATCCTGCATGAACACCACATAACCGGGTCCGCCGGGCAGTTGGCGCAAAGCCTGCACGCGGGCCTGCAGGCGCAGTCCGTCGGCGCCCTCGAAGGTCACAGGCGCTTGTGCCAGGCCCGAAGCAGTGTGCTGATGCACGGCATCCGCCAGGACACGGGCGCCGGGATAAGTGCTCAGGCCGATATGCGCGGCGTTGGGCAGCTGCAGATCATCCAGACCGAGCATGCGCACAGCCGTCGGGTTGGCTGTTTCCACCCGCAAGTCGGCGTCGAGCACCAGCACGCCATCGGGTTGCTCCAGCAGCACATGGTGGTTGATGGCGAGTTGCCGGCTGGCGCGAATATCGCTCAGGCGCGCGCGCTGCTCCTGCCGCACCAGACGTTGCGAAAGTTGCCAGGCCAGCACGCCCATGGCGAAATAAGCCGCGCCGACAAAACCCGCACCCAGAAACTGCGGGTCGGCCATGCCCCCACTGCCGGTCAGCATCCACATGGCCTGGGACAGCAGAATCAGCGACGCCGCCGCCGCCGTGGCCAGCGTGAAGCGCAGGGTGCCGTAAACCCCGGCGGCCAGCACCGGCAAGGTGTAGCTCAGGACGAATTCGCGCGAGGGTTGGCCGGCGAGGAACTGCAACACGGCGTAGACAGCCAAATCGGCAAGCACCGCAGCCAGCACCTGCCAGGCAAAACCGCGGGCCGTGGTCAGACTGAAAATCAGCTGGATGACGACCAGGACCACATAGCCCAGAGCGATCCAGACACCCAGGTCACCCTGCAACTGCGGGCTGCGCCCTCGATCCCATGCCACGAGCGCGAACCATCCCAGCAGGATCACACCCATGAGCAATCTTGCCCCGCCCAGCACGCGAAACGCGCGCAAGCGCTCGTGGCTCGGCACGGCACCCGAGATCAGGCGATGGAGCAGCGAGGCCGGCTGTGAGACATTCCGGGCAGCTTGCGAAAAGGCGAAGCCGCTATCGGCTTCGGCACCATGCCGGCGTGATTCAGCCCAGGCGGGCATGATCGGAACAGCAGTAGGGCTTGTCGCCCTTCCACACACAACGGCTTTGCGGCACATGCACGCCGCAGTGCCGACAGGCATGCATGGGTTCGGGCGCGGGCAGTTTGGTGGGCTTGCGCACCCCGGGAACCGAGCGCTGTTGCTGGCCCTTCTTGAACAGCATCAGCCCGACGATGACCACCACGAAGAGGACGAGATATTTCATCGGTGCAGGATGACCTGGAGGACGAAGCGCGAGCCGACATAACTCAGCAAGAGCAATGCCGAACCCGAAAACAACCAGCGAAGGGCCTGGCGCCCGCGCCAACCCAGCACGCCACGGCCCAGCAGCAACACGGCGAAAAGCAGCCAGGACGCAACCGCGAAAACAGTCTGGTGATCGAACTCGAAGGCGTGGCCGAACAGCTTTTCGCTGAAGCTCACGGCGAACACCAGCGAGGTCGTGAGCAGCACAAAACCCAAGGCTGCGAGGCGATAGGTCAGCTTTTCCAGCGTCAGCAGGGGCAATGCCGGACCAAGGCCGGCCAATGTGGGTTTGCGCCGGTGCAGCGCACGCTCGGCGGACCACAGCATGACACCGTGCAAAACCGCGGCGCCGAACAAGCCGTAGGCAGCAATGCCCAACGCCCAATGCAGGGAGAAGGCCATGCCCGCCCCGGGAGGCGCAAGGCGGTCGCCCGGGAAGAACCAGGTGAGCAACAGGGAGGCGGCGGCTAGCAGGCAAATCCAGGCTCGCAAGCCCTGCAGCGGGTAGTACAGGCTTTCCACCCAATACACCGCGGCAACCAGCCAAAACGTGAGGGACAAGGCCGGTGCAAAGCCAAAATCGGGATCATGCAAACCCTTGAGCACGAGCACGAAAGTGCTGGCATGCACAAGCCAGGCGAGCAGCATGGCGATGGTGGCCGCGTCGCGGTACATGGGCATGTCGGGCGCGACAACCCCGGCCATCTGCGGCCCGCGCGGGCGAGCCAGGAAGAAAGCCAGAAGGTAGAGGACGAAGGCGGCGGCGTTGACTAAAATCCACATGTTTTGAGTTTAACCGAGGGGCTTGCCCAGCTGGCCCGCAATAGTCATGTCGCAAACAGGCATGTCGCCAGCCCTGCTGGACGGGTCGAGACAGCCACAGCGGTCGGGCCACGCCGCTGTCGCGCGCCGGAGTACCCTGGCGCATGCGATGCCGCCCCTCCAGATTGGCGCGGCTCCGCCCCCTCACACCCCGATATCCAGCCCCTTCGAACACCGCCCCATGCTCAATAACCTGACCCAGCGACTCTCCCGTGTCGTCAAGACCATTCGGGGTGAAGCGCGCATCACCGAATCGAATATCGCCGAGATGCTGCGCGAGGTGCGCCTGGCCTTGCTGGAAGCCGACGTCGCCTTGCCGGTGGTGCGCGAATTCACCACGCGCGTGAAAGAAAAAGCCTTGGGCCAGGAAGTGGTGGGCTCGCTCTCCCCCGGCCAGGCGCTGGTGGGCGTGGTGCACAAAGAGTTGGCGGCCCTCATGGGGCCGGGGGCCGTGGGCCTGAACCTCGCGGTGCAGCCACCGGCGGTGGTGCTCATGGCCGGCCTGCAGGGCGCGGGCAAAACCACCACCACGGCCAAGCTGGCGAAGTGGTTGATCGAGCGCCAGAAAAAGAAAGTGCTGACGGTGTCGTGCGACGTCTACCGACCCGCGGCCATCGCCCAGCTGCAAACCGTGACGCAACAAGCGGGGGCCGAGTTCCTGCCGTCGTCACCGGACGAAAAACCCATCGATATCGCCCGCCGTGCGGTGGACTACGCCCGCGCCCACCACATCGACGTGCTGCTGGTGGATACCGCCGGGCGCCTGGCGGTGGATGCGGAGATGATGCGCGAAATCGCCGAGTTGCACGCGGCGCTCAAACCCATCGAAACCCTGTTCGTGGTCGACGCCATGCAGGGCCAGGACGCGCTGGCTACGGCGCGCGCCTTTCACGACGCGCTGCCGCTCACCGGCATCGTGCTGACCAAGCTGGACGGCGACGCCCGCGGCGGCGCGGCGCTGTCGGTGCATCACGTGACGGGCGCCCCGGTGAAGTTCGCCGGCGTGTCGGAGAAGATCGACGGGCTGGAGGCTTTCGACCCATCCCGCATGGCCGACCGCATTCTGGGTATGGGCGACGTGCTGGCGCTGGTGGAGGAGGCGCAGCGCAGCGTCGACATCCAGGCGGCGCAGCAACTGGCGCAGAAGGTGAAATCGGGCGAGCAGTTCGACCTGAACGACTTCCTGATGCAGTTGCAGCAGATGAACAAGATGGGCGGCCTGCAAGGCCTGATGGACAAGCTGCCGGCGGAGATGCAGGCGCGCGCGGGTCAGGCCGACATGGATAAAGCCACCCGCGACGTGCGCCGCATGCAGGGCATCATTTCGTCGATGACCCCGCACGAGCGCCGCAAACCGGACGTCATCAAGGCTTCGCGCAAACGCCGCATCGCCACCGGGGCGGGTGTGCAGGTGCAGGAAGTCAACCGCATGCTCAGCCAGTTCGAGCAGATGCGCGACATGATGAAAAAAATGAAGGGCGGCAAGATGTTCAAGATGATGCAGCGCATGGGCGGCGCTGGCTTGATGCGGCGCTGAGTTCCGTGCCCCGCTCGCGGGGTGTGCGCTGCGAGCGGGTCGAGGATGATCGGCCGGGCTCAACGCAGCGGTTGTTCGGTTTTGGCATCAGCCTTGGCGTCGGTCTTGGCAAACGACTCGGTCGCCTGGTCCATCAGCCAGGCTTTGCGCGCCGCCAGCACGGCGTCAGGATACGCCGCGTTGCCACGCGAACCGTTGTAGCGTCCCAGCGCCATGAACAAATCGCCATGCTCGAGATTGAGATAGTGGCGCAGGATGACGCAGCCGTAGCGCAGATTGATCTGCATATTGAGCAAGGTCTCGGCGTTGCCGTTGCCGATCTGCCGCGTCCAGAACGGCATGACCTGCATCAGCCCCAAGGCACCGGTGGATGAAATGGCGTATTTCTTGAATCCGCTTTCCACCTGAATCAAACCCAGCACCAGTGCCGGCTCCAGGCCCGCACGATGCGCCTCGTACCACACGGTTTGCAGGAAGGCCTCGCGCACCACGAAATTGGGCATGCGCGCACGCAGGCGTGACGACTCGGTGGCGAGCCACATGAGATAGCCGATGAGGTGCTGCGGGCTGCGGAAATGCTGCTTGGGCGGCGCTGCGTCGGCGATCTGCGCAGCCAAGGCCACGCGCACGGCGTCCGACAGCTGTTCTTCCTTCTGGTCCCCGGCCCAGGCGCGGTTCAGGCCCATGGCGAAGATGAGGAACAAGGCTGCGCAGACCGCCAGGACGCGCAAGCCGTGACGAACGCGGCTCATGAGCGCCCCCAGAAGTCCGCAAGCCCCCCCCCGAGGGGAGACAAGAAAACTCGGGAGCGGCCCTTCGTTTCCTTGAGATCTGACGTGCCGGACCGCAAAGCCGCAACGCATGGCGCTCAGACCGCTGACCGCTGCTGCAGATGCGCCAACACGCCATCCAGGCTGATGGCGGTGGCTGCCGTGTCGCGGCGGTGCTGGTACTCCAGCGTGCCTGCAGCCAGACCCCGCTCGGACACCACCAGGCGGTGCGGCACGCCGATCAGTTCCCAGTCGGCGAACATCGCGCCGGGGCGCCCGCCACGGTCGTCGAGCACCACGTCCACACCGGCTTCCTGCAACTGCGCATAGAGCCTGTCAGCCGCCTCGCGCACGGTGGCATTGCGGTCGTAGGCAATGGGGCAGACAACCGCGGTGAAAGGAGCGATGGCCTCCGGCCAGACCATGCCGCGCGCATCGTGGTTCTGCTCGATGCAGGCTCCGAGAATGCGGGTGATGCCGATGCCGTAGCAGCCCATCTCCAGCGCTTGCGATTTGCCGTTCTCATCGAGAAAGGATGCGCCCATGGCGGCGGAATACTTGGTGCCGAGGTAAAAGACATGACCGACCTCGATGCCGCGGCAGATGGCAAGCCGGCCTTTGCCGTCGGGGCTGGCATCGCCCTCGACCACATTGCGAATGTCGGCCACCTGGGGCTCGGGCAGGTCGCGTCCCCAATTGACGCCGGTGAAATGGAAATCTTCGGCATTGGCGCCAAGGACGAAATCGTGCATGGCCGCCACGGTGCGGTCGACCACCACGCGCATGGGTTTGGCGGTACCGATGGGCCCGATGTAGCCCGGCTTGCAGCCGAAATACTCGACGATCTCGGCCTCTGTCGCCATGCGCGCATCGCCCAGCCCCTGCAGCTTGCCGACCTTGATGTCGTTCACCGCATGGTCGCCACGCACCAGCAACAGCACGACATGGGTGGAGGTGATGACGCCTTTGTCATTGCGAGCATCCACGGCCATGACCACCGACTTGACCGTGCGCGCCAGCGGCATGCCCAGCAACGCGGCGACATCTTCGCATTTGGCCGCGCCAGGCGTGGGCGTCTTGCGCAGGTCTTCGCCCGGCGCGGCGCGCCGTGCCACTGCAGGCAGGGCTTCGGCCAGTTCCACATTCGCGGCGTAGTCGGAATCAGGGCAGTAGGCGATGGCGTCCTCACCGGTCTCGGCGATGACATGGAACTCGTGGCTCATCGAGCCGCCGATGGCACCCGAGTCGGCGGCCACGGCGCGGAACTCGAAACCGAAGCGTTGAAAGATGCGCTGATAGGCGGCGTACATGGCCTGATAGCTGACCTGTGCGCCGGCGTAGTCGCGATCGAAGGAATAGGCGTCCTTCATGGTGAATTCACGCGCGCGCATGACGCCGAAACGCGGCCGGCGCTCGTCGCGGAATTTGGTCTGGATGTGATAAAAATTGAGCGGCAGCTGCCGCCACGAGCGAATTTCGCTGCGCGCCAGATCGGTCACCACCTCCTCCGAGGTGGGTTGCACGACAAAGTCGCGCTGGTGCCTGTCCTTGATGCGCAGCAGCTCCGGCCCGTACTTCTCCCAGCGTCCGGTTTCCTGCCAAAGTTCGGCCGGCTGCACCACCGGCATGAGCAACTCGATGGCACCGGCGCGGTTCATTTCCTCGCGCACGATGGCCTCCACCTTGCGGATGCTGCGCAGTCCCAGGGGCATGTAGCTGTAGAGCCCGGCAGCGAGCTTCTTGATCATCCCGGCGCGCAACATCAAGGCCTGGCTGGCAACTTCGGCATCGGCCGGGGCCTCTTTCTGGGTGGAGATGAAAAAACGGGAAACACGCATGGAGAGTCGGGCCTTGAGTTTTGCAGGTGGGGCAGCTTAGGCGCCCAGGGGCGGCCGTGCCAAACCTCGCACGGTTTGTGGGCTGGCTGCACGGGGATTCGCGCGGAAAAGGCGGTGCCTATAATCGGAACAGGATTCTAAAAGATGAAGGATATCGGCCATGTTGGACCGCGAAGGCTATCGTCCCAACGTCGGCATCATCCTGCTGAACACCAAAAATCAGGTGTTCTGGGGCAAGCGGGTCAGTGCGCATTCCTGGCAGTTCCCGCAAGGTGGCATCAACGCTGGCGAAAACCCCGAGCAGGCGATGTACCGCGAACTGTTCGAGGAAGTGGGCTTGAAGCCCTGTCATGTGCATGTCCTCGGTCGCACGCGCAACTGGCTGCGCTACGACGTACCGCAGCAATTTCTGCGCCGCGACAGCCACGGCATTTACAAAGGCCAGAAGCAAATCTGGTTCCTGCTCAAGTTGACGGGGCGTGATTGCGATGTCTGCCTGCGCGCCACCACCCACCCTGAATTCGACGCCTGGCGCTGGAACGAGTACTGGATTCCGCTCGACAGCGTGATCGAGTTCAAGCGCGAGGTTTACCAGCAGGCCCTGTCCGAACTCGCGCACCTTTTGCCCAGAGTGGAGCCGCGTACCCGTTACCTGCGCGCCAACCTGCGTCACGGCCGCGCCCCGCACGGCACACTCCACCCCGACCCCCAGACCGAATGATTGCTGCGATTGCTTGGAAACCCCAATTCCGTCACACTCTGCATGCGCTGTCTTGCGGCCTGTTGCTCGGTCTCGCCGCCGGCCCAGCCTCGGCGCAAAGCGCGAACGGCTCACAGGGTCTGCTGGAGCCGTCCAAACCTCAGGCAACGGTCGCCCCAGTGGAGTTTCCCATGGCTCCGCAAGACAACGGCCTGCAAAAGGTCGCCGTCACCGGCGGGTCGACGCTTGAGTTTTTCGTTGACCTCCCCAGCATCAGCCTCGCTGGCGATGCGCTGGTGCGCTACACCCTGGTCGCCCGCAGTCCGCAAGGCCCCAGCAACATCAGCTACGAAGGCCTGGATTGCGCCCAAGATAGCTGGCATATCTACGGCGTCTGGAGTGCGAGCGCCAAGCGTTGGGTACCCAATCCGTCGAGCGACTGGCGCAGTGTCAATGCTGGCGGGTTCACCCGCATCCATGCCGTGCTCGATACCGACTATCTCTGCAAGGGGCGGTTGGCCGCGGGCTCAAGTGCCGAGATGGTCGCAAGGCTCAAGCAGGGCATCCGCACCGTGCAACCCACCCCCTGAGCGGCGCCGGATCAGGGCACAAGTTGGGTCAGCACCATGTTGTCGCGGTGAATGAGTTCGGGCTCTTCGATGAAACCGAGTATGGCTTCAATCTGTGCAGTCGGCGCGCGCCGGATGAGCCGGGCTTCCGCTGAAGCGTAATTGCTCAGACCACGTGCAATTTCCTGGCCCTGCGGGTCGAGCACGGCAATCACGTCACCGCGCTCGAATTCGCCACTCACATCAACCACGCCCACGGGCAACAGACTGGCACCGCCTTCGCGCAACCGCCGGGCGGCCCCGGCATCCACACCCACACGTCCGCCGATCTGCAGATGATCGACCATCCATTGCTTGCGCGCGGCCAGTTTGCCCGAGCCCGCGGACAACTGGCTGCCGATGGACTCACCGGCGGCCAGGCGCAACAGCACATCCGGCTCACGCCCGCTGGCAATCACGGTATGCGCACCGCTTTGCGCGGCCCTGCGCGCCGCCAGCACCTTGGTCAGCATGCCACCCTTGCCGATGGCGCTACCGGCGCCGCCGGCCATCGCCACGAGTGCGGGGTCATCGGCCTGGACATGGGTCATCAAAGCGGCATTCGAGTCCTTGCGTGGATCGGCTGAATACAGCCCGCTCTGGTCGGTGAGGATGATGAAGGCGTCGGCCTCCACCAGATTGGTCACCAGCGCGCCCAGCGTGTCGTTATCGCCGACCTTGATCTCGTCGGTGACCACCGTGTCGTTCTCGTTGATGACGGGGACCACGCCATGCGCCAACAAGGTCAGCAGCGCGCTGCGGGCGTTCAGATAACGACGGCGGTTGGCCAGGTCGGCATGCGTCAACAGAATCTGCGCGCAGTGCCGCCCGCGCGCGCTGAAAGCCGACTCGTAGGCCTGCGCAAGACCCATCTGGCCGACGGCAGCGGCGGCCTGCAACTCGGGAATTTCGTTGGGCCGTTTGTTCCAGCCCAGGCGCTTCATGCCTTCGGCAATGGCACCGCTGGACACCAGGATGACTTCCTTCCCCAGCCCATGCAGGGCAGTGATCTGTTCCACCCAGCGCGCCACCGCAGCGTGGTCGATGCCGCGTCCCTCGTCCGTCACGAGGCTGGAGCCGACCTTGACCACCAACCGGCGGGCGGCGGCAATCACCGAAGGTTTGCGTCCGTCCTCAAGCGTCATTTTGGGTAAAGCGTGGATCATGCATGGGCTCGGGCGTGGCTGGGCCTTGCTTGCGAACGGCCTCGAAGATCTCGCGCAACAGGGGCTCGAGCCCCTCCCGCGCCAACGCCGAAATGACGAAAACCGGACCTTTGTGTCGCAGGCGGCGCACGATGTCGGCCACGCGTGCCTTGCGCTCCTCCTGCGGCACGATGTCGATCTTGTTGAGCACCAGCCAGCGCGGCTTGGCGGCAAGCTCGGAGTCATACTTTTTCAGCTCGGCAACGACGCTGCGCGCATCGCGCACCGGATCGGCTTCGGGGTCGAAAGGCGCGACATCCACCAAGTGCAGCAATAAGCGCGTGCGCTGCAGGTGGCGCAAAAACTGGTGCCCGAGACCAGCCCCTTCGGCTGCGCCTTCGATCAGCCCTGGAATGTCGGCCACGACAAAACTCTGCCCCTCGCCCACGCGCACCACGCCCAATTGGGGATGCAGCGTCGTGAAGGGATAGTCGGCAATCTTCGGCCGGGCGTTGGACACGGCCGCGATGAACGTGCTCTTGCCTGCGTTGGGCATGCCCAACATGCCCACATCCGCCAGCACCTTGAGTTCGAGATGCAATTTGCGCTGCTCGCCCAGATGCCCTGGTGTGCTTTGGCGCGGAGCCCGGTTGGTGCTGGACTTGAAACGCAAATTTCCAAGTCCACCCTGGCCACCTTGCGCCAAGACGATGCGCTGGCCCGATTCGGTCAGGTCAGCCACCACGTCGCCGCTCTCGGCGTCGCGAATCAGCGTACCCACCGGAACGCGCAGCAGCATGTCTTCACCGGCAGCGCCGAACTGATCGGCCCCACGCCCGTGCTCACCATTGCGTGCGCGGTACAGGCGCTGATAGCGGAAATCGATCAGGGTGTTGAGGTTGGAGTCGGCCTCCACATAAATGTGGCCGCCCCTGCCCCCATCTCCCCCATCCGGGCCGCCGAATGGAATGAATTTCTCGCGACGAAAAGACATGCAGCCGTTGCCGCCCTTGCCAGCGGACACTTCGATCTGGGCTTCATCAATGAATTTCACGTGCTCGCTCACTCTCAAAAAACACGGTGCTGCAGCTTGGGGGCATTGGTGCAAGTGCAGTCCACCTCATACCAAACTCCGACTCGGAAGTTCAGCCTGCTGCACACAGTGCGTTCAAAGCACAAGCCCCGACTTGCCTGCCCCGGCAGGATGCCAGTGGCTGCAAGCCGGGGCTTGGGTCAAACTTGGATACAGCCAATCACCGTGCCGCGGGACTCCGGCACTTGCCGACTTCAGGCCTCGGCCGATTTCAGCGGAGTGATATTGACGAACTGGCGGTTGTGCTCGCCCTTGCGGCCGAATTGAACCTGACCATCAACCAACGCGAACAGGGTGTGATCCTTGCCCATGCCGACGTTGACGCCCGCGTGAAAACGCGTACCACGCTGACGCACGATGATGGAGCCAGCCGGAATGGCCTCACCGCCGAATGCCTTGACGCCCAGCCGTTTGGCTTCTGAATCGCGTCCGTTGCGGGTTGAGCCGCCGCCTTTTTTCTGTGCCATGTTTGGTTCTCCTTACGCCGCGATGCTTTCGATCTGCAGCTCGGTGTAATTCTGCCGATGCCCTTGATGCTTTTGGTAGTGCTTGCGGCGGCGCATCTTGAAAATACGCACCTTCTCGCCACGCCCATGCGACAAAACTTTGGCTGTCACCGCCGCACCCGCCACAAGGGGAGTGCCGATCCGGGTGTCCTCGCCGCTGAATACGGCAAGCACCTGATCGATCACGATGTCTTGGCCAATGTCTGCGGGTAACTGTTCTACCTTGATCTTTTCGCCGGCGCAAACCTTGTATTGCTTGCCGCCGGTTTTTATGACCGCATACATATGACTACTCCTGAAAATTGAACGTACAGCCTTCCATTCGATGAAAGGCTGGTCACAATTCATCCAGCGCGCAATTTGACTTGCAAATTGCAAAAACCGATGAACCGTGCATCATAACAGAGCCTTGCGCTGCCGCGGCCCCAGGCCGATGCCCAAGCCCTGGCGCCAGGGACGAGATGGGCAGCCCTATAAAATTGCCCAAGGCCCTGCACCACAGCTTTCGCGCCACGCGCGCGGACCCAACCTTGAACCCGCACACTTCGTGACTTCTTCGCATTCGATTCAATCGATCCTCGCTCCCATTGCACAGGACATGCGTGAAGTCGACGCAAGCATCCGGCAAAACCTGACCTCCGAAGTGCAGCTGATCAATGCCATCAGCGGCCACATCATTTCCGCTGGCGGCAAGCGCCTGCGTCCCGCCCTGCTCCTGCTGATGGCCAAGGCGCATGGCTACAACGGGCCACACCATCACACCTTGGCCGCAGTGGTCGAGCTGATCCATACGGCGACCCTGCTGCACGACGACGTCGTCGATGAGTCGGACTTGCGGCGTGGGCGCAAAACCTCCAATGCGCGATTCGGCAATGCCGCGAGCGTCCTGGCTGGCGACTTTCTCTATTCGCGCGCCTTCCAGATGATGGTCACGGCCGGCAATCTGCGCATCCTGCAAATTCTGGCGGATGCGACGAATGTGATCGCCGAAGGCGAGGTGCTACAGCTCCTGAACATGCACGACCCCGAGGTCGGCGTGGAGCGCTATCTCCAGGTCATCGGCTACAAGACTGCGACCCTGTTCGATGCGGCGGCACGCATAGGCGCCGTGCTGGCCGGCGTGGACACGAAGCACGAGGATGCCTCCGCGGCTTGTGGCCGCGCCATCGGCACGGCATTCCAGCTCATCGATGATGCGCTGGACTACAACGGCGAGGCGGAGGAGATGGGCAAAAACGTCGGCGACGATCTGCGCGAGGGCAAGCCCACGCTGCCGCTGATCGTTGCCATGCAGCGCGGGACACAAACCGAGCGCGAACTCATTCAAAACGCCATTCGCCATGGCGAAACCCAGAATATGCCGCGCATTTTGCAGATCGTTCGGGACTGCGGTGCGCTGGACACCGTGCATGAAACAGCCCAGGCTGAATTGAGCAGTGCGCGCGCCCTGCTCGAAGGCCTGGAGCCGAGTCCCGAGCGCGAAGCTCTGATAGACTTGTGCGCTTACTCTTTGGATCGCAACGCATGAGTTTTGTTTGCAGCGATCCATTGCGTTTTTCCCATCGGGGTGTAGCTTAGCCTGGTAGAGCGCTACGTTCGGGACGTAGAGGCCGGAGGTTCGAATCCTCTCACCCCGACCAGAATTCCCGAAACTGACGGTCGCCATATGCGGCCGTTTTTGTTTTTGCCTTGCGGTTGGGAGCACCCGGGAAGCACCAGCCAAGGTAGGCTTCAACGCAAAAAACTTGCGAATCTGCGACAGAATTCCCCTCACGGGGCGTTACCCGCACGAGGCCTGATTTACAAAGTGGCGGGCAACCAGCATCATGCACTAGCCATACTCCGCCACCATGTCGACAGTTCTCGCAGCATCCCCGACGCAAAGCAAATCGTCCACCCAGCTATCCGGGCTTGGACATGCATTGGTGCAATCGGATCAGTTGCAGCGCGCTGTAGCCGAGCAAATCCAGAAGCGCGCAGTCGAATCGCGAACGAGCTTCATCGCAACCCTGCTGTCCAGCGGCTCCATGAGCGCAGCAGACCTTGCGCACTGGGTCAGCAAGACGTTTGCGCTACCCATGCTCGACCTCGACGCGCTAGACCCTGCCCGGGTGCCGCCTGGCGTGCTCGATCCCAAAATCATCCAGGCCTACAAAGTTCTTCCGCTGATCAAGCGCGGCAACAAACTGGTGGTGGCAACGGCCGATCCCGCCGACCATGAGGCTGAAGACAAGATCAAATTTCAGACCCAGGCCGCGGTCGACCTGGTTGTGGTCGAGTACGACAAATTATTGCGCTGGATCGAGCAGAGCACCCAATCCGCCAGCACCCAGATCAATGCCCTGGTCGGTGAGGATTTTGACCTCGGCGATCTTGACGATGGCTCCAGGGACGCCAGCGCCGAAAAAGACGCGGCCGCGGGCGCAGACATTGACGATGCCCCGGTGGTGCGCTTTCTGCAAAAAATGCTGGTGGATGCGATCAATATGCGAGCGTCCGACCTGCACTTCGAGCCCTTCGAGAACTTTTATCGAATCCGCTTCCGCGTCGATGGCGAGTTGCGTGAAATTGCCCAGCCGCCTGTCGCCATCAAAGAAAAACTGGCCTCGCGCATCAAGGTGATTTCGCGTCTGGACATCGCTGAACGCCGCGTACCGCAGGACGGGCGCATGAAACTGCGCTTTGGCCCCGATAAGTCCATCGACTTCCGCATCAGCACCTTGCCGACCATCCACGGCGAAAAAATCGTCATCCGGATCCTGGACTCGTCCCTTGCCAAGATGGGCATTGAATCCCTGGGCTATGAGCCGGATGAAAAAGAGCGCGTGATGCGCGCCATCAAACGTCCCTATGGCATGGTGCTGGTCACCGGCCCCACGGGCAGCGGCAAAACGGTGTCGCTCTATTCCTACCTGAACCTGCTCAACCAGCCGGGCGTCAATATCTCCACGGCTGAAGATCCGGCGGAAATCAATCTTCCCGGCGTCAACCAGGTCAACGTGAACGAGAAGGCCGGCCTGAATTTCGCCACGGCCTTGCGGGCCTTCCTGCGTCAGGATCCCGACATCATCATGGTCGGCGAAATTCGCGATCTGGAAACGGCGGACATCTCCATCAAGGCCGCGCAGACCGGGCACATGGTGTTCTCGACCCTGCACACCAACGACGCCCCGACAACGCTCACACGTTTGATGAATATGGGTGTGCCGGCATTCAACATCGCCTCCAGCGTGATTCTCATCACCGCTCAGCGTCTGGCACGCAAGCTTTGCCCCCAGTGCAAGTCGCCGATGGACATCCCGTCGGCAGCCTTGCTCGAGGCCGGGTTCAAAGATGCCGACCTGGACGGCTCCTGGAAGCCCTACAAGCCCGGCAAGTGCAGCGCCTGCAGCGGCAGCGGCTACAAAGGGCGACTGGGCATCTACCAGGCCATGCCCATCAGTGAAGAAATCCAACGCATCATCCTGAATCACGGCACGGCGCTCGACATTGCTGACCAGGCCAAGCGCGATGGTGTACGCACCCTGCGCGAGTCGGGACTCATCAAGGTCAAGCAGGGACTCACCTCGCTCGAAGAGGTGTTGGCCGTGACCAACGAATGAACAACAGGCTGCAACCGGAGGACCCATGGCAACAGCCGTAATGCGCACCCCCAAGGATTTTCTCTTCGTCTGGGAGGGAAAGGATCGCCAGGGCAAACTGCAGCGCGGCGAAATACGCGCGAGCAGCGAGAACATCGTCAAAGCGTCGCTGCGACGTCAGGGCATCTTGGCCACCAAGGTCAAGAAGCGCAGGGTCGGAGGCGGCAAGGCCATCAAGTCCAAGGATCTGACCACGTTCACACGGCAGATGGCCACCATGTTGCGGGCCGGGGTGCCGCTGCTGCAGTCGTTCGACATCGTCGGGCGCAGCCACCCCAATCCATCGATGGCGAGGCTGATCTCTGAAATTCGCAACGACGTCGAAACCGGCACGAGCTTGTCGGCCGCGTTTCGTAAATTTCCCAAATACTTCGATCATCTCTATTGCAATCTGGTCGAAGCCGGCGAAGAGGCCGGCATGCTCGAGTTGATCCTCGATCGCCTTGCCACCTACCAGGAAAAGACCCTCGCCATACGCAGCAAGATCAAGTCCGCGCTCACCTACCCGATCGCGGTGATGATCGTGGCCATGATCGTGGTCACCATCATCATGCTGTTCGTCGTGCCGACCTTCCAGGACGTCTTCAGTCAGTTTGGCGCCAGCCTTCCAACGCCCACGCTGGTGGTCATCGCCATATCCAATTTTTTCGTCCATTACTGGTACATCCTGTTCGGCACGCTGTTCATCGGCGGCTATTTCCTGCTGCAGTCCTGGAAGCGCTCGGACAAGGTGAAGGAGTTTGTCGATCGCATGATGCTGCGGCTCCCCGTCTTCGGCGATCTGGTGCTCAAGGGCACGCTCGCCCGCTGGACCCGGACCCTGGCGACCATGTTCGGCGCCGGCGTTCCCCTGGTCGAAGCACTGGACTCCGTGGGCGGCGCTTCAGGCAATATCGTCTACCAGCGCGCCACCGAGAAAATCCAACAGGACGTGTCCACCGGCACCAGCCTGACCTTGTCGATGCAAACCACCGGGGTGTTTCCGCCTCTGGTGCTGCAGATGGCATCCATTGGCGAAGAGTCCGGCTCGCTCGACCAAATGCTGTCCAAGGCCGCCGATATCTACGAGGCCGAAGTCGATGAGTTGGTGAAGGCGCTGTCGAGCCTGCTGGAGCCCATCATCATCGTGGTGCTCGGCGTGCTCATCGGCGGCTTGGTCATCGCCATGTACTTGCCCATTTTCAATCTCGGCAAGGTCGTCGGTTGATCATGCCCGCTGCATGGGCCGCGCTCCCCGCCGGTTTCTGGGTGATGGCGGCCGCGCTGGTGGGCTTGGCCGTGGGCAGTTTTCTCAATGTCGTCATCTACCGCCTGCCGGTGATGCTCGAGCGCGCCTGGCAGCACGACGCCCACGCCACGCTGCACCCCGACGCCGAACTGCCCAGCAGCGAAGCCTTCAACCTGATGCATCCGCGCTCGCGCTGCGGGCAATGCGGCCATGCCATTCGCTGGTGGGAGAACATTCCACTGCTGAGTTGGCTGCTGCTGCGCGGCAAGTGCTCGTCTTGTGGCACGCGCATCTCGGTGCGCTATCCGCTGGTCGAACTGCTGACCGCCGTGCTCACGGCGGCCGTGATCGTGCTGCAGGGGCTCACACCCTGGTCACTCGGACTGGTGCTGCTGCTGTGGGGGCTCATTGCCCTGGCTTTCATCGACTACGACACCACCCTGCTGCCCGACGGCATCACCCTGCCGCTGCTGTGGCTGGGCCTGTTGCTGCATGCCGTGCTCGACCCTGGCTTTTTGCCGCAGGCGGTCTGGGGGGCGGCCCTTGGTTACGCCAGCCTGTGGAGCATCTACCAGGCGTTCAAACTGCTCACCGGCAAGGAAGGCATGGGCTATGGCGACTTCAAACTGTTCGCCGCGCTGGGAGCCTGGTTCGGTGCCATGGCGCTCTTGCCCATCATCCTATTGTCGGCCATTGCCGGTGCCGTCATCGGCATCGCACTGCAATTCAGCGGGCTGGCCGAGCGCGGCAAACCCATACCCTTCGGCCCTTTCCTGGCGGCCGCGGGCCTGATCATGTTGCTGCTCGGGCCGCAGCGGCTGATCGCCTGGGTGCTGCCCGGCGGCGCTTGATCTGCCACGACGCGTGACCGGAAACACTGCCACCACGACGCGGCGATTGGCCGCGAAACTCACCATCGGACTCACGGGTGGCATTGGCTCGGGCAAGTCGGCCGTGGCCCATCTGCTGGCCGCATGGGGGGCGAGCGTGCTTGACGCCGATGTCATCGCCCACGAACTCACTGCACCGGGCGGCGCTGCCATCGCGCCCATTGGCGAGGCCTTCGGCGCCGCGATGATCACCGCCGACGGCGGGCTCGACCGCGCACGCATGCGCGCCGCCGTATTCGCCGACCCGGGCCGGCGCCACCAGCTCGAAGCCATCCTTCATCCGCGCATCGGTCGGGTCCTGCGGGAGCGCGCGGCCCTGGCGCAGGGTGCCTACCTCGTGCTCGTCGTACCCCTCCTGGTCGAGGGTCTGGAGCGCTGGCGAGGCGTGGTGGACCGCATCGCCGTGGTCGACTGCGCCGAAGATTTGCAAATCGAACGCGTCATGCGCAGATCGAACCTGGATGCGTCACAGGTGCGTGCCATCATGGCCACGCAAGCCACGCGCGAAGCGCGCCGTGCTGCTGCCGACGATCTGATCGACAACAGCACCGACCTCGCCGCACTCCAAGCCCGTACCCGCGACTTGCATGGGCAGTACCTGCAAATCGCCCGCCGCATTTGAATTCCCACCGCACATGCATGACAATGCGACGCTGTGAGGATGCAGGCCAAGGAAGGCCGACCGTCCGCCTGCTGCAGTACCCACCCGACCCGGCCCGTGATCCTCTACGAATACCCCCTGAGCGAGCGCGTTCGCACCATGCTGCGACTCGAATACCTGTTTCGCCGGGTCCATTTCCTGCTGCAGCGCGCCCACCCCTTTGACCATCATTTCGCCCTGCTCTCGCTGTTCGAGATCATGGACGTGGCCACGCGCCAGGATCTCAAGTCCGAACTGCTCAAGGACCTGGAGCGGCAACGGCAACAGTTTCTCAGCTTCCGCGGCAACCCAGCAGTTTCCGAGCAGACGCTCGACGAGGTTCTCGCCGAACTCGACGCGGCCTTCCAGTGCCTGAGCCAGCAACTCGGCAAACCCGGCCAGCCCCTGCTCGACAACGAATGGCTGATGGCCATCCGCAGCCGCGCCAGCATTCCGGGCGGAACCTGCGAGTTCGATCTGCCAGCCTATTACGCCTGGCAGCACCTGCCCGAAGACCAGCGTCGGCTGGACATGGCGCGCTGGATGGAATGCTTCGGCCCCCTGGCCATGGGCGTGGAATTGCTGCTGCGCCTGCTGCGCGACTCCGGTACGCCGCACAAGGCCCTGGCCCCTGGGGGCGTGTACCAGCAAAACCTCGGCGGCCGCAGCTTCCAGCTCATGCGCCTGCGCGTCGATGGTGCTTTGGGGGTCGTCCCCGAAACCACGGGCCACCGGCTGATGGTCTCGGTGCGCTACATGCGGCCAGACGTTGACTGGAAGCTCAGGCCCGTGACCACGGATGTGGCTTTTGAGATTGCCCTTTGCCCATGACCGCCTCGACCACCGCACCCGCCGTGCGCACCGTGCGTTGCCCTGCCTGCGGCGGCCCCAGCCGCTACGCGGCCGACAATCCGTGGCGGCCGTTTTGCAGTGAGCGCTGCAAGAACCTGGATTTCGGTGCCTGGGCCAGCGAAAACTACCGGGTGGCCACCCAGCCCTCGGTGGATGACGAAGACGGCGGCGAAAGCAGCGGGCCGGCATCGAGTTCCGGCGACAAGCCCATCAGCCACTGAAGCCTCGCAGCTGCAGCACGCGCCCGGCATGTGCGGCTTGGCCGCGCCCCATTGCAAAACAAGCGGCTAACGGCCCCGATCAGGTCAAGTGCGTCGGCCCCTGATGGGTCGGTCCTTCGTGACTGCGCTCCTGCGCCAACCATTGCAACACGGGGATGGTGCCCGGCAACACCGGCGCGACCGTCACGGGCAGTTGCTGCCACGCGATGTCCTGGCCTTCGCAGGGGCGCATCTGGCCTTGCCAATGCGTCACCTTGCAGAACTGCAACTCCACCCGCGCATGCGGATAGTCCACGACGCATGAACGCCAGAAGCTGGCATGCGGCGCGTGGATATCGAGTTCCTCGTGCAACTCGCGCTCCAGCGCCTGCAGCAAGGTTTCACCCGGCTCGATCTTGCCCCCCGGAAATTCCCAATAGCCCGCGTAGGGCTTGCCGACCGGGCGGCTGGCGAGCAGGAAACTGCCGTCGGCCCGCAGCAGCACGCCCACGGCCACCGGCACCAGCGGACGCTCGACCTCACCGGCAGGCACGGAGGCCGCAGCCGCGCCGGTTTCGGGCTTGACCGTGGCAGGCATGACCTCAGCGCAGCTTGCGGCCAGCGAAGTCGCGCGCGAACTGCAGCGCCACGCGGCCTGAGCGCGAGCCGCGCTCCAGCGCCCAGACCAGGGCCTCGGCATGCGCCGCCTGTGCCTCTTCGGGCGTGATGCCGAAGGCCTGCAGCCAATGGTCGATGATGCGCAGGTAATGGTCCTGGTCGAAGGGGTAGAAACTCACCCACAGACCGAAACGCTCGGACAGCGAAATCTTTTCTTCCACCACCTCGCCTGGATGCACTTCGCCGCTTTCGGTGTGCTGGTAGCTGAGGTTCTCGTGCATGTACTCGGGCAGCAGATGGCGGCGGTTGGACGTGGCGTAGATCAGCACGTTGTCGGCGTTGGCCGAGATCGAGCCGTCGAGCACGGATTTGAGCGCCTTGTAGCCGGCCTCGCCCTCGTCGAACGACAGATCGTCCGAGAACACGATGAAGCGCTCGGGCCGCGACTCCAGCAAGTCCATCAGATCGGGCAGGTCGATGAGATCGGCCTTGTCCACTTCGATCAGGCGCAACCCCTTGGCCGCATATTTGTTCAGGCAGGCTTTCACCAGCGAGGACTTGCCGGTGCCGCGCGCACCCGTGAGCAGCACGTTGTTGGCCGGCTTGCCGGCGACGAACTGGCGGGTGTTGCGCTCGATGCGGCGCTTCTGCTCGTCGATGCCTTGCAGGTCGGAGAGCTGGATGGGCGCCAGCGTGCGCACGGGCTGCAGCATGGCGTGCTGGCCGCGCTTGCGCCAGCGAAACGCCACGGCCGCGCGCCAGTCGGGCTCGGGCGCGGTCGGCGCGAGGGTTTGCTCCAGGCGGCTGAGCACGCGCTCGGCATGGTCGAGCAGGGCCGCGAGGCGGTCCATGGGGTCGGCGCCGGGCTTGGTATCGAGTTGGACGGCGGGCTTGGCCATGGCGCGCTTCAGCTCCGGTAATCGGCGTTGATGCTGACGTAGTCGTGCGAGAGATCGCAAGTCCACACCGTGGCGGCGGCGTCCCCACGGCCCAGCACGATGCGCACGGCAATCTCGGGCTTGGCCATGACGCGCTTGCCTTCGGCTTCCTGGTAGCCGGGGTGACGGCCGCCGCGCGTGGCCACATGCACGGCGTCGAGGTAGAGATCGACGCCGGACACATCGAGGTCGTCGATGCCGGCGTAGCCAACCGCCGCAAGGATGCGGCCGAGGTTGGGGTCGCTGGCGAAGAAAGCGGTTTTCACCAGGGGCGAATGCGCCACGGCGTAGGCCACCAAGCGCGCCTCCTCGCGGCTGCGGGCACGCTCGACATGAATGCTGATGAATTTGGTCGCACCCTCGCCGTCGCGCACGATGGCCTGGGCGATGTGCAGCGCGACCTGCGTGAGCGCCGCGCGCAAGGCCTGCGCCTGCGGGCTGGCCGCATCGGTGATGGCTGGCAACGCGGCACGGCCGGTGGCGGCGATGACCAGGGCGTCGTTGGTCGAGGTATCGCCATCGACCGTGATGCAGTTGAACGAAGCGTCGGCCACCTCGCGGGCCAGTTGCGCCAGCAGCGCCGGCGCCACTGCCGCGTCGGTGGCAATGAAGCCGAGCATCGTCGCCATATTGGGGCGGATCATGCCCGCGCCCTTGGCGATGCCGCTGACGGTGACGCGCACGCCGTCGATGCTGATTTGCGTGCTGGCCGCCTTGGGCACGGTGTCGGTGGTCATGATGGCGGCCGCGGCATCGGCCCAGGCGTCGGCGCGAGCATCGGCGAGGGCAGCAGGCAGGCCGGCGACGAGGCGGTCAAGCGGCAAGGGCTCCAGGATCACGCCGGTGGAAAATGGCAGCACCTCGCGCGCTTTCACGCCGAGGAGCGCCGCCACCGCGTCGCAGCTTTCGCGTGCCGCCTGCAAGCCGGCTTCGCCGGTGCCGGCATTGGCGCATCCGGTGTTGATCACCAGGGCGCGCATCGGCGCGGACTGTGCCACGCCCAGATGTTCGCGGCACACCTGCACCGGTGCAGCGCAAAAACGGTTGCGTGTGAACACACCCGCCACCTGCGTGCCGGGATCGAACTGGAACAGCGTGAGATCGGTACGCCCGGCCTTGCGAATGCCGGCCTGGGCCACGCCGATGCGCACGCCGGGCACGGCATGCAGGGTTGCGGGGTTGGGAGGGGTCAGGTTCACAGCCATGGCGTGGGCTCCATCAAGGCCAGGATGATCGGGTGGGAAGACTGCTGCCGGCTCGACCGTGACGCCAAGGCGCGCGTCAACGGCGGCGGGTCTGGCAGGACTGACGCCCGCCTGGCCCGAAGCCGCTCAGCTCAGCTTGCCGTGGCAATGCTTGTACTTCTTGCCACTGCCACAGGGGCAGGGGTCGTTGCGGCCAACTTTCGGCATGGCGTTGACGATGGGCTGCATCGAGACGGCGCCTGCCGCAGCCGCGGCCACGGCGAGTTCCCCGGCCTCGAGCCCGCCATCGGCCGCCACGGCGCCCGCGGCTTCGGGATGTTGGAACACCAGGTTGTGCAGGCTTTGGGCACGCTGCTCGATCTGCTCGGCAGCCGCTTCGGCCTGCTCCTGGGTTTGCACCTGCACGGTCATGAGGGTGCGGGTGACATCGTTCTTCACCGCGTCGAGCATCTGCCCGAACAGTTCGAAAGCCTCGCGCTTGTACTCCTGCTTGGGCTGCTTTTGCGCGTAGCCGCGCAGGTGGATGCCTTGACGCAAATAGTCCAGCGCCGAGAGGTGTTCACGCCAGTGCTGGTCAAGCGACTGCAACAGCACCATGCGCTCGAAGCTGGCGAAGTTGGCGCCCCCCACCGCCTCGACCTTCGCCTTGTATTGCGCGTGCACGGTCTCCAGCACATGCTCCAGCACGTCTTCGTCGGTCACGGTCTGGTCGGCCTCGACCCACGCCTTCAGCTCCAGGTCGATCTGCCAGTCGTCGCGCAGGGCGCGCTCCAGGCCGGCGATATCCCACTGTTCTTCCATGCTCTGCGCCGGCACGAAAGTGTGCACCATGTCGGTCACGCTGCCTTCGCGCAGGTCGGCGATCTGGGCGCTGACGTCCTGGTTGTCGAGGATGGCGTTGCGCTGCTCGTACATGATCTTGCGCTGCTCGTTGGCAACATCGTCGTATTCGAGCAGTTGCTTGCGCACGTCGAAGTTGCGCGCCTCCACCTTGCGCTGCGCCGACTCGATCGAACGCGTCACCATGCCCGCCTCGATCGCCTCGCCCTCGGGCATCTTCAGGCGCTCCATGATGGCGCGCACGCGGTCGCCGGCGAAGATGCGCATCAGCGAATCGTCCAGCGACAAGTAAAAGCGCGACGAGCCGGGATCCCCCTGGCGACCCGAACGCCCGCGCAGCTGGTTGTCCACCCGGCGCGACTCGCTGCGCTCGGTGCCGACGATGTGCAAACCACCCTGGGCGATGGTGTGATCGTGCAGCGACTGCCACTCGCTGCGCAGCGTTTCCACCCGCTGGCGCTTGTCCTCATCGGACAGATTGGGGTCGGCCTCGATGATCTCGCACTGCTTCTCGACGTTGCCGCCGAGCACGATGTCGGTGCCGCGGCCCGCCATATTGGTGGCGATGGTGATGACCTTGGGCCGCCCCGCCTGGGCCACGATCTCGGCCTCGCGTGCGTGCTGCTTGGCGTTGAGCACCGCGTGCGGCAGCTTTTCCTTGTTCAGCAGCAGCGAGAGGTTTTCGCTCGCCTCGATGGAGGCGGTGCCCACCAGCACCGGCTGGCCACGCTCGAAACAATCCTTGATGTCAGCCACCACCGCCAGGTCACGCTCCCGGGCGGTCTTGTAGACCTTGTCCTGGTGGTCCTTGCGCTGGCTGGGGCGGTTGGTCGGAATGACCACGGTTTCCAGCTTGTAGATTTCCTGGAACTCGTAGGCCTCGGTGTCGGCCGTTCCGGTCATGCCGGCGAGCTTGCCGTACATGCGGAAATAGTTCTGGAACGTGATCGACGCCAGCGTCTGGTTCTCGTTCTGGATTTGCACGCCTTCCTTGGCTTCCACCGCCTGGTGCAGGCCGTCGGACCAGCGCCGCCCGGTCATGATGCGGCCGGTGAATTCGTCGACGATGATCACCTCGCCGTTCTGCACCACGTAATGCTGGTCGCGGTGGTACAGGTTGTGGGCACGCAGCGCCGCGTACAAGTGATGCATCAGCGCGATATTGGCCGGATCGTACAGCGTGCTGCCTTCGGGGATGAGCCCCATCTCGCCAAGGATGCGCTCCGCCTTCTCGTGCCCGGACTCGGTGAGGTAGACCTGATGGCTTTTCTCGTCCACCGTGAAGTCGCCGGGCTTTTCCACGCCCTTGCCGGTGAGCGGGTCTTCCTCGCCGATCTGGCGGTCGAGCAGGGGCACGACCTTGTCGAGCTTGAGATACAGCTCGGTGTTGTCATCCGCCTGGCCGGAGATGATGAGCGGGGTGCGCGCCTCGTCGATCAGGATGGAATCCACCTCGTCGATCAACGCATAGTTCAGCCCGCGCTGCACCCGCTCGGCGGGCTCGAACACCATGTTGTCGCGCAGGTAATCGAAGCCGTATTCGTTGTTCGTGCCATAGGTCACGTCGCAACCGTAGGCGGCCTGCTTGTCCTCGCGCGGCATATTCGGCAGGTTGATGCCGACGGTCAGGCCGAGTAAGTTGTACAGACGGCTCATCCACTGCGCGTCGCGCTGGGCCAGGTAGTCGTTCACCGTGACCACATGCACGCCCTTGCCGGCGAGCGCATTCAAATACACCGGCAGCGTACCCACCAGGGTCTTGCCCTCGCCGGTGCGCATCTCGGCAATCTTGCCGTCGTGCAGCGCCATGCCGCCCACCAGCTGTACGTCGAAGTGGCGCATTTTCAGCGCGCGCTTGCCGCCCTCGCGCACCACCGCAAAAGCCTCGGGGAGCAGCTCGTCGAGCGAACGGCCGTTGGCAACCTGTTGTTTGAACTCGGCGGTCTTGGCACGCAGTTCCTCATCGCTGAGTTTTTCGAACTGGGGTTCCAGCGCGTTGATGCGCTGGGCCACACGCCGGTATTGGCGCAGCAGACGCTCGTTGCGGCTGCCGAAGAGACGGGTCAGGAAGGATGCGGGCATGGGTCGGTCTGGATGCGGCACGCCAGGCAAGCCGGATCAAGCGCGGCCCTGGGCGGGGGATGGACAACAAGCCCCGAATGCCATCACAAGGGAAACTTCCATTCTATCCAGCGCCCCTCGCGCGCGGAGTGGCCTGCCCTTGCCGGACAATGCGGTCTTCGCCCTCATGCGCGCCCAGGCGGCGCTTTCCTGGCGCCACCCCCGATGACCGCAGGCCCGACCCAGTTCCGCAAGCCACGGCGTCGCCACGCCGCGAGCCCGGCTGCCGCCGCCATGGCCATGCTGCCACAGTGGATGCAGCGCACGCCCACGCTGATGACCCTGAAGGAGCAGGCGCTCGCATCCCAGCAGATGTGGGCGACGCTGCAAGGCTCTTTGCCGCCGGAACTGGCAGCGGCCGTGCGTCCTGGCCGTTGGGCCGAAGGTGTCTGGAACCTCACGGCCTCGTCCCCGGCCGTGGCCGCCAAGCTCAAGCTTTACGGGCCGCTGCTGTTGCGGCAGTTGCAGCAGGCGCAATGGCCGCTCAAGCGCATCATGGTGCGGGTGCAGGAGCCGGGTTCGCCGCCGGTGGGCAGTCCGGTACGCGCCGAGGCCGCGACGCCATCGCGGGCGCCGGCCTCGGTGCGCGCCCGGCTGCGGGCCTTGCAGGCCTTGCGCGAAAAGCCGTAGCTGCTTGTGCTCGCGTTGTTGTCCTCGGCACAAGGGCCGAGGCGATGGGCTCAGGCTGCGGCCTTGAGTGTGCTGCGGTAACCGGGCGGTGCGGTGCTGGCGTCGTCGAAGCTGACGATCTCGTAGGACGTGGGATCGTCGAGCACCGCGCGCAACAGCGCGTTGTTGACGGCGTGGCCGCTGCGGTAGGCGCTGTAGGCGCCAATGATGGGATGGCCGATGACGTAGAGATCGCCGATGGCGTCGAGCATCTTGTGCTTGACGAACTCGGCGTCGAAACGAAGGCCTTCCTGGTTGAGGATGCGCGACTCGTTCATGACGATGGCGTTTTCCATGCTGCCGCCCTGGGCCAGGCCGCGCTCGTGCAGCGCGTCCACATCGCGCATGAAGCCGAAGGTGCGGGCGCGGGCGATGTCGCGCACATAAGCCTGCATGTCGAAGTCGAAGCTGTAGTCCTGCGCGGTCTGGTCGATCGCGGGATGGTCGAACTCGATGGCGAAATTCAACCGAAAGCCGTCGTGCGGCTCCAGTCGCGCCCACTTCTCGCCGTCGCGGTCTTGCGTGCGCACCTCCACCGGCCGGCGCATGCGGATGAAGCGCTTGGGCGCGGGCTGCTCTTGCAGCCCGGCGGACTGCAGCAGGTAGACAAAGCTGGAGGCCGAACCATCGAGGATGGGGATTTCCTCGGCGTCCACGTCCACGATCAGGTTGTCCAGCCCCAGGCCGGCGCAGGCCGAGAGCAGATGCTCGACGGTGTGAATCTTGGCGTCGCCCGAACCCAGCGTGGTGGCCATGCGGGTGTCGACCACGGCCAAGGGGTGCAGGGGAATGGAGACGGGTTGCGGCAGATCGGTGCGGCGGAACACGATCCCGGTGTCGGGCGGCGCCGGATGCAGCGTGAGTTCGACCCGCTCGCTGCTGTGCAGGCCGACGCCCACGGCGCGATTGGCCGAACGGATGGTGCGTTGCGACAACATGGTTTGCCGTTTTCCCAATCGAAAAACTGTCATTGATAACAAGGGACTATTTTAAGGGCCCTGAGACAGGTCTGCAGAACGCCTTGCGCGCGCATGGGAACGCAGGGACGGCTGAGGCGCCCGATCCACAACGCGCCAGGCAAAGCCTGCGCGCCGGGCGGAGCAGGAACAGACGGAACGGGGTCATCCGGCCGTTCCTGCCAGCGGCCGCTTCAGGCGGGCTGAAGAAGCGGCCTTGGCCGGCTTGCAATCGACGTGGTTCTGGCAGTTGCCGGGTTTCAGTCTGCCTGCTTGCGCAGGAAGGCCGGAATCTCCAGCTCTTCCATGCCACTTTGCATCAGCGCATTGACATGGGCCGAAGGCGCGTTGCCGCGCGGATTACGCCAGATGGCCGGAATCTGCGAAGTGTCGATGCCCGCACCCGAAGCGTGGCCCATGCCCAAGGGGCCGGAATCGGTGCCGGTGCGCAGCACGGTCAGGCTGGGCGCTGCCTTGACGGCGACGCGGGCTTTCGACAGCCCGGTGGCCAGCACGGTCACGCGCAGCGAGTCGCCCATGGTGGGGTCGTTCACCGTGCCGAAGATGATGTGCGCGTCGGGCGCGGCATAGGCACGGATGGCGTTCATCGCCTCGCGCGTCTCGCTCAGTTTCAGCGAGTCGTCGGCGGTGATGTTCACCAGCACACCCTTGGCACCGGACAGGTCCACGCCGTCGAGCAGCGGGCAGACCACGGCCTGCTCGGCAGCCAGGCGGGCGCGGTCGGCGCCGCTGGACACGGCCGTGCCCATCATCGCCTTGCCGGGCTCGCCCATCACCGTCTTCACGTCCTCGAAGTCGGCGTTGATCATGCCGGGAACGTTGATGATTTCGGCGATGCCGCCGGTGGCGTTCTTCAGCACGTCGTTGGCCTTGGCGAAGGCTTCCTTCTGCGAAATGTCGTCGCCGTAAACCTCCAGCAGCTTCTCGTTGAGCACGACGATCAGCGAATCAACGTTCTTCTCCAGTTCCTCCAGGCCGATGTCGGCATTCGACAGGCGCTTGGTGCCCTCGAACTCGAACGGTTTCGTCACCACCGCCACGGTGAGAATGCCCATCTCGCGGGCGATGCGCGCCACCACCGGCGCGGCGCCCGTGCCGGTGCCGCCGCCCATGCCGGCGGTGATGAACAGCATGTGCGCGCCGGCCAGCGCGTCGCGAATTTCGGCTTGCGCCTGCTCGGCCGCGTCACGCCCCACCTGCGGTTTGCCGCCCGCGCCCAGGCCGGTCTTGCCCAGCTGGATGAAGCGGTGCGAGCTGGACGTTTTCAGCGCTTGCGCATCGGTGTTGGCGCAGATGAATTCCACGCCTTTCACGCCGCTGGCAATCATGTGCTCGACGGCGTTGCCGCCGCCCCCGCCCATGCCAATCACCTTGATGTTGGTCCCACTGTTGAAGCCGTTGTCCGCGGCGTCCTCGATCATTTCAAAAGCCATGATGCACCTCCGTCGATAAAAGTTGAAAAACCCTGCACTGCTGCACTACCCCTCACACATGCCTGCGGTCCAGTGGCCGCAGACCCCGTAAAAACTGTCATGCCCTGCTTCAAAAATTCCCTGCGAACCAGTCGCGCACCCGCGCCACCAGAGACCTCGCGCCGCTGGTTTTCTGGGCGATGCGCGCGCCGCGCTGACGCTGTGTCTGCGCCTCGACCAGCAGGCCCATGGCGGTGGCGTTGCGCGGGCTGCGCACCATGTCCGACAAGGGCCCGGTGTATTGCGGCAGACCCAGGCGCACGGGCTTGAGAAAAATGTCTTCGCCAAGTTCGACCATGCCCGGCATGAGCGACGCGCCGCCGGTGATGACCACGCCGGACGACAGCACCTCCTCGTAGCCCGAGTCGCGCACCACCTGCTGCACCAGGGCGAAAATTTCCTCCACCCGTGGCTCGATCACACCGGCCAGCGCCTGGCGCGACAACATGCGCGGGCCACGGTCGCCCAGGCCCGGCACTTCCAGCCGCTCGTCCACCCCGGCGAGCAGCTGCTTGGCCACGCCGTGCTCGATCTTGATGTCTTCGGCGTCCTTGGTCGGGGTGCGCAGCGCCATGGCGATGTCACTGGTGATGAGTTCGCCGGCGATGGGGATGATGGCGGTGTGGCGAATCGAGCCGCCGGTGTAGATCGCCACATCGGTCACGCCCGCACCCACGTCCACCAGCACCACGCCGAGTTCCTTCTCGTCCTCGGTCAGCACCGCGTGGCTGGACGCGAGCGGGTGCAGCACCACGGCATCGACTTCCAGACCGCAGCGGCGCACGCACTTGATGACGTTCTCGGCCGCGGTCTGCGCCCCGGTGACGATATGCACCTTGGTCTCCAGCCGGATGCCGCTCATGCCCACCGGCTCTTTGACTTCCTGGCCGTCGATGATGAATTCCTGCGGCTCGACCAGCAGCAGGCGCTGGTCGGTGGGGATGTTCACCGCCTTGGCGGTCTCGATCACGCGCGAGACATCGTTCTGCGACACCTCGCGGTCCTTGATCGCCACCATGCCCTCGGAGTTCTGGCCGCGAATATGGCTGCCGGTGATGCCGGTGATGACGCGGGTGATGCGGCAATCGGCCATCAGCTCGGCCTCTTTCAGCGCCGCCTGGATCGACTGCACCGTGGCCTCGATGTCCACCACCACGCCGCGCCGCATGCCGGCCGTGGCCGCCTGGCCCATGCCCACCACCTTCAGCGTGGCGGCAGCGTTCTCACCCTGCGGCAGGATTTCGGCCACCATCGCCAGCACCTTGGAGGTGCCGATGTCCAGCCCCACCACCAGATCTTTGTAGTCTTTGGCCATTCCCTATGCTCCCGAAGGTTTGCCTTGTCGTTTCATCGTTTTCGAATCCGTCTTCGCACCCGGCAGGTCGACCCCGACCAGACGCACGGCAAAACCGTTGCTGTAGCGCAGATCGGCACTCGCCATGCTGCGGCCATAGCGCTTCTGCACCCCGGGCGCCAGCGCCAGAAAGCGTTGCAGGCGCTGGTTGAAAGCCCGGACGTCATGGTCGCTGCCCAGGTCCAGCCTGGGCCCGCCCTGAATCTGCGCCCGCCAGTTGCCCTCGGCACCCAGCTCCAGCGCCGTCACCTTCCACCGCAACGGGGCGAAAGCCTGCGTCAACCGCATGTACATCTGCGTCACCCGCGCCTCGCTGGCGGCCGGGCCGGAGAAGTGAGGCAAGGCCATGTCCTGCACCTCGCCGAGATTGGCCTCGAACAATTGCCCGCTGGTGTTCACCAGGCCCACCGGAGCACTGCCATCGCTCCAGATGGCCAGCGGCTGCTGCGCCTCCAGCGTGACCAGCAGCGACAGCGGCCACACCCGCTGCACCACGGCCTTGTTGACCCAGGGAATCTGGTCGAACGCCTGCTGCGCGGCGGGCAGGTTCACCGTGAACCAATTGCCCTGCAGCCGTGGCAGCGCCTCGCCGCGCAAGGCGGTGGCGCTGACATGCTGCAATTGGCCTTGCACCTGCACGCTGCGGATGGCCCACCAGGGCCGCTGCATCAGCCAGTTGCCGGCCACCACCAGAGCGCCGATGGCGAACAGCCAGACCAGCGCCCGGCTGGTGAAGTTCATCAGCCGGATGTCGAGCGGAACCTCGTCGGCGGTCTTGGCACGCGGCGCGGCGCGCCAGGCGCCGAAGGCGCCGTCACGCTCCATCTGGCGGTGGCGGGCCATGCTCACGGTGACGCCCCTTCGCGCTGCGCGCTGCGGCCAGCGTCCAGCCGTGCATCGGCCAGGATGCGCAGGCATAGGTCCTCGTAGCTCAGGCCGGCGGCGCGTGCGGCCATGGGCACCAGGGAATGGCCGGTCATGCCCGGGCTGGTGTTCATCTCCAGCAGGAAAGGCTTGCGGTCGGTGGCGCGAATCATGATGTCGGCGCGGCCCCAGCCGCGGCAGCCCAGGGCGCGGTAGCTGTGCAGCGCCAGTTGCGCGATGGCTGCTTCTTCGCCTGCGGGCAGATCGCAGGGGCAGATGTAGCGGGTTTCGTCGCTGTAGTACTTGTGCTCGAAGTCGTAGTTGCCGCCGGGGGCGACGATGTGGATCAGCGGCAGCGCGACGGCCGCATCGCCCTCGCCCAGCACGCCGCAAGTGACCTCGTCGCCTTCGATGAACTGCTCGGCCAGCACCGCGGCGTCGAAGCGCGCGGCCTCCGCAAAGGCGGCGCCCACTTCGCGCGGGTGGTCGGCACGCTTGAGGCCGAGGGTCGAACCCTCATGCGAGGCCTTGAACATCAGCGGCAAGCCGAGTTCGCGTGCAGCGGCATGCGCCTGCGCGGCACTGGCCACCATGCGCCACGCCGGGGTGGACAGCCCGTCGCATTGCCACAGGCGCTTGGTCATGTGCTTGTCGATGGCCAGCGCCGAAGCCAGCACGCCAGGACCGGTGTAGGGAATGCCGAGCAACTCCAGCGCGCCTTGCACCGTGCCGTCTTCGCCGTGGCGGCCATGCAGGGCGATGAACACGCGCGACGCCCTCAACGTGCGCAACTCGCACAAGGCTTGCTCGGCAAGATCGAAGGCGAAAGCGTCCACCCCGCGCGACTGCAGCGCCGCGAGTACGCCCTTGCCCGACATGAGCGAGACTTCGCGCTCGCTGGAACTGCCGCCCATGAGCACGGCGACGCGGCCCAAGGCCTCGGGTTCCGCGGTGGAGGGCTGCAGCCGGTTCATGTCGACACCTCCATCGTCCGCGCCAGATCGACCACCTGCTGCGGCACCGCGCCGATGGAGCCTGCGCCCATGCACACCACCACGTCGCCAGCGTGCGCGCTATCCAGAATGGCTTGCGGCATGGCCTTGATGTCGTCGACGAACAGCGGCTCGGTCTTGCCCGCCACGCGCAGTGCACGCGCGAGGCTGCGGCCATCGGCGGCAACGATGGGCGGCTCGCCGGCGGCATAGACCTCGGCCAGCAGCACGGCGTCGGCCTGGCCGAGCACGGCGACGAAGTCCTCGAACACATCGCGGGTGCGGGTGTAGCGGTGCGGCTGGAACGCCAGCACGATGCGCCGCCCCGGATAGGCCCCGCGCGCGGCTTCGAGCGTGGCGGCCATTTCCACCGGATGGTGGCCGTAGTCGTCGATCAGCGTGAAGCTGCCGCCGGCGGGCAAGACGATCTCGCCATAGCGCTGGAAGCGCCGGCCGACGCCGTGGAACTCGGCCAGCGCCTTGACCACGGCAGCGTCGTCCACGCCGAGTTCGGCGGCCACGGCGATGGCCGCCAGCGCGTTGCGCACGTTGTGCAGCCCGGGCAGATTGAGCTTGACGGCCAGCGGCGGCAGCACCACGCCGTTGCGCCGCAAGGCGGTGAAGTGCATGCAGCCGCCATCGGCACGCAGGTCCACGGCGCGCACCTGGGCGTCTTCATTCAGGCCGTAGGGCGTGACCGGTTTGGAGACGAAAGGCAGGATGGCGCGCACGCCGGGGTCGTCCACGCACAGGATGGCGGCGCCGTAGAACGGCAGGCGGGCGATGAACTCGACGAAAGCCTGGCGCAGCCGCGCCATGTCGTGGCCGTAGGTGTCCATGTGGTCGGCGTCGATATTCGTCACCACGGCCATCACCGGCAGCAGGTTGAGGAAGGACGCGTCGGACTCGTCGGCCTCGACCACGATGTACTCGCCCTGCCCCAGCTTGGCATTCGCCCCGGCGCGGTTGAGCTTGCCGCCGATGACGAAGGTGGGATCGAGCCCGCCCTCGGCCAGCACGCTGGCGACCAGGCTGGTGGTGGTGGTCTTGCCGTGCGTGCCGGCGATGGCGACGCCGCGCTTGAGGCGCATCAGCTCAGCCAGCATCACGGCGCGTGGCACCACCGGAATACGGCGGGCGCGGGCGGCGCGCACTTCGGGGTTGTCGGGGCCGACGGCGGTGGACACCACCACGGCGTCGGCCCCGGCGATATGGGCGGCATCATGGCCGATGGCGACGCGAGCCCCCAGCGAGCGCAGACGCAGCACCGCGGCGCTTTCGCTGAGATCGGTACCACTCACGCCATAACCGAGGTTGAGCAAGACTTCAGCGATGCCGCTCATGCCGGCACCGCCGATACCGACGAAGTGAATGTGGCGGATGGCATGTTTCATGTCGGGTTCTCCAGCGCCTCGCATGCCGCGACGATGCGCTGCACGGCATCGCGCTTGGCGAGCTTGTGCGCCTGCTGCGCCATCGCCGACAGGCGTGGGCGGTCGAGGCTGCGCAGTTCGGTGGCGAGGCGCTCGAGTGTGAGTTCGGTTTGCTGGATCAGCAGGGCCGCGCCCGGCTCGGCCAGGAAGCGGGCGTTGGCGGTCTGGTGATCGTCCACCGCGTGAGGGAAAGGCACGAACAGCGCGGCAACTCCAGCACAGGCGATTTCGCTCACGGTGGATGCGCCGGCGCGGCAGATGACCAGGTCGGCATCGGCGTAGGCCGCCGCCATGTCGTCGATGAATTCGCGGCAGTCGGCCTGCAACCCAAGCCGCGCATAGCGCTGCTGTAGGCTCTGCAGATGTCCGCGGCCGCTCTGGTGCAGCACCTGCGGGCGCTCGGCCGCGCCGAGCAAGGCCAGTGCCTGGGGCACGCGCTCGTTCAGCGCTGCCGCCCCCAGGCTGCCACCGACCACCAGGATGCGCAGTGGACCGCTGCGGGCGGCGTAGCGTTGCGCCGGCGCGGGCAGGTCGCGGATGGATTGCCGCACCGGATTGCCGATCCAGTCGCCCGTGGGCAGGGTGTGCGGGAAAGCGGTGAGCACGCTGTCGGCCAGACGCGCCAGCAGGCGGTTGCTCATGCCGGCCACGGCGTTCTGCTCATGCAGCACCAGCTTGGCTCCGGCCCAGTCGCTCATCAAGCCACCGGGCACGGTGATGTAACCGCCCATGCCGAGCACCACGCCGGGGCGCACACGGCGCAGCGCGTGCAGCGCTTGCCAGAAGGCGCGCAGCAACTTCAGCGGCAGCAGCAATTGGGTCAGCAGCCCCTTGCCACGCACACCGCCGAAGTTCACCCACAGCATGGGATAGCCCTGAGGCGGCACCAGCCGCGCTTCCATGCTGGCGGGCGCCCCCATCCAGTGCACCTGCCAGCCGGCGGCGCGCAAACCCTCGCCCACGGCCAGCCCGGGAAAGATATGGCCACCGGTGCCTCCGGCCATGATGACGGCGGTGCGCGGCGCACTCATATCTGCCCTCCTCGCATGAGCAGCCGTGTGGCGCAGCCTGACGGCTGCCCGTTTTGGCTCCGGCATGACTTGCGCTGCGCGCCAGTTGGCCTGCACCGAAACCGCGTGCTCATGCTCATATCTGACCCCCTCGCATGAGCACGCGGTTTTCAAAATCCACGCGCAGCAAGATGGCCAGGGCCAGCAACGACATCAGCGTGGCCGAGCCGCCGTAACTGAGCAGGGGCAGGGTGAGGCCCTTGGTGGGCAGCAGGCCGAGGTTGACGCCGATATTGATGAAGGCCTGACCGCCGATGAGCACGCCCACGCCCTGCGCCACCAGCGAAGAAAACATGCGGTCGGAGGCCAGTGCCTGGCGGCCGATGTCGAAGGCACGCTTGGTGATCCAGGCGAACACCAGGGTCACGGCCAGCACGCCGACGAAGCCCAGTTCCTCGCCGATGATGGCGAGCAGAAAGTCGGTCTGCGGCTCGGGCAGGTAGTGCAGCTTTTCCACGCTGCCACCCAGGCCGACGCCGAAGACATGGCCACGCCCCATGGCGATGAGCGCGTGCGCCAACTGGTAGGCGCTGCCCAGGGAGTTGTCTTCGGCCCAGGGGTTGAGGTAGGCGAAGATGCGGTCGCGCCGCCAGGGCGAGAGCACGATCATGAGCACGAAGGCGCCGATCAGCACCACCGTGCCCGCGGCGAACAACTTGCCGTTCACCCCTCCCAGGTAGAGGATGACCATGGCGACCGAGGCGATGACGAGGAAAGCACCCATGTCCGGCTCGGCCAGCAGCAGCAGGCCGATGACGGCCAGCGCGGCCGCCATCGGCAGGAAGGCTTTGCTGAACTTCTGCCTCACCTCTTGCTTGCGCACCATGAAATTGGCGGCATAGAGAATGGTCGCGAGCTTGACCAGTTCGGATGGCTGGAAATTGAACACGCCGAGCGGAATCCAGCGCCTCGAGCCATTCACGCCCTTGCCGAGAAACGGCACGAGCACGGCCGCCAGCATGGCCAGAGAGGCCAGGAAAATCAGCGGCGCCCAGCGTTCCCAGAACTTCATCGGGAACTGAAACACGACCCAGCCGCCGATGAGGCCGAGCGACACCGCCGCCAGATCGCGCCAGAAGAAATGGAACTGGGTCCAGCGGGCGAAACGCGGGTCTTCGGGAATGGCGATGGTGGCCGAATACACCATGACCAGGCCAAAAGCCAGCAGCAGCACGATGACCCACAGCAGGTTCTGGTCGAAGTCCAGCATGCGCGAGGCGGACGGGCCGACATAGCCGATGCGCACCGGCATGGGTGCGGGCTTGGGCAGGGCTTGGCCACGCTTGCGGTCGAACGCTGGCAAGGCGAGCTTCATGGCGCGGCCTCCAGCATCACGCCACGCGCGTGCGCCAACTCGGCCACGCAGGCGGTGAACACCTCGGCGCGGTGGGCGTAGTTGCGGAACATGTCGAGGCTGGCGCAGGCGGGTGAGAGCAGCGCCACATCGCCCGCGCCGGCCAGTTCTGCGACACGCTGCGTCGCCAGTTCCAGACTCGCCATCTGCTCGGTGGGGCAGACGCCTTCGAGCGCCTGGGCGATGCGGCCGGCGTCACGCCCGATCAGCACGGCGGCACGCACGCGGCCCCGCGCCGCCGCCGCCAGCGGGGCGAAGTCTTGACCCTTGCCATCGCCGCCGGCGATCAGCACCACCGGGCGGTCCAGCCCGGTGAGCGCAGCAACGGTGGCGCCGACATTGGTGCCCTTGCTGTCTTCGATCCACTCCACGCCCTCGATCACCCCCAGCGACTGCATGCGATGCGGCTCGCCGCGGTAGCTGCGCAGCGCGTGCAGCATGGGCGCGAGCGCGGTGCCGGTACTGCAGGCCAGCGCCAGCGCCGCCAGGGCGTTGGCCCAGTTGTGCCGCCCCTGGATGCGCAAGGCGTCGGCAGGCATGAGCATTTGCAGGCTCACAGGCAAGTCGATGGCAGGCGGCCGCGCCTTGCCGCGGCGCTTGGACATCCTCGCCTGCGTCTCTTCCGTCTCCACGTCTTGGGCACGCGCCAGCCAGGCCACGCCATGCTCGACGGCGATGCCCCAGTCACCCGCGCGCGCCGGCGCATCGAGCCCGAAGGTCTGCAGCTTGCGGCCTTCGCGGCCCATGCCGAGAACCCGCGGGTCGTCGCGGTTGAGCAGCATCAGCCCCGGAGGCTGGGTCAGCGTCCAGGGCAGCGGGCCGAAGATGCGCGCCTTGTCGGCGGCGTAGGCGCGCATGTCGCCATGCCAGTCGAGATGGTCTTGCGTGACATTGAGCACGGTGGCGGCGGCGGCGGCGAAGTCGTCCGCACCATGCAACTGGAAGCTGGAGAGTTCCAGCACCCAGGCTGCGGGCAGGCGGCCGGCGTCAAGCCGCTCGGCCAGCATATCCAGCATGGCCGGGCCGATATTGCCGGCCGCCACCGCATCCACCCCCGCGCCATGCAGCAGATGCGCAGTGAGCGCGGTGACCGTGGTCTTGCCATTGGTGCCGGTGATGGCCAGCAGCGACGGCGCATAACCTTGCGCCTGCTGCAACTCGCGCAGCGCGGCGCTGAACAGCCCGAGTTCGGTGACGGCATCGACCCCGTTGGCACGGGCGGCGGCGAGCAGCGGGCCGAAAGCAGCGTCGCTCGGGGCGATGCCAGGGCTGACGCAGAGCAGCTCGACCCCGTCCAGCAAGCCGGCGTCGATGCCACCCGCATGCACCATGGCCTGCGGCAACTCGGCGCACAGCGCCTCCAATTGCGGCGGCTGGCGGCGGCTGTCGGCCACGCGCACGACGGCTCCCTGGCGCGCGCACCAGCGCGCCATCGCCAGGCCGGAAATGCCCAGGCCGAGGACGAGGACGGTGCGCTCGCGCAGGTTCACCTGGCCCTCACCGCAGCTTCAGGCTGGCGAGGCCAGCGAGACACAACATCATGGTGACGATCCAGAAGCGGATCACCACCTGCGATTCCTTCACCCCGAGTTGCTCGAAGTGGTGGTGCAGCGGCGCCATCTTGAAAATGCGCCGGCCTTGCCCGTATTTCTTTTTGGTGTACTTGAAATACGTCACCTGGATCATCACCGACACGGTTTCGGCGACGAACACCCCGCCCATGATGAACAGCACGATCTCTTGCCGCACGATCACGGCAATGGTGCCCAAAGCGGCGCCCAGCGCCAGCGCACCAACGTCACCCATGAACACCTGCGCCGGGTAGGCGTTGTACCAGAGGAAGGCCAGCCCGGCGCCGACCATGGCGCCGATGAAAATGAGCAACTCGCCCGTGCCCGGGATGTAGGGGAACAGCAGGTATTTGGAGAACACCGCGTTGCCCGTGACGTAGGCGAACACGCCCAGCGAGCCGCCCACCATGACCGTGGGCATGATGGCCAGGCCGTCGGCGCCGTCGGTGAGATTCACCGCGTTGCTGGAGCCGACGATGACGAAGTAGGTCAGCAGGATGAAGCCCAGCATGCCCAGCGGATAACTCACCGATTTGAAGAAGGGCACGATGAGGTCGGCCGCGGGCGGCAGCGGCATGGACAGGCCGCTCTTGAGCCATTCGACGAACAGGTGCAGCACCTGGGCATTGCCCCTGCCCGACACCGCGAACGCCAGATAGAACGCCGCCAGCAGGCCGATCAGCGACTGCCAGAAATACTTGTCGCGCGAGCGCATGCCGTTGGGGTCGCGGTAGACCACCTTGCGGTAATCGTCGGCCCAGCCGATGGCGCCGAAACCCAGCATGACGATGAGCACGAGCCAGACGAAGCGGTTGGACAAGTCCATCCACAGCAGCGTGGAGGCGGTGATGGCGATGAGGATGAGCACCCCGCCCATGGTGGGGGTGCCGGTCTTGATCAGATGGGTCTGCGGCCCGTCCTGCCGCACCGCCTGGCCCACCTTCATCGCGGTGAGCTTGCGGATCACCGCAGGCCCGGCGGCCAGGCCGATGAACAGCGCCGTGAGCGTGCTCATCACGGCACGGAAGGTGATGTAGTTGAACACCCGGAAAAACCGCAGCTCGGGCGAAACGCTCATCAACCACATGGCCAGGCTATGCAGCATGACTGGCCTCCTTCGCGCCGGCGCTCGGCAGCGTGCCCAAGCCCTGCAGCGCGCGCACCACCCGCTCCATGCGCATGAAGCGCGAGCCCTTCACCAACACCGCGTCGAAACCCTGCAGCGCGGCGACATCGACCGCCAAGGCCTCGACATTTGCCGCGTGGCGCACCGCGACACCACCCTGCCCCGCGGCATCGGCCACATGACGCGCGAGACCGCCAACGGCCCAGACGGCGTCGATGCGGCGTGCGGCGGCATGGCTGCCGGCCTCGGCGTGAAACGCCGGACCTTGCGTGCCGACCTCACCCATATCGCCCAGCACCAGCAGGCGGCGCCCGGGCAGTGCGGCGAGGGCGTCGATCGCGGCGCGCACCGAATCCGGGTTGGCGTTGTAGCTGTCGTCGATCAAGCTGATGACATGTCCGCCGGGCAGCTCGAGCCGGCTGCGCTGCATGCGCCCAGCCACCGGGCGGAACGTCTCCAGCCCGGCCACCACCGCGTCGAGCGGGGCGCCGCAAGCCAGCGCCGCGGCCGCTGCGGCCAGGGCGTTGTGCGCGTTGTGCGCGCCCATCACCTGCAACTGCACGCGGGCTTCGCCTGCAGGTGAGCGCAGGTGCAAGCGCATGCCCGGCTCGGCGTTCGCGGCTGCCTGATAGGCCATCTCGGCCCAGCCACTGACCTCGGCGGCGGGCGGCGCCTCGGTCACCTCGTGCAGCGCGAAGCGCATGAGGCGGCGCCCTGCGGCCAGCGACTGCCATAGCGGCGCATAGCCGTCGCTGGCGGGGTAGACGGCGACGCCGCTCGGCGCGAGCGCGGCGAGCACGCTGCCGTTCTCGCGTGCCACGGCTTCCACCGTGTGCATGAATTCCTGGTGCTCGCGCTGCGCGTTGTTGACCAGCGCGACGGTCGGCTCGGCGATGGCCGCCAGCCGCGCCACTTCGCCCGGGTGGTTCATGCCCAGCTCCACCACCCCGGCCAGGTGCTGCGGCTGCAGGCGCAGCAAGGTGAGCGGCAGGCCGACCTCGTTGTTGAAGTTGCCTTGCGTCGCCAAGCGCCCGTCCTCGCCCAGCCAGGCGGCGAGGATGGCGGCGATCATTTGCGTCACCGTGGTCTTGCCGTTGCTGCCGGTGACGGCGGCGAGCGCCATGGCGCCTTGCTGGCGGCGCCAGGCTTGGCTAAGCCGGCCCAGTGCCTGCAGGCTGCCGGCCACTTCCACGCCGGGCAAGCCGCATGGCGCCACGCCGCGTTCGGCCAGCACGGCAGCAGCGCCGGCTGCCGCCGCCTGGGGCAGGAAGTCGTGGGCGTCGAAGCGTTCGCCGCGCAGCGCGACGAATAGGTCGCCAGGGCGCAGGCTGCGGGTGTCGGTGCAAACGCGGGTGATCGGCGTGAGCGCATCGCCATGCAATCGGCCACCGACCCAGGCCTGCAGTTCGCGCAGGGCGAACAACCCGCCGCCGCGCTGCGCCAGGGCGAGGCGGGCATGGAACACATCCGAGAACGGCGCCTTGCGTCCGTCTTGTTCCTGCGTCGTCTCATGCCCCTTGCCGGCCAGCAGCACGACATCCGCAGCAGCGGCATGGGCCACGGTTTCGGCGATGGCCTGGGCGCGGTCGGCCACGACCAGGCCCTGCACCGGCGCGACCAAGCCTTGCAGCAGGTCGTCGAGGATGGCTTGCGGCGCTTCGCTGCGCGGGTTGTCGCTGGTCAGCACGACACGGTCGGCCAAGCCTTCGGCAGCGGCGGCCATCGGCGCGCGTTTGCTGCGGTCGCGGTCACCACCGGCACCCAGCAGGCACCACAGTTTGCCGCCACGCGCCTGCGCTGCGGGGCGCAAGGCCTGCAGCGCCTGGGCGATGGCATCGGGGGTGTGGGCGTAGTCCACCACCACCAGCGGCGCGTCGCGTCCACCCATCAACTGCATGCGCCCGGGTGGCGGGGCGATGGCGCCAAGCGCCTGCACGATGACCTCGAAGCCCAGACCGCAGCTTTGCAGCAGGCCGCACACGACCAGCACATTGGCGGCGTTGAAGCGCCCGACCAACGGCAGCGCAACCTGCGCCCGCTGCGCGGCGTGGCACAACTCGACGGCCATGCCAGTGGGCGTGTCGGCAAGCTCGGCCCGCCAGTCGGCAGGCTGGTCCAGCGCGGTGGTGATGACGCGCATGCCACGCTGCGCCGTGTGTTGCGCCAGGGCTGCGCCCATGGCGTCGTCGATGTTGAGCACCGCGGCTTGCAGCGCGTGGGCGTCGAACAAGCGGCGCTTGGCGACGGCATAGGCGGCCATATCGCCGTGGTAGTCGAGATGGTCTTGCGTCAGATTGGTGAAGCCGGCGGTGTGAACCTGCAGGCCAGCGAGGCGCCCTTCCTCGATGCCGATGGACGAGGCTTCGAGGGCGACATGGCGCACCCCCTGCGCCAGCATCGCCGCCAGTTCGCGCTGCAGGCGCACCGGGTCGGGTGTGGTCAGGCCGGTGGCTTGCAGCGCGCCGGGCAGGCCCACGCCCAGGGTGCCGACCACGCCGCAAGGCTTGCCGGCGGCGGCCAGCGCCTGCGCCGCCCAGAGTGCGCAGGAAGTCTTGCCATTGGTGCCGGTGATGGCCAGCACGGTCATGTGGCGCGAGGGCTGGCCGTACCAGGCGGCGGCAAGTTCGCCGGCCAGCGCTTTCAGGCCGCGCACGCGCAGCGTGGCGGGCGGCAGATCGAAGCCATCGGCACCGTCGTCCTCCACCAGGGCGGCCACGGCGCCACGGGCGAAGGCCTCGGGCAGATGGCGCCGTCCATCGCTGGCGGCGCCGGGCCAGGCGATGAACAGATCGCCGGCTTGCACCTGGCGCGAGTCGCAAGTCCAGGCTGCCCCGGCTGGAACCGCGGCGGCACGCACGGCATGCAGCACGGCGCCGACGGAGCCGGGCGCGGCGCTCACGCACCCTCCTTGTGGAGTGCGCTTGCGGGCTTGGAGGGCTGGGCGGCGGCGGTGATGGCCGGGGCCACATCGGGCTTGACCGGCAGGTCCGGCGGCACGCCGAGGATGCGCAGCGCCTGCGGCGCCACGCTGGCGAACACCGGAGCCGAGACGTCGCCGCCGAAATGCTTGCCGCCGCTGGGCTGGTCGACCGAGATGGCCATGACGATGCGTGGATGGCCGATGGGTGCCATGCCGACGAACTGGGCGCGGAACAGGTGCTTGTCGTAGCCCTTGCCCTTCCAGATCCAGGCGGTGCCGGTCTTGCCCCCGGTGGTGTAACCCGGCACGGCGGCGCCGGGTGCGGTACCGCCTTGCTGCGTGACCAAGGCCAGCATGCTGCGCATCTCACGCGCCACCAGCGGCGACACCACTTGCACGCCTTGCGGTGTGGCGGTGCTTTTCAACAGGGTTGCCGGAATGATGCGGCCATGGTTGGCGAACAACAGATAGGCATGCGCCAACTGGAAGGTGGAGACCGAGATGCCGTAGCCGAAGCCCTGGGTCACGGCGTCGATCGGACGCCATTTCTCCCACGGCCGCACCAGACCGCTGGCCGCGCCCGGAAACGGCACCTGCGGACGCTGGCCGAGGCCGACCGCGGTGTACATATCCCACTGGATGCGCGGATTCATGCGCATGACGATCTTGCTCGTCGCCACGTTGCTGGAATACTGGATGACCTGGGGCAGCGCGATGGTGCCGTTGTCCAAGTCGTCGCAGATGTTGTTGCCGTAGACGTTGAGGCAGCCGG
This sequence comes from Thiomonas sp. X19, assembly GCF_900089495.1. Lineage (NCBI taxonomy): Bacteria > Pseudomonadati > Pseudomonadota > Betaproteobacteria > Burkholderiales > Thiomonas > Thiomonas sp. X19. Next base: position 1,041,369 of record NZ_LT605203.1, on the reverse strand, counting down.
GCGCCGTGTGGAACTCGGTCTGCGGCGTCACCACGCCCGCCTGCAGCGCGGCGGCAATGGTGATGGGCTTCATCACCGAGCCGGGCTCGAAGGTGTCGGTCAGCGCGTAGTTGCGCATGTCCGACTGGGTCATGTTGCGGCGATGGTTGGGATCGAAGCTGGGGTAGTTGGCCATGGCCAGCACCTGGCCGTTGGTGGCGTCGAGCACCACGGCGCTGCCGTTCTTGGCCTTGTTGTTCACCACCGCATCTTTCAAGGCCTGGTAGGTGAGGTACTGGATCTTGCTGTCGATCGACAGTTGCACGTCGTCGCCGTTCACCGGGGGCACGCCGCCACCGACGTCCTCGATCACATTGCCGAGGCGGTCGCGCATGACCTTGCGCGTACCCGAATGGCCGGCCAGGTCTTTCTGGAACGTGAGTTCGACGCCGGCCTGGCCCTGGTTCTCCAGGTCGGTAAAGCCCACCAGCTGCGCCGCGGCCGAACCTTCGGGGTAGTAGCGCTTGTAGCTGGGAGAGAAATAGATGCCCTTGATGCCCAGCGCCTGCACCTTGCGCGCGGTGTCGATGTCGACCTGGCGCTTCACATACACGAACTGCCTGTCCAGGCTCAGGCGACGCTGCAGTTCGGCCGCGTTGAGCTCGAGCAGTTGCGCCAGCTCGGCCACCTTGCGCGGATCGGCCTCCAGGGTTTCGGGGTCGGCCCAGATGGTTTTGACGGGGATGCTGGAGGCCAGAATATTGCCGTGGCGATCGAGAATGCGCCCGCGCATCGCGGGCAGCTCGATGGTGCGGATGAAGCGCAGATCACCCTGCTGCTGGTAGAAGTTGGTGGTGATGACCTGCACCCACAGCGCCCGCCCGATCAGGGCGATGAAGGCGAGGTAGAGCAGGCCCTTGACCAGCCAGGCGCGCCCGGGCGGCAGGCGCAGGCGCAACAGCGGACTGCTGTGCGTCTGGCGCGGAGCCGGACCGAGGTTGCGCGATGAAAACGCCCCCAGGCCGCTGCCTTGCAGCAACCTCCCACCGAGAGGAATGCGAAAACTTGAGGCGGCCGCGCGTTTTTTCATGAGCTTCATCGCGTGGGAATGGATGCCGGCAGGCTGGGCAGCCGCGCGGCGCTGATGTAGTCGGTCCGCGCCGGCGTGACCGGCACCAGCCCCAGGGTGTTGCGCGCCAGCTCCTCGATGCGCCCGGGCACGGAGAGTGCGCGCACTTCCACCTGCAGGCGGTCGTGGTCGAGTTGCAGTTGCATCGCCCGCTGCTGCGCCGCGTCGAGCGCGGCAAAGGTGCGCCGCGCCTCGTACTGCGCCCGCACCACGAGCATGGCGCTGGCCATGGCGATGAGCAGCAGCAGCAGGTTCAGCCGCGTCATGCGCCCACCTCCGGCGCCACTGCCGCGGCCACCACGCCAGGCAGGCGTTCGGCGGCGCGCAGCATGGCCGAGCGCGAACGCGGATTGGCCTTCACTTCGGCCGCAGCGGGGCGTTGCTTGGTCAACAGCTTCAAGCCCGGATGAAACGCCGCCGGCGCCACCGGCAGGCGCAGTTGCTCGCGCGTCTGTTCGGGCGCACGCGACTGCCGCGCCATGAACTGCTTCACCACGCGGTCTTCGAGTGAGTGAAAGCTGATGACCACGAGGCGTCCTCCATCAGCCAGCCTGGCCATCACCTGCGCGAGTGCCGCTTCGAGTTCGGCAAGCTCGGCATTGACGTGAATCCGAAGAGCTTGAAAGGTGCGCGTGGCCGGATCTTGCCCCGGTTCGCGACTGCGCACCGCTTGCGCCACGAGGCCGGCAAGCTCTGCGGTACGAGTGACGGGCTCGCCCCGTTCGCGGCGAGCCACAACCGCCTTTGCAATCGGGAAAGCAGCCCGTTCGTCGCCATAATCTCTCAGCACCCGGGTGATGTCATCGACGCTGGCCTCGGCCAGGAATTGCGCTGCGGTCAGGCCGCGCGTGGTGTCCATGCGCATGTCCAGCGGGGCGTCGCCGCGAAAGCTGAAACCGCGCCGGGTCTCGTCGAGTTGTGGCGACGACACGCCCAGATCGAACAGCATGCCCTGCACCTTGGGCAAGCCCAGCCCATCCAGCACCGCGCCAAAGTCGGAGAACGCGGCGTGCACCAGCGTCAGCCGCGCATCGGCCCGCGCCAAATCCTGGCCGGCGGCAATGGCCTGGGGGTCGCGGTCCAGCGCCACCACGCGCGCCTGCGGCCCCAGGCGCGCCAGCAACTCCCGCGTGTGGCCACCGCGACCGAAGGTTGCGTCCAGGTAGATGCCGGCCGGGTCGGTCATCAGCAGCTCGACGGCTTCGTGCAGCAAAACGGTGCGGTGCTGCAGAGGCGCTGCAGCGGTGGGGGCGGGGTTTGGCATCTGGGGTCACCTTCACACCACGATGTTGCGTACCGCTTCAGGCATGCCGGCCTCGATCACCGCCGCCTCGCGCGACTGGTGGGTGGCGCGGTCCCAGATCTCGAAATGCGAACCCATGCCGATCAAGTCGATCTCGCGCTCGATGCGCGCCGCCGCACGCAGTTCAGGCGAGATGAGCACACGCCCGGTGGCGTCGATCTCGGTCTCGGTGGCGTGGCCCAGATAGATGCGCTTCCAGCCCTGCGCCTCCATGGGCAGCTGGCTGATCTTGGCGCGAAATTCCTGCCATTGCGCGTCGCCGAACAACATCAGGCAGCCCTCGGGGCTTTTGGTCAGGGTCAACCGACCGGCAGCCTGCGCCAGCAGCATGTCGCGGTGGCGCGCAGGCACGGTCATGCGACCCTTGCCGTCCAGCGTCAACGCCGATATGCCAATGAACACGCGCTTCTCCGATTGCCTTCAGCGCAGAGCCCGGCCTCTGCACTTTTACCCACTTTTTTGCACTTGGCTGCACTGTAGGGGGCAAAAAGACCATCGTCAATAGGGCAAATTGAAAAATTGGCTTATCAAACAAGCACTTAGCGCCGTCATCAAAGCTGTGTTTTTGGACAGATAAAGTCAAAAAAATGCCCTTAAATGAAGTACTTGAATCCATAAGTGCAAGCGATACATTCGGGTCGAGGCCGCCGCAAGGAGCGAAGCTGGCGATCGCCCTGCGCGGGGCAGGGCGCAGGGCGCAAGAAGGCAGAACCCTGCGGCCGTCGTCTTCCGCACTCATCCAGCATGCCGATGCTGGGGGCCGAAGCGGCCCTGGCTTGGCTGGGCTCGGCCGCCAGGACCGCCTCCCTGGGTCACGGGAGGAACCCGCCTTTTGTCGTACCGCTGGCAAGTCCATGCCATGCTCTGCAGCCGGACGGCCATGGGTGGGCAGGTCGGCCAGGTTCGTTGCATTTGGGCACGAATGTCGCCTTGACCTGGGACTTTCGACGCTTTAAAATGATTGCAAACGAGACGGCGATGGAGTTCGCCGCAACCGCCACCGGCGCCAGCCGGTGGCTGATGACTCCTACCCAGTGCCGCTGCGTGCGGCGGGTGATCTGCATGGGAGGAGTCAATGCAAGCACAAGCCGTATGGCCACAGATCGCCCAGGTGCTGGCGATTGTGTTGCTCTCTCCGCTGCTGCACGGCTTCATCGCCATGATGGAAGAGAAGGTGCAGCGCGGCGCAGGCCCCAGCCTGTTTCAGCCCTACCGCGATCTGGCCAAGTGGTTCCGCAAAGAGCTCGTGGTGCCGCAAACCGCGTCGTGGATTTTCTGGGCCGCGCCGGTGGTGGCGTTCTCGGCCATGCTCACGGTGCCCATCCTCATCCCGGTGCTGACCAACTACCCGCTGCCGCTCTCGGACATGGGCGACATCCTGGGCGGCGGCCTCATGCTGACCCTGGCCGGCTTCGCCATCCTGCTCGCGGGTCTCGATAGCGGTCATCCCTATGGCGGGCTGGGGTCGAGCCGCGAGGCCATGCTGGCCATCCTGGCCGAGCCGACGCTGATCATGGTGTTCGTCGGCATCACCCTGCTGGCGCAGGCCATGCTGCCCTTCGTCGTCAATCACCTGCTGGTGGCGCAGCCGGCGGTGTTCTGGGGCCCGGCGCATCTGTTCCTGGTGGCGGCGTTTTTCATTCTGCTCACGGTGGAAACCGAGCGCCTGCCGATCCATTCGAGCATCCACGATGAGATCTACATGATCGGCGAGGCGCGCATTCTCGAATACTCCGGCCCGCTGCTGGCGCTGCTGAAGTGGGCGTCGTGGATGAAGCAGGCCATTCTCTACACCATCTTCCTCAATGTGCTGACCATCCCCTGGGGCTTGTCCATCCAGGGCGCGGCGCTGGGCATCGCCGGCGCCACCGCGGCGCTGCTGGCGAAGTGGGCGCTGCTGGGGCTCATCATGGTGTTCGTCGATACCGCGCAATCGCGCCTGCGCTTTTACCGTTATCAGGAGCCGCTGGCGCTGTCCTTCCTGATGGCCATCCTCGCCATCGTCGCGCGGCAGGTGTGAGGAGCATGCCATGTTGATCTTCCACCTCGGCGGCGTGCAGGCATCCATCTTCAGCCTGCTGATCATCATCGCGCTCATCCTGGCCTTCGTCATGCTGGGCTCGCACTGGATCAAGAACCACATCCTGGCCTTCGCCGCCGAGTCATGGGTGATTGCGGCGCTGTCGCTGGCCGTCGGCATCACCGGGCATTACCCGGAGCTGATTTTCATCGCCGCGCTGACCGCGCTGTTTCGCGGCACCCTGCTGCCGTACCTGCTGGTGCGCATCGTCAACGACCTGGGGCAGAACCGGGAATTCACGCCCTTGTTGCAACCGGCGTCGAGCATCGTGCTCGGCGGTTTTCTGGTGCTGTTTTCCTATGCGGTGGCGGAGAAGCTGGGGGCGCGCATGAACCTGGTGGACAACATCGCCGTGCTGGCGCTGACCGCCATGTTCGCGCTCAAGCTCATCGGCTTTCTGATGCTGGTGCTGCGCGCGGAGGCGGTGAGTTCCATCCTCGGCCTGCTGGTGATCGAGAACGGCATTTTTCTCGGCTCGCAAATCCTGGTGCCGGGCATGCCGCTGTTGCTGGAAATGGTGATCCTCTTCGACCTGCTGATCATCGTCTCCACCTTCGGCATGCTGATCCGCTTCCTGCACAAGGCAGTGGGCACGACCAGCAGCCGCGAACTCACGCGCTTGGTGGGGTGAGGCGATGACCAGCGAACGACGCGATTGGAGCAAGACGTGATCTGGAATGTCTTGTATGCCATCTGGGCCGTCACTGCGCTGGCGGCGGTGGGCAGTTGGGTGTCACGGCACTCGCGGCTGGCCGAGGCTCTGAATCTCGCCGCGGCGATCATCGACCTCATCCTGGTGATCGTGCTGCTCATCGCCACGCCCGACACGGCGGTCACCGCGCTGAACCATGGCCTGCTGCTCGACGATTTCGGCGTGTGGGTGATGCTGTGCCTGGCCATCGTCTATCTGCTGGCCAGCGTCTACGCCATTGGCTACATGCGCTGGATGCATGGGGAGCTGGCGCGGCTGCACCGCTTCTACAGCCTGTTCGCCGCGTTCGCGCTCACCATGTTCCTGGCACCGGTGCAGAACAACCCCGGGCTGTACTGGATCGCCATTGACCTCACCACCATCGTCAGCGCGTTTCTGGTGGGCTTTCAGCGCGCGCCGGAAAGCATCGAAGCGGCGTGGAAGTACATCGTCATCGTCTCCGCAGGTCTTGGTCTGGCGCTGCTGGGCACGGTGCTGTTTTACTGGGCCGGCACGTTCATCCTCGGCCCGGAGTACGACATGACTTGGGCCAACCTCGCCGGCATCGCCCCCAAGGCCGAGCCGGTGTTGCTGCTGCTCTCCTTCCTGCTGGTCTTGGTGGGCTTCGGCACCAAGGTCGGCCTGGCGCCGATGCACACCTGGCTGCCGGATGCGCACAGCGAGGGCCCGGCGCCGGTGTCGGCCATGCTGTCGGGCGCGCTGCTCAACTGCGCCATGCTGGGCATCGTGCGCTATTTGCACATCCTGCAGCACACCCGCATCGAGGCCGCGGCGCGCACCGCACTCGTGGTGCTGGGCGCGTTCAGCCTGCTGGTGGCAGCGCTGTTCATCAGCCACCAGACCGTCATCAAGCGCCTCGCCGCCTATTCCAGCGTGGAGCACATGGGCGTGGTCGCGCTGGGCTTCGGTTTCGGCGGGCCGCTGGGGGTGATCGGCGCGCTGTATCACATGCTCAATCACTCGCTCACCAAGTCGCTGGTGTTCTTCGGCGCGGGCAACATGATGCACGCTTACGAGAGCAAGGAGATTGCCAATATCCGCCGTGTGCTGCACTTTTTTCCTCGCTCGGGCGCCATCTGGCTGGCCGGTGCCGTGGCTATTACCGGGGCGCCGCCGTTCGGCCTTTTTCTCTCGGAACTCACCATCCTGCGCGGCGGCATGGTGAGTACAAATCCGTGGGCGGTATGGTGGATGGCCGTGCTGCTCATCGTCATTTTCATCGGCTTTCTCAACCACTTCCGCGCCATGTATTTTGGCTCGCGTCCGAAGCATGCGCCGCATCTGAAATTGCGCTTCGTGCATGTCGCGCCGATGGCCGTGGCACTGGTCGCCATCCTGCTGCTCGGACTGTGGTGGCTGCCGCCGATCTGGAACCATCTGGCCAGCATCGCCACGCAACTGGGAGGGGTGTGAGATGCGCCACTGCGACACCATCCGCCTGAGACCTGGGGAGTTGCCTGCCGCCGCCGACGCCCTGCTCACCGCGCTGGGCGACACCCCCAGCGCCCATGGCCGCATGCAGATGGCCTACGCCTGCGGCTGCAGCGACGGCGGGCTGGACGTGATCTATGTCGTGAGCGCCCCCAGGTCGCCGCAAGCGGCTCCCGCCCCCCATGGGGGTGAGGCAGCCTTGGGGCGGCCCGGCGGCTTCCTCGGGAGCCTGGGCGCGAACCAGCCCTACAAAGTCTGGCGCGTGCGACCGGACAACCACACCCTGCCCTCGCTGGCCGACAAGCTGCCGTTGCTGGGCTGGTATGAGCGCGAGATGATGGACCTTGACGGCCTGCGCTTCACCGGCCACCCCGAGCCCAACCCGCTGGTGCTGCACGAAGGCATGCCGCGCCAACCTGCACCGCTTGCGCATGGTTTCGACATCCATGCCGCGGCTCTCGACTTCACCCCGCAACCGCCCATCGTGCCGCTGGTCTTGGGGCCGGACATCCAGCGCCTGCCCTTCGGCCCGGTGCGTGCGGACATCGTGGAGTCCGCCCAATTCCTGTTCTTCTACATCGGCGAAGGCATCCTGCACTATCACCCGCGGCTGTTTTACAAACACCGCGCGATGGAAGCGCGTTTTCAAGTGCCCCCAGGAAATGACGCTGCCATCTCCTGGGGGCACTTGGGGCGGCCCGGCGTTGCCTTGCGCGCTCCCGACCTCCGTGCGGGCGCGGTGCTCGCCGAGCGGGTCAGCGGCATCGACTCGGTGGCGCATGCGCTGGCGTTTGCGCAGGCGGTGGAAGGCGCGTTGGGCTGGCGTGCGCCGTCGCGCTCGCGCTATCTGCGCGTCATCCTCGCGGAACTGGAGCGGCTCTACAACCACCTGCACTACCTCGGCCATCTGTCGAAGACCACCACGCTGAAAGTGGGCGAGGCGCAAGGGCTGTTGCTCGAAGAACGGCTCAAGCAGATCAACGCCAAACTCACTGGCAGCCGGTTTCTGCGCGGCCTCATCACCCCCGGCGGGTTGCGCCGCGACCTCGATGTGAGCGGCCTGGACGCCGCGCTCGACACCGTCACCGACGACATCGGCAGCTATCTGCAGCGCCTTGAAAACACCCGCAGCCATCTCGACCGCCTGATGACGACCGGCCATCTCGACCGCCAGGTTGCGTTCGACCAGGGCGCTTGCGGACCGATCGAGCGCGCCAGCGGCCTCGACCGCGATCTGCGCCGCGACCACCCTTACGCCAACTACGACAAGGTGCGCTTTTCCGTGCCCGTGCAAAAAACAGGTGACGCCCACGCCCGCTCGCTGGTGCGCATGGAGGAGATCCGCGAATCGCTGGCGCTGATCCGTCAGGCCATCGGCCGCGTCAAGCCCGGTCCGGTGCTGCGGCACGAGGTGTTGGAACCAGCCGATCCCCATGGTGAAGGCCTGGGCTGGGTGGAAACCACGCGCGGCGGCCTGCTGTATGCGGTGCATCTCGATGCCACGCGCACCCGGCTGCAGCGCGTCAAGATCAAGGACCCGTCGTTTTCCAACTGGCGGGTGTTCCCCTTCACCGTGGAGGACAGCAACATGATGGACTACGCCATCAACGAGGCCAGCTTCGGCCTGTCCGTCGCCGGTGCGGATCGGTAAGGAGACGACCATGCCGGTATGGACCTGGTTCGGATGGCACAAGGGCCGCGCCACCACGCCCTGGCCGCAGCGCCCCGGCCCCGACGGGCAGGATGGCGTGCTCGGCCTGCCTCGCTTCGACGCTACGCGCTGCAGCGCGGCGCAGAGCGGCTGCAACGATTGCGTCGCTGCATGCCCAGCGTCCGCAATTGGCGTCGACACTGGCCAACATGTGCAACTCGACTACGCCCGCTGCGTCGGCTGCCAGCTTTGCACCGAGGTCTGCCCCGAGGGCGCGCTCAGCGCCAGCCACGATTGGGCGTTCGGCGTGCGCGACAAGGCGGATTTGTTGAACCATGGTTCGGTAAAAACCTCCCCCCAGCTTGAGGAGGAGGCGGATCACGCATCCCCCACCGCGTGGGGAAGGTCGGGAGGGGGAGACTCGAACGAACAAGCGCTCACTCGGGAACTCAAAATCTTCGGCAAAAGCCTGCACGTCCGCCACGTCGATGCCGGTTCGTGCAACGGCTGCGAGAGCGAGCTGCAAGCCTTGCTCAACCCCTTCTACAACCTGCACCGGCTGGGTGTGTTCTTCACCCCGTCGCCGCGTTTCGCCGATCTGCTGCTGGTCACCGGCCCCGTCACTGCCGCGATGCGCGAGCCGCTGCTGCGCACCTATGACGCCATGCCGCAGCCGCGCTGGGTGATGGCTGCGGGCACCTGCGCCACCGGCAGCGGCACCAATGGTGGCGGTTACGCCTGCCATCAGGGGCTGGAGGGCATCCTGCCGGTGGATGTGTGGCTGCCCGGCTGCCCGCCCAACCCGGCCGCGCTGATCGAAGCCCTGCTGATGCTGCTGAAACGCCGACCGCAGCGCGTCCATCGAGGCCGGCATGAACACGCCTGATGCCATCGCGCTGGCCGCCTTCGGCCTGGCCGCGCTGGCCTGGGTGCTGGCGCTGCTGGCGGATTTGTTCATGGGTACGGCCCTGCCCCGCTTGCTTCTCGCGCTGGGCTGCGTGCTCGCCGCCGTCGGCGCGCTGTGGGGCCTGCCCGGCGGCAGCGCGGGGCAGGCCGTGCTGCGACTCGGCGATGCCCCCGTCATCTTCCACCCCGACGCCGCCGCGCTGTGGCTGATGCTGCCCGCGCTGCTGCCCGCCTTCTTTGCAACCCTGCGCGGCGGCGCCAAGCACACACGCGGCTGGGCCGCAGGCGCGGCGCTGTCGCTGCTCGGCGCTTTAGGCGTGTACGGCCTGCAAGACGGCGCGAGTTTTCTCATCGCCTGGGAGGTGATGGGGTTCGGCGGCGCGCTCATGCTGCTGGCCGACCATCGCAGCGTGCAGGCCGGGCACGACAACCTGTTCATGCTCGCGCTGCTGGAGGTGGGTGGCGTGGCCTTGCTGCTGGCGGTGTTGATGCTGGGGCAGAGTCTGGCTTTCGGCACCTACGCCCTGCAGTGGACCGGATGGGGCGTGGCCCCGGCCTTCTTCCTCGGCCTGCTGTGGCTGGTGGGCTTTGGCGCCAAGCTCGGACTGCTGCCGTTTTACGAGTGGTATCCGGGGGCTTACGGCAGCGGCAGCGGCTCCACCGGCGCGCTCATGTCGGGCATCGTCCTGAACGCCGCCTACTTCGCCCTGGGCCGTGCACTGCTGCAATGGATGGGCAACCCGCCCTGGCTGGCGGGCTTTGGTGTGGTGGTGCTGGCGGCGGGCATGTTCACCGCCATCCTCGCCATCCTCTACGCCTTCCAGCAAAGCGACTGGCGGCGGCTGCTGGCGTTTTCCTCCGCCGAGAACGCCGGGGTTGCCGTGACCGCGCTGGGCGCGGCGCTGATTTTCCGCGCCGGTGGCCAGGACATGCTGTCGGCGCTGGCCTGGACGGTGGGCATGCTTCACCTCATGGGCCACAGCCTGGCCAAGGGCAGCCTGTTTCTCACGGCCGATTCAGCCGCCGCGCTGCAGGGCAACCATCATCTGCGGCAAAACGCCATCCTGCGCCATGCGCCGCTCACCCTCGGCCTGGGTGCGGTGTTCGCCGCCATGAGCCTGGCCGCCATGCCGCCCACCGCCGGGTTTGTGAGCGAGTGGTATTTGTTCCAGGCCCTGTTCCACGACTTCACCTTGAAGGGCGACGGCTCGCGCATCGCCCTGGCGCTGGCCGGGGCGGGCTTGGCGCTGACCACCGCCATCGCCCTGGCGACCATGGTCAAGCTGTTCGGCGTCGGCCTGCTGGGGCAGAACGAGGAGCACTCCGCGCAACATCGCAAACACCAGACGGAACTGACGGCATTGCAAAGGTTCTCCGTGCTCATCACCGGCCTGGCCGCGCCGGTGTTCGCCGTGACCCTGGTGTGGTGGCTGCCGCTGATGCAACAAGCCGCCTGGCCCGCCGTGAATGCCGCACGGCAAATGACCCATGGCTGGCTGCTGGTGCCGCTGTCGGCCGGGTTTGCCTTCATCTCCCCGGCCATGCTGGTGATGGCCGTGCCGCTGTTGGCGCTGTTGCCGCTCTGGCTGGTCTGGGGCCGCAGGCGCTTTGCGGTACGCCGCGCGCCGCTGTGGTGCGGCGGCGAAGACTACGCCGCCCACGCCGGAGCGACCACCGCGCTGTCGTTCTCCAACGCGATGCGGGTGTTCTACAACTTTGTTTATCGCCCGCACAACGCCGTGGCGCGGCAGTTCGAAGGCAAGCCCTACTTTCTCAAGGAACTGCAGTTCAGCTATTCGCAAGCCCCCGTGTTCGGCGCGCTGCTGTTCACCCCGGCAGTGCGCACGGTGCATGGGCTGGCGCGCAAGTTGCGTTTTCTGCAGAACGGCCTGATGAACGCGTATCTCGCCTACATCGGCATCCTGCTGGTGCTGGTGTTCGGGCTGGTTCTGGTGTGGGCGCCGCCGACCTGATGCGCGCACAACCGCCGCCGCGAGCCACCCGCTCTGGAGAAAACAACAACAATCCCGGTTGCTTTCATGACGCTTTGGGCAGCGCGCCGGGCACGCATCGCGGCACTGGCCGCCCTCTCTTGATTTTCAGGACGTTTGATGGTTTCCGTTTACATCTCCGTTTTCGCCATCCTGGGCGCGTTTGCCCGGTATGGGCAGTCTCTCGTGGTGCAGGGCGTGCTCGGCGACGCCTTCCCGTTCGCCACCCTGTCGATCAATGTGCTGGGGTCGTTCCTGATGGGCTTCCTGTTCTTCGAAACGCTGGAGCGCATCAACGTCAGCCCGGATCTGCGCACAGGCATTCTCACCGGCGGCCTCGGCACGTACACCACGTTTTCCACCTTCTCCATCGAGGCCATCCATCTGCTCGAACATGGGCACTTCATCCTGGCAGCACTCTATATCGGCGCGTCCGTGGTGTTCTCGGTCGCCGCCGCGTTCTTCGGCGCCTATCTGTCGCGCCATCTGCAATTCACCGACTCCTGAGCGACGAGCAACTTCGATGACATTCCTCTACATCGCGATCTTCGCGCTCATCGGCGCCTTCAGCCGCTACGGACACACCCTCGTCGTGCAACGCTCGCTGGGGAGGTCGTTCCCCTTCGCCACCCTGTCGATCAATGCGCTGGGGTCGTTCCTGATGGGCTTCCTGTTTTATGAAACCCTGAAGTACGCCGCCATCAGCCCGGCCATGCGTACCGGCATCCTCACGGGTGGTGTCGGCACCTACACCACGTTTTCCACCTTTTCGTTGGAAACACTGACCCTGATTGAAAACGGCGAGGCGGCCAAGGCCGGGCTCTACGTGGTTCTGTCCGTTGTCTTGTCCATGCTGGGCACGGCGCTCGGCGCCTATCTTTCACACAACCTGGGAGTCTGACCCATGAAAACCGTCACGATGGCGCGCATCTACATCAAGGAAGGCGACAAGGTGCAGGGCCACAACCTGATGCATGAAATCTTCAAGCTGCTGCACGAACAGCACAAGGTCCACGGCGTCACCGTGTTTCGTGGCGTGGCCGGTTTCGGCAGCAAAGGGGAGGTGCATGCCGACGATCTGCTGCGCCTGAACGTGCATCTGCCGCTGGTGCTGGAGTTCTACGACGACCCCGAGGTGGTGGCCTCCGTGCTGCCCCGCATCCAACAGATGGTGCCCGCCGGGCATATCGTCTCCTGGCAGGCGCAGTGCGGCTAGGCCCGAGCATGCTGCCCGCGCAGCTCCGGCGCATGTTCGAGCGCGTCGCGCGACGCGGCTTGCCGCCAGGCAATGATGCGGGCGTCGCCCTCGCCTGTGGCGGCCAGCAGCACGCGGGAGGCAACATCGTGCAGAAAAGCGTCGCCAGGGCCATCGCCGCGCATCGACCATGCCGGCCATGCTCACGGTCTGCGCGTCGAACGCGGCGAACTCATCGAGGAAGGTGACGAACACACACATCGCACCGATTGCGCAAAGGCGCGTCATGATGCGGTGCGCCAGTTCCAGCGCGTCGTCCAGGATGGTCGAGGAAAACATTGCGTTCATCAACACGATGCTGCGCGGGCTGGCGGCGGCCGGAATGCGGTGCATCCGCACCAGGTCGTCCTGCAGTTTGCCGCGCTGGCTGCCAATGTCCTCCACGCGCTCGAAATGGGTCAACATGCCGTCGAACAGCAACAGCGTGGCGCTGCTGGCCGCCACCGGCAGACCCGGGTTGGCGATGTGGGACAGTTGCCCGAAGGTACGCGCCAGCGTGGTCTTGCCGCCATGGTTGGGACCGGTGACGACGATCATGCGCTCTTCCCCGCGTAAGGCAAAGCCGTTGCTGACCACCGCTTGTCCCGCCTCCACAAAATTGCGCGCCAGGGCGACGTCGAAGGCGTCGTCCGCTTCGATCTTCCCGCGTTGCGTGGTGAGTTCGGCAAGGCACACGCGCAGACGCAGCGCGGGAAGCGTTGCGTGAAGTCGTGCCATGACAGATACCAGGCAAGTTCGCGGTCGAGACGCGGCAGGCGCGCGCCGGCAAAAGCCTCATGCTCGGCGCGAAACCGCGCCAGCCAGCGCCTTGGCCTGGGCAATGAGCTCGGCATGGCCGGGCGAAGCCCGCAGGGCAGCCAGATGCTGCCGCAAGGCGCGCAACAAGGCACTGGCCGACGGATGGATCAATCGGCGACAGGCATGAATGTGCTGTGGCTGCTTGCATGGCTCCTCCCTGAACCCGTGACGACAGGATGCGCGGCTGGGGCGCGCATTGGGTAGGAGTCATCAGCCCTGTGAAGCTTGGCGGGCAAAGTGTCGGCGAATCCATCGCCTTGTGCCCTCAGTCCAGGTCTGGCTTTCCCTGAGATCAGCAACCAAACCGCATGCAGTTGTAAACGGTGGTTAGGGGTAGGACGCGGTTTTGCATGCGTCGCAGCCAAGCTGGCGAACAGCGGCAAAGCGGCCAACTGCATGACCAGACAGAACGCCACCCGCCAGTCCGGCGACGCCTGATAGAGCAGGCCGAGGACACTGCGCGAAGCTTCGTAGGTGCAATCGGCGCACTGGCTGGGCACGCCGATCGTCAACACGAAGGCCAGCGCCTGGCGCTTGCGCGCGGGGCTTAGCCAGCAGCGGCGTCGAAGTTCGGCGCCCGTATCAGTATTTCTGCCGCGCCGGGATCACGCCGCGTACACCGCCCAGCGGGTCGTCCATGTCACCGTGGTAGCGGGGGATGAGATGCAGATGAACGTGGAGAATGCTCTGGCCGGCGGCCAGTCCGCAGTTCACGCCGAGGTTGAAGCCGTCGGCGTCGTGCTCGCGCTTGAGCAGGGTGCGGGCGTCGTCGGCCAGCGCGAGCAGGCTGCGCTTCTCGTCCCAGGTGGTGTCGAACCAGTCTGCCACATGGCGATAGGGAATGATGAGCATGTGCCCCGGAGTCACCGGGTCGCGATCGAAAATCGCATAGGCCAGATTGTTGCGCAGTACCGGTTCTGTGATCTGGCAGAACGGGCAGGGCTTGGTGGCGGACATCGTCGTCTCCTCGGCATGGTCCGACGCGCAGCGTGGCGACACGGAGCGCAGAACAGACATCATCAGCCGGGAGGCGGTTGGGGTCAGGAGGATGTCATCTCCTGGGATGCATTACAACAAAGTTGGGATCGGTGGCGTGTTTCGAATTGTCAGCTCTTATCAACTCGCCGTCAGCGAAAAACTCACGCCACGCCGCGCAGATGGCTGGTGTCGTTGACGCGTGCAATGCCGACATGGCCGCCGGCGCTCAACTCCAGTTCGTTGATGCAGCAAGGGCTTTGCTCGATGCGCCAGTAGGCCGACAGCGGCAGGTCGAGCGCTGGCAACAGGATGACGCGATTGACGCTGTCGTGCGCCACCAGCACCACGGTGTCATGGGCATGGCGCGTGAGCAGTTGGCGCAAGGCATCGGCGGTGCGCAGCGCCACCGCCTGCAAAGACTCCCCGCCGGGGAATCGCATCCACTGCGGAGTTTGCTTCCACAGCGCGAAGTCGCGCGGAAATTGGGTGCGGGCTTCTTCGTGGGTCTTCCACTGCCATTCGCCGTAGTCGAAATCGTCGATGCCCGCTTGCACCTGGGCGCTCAAGCCGCAGGCCGTGGCAATGGCAGCGCCGGTATCGCGGCAGCGCTGCATCGGGCTGGTGTCGATGGCGGCAGGTTTGCACTGCTCCGCAAGCGCCAAGCCAAGCGCGCCGGCCTGGCGCTGGCCGCGTTCGGTCAGGGCCAACTCCATCCGGCCGCGAAAGCGTGGCGGGCTGATGCCCTCGACCTCGCCTGACGGGTGAGCATGATCTGCATGGGATGCTCCTGCGCTGGACTGCACGCCGGCTGCGTGCTGCCTGCCGTGGTGCGGCTGGCCTCCCATGATGCATCCGCTCGCTGCTTTTGCGCCATTTCGGCGCATCCAACCGCAGCGCCCGAAGTGTTGCGACACCTCTCGGCTGGCGCAGCCGAAACGCCGGAACTGAAAACAGTGCGAAGCGGGCCTGTAGGCCGGATTCTGTGCATCGGTTGCCCGACGTGGCAGCCATTCCTCTGGGCCGTGCGTTACCGCAGCGGCTCGTTGCCACCTACCCGCAGGCTCGCGCGGGCCGCGCTTTCACAAGGCCCGAAAGCCCTGCTTCGCCTGCCTATTTGGTGTTGCTCCGGGTGGAGGTTGCCGCGTTTCACGTCCACGCGGCTTGCGCCGCGCTTGCTCGTCTCTGTGGTCCTGTTCGTCGCGTCGCCGCGCACGGCCGTTAGCCGTCACCCCGCCCTGTGGAGTCCGGACCTTCCTCACCGCGCGGGTCGCCCCGCGCCAGCGCGGCTGCCCGGCCCGCTTCGCAACGTGCATTATCCGCGAACCATGCACCGGCAGGTATTTGATCTGGCTCAAGCCGCCGCCCGGCACTGCTCTCTATCCTGTAAATTTGCGCGCCCTCCATGCCCATCGAACTCTACAAAGACCCGCAGCACGCCTGCGTGATGTTCACCGACCTCGTGCCCGAAGAGGCCGAGGCGGTGCAGGCCAACCAGTTCCTCATCGTCGATCACGGCGGAGGGGTCATCCTCGACCCCGGCGGCAACATGACCTACAACGAGTTGAGCCTGAGCATACGCAAGCACATCGCACCCCAGGGTCTGGACTACATCCTGGCCTCGCACGCCGACCCGGACATCATCGCCTCGCTGGACCGCTGGATGACATCCAGCCAGGCCAAGCTCGTGATCTCCAAGCTGTGGGCACGCTTCGCCCCGCACTTTTGCAAGTTCGGCAAGACCGACGACCGCATCGTTGCCGTACCCGACGAGGGCGGCAGGCTGCGCTTCGGCCAGACCGAGTTGTGGCTGCTGCCGGCGCACGTCATGCACTCGGAAGGCAATTTCCAGTTCTACGACCCGGTGAGCCGGATCCTGTTCTCGGGCGATCTGGGCGTATCGCTGGTCAGCGGGGAGAGGGCCTCGCACTTTCTCACCAATCTGAACCCGATGCCGCCAGGCATGGAGGCGTTTCACAAGCGCTATATGGTGAGCAACAAGATTCTGAAGCTGTGGGTACGCATGGTGCGCGAGTTGGACATCGCGATGATCGCGCCCCAGCATGGCGCGCCGCTCGAGGGTGCGGCCATCGGCCAGTTGCTGGACTGGCTGGACAACCTGGATTGCGGCATCGACCTGATGGGGGCCGCGCAGTACCAGGTGCCAACGGCGGCGATGCGGATCTGATCGCGGGGGCTCAGAATGCGGATGCCAGGCGCCACGGCAGGATCTGCCCGGCGCCCAGCGGAACGACGTCGCCCCCGGCATAGGGCAAGCACTCGGGGACTGCCATGGGCACACGCTCCAGTGCGAGGGTGCCGGTGTTGCGCGGCAAACAGTAGAAGTCCGCGCCGAAATGGCTGGCGAAAGCCTCGAGCCTGTGCAGCGCGCCGCGCTGCTCGAAAGCCTGGGCGTAGAGTTCCAGCGCATGGGGCGCCGTGAGGCATCCGGCGCAGCCGCAGGCCGCCTCCTTCAGGGCGCGTGCGTGCGGTGCCGAATCGGTGCCAAGGAAGAAACGCGCGTCGCCGCCGGTTGCGGCATCCAGCAAGGCCTGGCGGTGGCGCTCGCGCTTGAGCACGGGCAGGCAGTAGTAATGCGGGCGAACGCCCCCGGCGAACATGGCGTTGCGGCTGTAGAGCAGATGGTGGGCGGTGATGGTGGCGGCCAGCAGCGGCGCGCCACGCGCATCCACCGCAGCCTGCTCGCGCACGAAGCTTGCAGCCTGCGCGGTGGTGATGTGCTCCAGCACGATCTTGAGCGCCGGGAAGTCGCGCCGGATGCGCAGCAGATGGCGCTCGATGAACACCGCCTCGCGGTCGAATACGTCGACCTCGGGGTCGGTGACTTCGCCGTGAATCAGGAGCGGCATGCCTTGCTGCTGCATGGCCTCGAACACCGGGTAGACCCGGGCCAGGTCGGTCACGCCGCTGTCGGAATTCGTGGTGGCACCCGATGGATAGAGCTTGACCGCGTGCACCGCGCCACTGGCCCTGGCGCGCTCGATTTCGGCCGGGGGCGTGGTGTCGGTGAGATACAGCGTCATCAGCGGCTCGAACGCCGAACCCGCTGGCCGGGCCGCGAGGATGCGCTCGCGGTATGCCAGCGCCTGCGCGGTGCTCGCCACCGGCGGCCTGAGGTTGGGCATGACGATGGCGCGGGAGAATTGCGCCGCGGTCCACGCCACGGTGTCAGTCAGCGCGTCGCCGTCGCGCAGGTGCAAATGCCAGTCGTCGGGGCGGGTGATGGTGAGAGTTTGCAGCTGGGACATGAGCAGGGCGGGCGGCACGGGATGACCGCGAAATGGTACTGCTGCGGCCATCCCGCTCCAGGCGCATGCGGGCCCGCACGGGTCAATGCGCCAGGATCTTGCCCAGGAATTGCTGCGCGCGCTCGCTGCGCGCCTGGGTGTTGCCGAAGAACTCGCCGGTGGCACAGTCCTCGACGATGCGTCCTGCATCCATGAACACCACGCGGCTGGACACGCTGCGGGCAAAGCCCATCTCGTGCGTCACCACCATCATGGTCATGCCATCCTTGGCCAGACCCACCATGACCTCCAGCACCTCGCCCACCATCTCGGGGTCGAGCGCGGAGGTCGGTTCGTCGAACAGCATGGCGATCGGGTCCATGCACAGCGCACGGGCGATCGCGACGCGCTGCTGCTGGCCGCCCGAGAGCTGGCCGGGGAATTTGTCGCGCTGCGAGGCCAGGCCCACACGCTCAAGGTAATGCTCACCCTTGGCGATGGCCTCCGCCTTGTTGCGGCCCAACACCTTGAGTTGTGCGAGCGTCAGGTTCTGCATCACCGACAGATGCGGGAACAGCTCGAAATGCTGAAACACCATGCCGACGCGGGCGCGCAGCTTGGGCAGATCGGTCTTGGAGGCGGCCACGGAAATGCCGTCGACGATCACGTCGCCCTTCTGGAACGGTTCGAGCGCGTTGACGCACTTGATCAGCGTGGACTTGCCCGAGCCCGACGGCCCGCACACCACGACGACCTCTGCCTTGTCGACATGGGTGGAGCAGTCGGTGAGCACCTGGAAACTGCCATACCACTTGCTGATGGCCTGGATGTCGATCATGGACATGATGGGTCGGTTCGGTTCAAGGTGTTCAACGAATGATGGCAACGCGCTTGTTCAACAGCTTCACGCCCAGTGAGAGGCAGTAGCTGAGGACGAAATACACCACGGCGACGAAGGTGTACATCTCGACGATGCGGCTGTCGCGCTGGGCGATTTTGACTGCGGCGCCGACGAAGTCGGTGACGTTGAGCAGCGCCACCAGCGAGACGTCCTGGAACAGCACGATGATCTGCGTCAGCAGCACCGGCAGCATGTTGCGCAGCGCCTGCGGCAGGATGACCAGGCGCATGGCCTGCGCATAAGTCAACCCCGTGGCATAGGCCGCGCCGAGCTGGCCCTTCGGAATGCTTTGGATTCCGGCGCGCACGATCTCGCAGAAATAGGCGCCTTCGAATAGGATGAAGGTGACGTAAGCCGAACGCTCGGCGCCGATGCGGGGCGGGTACTCCGCGCCCATCATCCACTGCAGCATGATGGGCACGAGAAAGTAGAACCAGAAAATCACCAGCAACAGCGGGATGGAACGCATCAGGTTCACATAGGCCGCAGCCGCCCAAGCCAGCGACTTGATGCTGGACAATCGCGCCAGCGCCAACAGAACTCCCCACAACGTGCCGCCGATGGCGGCCACCACGGTGAGTTGCACGGTGTAGGCCAGGCCCTTCATCAGGAAGGGCAGCGATTGAACGACGGATGACCAGTCGAACGCACCCATCTCAGCTCTTCCCGCCAAGGTAGCCCGGCACCGCCACCGCGCGCTCGACCCAGGCGAACACGCGATTGATGGAAAACGCCACGGTCATGTACAGCAAGGTTGCGGCGCCGAAAGCGGCGAAGTACTGGAAGGTCATCTCGCCCATCTCACGCGTGCGAAAGAACAGCTCCGTCAGTCCGATGGAATAGGCCACCGCCGAGTTCTTCACCAGATTCATCGACTCGGACGTGAGCGGCGGAATGACGATGCGAAACGCCATCGGCAGCAACACGTAGCGGTAGGTCTGCGTCTGCGTCAGCCCCATGGCGTAACCCGCCATGCGCTGGCCCCGCGGCAGCGACAGGATGCCCGACTTGACTTGCTCGGCGATGCGCGCCGAGGTGAACAGCCCGAGGCAGATGACCGACTCCAGCAGCTGGAAGCTGGTTGGGTCCATGGCGATGGCCAGGCGCTTGAGTGGCGGAATGAACTCCGGAATGACGAAATACCAGAGAAAGAACTGCACCAGCAGCGGGATATTGCGAAACAGCTCGACATAAACGTCGCCCAGCCGCACGGCCCAGCGCTTGTCGGTGGTGCGCACGATGCCGAGCAAGGTGCCGAGCACCATGGCGACGACCCAAGCCAGGGCGACGAGGATCAGGGTGTATTCGAGACCGGAAAGCAGCGACATGCCCCAGGTGGTGTCGCCATCCGGGGTGTCTTGCGAAAAGATGCCGAGGTCGAGCATGACGAGCTTTCAGCCCGTGGTCGTTTGGACCCGGGGGTCAGATCCGGCGCCACCGGGTCGCGGCGGCGGGCACAGGATTGGGCGGGCCAGCCTGCGGCTGGCCCGCCCCCCAGCAGCTTATTCGACGCCCTTGTCGTTAGGGTGGGCAAAGGCTTCCTTGATCGCCGGGGTTTCCGGGAAGTTCAGGTTGATGCCCTTGGGCGGAATCGCGCTGGTGAACCATTTGGCGTAGATCTTGTTGATCTCCCCCGATTTCATCACCCCGTCGATGGTCCTGTCCACCAGGGCCTTGAACTGCGGATCGTCCTTGCGCAGCATCATGCTGTAGGGTTCCTGGCGCAGCGAGCCGGGAAGAATCTTGTAGGCGGCCGGATCCTTGGAGTTGGCGATCTGGCCGGCCAGCAGGATGTCGTCCATGACGAAAGCCACGGCACGGCCGTCGGCCATCAGCAGGAAGCTCTCGGCATGGTCCTTGCCGTAGATTTCCTTGAAGTCCAGGTCCTTGGTCTTCTCATACTTCTTCAGCAAGGGCACGGAGGTGGTGCCCGAGGTGGTGACGATGGTCTTGCCACCCAGTTGGGCGAAGTCGTTGATGCCCGAATCTTTCTTCACCGCGGCGGAGACGTTGATGATGAAGTAGGTCGGCCCGAACGCCACCTGCTTTTGCCGCGCCACCGAGTTGGTGGTGGAGCCGCATTCCAGATCGATGGTGCCGTTTTCCAGCAGCGGGATGCGGTTGCTCGACGTGACGGGGGCGTAGTTCACCTTGAGGTTGGGCATCTTCAGGTCGGCCTTCACGGCGTCGACCACTTTGCCGCACAACTCCATGGCATAGCCAATGGGCCTGCCGTTGCCGTCCAGGTAGGAGAAGGGAATCGACGACTCGCGGTAGCCGACGGTGATGCTGTCGGTGTCTTTGATTTTCTTCAAAGTGCCGGTGAGCGCCTCGGCTTGTACTGCGGTGAAAGCCAACGCCATTGCCGCGCCAAGGACAAGCTGTTTGCACATGGTCATGTGTATCTCCGTCAACAAGTTGAAATAATGATCGACGAAGTGTAACAACACGATTCAGCCGCGCAAGCGACATTTTCCAGGCTTAGTCGTTCACGCAGCGGGCTTTCGACAATCCACCGCAAAAATCGAAAAAACTAGGCAACCTGCAACAACTCGGGTGATTGCGACTGGCGCGACTGCTCCTGCTGCAGCGCCCACATCCGGGCGTAGACGCCGCTCAGATCCAGCAACTGCGCATGCGTGCCGCGTTCGACGATGCGCCCGGCGGCGAGCACCAGGATCTGGTGCGCATCCACCACGGTGGACAGCCGGTGGGCAATGATCAGCGTGGTGCGATTACGCGAGGCCATGCGAATTTCAGCCTGAATGGCCTTTTCATTGGCCGAGTCGAGTTGCGAGGTGGCCTCGTCGAAGATCAGAATGGGCGGGTTCTTCAACAAAGCGCGGGCAATGGCCACGCGCTGCTTCTCGCCGCCCGAAAGTTTGAGCCCGCGCTCGCCCACCTGCGTGTTCCAGCCCAGGGGCTGGCGCGTGATGAAGTCGTGAATCTGTGCGGCGCGCGCAACCGCCTCCACCTCCTCGTGGCTGGCACCAGGCCGACCGTAGGCGATGTTGTAGCCGATGGTGTCGTTGAACAGCACGGTGTCTTGCGGCACGATGCCCAGCGCCGCCCGCAGGCTGGCCTGTGTGACTTGGGCGATGTCCTGGCCGTCAATCGTGATGCGGCCCGAGTCCACCTCGTAGAAGCGGAACATGAGGCGCGAGAGCGTGGATTTGCCCGCGCCCGACGGCCCGACGATGGCCACCGTTTCGCCACCGGGCACTTCAAAGCTCAGGCCTTGCAGCACTTGGCGCGCGGGCGAGTAGCCGAACTGCACATCCTCGAAGCGCAACGTGCCCTGGCTCACAGCCAATGGCCGGGCGTCCGGCGCATCGGCAACGTCGCGGTTCTGCTCCAGGATGGAGAACATGCGCTCGATGTCGGTCAGGGCCTGGCGGATTTCGCGGTAGATCACGCCAAGAAAGCTCAGTGGCGCATAAAGCTGGATCATGAAGGCGTTGACCAGCACCAGATCGCCCAGGTTCATGCTGCCATTGACCACGCCAACGGTCGCGCGCCACACCAGCAGCGTCACGGCGGTGGCGATGATGAAGCTCTGCCCCAGGTTGAGCAGCGACAGCGAGTTCTGCGACTTCACCGCTGCGACCATCCAGCGGTGCAGGTTGTCGTCGTAGCGCCTGGCCTCGTGCGCCTCGTTGCCGAAAATCTTCACCGTCTCGTAGTTCAGCAATGCGTCCACCGCGCGCTGGTTGGCGCGCGAATCCTGCTCGTTCATGGTGCGGCGCAGACTGGTCCGCCATTCGGTGACGACAACCGTGAACATGATGTACGCGGCCAGCGCCACCAGGGCGATGCCGGCGAACCACCAGTCGTACTTCACCATCAGAATGCCGATCACCAGAGCCATCTCCACGAGCGTCGGCAGGATGCTGTAGAGCGTGTATGACACCAGGCTGGAAATGGCACGCGTGCCGCGCTCGATGTCGCGCGACATGCCGCCGGTCTGGCGCTCCAGGTGGTAGCGCAGCGACAGCGAGAACAGATGATCGAACACCTGCAGCGCGACGTTGCGCACCGCGCCCTGGGTCACGCGCGAAAACACGATTTCGCGCAACTCGGTGAACAGCGAAACCCCAAGGCGCAAGGCGCCGTAAGCCAACAGCAACGCCACCGGCACCACCAGCACGGCTCGCGGATCGCCGGACTTCAGGTTGAGTGCATCGACGATGTCCTTGAGCACCAGCGGCACGCCGACATTCGCCACCTTGGCCGCCACCAGCATGAGCAAAGCCGCAACGACGCGCAGGCGGT
The DNA here is from genome assembly GCF_900089495.1 of Thiomonas sp. X19. Lineage (NCBI taxonomy): Bacteria > Pseudomonadati > Pseudomonadota > Betaproteobacteria > Burkholderiales > Thiomonas > Thiomonas sp. X19. The sequence goes on along the minus strand of NZ_LT605203.1, from coordinate 1,018,738 downwards.
ACTCCCACAAATACGGCGCGAGCTTGCGCACCGCAGCCCAGTTGGACTTGGGCGCCGAAGCGGTCGGAGGGGGCAAAGGAACGTCGGATGAACCTTGGTGTCGCATGGGATTGAAAGACAATGGCTGCCTGCTTTCACGGCAGCAAACAGCAAATCCATGCATTATTCATCAATGCCTACGGCCAACCATTGCTCACAGCGAGTCTTTCCCATGAATGAAACCCAGCAACTGCCCTTGTGCCGCGAACCGGTTCTGCGTATCCAGCCCCGCCCGGCGGACGTGAACATGCATGGCGATATTTTCGGCGGCTGGATCATGGCCCAGGTCGACATGGCGGGCGGCATTGCCGCTGCCAAGCGCGCCCGGGGTCGGGTGGCCACGGTTGCGGTGAAGGAGTTCGTGTTCAAGCACCCAGTGTTCGTCGGCGATGTACTGTCGTTCTACGCCGAAGTGGTGCGGGTGGGCAACACCTCCATCACCGTGCAGGTCGAGGTATTCGCTGAACGCGGCATCCCAGACACCCAGGTCTACCGCGTGACCGAAGCCACGCTCACCTTCGTCGCCGTGGGCGAGAACCGCAAGCCACGCCCAGTGCCAGCGGTCTGAGAGACGGGACTCGAAGCGCGAAGAGCCGCTCCCGAGCCCCTCTTCCCTGCGAGGATGCAACTCTCCAAAGCAAACGCCACCCCAAGGTGGCGTTTGCACAACAGGCCCGGCGACAAACCGAACCGCCGCAATGACCGAGAAATTACTTCTTCTCGGGAGCTTTTTTCTCGCCTTCTTTGACGTCCTTGACGTCCTTGGCGTCCGGTTCGGCCGCAGCCTCAGCCGCCTCGGCAGCAGCCTGATTCAGCACCGTGGCGATGACTGGGTTCTCGGCGCCGTGGGTCACGATCGTGACCGAACCGGGCAGCTTCAGGTCATTGGCGTGCAGCGAATGGCCCTTCTGCATCTGGCTCAGGTCCACTTCGATGAACTCGGGCAGATCGGCCGGCAGGCAGCTGATTTCCAGTTCGCTCAGCACATGACTGATCATGCCGCCTTCGAGCTTGACGGCCGGCGACTCTTCGGCGCGCACGAAATGCAGCGGCACCTTCATCGTGATCTTGCGATCGGCTGCCACGCGCATGAAATCGATGTGCAGCACGAGGGGGCGGAAGGGGTGAACCTGAAACGCCTTGAGCAGCACCTTGGTCTGCTGCTCGCCCACCGCCAGATCCAGAATGGACGAATGGAATTGCTCTTTCTTCAGGGCGTGGTAGAGGGCATTGTGATCAAGCTCGATCATCTGCGCCTTTTGCTCACCACCGTAGACGATGCCGGGAACCTTGCCGGCGTTGCGCATGCGGCGGCTCGCACCAGTACCTTGCGCTGTGCGTTCATATGCGACGACTTTCATGTCGACTCCTCAAATGGGGCCTTGGGCCCCGGTTGCAAATCGGGATGCTCGCGACCAGCATCCCGCTGGGTTCGCACGCCAAATTCTGGCGGCGCGAATTCGAAAGAAGACTCCAAAACAAGACGCCCGGCACCGTGCCGGGCGTCCTTCAGAACAGGGTTTCCTGTTCGTTGAACAGTTGCAGCACCGAGCCGCCCTGGGCAATGCGCAGCATGGTCTGGGCGATCAGCTGGGCCGCTGAAAGCTGGCGGATTTTCGGGCATTCGAGCGCATTGCCGCGCAAAGGAATGGTGTTGGTGACGACCACTTCATCCAGCGCGCTGGCGTTGATGCGCTCGATCGCCGGGCCGGAAAAAACCGGATGCGTGCAGTAGGCCACAACCCGCTTGGCGCCGCGCGCCTTGAGGACCTCGGCGGCCTTGGTCAATGTGCCGGCGGTGTCCACCATATCGTCCATGATGATGCAGTTGCGACCATCGATCTCGCCGATCACATTCATCACTTCGGACACATTCGGCTTGGGCCGGCGCTTGTCGATGATGGCCAGATCGCAGTCCATGAGCTTCGCCAGGGCGCGCGCGCGCACCACGCCGCCGATATCGGGCGAGACCACGATGAGATCGCAATAAGTCTTCGCCCTGAGGTCGCCAAGCAGGATGGGCGAGGCGTAGATGTTGTCGACCGGAATGTCAAAAAAACCCTGGATCTGGTCGGCATGCAGGTCCATGGTGACCACGCGCGCCACACCCACGGCCTGCAGCATGTTGGCCACGACCTTGGCGGTGATGGGTACGCGCGAGGAACGCGGCCGGCGGTCCTGCCGCGCATAGCCGAAATAGGGAATGACTGCGGTGATGCGTTCGGCCGAGGCGCGCTTGAGCGCGTCTGCCATGATCATCAACTCCATCAGGCTGTCGTTCGTCGGCGCGCAGGTGGACTGGATGATGAACACCTCGCGGGCGCGCACGTTCTGCTGAATCTCGACCGTGACCTCTCCATCCGAGAAGCGGCCGACGAAAGCGTGGCCGAGCCCGATGCCCAATTGCTCGACCACCTGCTGCGCCAGCGCCGGATTGGCATTACCGGTGAAAACGACAAAGTCAGCCGAGTTCTGATTCATGGTTTGGAGAGGAAAATCCGCTTGCACTGCCAGCCCTGGCGGGCAACAAGCAATATCAGACTGGCTCATTGAACTGGATAACCCTGCCGGCAAAGCAAAAAAACCGCCGGTGCCGGGCTGGGGAGGAAGGACTCGAACCCTCGAATGCCGGAATCAAAATCCGGTGCCTTAACCAACTTGGCGACTCCCCAACGGTACAACCTTCAACGGCGCGCCTTGGCTGCGCAAAACCCCAAAGCAAATGACCTCAATCCGCGACGCCGAAAAACAGAATCGGAAATTGTACGAAATTTTCATTCCGGCCTACGCCAGCAAGCGTTCCGCAGCGCCTACCCCGGCGTCAATCCTCTGCCGCCCAGCCAGCCAGCGGATGCCGCGACAAGGCCCGGCATTGCCGAATCCGCCAACCCTCAGGAGCAGGTGGCAAGCCTTCCTGCAAACCTGGCCTGCAAGGCGAAAAGAGCGCCGAGCCTGAACCGCTCATGGCAACCAAACCACTGCCAGTCTGCCCGAGCAGCCAGGCTCCGGCCTGAGCCATCCGCGGCAAGGCGACCTGCGCCGCAGCCTGCAAATCGTTCCGGCCAAAATCCAAACCCGGAACCAGGCTCTGGACCTGCCGCAAAGCTGGTGTGCCTGCTTTAGTTGCTTTAGTTGCTTTAGCTGCCTTGGACATCTCAGCTTCCGCCTTGGATACCTTGCCCGCTTCCGCCTTCGCCGCTCGCGCAAGCCGTACAAATGCTGAAAAACCAGAAATTGTCACGGCCGGCGTGTCTCTTGTCAAGACACTGGAGGTGAAGATGGCTGCGGTGGACACTCCTTGACCAGGCCAGGCCACGAGCATGGGCCAGGTGGGCAAGTCCACGGCTGTCAGTTCCTCGCCCACGCCTTGGGCGAAGGCGTTTCGGCCGAAGATGAAGACGGGAACGTCGGCGCCGAGTTGAAGCGCCAGACGCTGCAACGCGGAGCGCGCCAGGCCAAGACCCCAAAGCCGGTTGAGCGCCAACAAGGTGCTGGCGGCGTCCGAACTGCCGCCGCCCAGGCCAGCCTGCATGGGGATGGATTTGCGCAGATGGATCTGTACGCCAAAGTGGCAACCGGCATGCCGTTGCAAGAGTTGCGCGGCACGTACGGTAAGGTCATCGCCAGGCAGGCCGTCGCCGCCCTCGCGCGTGATGGCGCCGGTGTCGTTGCGCTCGAAGTCCAGCCAGTCGCACCAGTCGATGAACTGGAACACGGTCTGGAGTTCGTGATAGCCATCGGCGCGGCGGCCCAGGATATGCAAAAACCAGTTGATCTTGGCTGGCGCGGGGACGTTGTAGAGCGCGGTCACGCCCCTGCCTGGTGCAGCGATGCGATCGACTGCTGGCTTCACGACCTTGCCGACTCGGAAGTCGCCGAGGCCGAGCCCGACGCTTGTGGTGCCGGGGACGATGCCGCCGGGATTGCCCGCTGTGCCGATGTCTCGTCCACGACCAGACTGAGCTGCGCCGCGGGCCCTTGCATTCGCTGGGCGCGCAGCACATGCAGCCTGCCGCACTCGAAACGTGGCTGCACCCGCCAGCCGAGTTGCTCGAAGGCACCGTCGCCAAGCCGGGTGAAGGGCAGCGTGGTTGCCGGTTCTCCGCGCACCCAGTCTTGCAGCGCGGCGCGCGGCAGGGCCACACCGAGCGCCGCTTCGGTCATGTCTTCGAAAGAGGCGTAGTCCTGCGTCTGCCGGCCATTGTTCAGACTTGCGGACTCGGACGTCCAACGGGCTTGGGCCAACATCTGGCCCAGCGGGGAAAACACGTCGAAATGGCCTGCACCTCCGGCCAGCAATTCGAGCCTGAATCCACCATAGAGGTTTTTCTGCTCAGGCGGCTCGCCCGTGAGCACCGAAATGCGTCCACTGATGTTCAGCCGTAACTGGCTGGCCTGGGCCGGTGTGGGTTTTGGCGCGGGAGGAATGGCGCAGGCTGCGAGGAACAGCGAAAGCCCCAACGCAATGGGCAGGGTCCAGTTGCGCCCGCGCGCAAGTCGCAGCGGAACCGACTCGCGCGCGGGCATGCGAACGCGGCCGCTCAAAACCGCACATCCATGCGCTGCATCGCCGCCTTCACCACATCATCCAGTGGTGCGCGGTCAAAGGCTTCATGCAGGATTTTACGGGCGCGCGCCTTGTCACCCTGGTGCCACAGCACCTCGGCCAGGTGGGCTGCGATTTCCGGATCCTGCCTTGCCGCGTAAGCCTGTTCGAGCGCAGTTCGCGCCGCCTTCAAGTCGCCCATGCGGAATTGCACCCAGCCCATGCTGTCGAGCACGAAGGGGTTGCCGGGGGAGAGCTTGAGCGCATGGGCCACGAGCTTCAGAGCTTGCGGCAATTGCTTGCCCTGATCGGCCAGGGTGTAGCCCAAGGCGTTGTAGGCCGGCTGGTAGCGGGTGTTCGCAGCGATGATCCTGCGCAACAGTGTTTCCATTTCCGCGGTGTCGCCGGCCTTCTCCGCCATCATGGCGGTTTCGTAGACGTAATCCGCGTCTTTGCCGAACTGCGCAAGCCCCGGCTTGAGCACGCCGTAGGCCTGGGAATATTGCTTGGCCGTGCGGTAGAGCTGGGCCCGGGCGAACAGGCGCTCGCGCTGCTGTTCAGGTGTGGCGTTGGGCAGCTTGTCAAGCAACTCGAGCCCAGCATTGAGCTTGTTCTGCTCGGCCAGGATGGTGGCCTTTTGCAGGGCCACGGCCAAGGACTCCTGACCTGCCGGGATTTGCGCCAGCCAGTGTTCGGCCTGCGGATAGTCGTGCTGCTTGCGGGCGGCGTCGGCCAGTGCCAGATAGGCGCGGGCGCTGCCGGCATGCGCCGCGGAAACCCCGGACTTGCCGACCAGGCTGAGGTAGGTCAGCAACGACTTCTGCGCCAGCGGAACCTGCTCCTGCTGAAGTTGCAATGACCCGAGGATGAGCCAGCCCTCCGGCAGATCGGGTTTGGTGGCGCTCAACGCCTGCGCCTGGGTCAGCGCAATGCCGTCGCGCTGCTGCCCGAGCGCCGCCTGAATCCAGGCCAGGCGCAAATTGGCATCGTCCGGCTTGGCAACGAAATACTGCTGCAACAGCGCGTCGGCCTGTTGCGGGTTCACGGTGTAGGTCTGCAGCAGCAAGGCCGCTGCGGCTTGCATGCCGTGGTCGGCGGCCAAAGCCTTGGATGCGGCGGCGAAGGCCAGCTTGGCATCGCCGGCACGCGCCTGCAGCAGGCCGGTGACCAAGCTGGACTGCGGCATGGCCTGATAGGGAGCCAACGACTTCTTCGCCAGATTGATGGCGGCACGCGGGTCATTGGCGTGAGCGAACAACGGCGCCAGCGAAAGAATGGCTTTCGGCCGCTGCGGCTGGGGCGTGATGGCGATGATGCGGGAGATGGCCGACACCGCGTCGGCGTTGCGCCCCAGCGCGACCAGCAATTGCGCTGCCCAAGTCTGCGCCTTGAGCGATTCGGGCTGGGCGCTGCGCCAGGCGTTCACGGCCGCAAGCGCCTGTTCAGGCGCGCCCGCTGCGACCGCCACCTCGGTGGCGCGTTCGAACAGCGGCTCGGAGTTCATGTCGCGCGCCGCCTTGAGCAGCTCGGTGTAGGCCACGGCCGGATGGCCGGTATTGGCTGCGATTTCGCCGGTGAGCACGGCGTAGAACCACCGCGCCAGATCCTGCGCCCCAGGCTGGTCGTCCTGCATGGCCGCAGCGACCGATCTGCCGGATTGAGCCTCGGGCGCGGCGGCTTGCGCCGGGTGAAGCCAGGATGAAGCAGCCAACAGGGCTGCGGCAAGAACGGCAAGGCGCATGAACGAATCCTCGTGATGCGTTGATTTTAGAGTCGGTCCCCGCGATTGGAACTGCCGCCACGGATGGCCCCAAGGGACGGTCTACCCCTTGGGGGCGCCGCAAGGCTGCAACCCGTGGGTTACTCAAGCACAATGCCCACATGCCTGAACTCCCCGAAGTCGAGGTCACCCGCCTGGGTCTCGAGCGTGCGCTGGTCGGAACCCGCATCGTCTCCATCATCCAGGGCAAGCCCCTGCGCTGGCCTCTGGGTTGCGCTGCGCAACAGCTGCAGGGACAGCGCATCGAGCGACTGGATCGGCGCGGCAAATACCTGCTGCTGCGGATGCGGGCCGGGGAGCTCATCGTGCATCTCGGCATGTCCGGCTCGCTGCGCTGGACGGCCGCGGACCAACCCGCTGAAGCGCTGACGGTCCACGATCACTTCGTCTGGATCATGGACCGTGGCCAACTGCGCCTGCGTGACCCACGCCGCTTCGGCGCCGTGGTCTGGCACGCAGCCGGCAGTCCCACGCATGCCCTGCTCGACAAACTCGGCCCCGAGCCGCTGGGTGCGGGCTTCAATGGCAGCGTGTTGCACCAGGCGTTACGGGGAAGAAAGGCCGCCATCAAACCTTTGCTGCTGAACCAGTCCATCATCACCGGGGTCGGCAATATCTACGCCTGCGAAGCGCTGTTTCACGCCGCCATTCACCCGCTGACTCCTGCAGGCCAGCTCTCGCGCCCACGCTGCGAGCGCCTGGCGCAAGCGATACGCAACACCCTGGGCGCGGCCGTGGCTGCCGGCGGCAGCTCCCTGCGCAATTTCGCCCATGCCGACGGCGAACTCGGCTACTTCCAGCTCAACACCCGGGTCTACGATCGCGCCGGCCTGCCCTGCCATGCGTGCGGAACCCGCATCAGCCGGATCACCCAAGGGCAACGCAGCACCTATTTTTGTCTTCATTGCCAGCAACGGTAGCCGTAGAGGCAACTGCGCCTTGCCTGAATCACAGCGCATCCATCCGCCCGAAGTTGGCTCTGACATGGCAGCCTTGCAACACCTGGATGCCCATCCGGCCGGATATCCTTACGGCGAGATACGCTATGGCTCTGCCCTCAACTTGCAGCCGTGCTCGCCCTCCGCCCATGAATGACCAGGCCTTTCCTGTTAACGACCCCCAGGCCGCTGCCCCGCAGCAGCCACCCCCCGAGGGGGATGAGGAAGCTTCGGGCGGCCGTTCGCTTCCTCATCATCGCCCCCAGGCCGCTGCTTCGCAGCAGCCGCCCCCCGAGGGGGATGAGGAAGCTTCGGGCGGCCGTTCGCTTCCTCATGACCTGCAAGCCGAATGGACTCGCTTCGGCGCCTGGCGCGAGCAGCGTCTGGGGCGATTGGCGACCCTGTCGAAGTGGCTGCGGCAATCGGATTTCGATCCGGCGCTGTGGCAGGACAGTCTGAACGGGCTGGAGCAGCGCCTGCGGCAAGACCTGGTGCAGTTGGCCTTCGTGGCGGAATTCTCTCGCGGCAAGTCCGAGCTCATCAACGCCATTTTCTTTTCCGACCATGGCCAGCGCATCCTGCCGGCAGGTGCCGGGCGCACCACCATGTGCCCGATGGAGCTGGCCTCCGACCCGCGCCTGCCCACCGGCCTGCGCCTGTTGCCGATCGAGACCCGGCTCGACGCCGCAACCCTGGCGCAATGGAAAACGCGGCACGACGCCTGGAATGATTTGCCCTTTGCGGCCGACGACGCGCAGGGCATGAGCACGGCGCTGGCGCATTTGTCGGACACGCTCGCCATTTCGCTCGAACGCGCCCGGGAGCTGGGCTTCCACCTGGAAGATGCCGCTCGCGCAGCGATCGTGCGGACCAGCGAAGGCTTGGTGGAAGTGCCGCGCTGGCGCCACGCCCTGCTCAACGTCGATCACCCGCTGCTGGCGCAGGGGCTGACCATACTCGATACACCGGGCCTGAATGCGCTGGGCGCCGAGCCGGAACTCACGCTCTCGCTCATCCCTGCGGCACATGCCGTGGTGTTCCTGCTGGGTGCCGACACCGGCGTCACGCGCAGCGACCTGGAACTCTGGACCCAGCATGTGGGCGAGGCCGGGCGCTTGCGCAGCTTCGTCGTGCTCAACAAGATCGACACCCTCTGGGACCCCTTGCTGGGGCCTGCAGCAGTGCAGGCCCAGATCGAGCGCCAGCGCGAGTCGGTGGCTTCCATCCTGCAAATTCCAGTCGAGCGCGTGTTCACCATCAGCGCCCACAAAGCCCTGCTCGCCCGCATCCAGCAAGACCCGGAACTGCTCGAGCGCTCGGGCGTGCCGGCACTGGAAGCCGCGCTCAGCCAGGTTGCTGACCGCGAACGGCGCGAGCTCATCGACAGCGGCTGGCGCGCCACCCTGCTCGACACGCTCATGCTGCTCGAGCGCCAGTTCCAGCAGCGAATCCGGCAGGCCGACGAACAACGTCTGGAACTGGCCGGACTGGAAGGCAAGAACAAGCATGTGGTGCGCAACTTGGTGATGCGCATCGGCATGGAGCGCAAGGAGTTCGACGCCGGCCTGTCCAAGGTCCAGGCGCTGCATGTGGTCAACGCCCGCCAGCTGGGCAAGGTGGCCGAATTGCTCGACGTGCAGGCGGCGCTCGGCCAGCTCGCCGAGCTGCGCCAGCGCATCAGGACGGCGGTGTTGAAAACCGGTGTGCGCGGTGCGCTTGAAGCCACTTTCGCCGACGTGCGCCGCCGCATCGGCGAGGTTGAAGCCGCGCTGGAAGAAAACCGCGCCATGCTGACAGGAGCCTGTGAGCAGCTCAACACCGAGTTCGCATTTTCAGTTCCCAGCCCCAAGGCGCTCAAGCTCGAAGGCATACGCCTGGAACTCGACAGCACCCAGCAGGATTACCTGCGCTACCTCACCCCGGCGCGCTGGCTGCGGCTGCAGAACACCGCCCACGCCGAGCGCCTGGTGCTGTCGGCGCTGGCACGGCTGCGCAGCCTGCTGGAGCGCGGCGTGCGCGACGCACAGCACTGGAACCGCGCCTCATTGGCGCAGCTCGACGTGCAGGTACGCGAACGCAAGCGCAACTTGGGCCGGCGCATGCAAAGCCTCGAGCAGGTGGAAAACGCCGAGGGCGAGCTCGGCCAGCGCATTGCCCAGTTGCGCAAGCAAGCCAGCGAAATGCGCCACCAGCGCGCCCAGTTGCGCCAGTATTTCGAGGGGGCCATGAAGTGAGTGGCCAGCACGTTGCAGCGTCCGCTGCCGCGGAGCCGCAACGCCTGCATCCGCTCCAATTGGAACCGCAACATTTCGCCGCGCGGCTGGTTGCCTGGCAACGCCGCCACGGCCGCCACGACCTGCCGTGGCAGGCCAGCACCGACCCCTACCGCGTGTGGCTGTCGGAGATCATGTTGCAGCAAACCCAGGTCTCGGTGGTGCTCGCCTATTACCCGCGTTTCCTGCAGCGCTTTCCGACCGTGCAGGCGCTGGCCGAAGCCAGCGAAGACGAGGTTCTGGCGCAATGGGACGGCCTGGGCTATTACCGCCGCGCGCGCAATCTGCACCGCTGCGCGCAGCAAATTTGCCATGCGCATGGCGGCGTCTTTCCGCGCACGGCGCAAGGGCTGCAGCAACTCGCGGGAATCGGTCGCTCGACGGCTGCGGCCATCGCCGCTTTCTGCTTCGGCGAGCGCGCCGCCATTCTGGATGGCAACGTCAAACGCGTGCTGGGCCGCTCCCATGCCCTGCCCGCCCCGGTCAGCGCCGCGGCCGAATTGCGCGCACTTTGGAATCTGGCCGAGCGCCTGCTTCCCGAGCACGACATCCAGGCCTACACCCAGGGCTTGATGGACCTGGGTGCGACGGTGTGCAAACCCCGCAACCCCTCCTGCCTGCAATGCCCGTTCGAGGGCGATTGCCGCGCGCGCCAATCCGGCTCGGGCGCAACGCCGCTGTTTGATGCAGCGGATGGCTCGAGCGCCCAGCAACAAGCCAGGGACGCACCCGTCAAACCCGCCAAAACGCGACGTACGCAGACCTGGGTCTTGCTCTGGGCGGAGAACGCTCAGGCCGACACCGCCTCGATCTGGCTGGAGCGGCGCGGCGCGACCGGCATCTGGCCCGGCCTGTGGTGCCTGCCCCAGTTCGACAGCCGCGAGCAAGCGCTGCGGCATGCGGCGCAATTGGGCGCGCTGACCGAGCACAGCCCTCGGCCCATCACCCGGCATGCACTGACCCATCTGGACTTGCAACTCGAACCCTTGCAGGTGCGCATCACGCCGACGCCTGGCGCGCGTGATGCCGGCGGCAACTGGTTCACGCTGCCTGCAGCCCTGGCCCTGGGCTTGCCGGCCCCGGTACGCAAACTCCTGCAGACCGCCGCAAACCTGGCCAAGCTGCAAGACGCGCAGGCCGTCGCACCAACTTGAACCGCCCTGCGGTGGCCCTGCAAGCGCACTCACGACCCACTCGGGACGCACACAGGCCCCCACTACTGCAAAGGCGGCGATTCAGCGACGATGCCATGCTGGCGCAAGTAGCGGTCGACCACGTCCAGGCGCTGCGTGCCGTCGGGCAGTTCCATCAGGCGCTGCCTGGCTTCGGTGGCGATGGGCAGGATTTCGGCCCAGCGGTTGGCCACCCAGCCCGGCGTGTCCAGTCGGTAAGGCGGCAAAAATGGCTTTTGCCGCTGCAGATCGAGCGCCGCAATGGCACGGCCGAGAGCGAAGGCCGCGCCGGTGTGACGCGCTCCGAGCGTGGCGTTCGGGTCATCGTCCATGGCTTGCACCCGGCCCATTTCCAGGCCGAGCGCCACCGTCTCGTGGCTGCGCAGCACGAAGCGGCTGCCACCTTTGCAGCGCACATGCAGCAGTCCCGCCTCGTGCATGTCACAGTCCAGCACCTTGGCGCGGCAACCCACGGCGGCGAGGTCGGCATCGGCTGCCGGTTGACCGATCTCACTGCCGGAGAGCATGAGCACCACGCCGAATTCGTCGCCAGTTTTCAGGCAATGGGTGATCAGGTCCATATAGCGCGCCTCGAACACCCGAAGCCCGAGCAGGCCTCCGGGGAACAACACGCTTTGCAGAGGAAAGAGCGGCAAGTCTTGCGTTGTGGGCACGGCCATCATCAAGCCCCGCCTGGCTGACGAGCTGCCGTGCCGACGCTGTCCGCGGCGTCGAGCTCGCGGTGGCGCACCAGTACGCTGTACTCGGCGGCGAAGTGCTTGCCGAGTTGCTCGGCGAGAAACACCGAACGGTGCTGGCCGCCGGTGCAACCCACGGCAACGACCACATAGCTGCGCTGGTCCTCGGCCATTGCGGGCAGCCAGTGTTGCAGGAAGCCGGTGATGTCGTCGAGCATGCGCATGACGGCGGGCTGGCTGCGCAGGTAGTCGGCCACCGGGGCGTCGCGCCCGGTGAGGCCGCGCAGGGATGGGTCGTAGTGCGGGTTGGGCAGCATGCGCACGTCGAACACATAATCCGCATCCAGGGCTACGCCGCGCTTGAAGGCAAAAGACTCGAACAGCAGCGTGAGCCGGGAGGCGCCAACGCCTACGGCCTGGCGCACCCAGGAACGCAGCTGCGCAGGGCGCAGGCCGCTGGTGTCGATGTGCAGGCCCAATGAGGCCACGGGCGCCAGCAGCTCGCGCTCGAGTTCAATGGCCTCGATCAGCGATGGCGCCGAAAACGGCAAGGGCTGGTCGGGCGCCACCGGGGCCAGCCCGCGCGCTGTCAGCGGGTGGGCGCGGCGCGTTTCGGAAAAGCGCTGCACCAGCATGTCGGTGGTGCTGTCGAGATAGATGAAGTGCAGGTCGCAGCGCTGGCGCAGGCGGCGCGCCAGCGCTGGCAGCAGGCCCAGGCTGTCGGCGCTGCGCACATCCATGGCGATGCCCAGATGGGTGTGGCCGGACTCGGTGGCCACGGCCAGAAGCTGGTCCACCAGTTGCGGCGGCAGATTGTCGACACAGTAGTAGCCGGCGTCTTCCAGGGCATTCAGGGCGATGGATTTACCCGAGCCGGACACGCCGGAGAGGAGCACAAGCTGGATGCGCTGCGACTGGGTGGCTGTTTCGTCGATGCCGCGGCTGGTGGTGTCGTTCATGTTTGCAACTGACTCGGGTTCGAAGCGGATTGCAGCAGTTCGCGCGCATGCGCCTGGGCGACGGCGGACGCTGCGTCGCCGCCCAGCATGCGCGCAATCTCGCCAACGCGCTGCGGCATATCCAGGCGCTGCATACGGCTTTGCGTCGCCTCACCCGCGCTCTGCTTGCTGACCTGCAGATGCCCACCCGCGCAGGCTGCGACCTGCGCCAGATGGGTCACGGCCAGCACCTGCCGGCTCTCACCCAGGGTGGCAAGCAAACGGCCAACGGTGTGGGCGACGGCGCCGCCGATGCCGGCGTCCACCTCATCGAAGATCAGGGTGCCCACGGGTTGCTGTGCCGACGTGGTTGCGGCCACCGCCAGGGCAATGCGCGAGAGTTCGCCGCCCGACGCAACCCGCGCCATGGGCCGCAACACAGCTCCGGGATGGCCCGCCACGAGCAGTTCCACATCCTCGGCGCCTTGGGCTTGAATCGTCTCCAGCGGCTGCAGCGCAATCTCGAAGCGGCCGCCTTTCATGCCCAGGCTTTGCATCTGCTGTTGCACGCCTTGAGCCAGCTTGGGGGCAACGGCGGCGCGCAGAGCGCTGAGTTGCGCTGCGGCCTGGCGCAGGGTCTTGTCGGCCGCCTCGACTTGGCGTTCCAGCGCGGGTAGATCGATGCCCTGCTCCAGTTCGGCGAGTTTGGCCTGCAGACTTTGCCACAACGAAGGCAATTCCTCTGGCGGCACGCGATGCCGCCGCGCCAGCCCCAGCCAGGCGGACAGCCGCGCATCCACCTCCTCCAGCCGGCGGGGGTCGAGTTCAGTCTGCCGAAGCTTTGCCGCCAACTCGTGTGCCAGGTCTTGCACCAAGGACTGGGCCGATTCGAGCTGTTCGATCAGCCCGGCCAGATTGGCGTCGATCTGGCCCGCCGCATGCAACTCCTGATGAGCGCGGGCCAGTTGACGCGACGTGCCGGTCTCGTCATCGTCCAGCAGTTGCTCGGCGGCCTGCAGGTGCTCGATGAGTTCAGCCGCATGCGCCAGGCGGTGGTGCTCGGCATTCAGCGGCTCCCACTCCTGCGGCTGGGGCGCCAGGCGCGCAAGCTCGGCGAGTTGCGCGGCCAGTTGCTCGCGCTCGTCTTGCAGGCGGCCGGCATCCGAGCGGGCCGCGTCAAGCCGCTCACTCAGATTCTTCCACTGGCGCCACGCTGTCGCACAAGCTTGGGCCGCTTCGGCGGCCTGGGCATGGGCGTCGAGCAGCTCGCGCGCAGCGCCACTGCGGGCCAGGCTTTGCCAGGCATGTTGGCCGTGAATGTCGACCAACATCGCCCCGGCGGCGCGCAACTGCGTGAGCGTGGCGGGGCTGCCGTTGATGTAGCCGCGCGACCGGCCCTGGGCGTCGATCACGCGGCGCAGCAGCACGCCGTCCTGCGGTTCGAAGCCCTGCTCATGCATCCAGTCGGTCAGCTCCGGGGTGGCGTCGAATTCGGCGCTGATCTCGGCGCGGCTGCTGCCGGGGTGCAACACCGTGGCATCGCCCCGCTCGCCCAGAGCCAGTTTGAGCGCGTCGATCAGAATGGACTTGCCGGCACCGGTCTCGCCGGTGAGCACGGTGAAGCCGGCGCCGAGTTCGAGTTCCAGTTCGGCGACGAGCACGAAATCGCGGATATGCAGGCGGCGCAGCATGGGAATGGTCAGTCAGCCTCGGGCGCAGCCATGCAGTGGGGCACGGCAAAGGCCGCGCAAGGTCGTGAGGGACGGCGATGCATACTAGCCTTCGGCGCCGAGAATTTCATGCCAGTGCAGCTTCTTGCGCAACGTGGCGAAATAGCTCCAGCCCGGCGGGTGCAGGAACACGGCGTGATGCGGCGCGGTGCGCAGGCTGATGCGGTCGCCGCCGAGCAGGTCGGCGAAATGCTGCATGTCGAAGTTCACGCCCACGTCCTTCGGCGACACCACCTCGATGTCGATGCGCACGTGCTCCGGCAGCACGATGGGCCGGTTCGACAAGGTGTGCGCGGCAATGGGTACGAGCACCAGCCCGGGAAGGCTGGGATGCAGGATGGGGCCGCCGGCCGACATGGCGTAGGCGGTGGAGCCGGTGGGCGTGGCGACGATGAGCCCGTCGGCGCGCTGCACATACATGAAGCGCCCGTCCACGTCCACGCGCAACTCGACCAGGCCGGTGGCGCCGCTGCGGTTGACCACCACGTCGTTGATGGCGATGCCGTCGAAGATGCGCTGGCCGCCGCGCATGATCTCGCCGGTGAGCATGGCGCGATATTCGCGCTCGAAATGCCCTGCCAGCATCGACGTAAGCGCCTGGCGCCAATCGGGCTCGGCGATATCGGTGATGAAGCCGAGGCGGCCGGAATTGATGCCCATGAGCGGTACGCCGAACGGCGCGAGCTGGCGCGCAGCGCCCAGCATGGTTCCGTCGCCGCCCACCACCACCGCGACCCAGTCACCAGTAGTAGCGCGTCGGCCGACTTCCGCCAGGCTGAGTTCGGCATAACCGGGAAGATCGCCGTGCTGCGCCGTTTGCTGCTCGACCATGACCTCGACCCCGTTCTCTGCCAGCCAGGCACCAATTTCCGCCAAAGTTCGGCTGACGCCAACGGCCTGATACTTGCCGATCAGAATGGCCTGTTGGAATGCGGAAATGGGCATGAGTGCTGTGTTGAACCGTGTGGGCCGATGGGTGCCGATCGTGCAAAGACAGCGAATGCCGGGGCGGCGTCTTGAATTACAGCACAGCCCCGCGCCACCAAGCGCCGGGAGGGCATGTCTGCCGCGCGCCTGGCTGCGCTCCTAAAATCGGATGGTCATGGATCAACGCGCCCAAGTCCTGCTCAAGACCCTGATCGAACGCTATATCGCCGACGGTCAGCCGGTGGGGTCGCGCACCTTGTCGCGCGCCTCGGGGCTGGAGTTGTCGGCAGCCACCATCCGCAATGTGATGTCCGACCTGGAAGACCTGGGCCTGATCACCAGCCCGCATACCTCGGCCGGGCGCGTGCCCACGCCGCGCGGCTACCGCCTGTTCGTCGACACCATGCTCACGGCCCGCCCCATGTCGGCGGCCGACGAGCTGGAGCAGAGTTTCAAGACGCAATTGGCCACGGTGGAGCCGCAGAAGGTGATCGTGCAAGCGGCGCAGTTGCTCTCGAATCTGTCGCATTTCGTCGGCGTGGTGATGAGCCCGCGGCGCAGCGCCGCCTTCCGCCACATCGAGTTCCTGCGCCTGTCGGAGCAGCGCATCCTGGTCATCCTGGTGGACTCGGGCGGCGATGTGCAGAACCGCATCATCCTGTCCGACCAGCCCTACGCCCAGAGCCAGCTCGTGGAAGCGGCGAATTATCTGAATGCCAATTACAGCGGCCTGAGTTTCGAGCAGATGGGCGCGCAACTGCGTGGCGAGGTGGAGCATCTGCGGAGTGAAATCGTCACGCTGATGCAGGCCGCCGTGGCTGTGGGCAGCCAGGCTGCGGCCGAGCAGCAAGACCAGGTGGTCATCTCCGGGCAGCAGCAATTGCTGAAAGTTGACGACCTGTCGAACGACCTCGCCAGCCTGCGTCGGCTGTTCGACTTGTTCGAGCAAAAATCACATCTGCTCAAGCTGCTGGACGTTTCGGCGCGGGCCGAGGGCGTGCGCATCTACATTGGCGGCGAGAACGACGTGGTGCCGTTCGAGGAGCTTTCCATCATTACCTCGCCTTACGAAGTCGATGGCCAGGTGGTGGGAACCCTGGGCGTGATTGGCCCGACCCGCATGGCCTACGACCGCATGATTCAGATCGTGGACATCACCGCCAAGCTGGTGGGCAATGCACTGAGCCAGCGCTGAGGCGCTGACACTCGAACTGTCGAGCGTCTCAGCAAACCGCGTCGCTCAATCTGGCCCGCCCCGCGCTCGACAGGATCAGGCTGTGGCCCGCTATCCCGGGCAGGCAGAACGTGAGAGTTCCCATCTGCAAAGCACCCGTCGTCAGTCTCGGCCAGCCATGCTCGGTGTAAGAAACATAGCGTGCAACAGGCTGATTGCCACGGATGGAAAGAAACTGCCGGGCTGCCTGTGCCTGAATCAAGGCCTCGCTGGGATCGCGTTGGGCATTGCCGTCGGCATCATGGAACACGATCCAGCCCCGATGCCAACCACCCGTTGAACTGCAGCTCTTGCCATCATCGCTCACGCACAGCGTGACCCTCTGCCCTCGCCGCACGGCCTCGGACCTGGCCAGTTGCAAGCTACCCGAGAAGGCGTTGACACCTGCACTCAGGCGGTTGGTGTCGATCATGGCGCGATACCCCGGCATGGCGACCGCCAGCAAGACCGCCAAAAGCGCCGCCGCAACCAGTGACTCGACCAGCGTGATGCCGAACTGTGCTTGCCTGATCGAGCCCATGCGTGCAACCGTTCAGCGCACGATCAGCACGGGAATGCTGGAAGACGCAATGACCTTGGTCGTGACCGATCCCAGCGCCATGCCGCTGAGCGCCGTATGGCCGTGCGAACCCATCATGACCAAATCGATCTCGTGCTCGCGGACGAACTTCACGATCTGCGCTGCCGCATCTCCGTGACGATGGCGCGCCTCCAACTGCAACCCAGCGGCCTGCAGGCTTGCACGCGCAGGCGCTAGCACCGCCTCGCTCTGCTCGGCGTAGTAACTGTCGAGCATGTCTCGCGACAGATAAGACCTGGCAAGCGCCGTACCCACAGGCGACTCGACATGCAACAAAACGCAAAACGGCGGTTCACGCCACCACTCTTGGCGGCTCAGAACAAAATCTAGCGCCCGCCTTGTATAGACAGAGCCATCGACAGGCAGTAAGAGGCGGATGGGCTGCTTCATGTATCCAATTATGACAAACAGCCCCTTCGCCGACAACGTTTTTCTTCGCCTGCGCCAACAAAATCCAGTTGAACCCATCGGCCCCTTAGAATCAAAACGTTGCGGCCCTGGGCGGCACAATTCGGGCCGTTAGCTCAGTTGGTTAGAGCAGAGGACTCATAATCCTTTGGTCGTTGGTTCAAGTCCAACACGGCCTACCACGATTCAAGGCCCGCATGTTTGGAAGTCGTTGTTCAGGCGCATAATTCGGGTTTTCCCCCCAGACAACTCCCCGCCTTGATGAACGACCAGTCCACTGCCTTGGAAGCCAATCCCCAGCCCGCTCAACGCTACAGCGACCTCGGGCTCGATGCGCGCTTGCTGAAGGCTGTGACTGATATGGGGTACGAGAGTCTGACGCCCATTCAGGAGCGTGCCATTCCCATCGTGCTGTCGGGACGCGACGTGATGGGAGCGGCACAGACCGGCACGGGCAAAACGGCAGCGTTCTCACTGCCCATCCTCCAGAAATTGCTGCCGCTGGCAACAAGCAGTGTGTCGCCCGCAAGACATCCGGTGCGGGCACTGGTCCTGGCGCCAACCCGCGAACTGGCGGATCAGGTCTTCAGCAATATTCAGTCTTATGCGCGCCACACGCCGCTGCGTTGCGCCTGCGTATTCGGTGGCATGGACATGGCCCCGCAGAAGGCTGCGCTTCGACTGGGCGTGGAAATGCTGGTGGCGACCCCGGGGCGACTGCTTGATCACCTCGAAGCCAAGACCGTCAGCCTGGCTCAGGTGCAGTTCGTCGTGCTTGACGAAGCTGACCGCATGCTCGATATCGGCTTCTTGCCGGACTTGCAGCGCATCCTGGCATTCCTGCCCAAAGCGCGTACCACCTTGCTGTTTTCGGCGACCTTCTCGACTGAAATCAGGCACCTGGCGCAGAGTTATTTGCAAGATCCGGTGCTCGTGGAGGTGGCGCGCCCCAATGCCACGGCCACGAATGTGGAACAACTGGTCTACAAGGTGAGCGAAGACAGCAAACACCCGGCTCTGCTCCAGTTGTTGCGCGAACATGATTTGAAGCAAACCATTGTGTTCGTCAACAGCCGCCTGGGTGCCAGCCGGCTGGCCCGCATCCTCGAACGCGACGGCCTGAAAGCGCAAGCGATGCATGGCGACAAGTCGCAAGCCGAACGCCTGGCGACGCTGGACGCCTTCAAGCGCAATGAGGTTTCCGTACTCGTGGCGACCGACGTTGCGGCGCGAGGATTGGACATTGTCGAATTGCCGGGCGTGATCAACTACGACGTGCCTTTCAGCGCGGAAGATTATGTGCACCGCATTGGCCGCACCGGCCGCGCCGGAGCTTCGGGCTTGGCGATCACCTTGGCGACCGAGCGCGACAGCCGCTCGCTGAGTGATATCGAAAAACTGATCAAGCGCGGCATTGAAGTTCGCAGTCTCGCGGTGGAGCCTCGCCCCAGCCGCCGGCCGGTTCATCCGGAAAAATCAGCTGAGTCGTCCACCCCTGCTCTGGCCCGCGCGGCCAGCAGCCATCGGTCTGGACCACGCGATGCCTGGTTCGATAAACCCTATGAAGCCGACCCCAACGCGCAGCCCATTTGGGAAGACAACCTGGCCGTGCCGACTCGTGGTGCCATGTCCCCCAACATTCGCCCACGTCGCGCACTTGCTGCGTTGCTGGGGGGCAAGCCCTCAGCCAAGTAGAGGCACACCGCCCCGACACATTTGCCAACCGTGCAGCCCAGACCTCGTCTTTTCTGGATGCCCGCAGGGGAACAGGCCTTAGCGTCGCTCGCGCCGCGCTGACAGGCTGGATGTGGCCTGGTGCTGGCGCGCAAGCCATTGACGCTTGGCGTGCTCCAGCAACTCCCCGAGCGTTGTTCCAGCAGGCGTCAGCCCCAGCGTTCGGATTGCATCCCGGACCGCGGCATAGCCAGGCATGAGGCTTTCTGCGCCGTTTTGCTTCGACAGCTTGCGGCCTTGGGCATCGTGCAACAAGGCGATGTGGTGATAGATCGGCGTGGGTAGCTCCAATGCGCGCTGCAGAAGGATTTGCCTCGCGGTGGAAGCTGCCATGTCTTCGCCGCGCACCACATGACTAACCCCCTGGGCGGCATCGTCCACCACCACGGCCAATTGGTAAGCCCACGGCCCGTCGGCGCGCTTGAGCACGAAATCACCCACGGTCTGATCGACCTGTTCGGTTTGAGCCCCAAGACGTCCGTCTTCCCAATGCACCCGCGCCCCAGCTGGCTCAGGCAAGCGCAATCGCCAAGCCCTGGGTTGACGCCCTCCAAGCCCCACGCTGCAAGTGCCTGGATACACGCGCTCCTCGCCGCGTCGAAGCATCAGCCCTCGAGACCGTAAAACCTGGTCGATCTCGCTTTTCGAACAAGCGCAGGCATAGGCTCTGTTGTTCACCAGCAAGCTATCGAGCGCCGATTGATACGCCGGCCCTCGCTGCGATTGCCACAGCACTGGCGCATCGGGGATCAACCCGCACTCGGCAAGCTGCCGCAAGATCTCACGATCTGCACCTGGTTTGCAACGTGGCTTGTCGACATCTTCGATGCGTACCAGCCACTGGCCGCCATGCGCGCGCGCATCGAGCCAGGACGCCAGCGCAGCCAGCAAGGAGCCGGCATGCAACGGGCCCGTTGGCGAGGGCGCAAAACGGCCGATATAGCTCATCGCAGTCTGAGATTCGGCCGAGTCATGTGGTGGGCATGATGGCGCGGCGTCGGCACTCGAACCCACCCGAGTCCCCAGAAAAAAACCGCCGAAGTACGGCGGCTAACCAGACGGCACGGCATTCCCAGAATTAAATTTTGGTGTAGTGGTCCAGCAGCATCGCTGCAAACAACAAGGACAGATAGACGATGGAATAGCGAAACGTCTTGCGTGCGAGCCAGTCGCTATAGCGTTGCTTGAGCTCCCAGGCGTAGGCGATGAAAATGGCGTCGAGTACCACGGCGGCAATGGCATAGACCAGCCCGCTCATATGCATGGCAAACGGCATGAGCGACACGGCCGTGAGCACCAGGGTGTAGAGCAAGACTTGAAGCCGGGTGTATTCGGATCCATGCGTCACCGGCAACATCGGAAGTCCGGATTTTTTATAGTCGTCGGTTCGGTACAAAGCCAAAGCCCAGAAATGTGGCGGCGTCCACAGAAAAATGATGAGGAACAGAATGAGCGCCTGCGCCGAGACGTGATTGGTCATGGCGGCCCAACCCAGCACAGGCGGCATGGCTCCCGAGGCTCCACCGATGACGATGTTCTGCGGTGTCGCTGGTTTGAGCAGCACCGTGTAGACAATGGCGTAACCGATGAAAGTGCCCAAGGTGAGCCACATCGTCAAGGCGTTCACCTGGGTGTAGAGCAGCAGCATCCCAGCCGCGCACAAAACGCCAGAAAAGGCAATGATGGACGATGTGCCCAATTCACCTGTCGCCGAAGGGCGCCAGGATGTTCTGCGCATCACCGCGTCGATCTTCTGTTCCACCAGGCAATTGAATGCAGCCGCTGCACTGGCGACCAGCCAGATACCCAGGGTGCCGAAGACCAGCGGCCTCCACTCGGGCAAGCCCGGCACGGCAAGAAACATGCCGATCACGGCGCAGAAGACGATGAGTTGCACCACGCGCGGCTTGGTCAGGGCATAGAGCTGCTTGATGGAATGGAGCAGCCCGGGAGGGCGAGGCAGGGTGGAGGTCTTCATGGCTTGACGTGTGCGCGTTGAAGCGTGACGGGAGCAAGCGCTGCATCGTCAATGACGAGCCTGCGCGATTCGGGACGGCTGACCCGATAAACAGCGATAGTCAACAAAAGCATCATCAAGGCTGCGACACCATTATGAGCGACGGCCAACTCCAAGGGGTGGGCAAAAATCACCACACTGGCGCCCAGGGCGATCTGCACGAACAGCAGGCCAGAAATCCACAGAGCCAGTTTGCGCAATTCGCGATAGCGGCTCATGCGCCAGGTGGCGGCAAGCACGATGATGGACGTCAAAACTGCGAATAAACGATGTCCCCACTGAATGGCAACCAGCGCCTGCAAGGAGATGGCCGAGCCATTGGGGTTCTCTCCCAGGTTGCGCCAGAAGGTGAAGCCCTGCGCCCAATTGGCATCGGGCTGGAAACTGCCGTTGCAGGTCGGAAAACCAGTGCAGGCCAAAGCCGCGTAATTGGTGCTGACCCATCCACCCAGGAAAATTTGCCACAGCATCGTCAGCATGGCGGCCCACACCAAGGTCTGCGTGAGCACAGTTGTGGAAACCTTCGGCAGATCGGACCGATTTTGCATCCAGAACCAGACCGCAAGCATCAGCAGGATGATGCCTCCCATCAGGTGCAGAGTCACGATCAGAGGCGTGAGAAGCAGCGTGACGGTCCAGGCGCCGAACAACCCCTGCAAGATGACCCAGCCCAGCAATAAAAATGGCAATCCCAAAGCAATCTGCTTGCCATGCTTGCGAGCCCAGCTTGCGCGAATGGCCATGGCCAGGATGAGCGTGCCGATGATGGTGGCCACGTAGCGGTGGATCATCTCGACCCAAGCCTTGAATGGACTGACATTGCCTTGCGTGCCGCCCTGCTCGGCCACGGCTTCATTGATTTGGTGATGCGCCTGCGCTGGCGTGAAATGGGCATAGCAGCCAGGCCAGTCTGGGCAGCCGAGGCCTGAGTCGGTCAGGCGCACGAAAGCGCCGAACATCACGAGATCCATGGTGAGGAATACCAGCAGCGCGACCAGCTTGGGCCAGCGCATGCGGAAAGCTGCCCACAAGATCAGCACCAGCCCGCCCACCCACATACCAGCCTGCAACCAGTGCAGTGAGAAGGACCATACGGTAGGAACTGCAGTGGACAGATTGGTCATGGTGTTCAGGGTTGCGCTCATGGCAAAGGCTCCAGATGCTTGGCTTTCCACCCTGCGGTGTTATAGAGCAGTTTCTTGAACACGGACAAGGTTTTCAGCGGGTCCGGATTGGAGGGAAAACGCATCATCAAGTTTCCGAGCGGATCGACCAGCCAGATCGGCCCTTCAAGATGCTCCCCGGGCGCAAGTGGCAACCACTGCTTGAGTTGATCGGGCTGAGCACGCAGGATGACGGTGCCCTCAGCGGGCTCGAATACTCCAGGGTTGACGGGGCCGGAATCCGTCACCAGCCAGATGCGTGCGACACGATAACGGTCATCTCCGGCTGCAATGAAGAATTGCCGAATGTCGTAGAGCAGTGACTGGCAGGATTTGCCGCAGGCCGCTGGTCCTGCGACGATCATCAACCAATAGCCGTTGTATTTGCGCAGGTCGACCGATTTACCGGTCAGGGTCGTCAGTTGAAGTTGCGGGACCTGTCGCTGCGGCTGGATCAGTTCGCCATATGGCGGCTTACCTTGAGGTTTGAGGACGAAGAAAAAAAAAGTACTCACAACGAATGGCGCGGCCGTGACCAATACGACCATCCAGAACGTGAACATGCTCCGCTTGTGTGGCTTCTCTCCCTGAGGGCCGATTTGGCCGGCTGTGGTCGAGTTTTCACTCACGAATGCAACTCCTTACGGGTTAAAGATCTGGATCGGTCGCGCACGCGCTTTCCCAGAAAATAAATGGTGAGGCCCAAGCCAAGCGCGGTCATTGCATACCACTGAAAGGCATAACCATAATTGGTGTACATGCCGACATCGGGCTGTGGCCAATTACGCACAAGACCATCCTTTTCGCCCCCCATTTCCTGAATGACATAGGGCAGCATCTTGATATTGTGATATTTCGCAAATTGAGCGAGCTCAACATTTTGACGGATCACTGCCCCAGGCGGGTCGGGCGCGAAAGAAAACCACTGCGAGGGTGCCGGTGCTATGCGCCCATCAACTTGCGTCATCCCCTGTGGCGTCTTCACTTTCGGCAATAAATTGATGGCGTCGAAGTTACGCGGCACCCAGCCACGCATCACCATGACATAAATCTGACTTCCCGTGATATGCAACGGCGTCAGCACCCAAAATCCAGGCTGATCATTGTGTTGACGATTTTGCAAATAAATGGTCCAGCCGGTGGCATATTCGCCACGAGCGATGACGTGACGCCATTCATTGGGCTTAAAATCAAGCGCATGTCCGGTCTGGATGATCGGCGTCGCTTGCATTCGCTCGGCGATGCGCGCCGTCAAGGCCTTCTTGTACTCGGCCCGATGGAGTTGCCACCGCCCCAGCAAAGCCGTCGCCACGATCAGAGCCAGTGCCAGAATCAACGTCACGATTTCCCGCGTCTTGAGCAGGGGCTCTGGCGCAGGCGACTTCAATGGCGGGAGCATCGACGTAGACATCAAATTAGATGAAGGAGTTCAACTTGCAAATCGTCATCGTCATCGCCTTCATTCTGATCCTGGCCAGTCTATTCTCTGGTTTGTATTTCGTCATGAAGGACAAGGGCAAAACTAACCGCGCCGTCAATGCACTCACATTCCGGATCGGCTTTTCCATTTTGTTATTCCTCTTCATCATTATTAGTTACAAAATGGGCTGGATTCATCCAGCAGATTTTCCAGTTTCGGGTCAGTAAGCCTGTACCGTTAAACTTGACGAAAAAACGCCGCTTGCTGCGGCGTTTTTTCATGGTGGCGAATCGATTCAGAGCCAATAGACTAAGACGTAGAGCAGCAACCAGACCACGTCGACAAAGTGCCAATACCACGCCGCTGCCTCGAATCCGAAGTGATGTTCGGCTGTGAAGTCACCGCGGATGAGTCGAAACAGAACGACCGACAGCATGGTTCCACCCAAAAACACATGGAATCCGTGGAAGCCGGTCAGCATGAAAAAGGTCGAACCATAAATACCCGATGACAGCTTGATGCCTAAAACTTCATAGGCATGATGATATTCATAGGCTTGGCATAATAAAAATGTGAAGCCCAGTATCAGGGTCAGCACCATCCAGAAAATTGCATTTTTCCGGTGACTTGCGCGAAGAGCGTGGTGAGAAATCGTTAACGTCAGGCCCGAGGACAGCAGCAAAGCCGTATTGATTGTCGGGATGGGCCAAGGATCCATGGCCTCTTTGATGCTTGGAATCAGACCTGCGGGGCCCACGCTGGGCCAAGCCCCCGTGAAAACTGGCCAGAGAATTTTGCTGTGTAAAGCCGAAAGATCCGGCAGCGAATAGACTCGGGAATAATAGAGCGCGCCAAAAAATGACGCGAAAAACATGACCTCGGAAAAAATAAACCAGCTCATACTCCAACGAAAGGACGTATCAACTGCGAGATTATGTTTGCCAGCCTCGCTTTCTGAAATTGTTTTCCCGAACCAGCGGAATTTGGTAAATATGAAAAAGAAAAGGCCAAGAAAAAATAACAGATCGCCGTGGGGGATGCCGTTGAACCAGAATGTCAATCCGAACGCCATCGTAAGCGCGCCAGTTGCTGCCATGGCAGGATATGCCGATGGACCTGGCAAAAAATAGCCTTTTGGCTGTGCGTGTGTGGACATATTGCCTTCCTCTTCCTTATGGATTCGATTTGAGTACGACCCAATGTACGATGCTGATGAGTATGCCGATAAATACTGCCGCCGAGATCAAGCCTGCAATGATTATATGAAGGATATTAAGTTGCGCAAAATCATTCTCACGATCTTTGGATTTGCGGATGCCTAGAAACGCCCAGGCAATAGCCTTGAATGCCGAGAGGAATTTACGCAATTCAGCGACCCTGAATTCGCTTTTATGCAAGCACGGATGGCGAGATACCAATATTATTCAAATATCATCACAAAAATGACCACTTGAAAACAAAACCGAGGAAAAGCGCGCCCACGATACTAAGGAGCACGAGTGCCAATCTCAGGTTTTGGCGGCGCTTTTCGGGAGACATGTCATGATTGCCCACAAACAATCTCAATAACCGAGAATTTTAGTTGCAGTGGCATCGAGCTTGGGTGGTGTTTCAAAAGTGTGGAAGGGGGCTGGTGAAGGAATTTCCCATTCCAGGCCATGAGCTCCATCCCAAGGGCGTTGTGGCGCTTTCTCGCCTTGGCCGCGGAACATCGGAATCACAACGGCAAACAGGAAGTATGCCTGTGACAGACCGAAGCCGAAAGCGCCGATCGAGGAAATCATGTTGAAGTCGGTGAACTGCACCGGGTAGTCAGCGTAGCGACGCACCATGCCAGCCAGGCCCAGCAAATGCTGCGGGAAGAAGGTCACGTTGAAAGTGATCATCGAAGCCCAGAAATGGATCTTGCCCGCTGTTTCGTTGTACATCAATCCCGTCCACTTGGGCGACCAGTAGTAGTAGCCCATGAAAATGGCGAACAGCGAGCCTGCAACCAAGACGTAGTGAAAGTGAGCGACCACGTAGTAGGTGTTATGCACATAGGTATCGATCGGTGCCAGCGCCAGCACAAGCCCGGAGAAACCACCAAAGGTAAAGACGAAGATGAACCCAATGGCCCAGAGCATGGGCGTTTCGTAAGTCATCGAACCGCGCCACATGGTGGCAACCCAGTTGAACACCTTAACGCCCGTGGGCACAGCGATCAGCATCGTGGCGTACATGAAGAACAACTGGCCAGTGACAGGCATGCCAGCAGTGAACATGTGATGTGCCCACACGATGAACGAGAGAATGGCAATCGAAGCCGATGCATAGACCATCGAGCTGTAGCCAAACAGTGGTTTGCGGGCGAAGGTCGGCACCACAGCGCTAACGATGCCGAAAGCGGGCAAAATCATCACGTAAACCTCGGGATGCCCGAAGAACCAGAACAGATGCTGGTAGAGCACGGGGTCGCCGCCGCCGGCAGCGCTGAAGAAACTGGTTCCGAAGTGGCGGTCGGTCAGTGTCATGGTCACCGCGCCGGCCAGTACCGGCATGATGGCAATCAGCAGATAAGCCGTGATCAGCCAGGTCCATGAAAAAAGCGGCATCTTCATCAAGGTCATGCCGGGAGCGCGCATGTTCAGGATGGTGACGATGATGTTGATGGAACCCATGATGGATGAGGCACCCATGATGTGAATCGCAAAAATCACGAGGTCCATGCCCATCCCTTGCTGAATGGTCAGCGGCGCATAGAGCGTCCAGCCGACATCAGGTGCTCCGCCGGGGACGAAGAATGATGATGTGAGCAAAATGGCCGCAGGGATCAGCATCCAAAAGCTCAGGTTATTGAGCCGCGGAAAAGCCATGTCGGGCGCGCCGACCTGCAGCGGAATCATCCAGTTGGCGAAGCCCACCATGGCGGGCATCACGGCACCGAAAATCATCATGATGCCGTGCATCGTCGAGAACGACAGAAACAACTGGGGATTCAGGAACTGAATCCCCGGCTTGAAGAGTTCTGCGCGGATGCCCATCGCCAGAATGCCGCCCTCGAACAGCATGAACAGCGCGAACACCAGATACATCGTGCCGATGTCTTTGTGGTTGGTGGAGAACACCCATCTGCGCCACCCGTGCGGATGGTCATGGGCATGATCCCCGCCGTGGGCTGGGGCATGGACTGGATCAAGCACTGCGCTCATGCTGCACACTCCTAGCAAAAATACATTAATTATTAAGATCGTTATTGGGTCAAGACGGCTAAATCGGGCGACGCTCAACTTGTCGCGCCTGACGGCGCCAGCGCTCCGCCATCTTTCTTCAACTTGGCTTGCTCGGTTTTGACCCATGCCGCGTAATCCGGCAGGGATACAACCTTGACCACGATCGGCATGAAGGCATGGCCTTTGCCGCAAACCTGGGCGCATTGGCCGTAGTAAGTGCCCACTTGATCGGCCTTGAACCAGGTTTCACGAATAAAGCCGGGGATGGCGTCCATCTGCACCCCGAACGATGGCACATACCAACCATGCAAGACATCCATGGATGTGGTGAGAATGCGAATCTTCTGGTTGACTGGCACAACCAAGTCATGGTCAACAGCCAGGAGGTAGTTGTTGGGCTTGGGGGCGTTGCCGTAGATTTCCGACATCGGGGTGGTGAGCGTGGAATAAAACGAAATGCCCTTGCCGGGGCCGTCGACATAGTCGTAGCCCCACTTCCACTGATAACCCGTCACTTTGATGGTGAGATACGAATCGGAGACGTTTTGCTGCGCCACCACGGTCTTGGTCGCGGGGATGACCATGGCGATCACGATCAGCAGCGGAACGATGGTCCAGGCGATTTCGACTGTGGTGCTTTCGTGGAATTGGGAAGCCACGGCCCCCTTGGATTTGCGGTGCTTGAACACCGAATAGAACATCACACCGAAGACGAGGACACCGATGGCCAGGCAGATGAGCATGACCATGTAGTTGAGGTCGCGCTCGTCACGCGCGATGCTGGTGACGGGATGCTGGAAATCGATGCCGTTGACTTGCGGACCGCCCGGCAGGCTTTGATCGGCAAAGGCCGTGGAGACGAACAGGGCCGAGGCCGCAGTCAGGTAGTACTTCAACTGTTTCATCTTGGATGTCACCTAGTTTTGAAATGGTTCGAGCAGTTTGGCTCAAACTGCCAGCAATGCACGGCGCAAATCGCGAGCCAATTTCTCGCGCCGATCGGGCCGGGTGTAGCGGCCCATGAAAGCCTGCTTGCCCGACCCTGAAATTTCGACCATGCCCTTCTCGTTCACCACAATTCTCGCCCACCGCGGGTTGAACTCGGCCCGCTCGACGCGGCCGGCATTCTCCCACTCCACCACCAGCGACTGCGCCGATACCGTCACCCGTTCGCGATCCGCCGCGTGGCGCGCATAGACATACAACGCCGCGCCAAACGCCAATAGCTCCAACACCGTAAACGGCGGCACCAATGTCGCGCCGCCTTCCCAGCACATCAGCGCCACGAATGACGAGACGAGCGCCAGGGAGACAAAAAAACCGAGCAACTGCTTGGGACTGATCGAACAGTTGCGCTTGAACAGCCACACCAGCGCACCATCTTGCTCAGATGGTGCGCCGAGCAGGCCGAAATCGAGGGTGCTCACCAACTGCGCAGCCATGTGGATCACCTCGTTTCGCTTGCAGACGCCGAAAAACTGCAACCTCTTTCTAGGTATTGATCTTGCTCAACACCAATCCAGCACAAACGTATTAGCGTCGAATTATAGAGATGGAGCCCTGCCATGGCGGGGGGTATGGGGTCATTTGCACTGATTTTGCTCACAATCAACACCGCTCGCCACTCATCACGTTCCTCAGATACAACAATCTTGCGCGTACAGAGGCAAAGCACGTCATTTGCCACCGCCTCGCATCATGCCAGCAAGGCACCAGCCCGGCTTCGGGAATTTCCCCGTATTGACGCCAAGCAGAAGGCCAACATTGGTGCCGATCAGCGTTTGCGCCCGGTCGCCCGCAATTGCTCCAGTGGGAAGCTGGCCACACCCGCGCGAACTGGTTGGGTTGCGGGTTTGAATGCATGACCGTAGACCAGCTCGAAACTGAGCACGACTTCTGTGCGACCCGCCGCTTGCGCCTGGTTGAGCAGCGCATGCTGCAAGGCTTGCCACTGCCGGGGCGTACGCAAACCATGCGCAACGGCCGCGTGTACCGGCCTTCCCAACTCGGCGAGTTCGGCCAGCGCGTCTTTGGGGCTGGCATAGCGCAGATGCAGCATCTCCATGTCCATCACGGGTTCTGCGAAGCCTTGGTGCACCAGCATGTCACCCAAGTCATGCATGTCGGGGTATGCGGGTGGGATAACGCCTAGATCGCGGCATTCCGCTCGTCGCAATTCGCGCAGCGTGTCAGGCCCGAACGTGGTGAACATCAACACACCGTCCGGCAGCAAAGCGCGATGCCAGGCGGCGAACATGGCGTCCAGTTCGGCAACCCAAGGCAAGGCAAGGTTGGACCACAGCATCTGCGCGGCAGGAAGTACTGTCTGCGCGCCAATCGGCCCCGACAATGGCGCCGCGATCACCTGGGTTCGGCCTTGACCACGCAGGCCGCGCAGCCAGCTTCGACCCGCATAGGCCTTGCGCGCCGCATCGGCCAGCAACGCCGATGGCTCCACTCCGACGATCTGCGCTTGAGCGTATTGCTGACGCAGCAAGGCAAGGCCATCGCCCCAGGCGCAGCCCATGTCGAACACGGACTGGGGTTGCAACTTGAGCAGCGGCAAGCGCTCAGCCATGCGGCGAGCGGCCTCTTGCCAGATGAAGGGCGCTGGCCTGCGGGCCAGCCGATCCCGCGCGGAAACTGTGCCAGGCTGCAGGCCCTGGACCGGCGCAGTGGGAGGCGTGGACATATGGCTCGCTGAAGCTTTGAAGTGATGAACGCCCCAGAAGTCCGCAAGCGGACGCCTCCGAGGGGGTCCAGGAAACGCGGGAACGACCCGGCGTTTCCTGGAGAGATCTGGGTGCGCAATATAGTTCGCGTATGCCAACGACGCCCGCCTCGCTGCTGGAACGCATGGGCGCAGCCCTGCGTCCGGCGGGTTTGTGCGAGCTCTGCGCCCTGCCCTCGCGCCAGACGCTGTGCAAACCCTGCACGGGCCAATACCTCGGTGGCATCGAGCCACGCTGCAGCCATTGCGGCCTTGCGCTGGCAGCGGGTGGCTTCACCTGCGGTGCCTGCCTGCGATCGCCTCCGCCCTACATCCGCACCTTGACCCTGGGCGACTATGGCGTGCCCATCGACCGCTTGATTCAGCGCCTGAAATTCGGCAACGAGCCGGCCATCGGCCATTGGCTGGGCCAACTGCTCGCCGCGCACTGGCGTGCCGCTGGCCACCCCCTGCCCGGCCTTGTGCTGCCCATCCCCTTGTCGCCCTCGCGGCTGCAGCAGCGCGGCTACAACCAGGCATGGGAAATGGCGCGCACTTTCGCTCGGGAGCTTCGCGTCGCGGCGCGCAGCGACGTCTTGATGCGCGTGCGCGAGATGCCACCGCAAAGCAGCCTGCCGCTGGCGCTTAGGACCAAGAACGTGCGTGGCGTCTTCGCCGCACCAGGCCGATTGAAAGCTCAACATGTGGTGCTGATCGACGACGTGATGACCACCGGCAGCACGCTGGGTGAAGCCGCCTCGGTGCTGCAGCGCGCAGGGGCAGCAGAGGTCAGCGTGGCTGTCGCCTTGCGGACGCCGCCACCGGGCTGAGCGTCGCCCACCGCTGCAACCCTGTCCCTTGCGCCCTCATGTTCAACATCGTCCTCGTCCATCCCGAAATTCCACCCAACACCGGCAACGTCATCCGCCTGGCGGCGAACACCGGATGCGCGTTGCATCTGGTCGAGCCGCTCGGCTTCTCGCTGGACGACAAGCGATTGCGGCGCGCCGGTCTGGACTATCACGAATACGCCGAGTTGCGCGTGCATCGCGATTGGGCCGCACTGCGGCACAGCGCACATGACCAAGCTGATGCGCCACGCATGTTCGCCTTCACCAAGTTCGCCGGCACGCGGCTTGGGCAGGCCAGCTTCCAGCCCGGCGATTGGCTGGTGTTCGGCGCGGAGACCGCCGGGTTGTCCGCCGAGGTGCTGGACGACTTCGCGCCGCCGCAGCGTCTGCGCCTGCCGATGCGCCCGGGGCAGCGCAGCCTGAATCTGTCGAATGCGGTCGCGGTAGGGGTGTTCGAGGCCTGGCGGCAATGTGGTTACGCAGGTGGTGGCTGACCACGGTCAGCGCAACAGCACCAACCACAAGCGTCAGAGCCCGGAGAAATCCGGCTTGCGCTTGGCCAAAAAAGCGCCGAATGCTTCTTTCGCTGCCGGGCCCTTGAGCAAGCGCTCGAAGTGGGCCGCCTCTTCAGTGATCATGGCATGCACCGCTGCGCGCTGCGGCTGGCGCAGCAGGGTTTTGGTGACCATCAACGAAGCCAGCGGCTTGGCCGCGAGCTTGCGCGCTTGTTGCAAGGCGAAGACGTTGACCTCGGACGGCGGCAGCACGCGGTTGACCAAACCCAGTTCCTGCGCCTCGTCGGCCGTGAACGGCTCGCCGAACAGCAGCTTTTCGTTTGCCGCCGCATGGCCGATGCGCAGCGGCAGCAGCAGGCTGGACGCGGCCTCGGGGCACAGACCCAGGTTGACGAAAGGCAGCGAGAACAGTGCGTTGTCACCTGCGTAGACCAGGTCGCAATGCAGCAGCAAGGTGGTACCGATGCCCACGGCAGGCCCGCAGACGGCGGCAAGGGCAGGCTTGGGAAAGTCGGCGATGGCGCGCAGGAAACGGAACACGGGCGCCTCCATGCTGGCGGGCGGGCGCTGCAGGAACTCGCTCACATCGTTGCCGGCGGTGAACAGGCTCTCCTGGCCCTGGATGACCAGCACCCGGGTTTGCACGTCGCCGGCGGCCTGCTCCAGTTGGTCGGCGAGCGCGGCGTACATCGCGCTGGTGAGCGCATTCTTTTTCTCGACCCGGTTGAAGGTCAGGCTCAGCACGCCATGCTCAAGATAGGCGAGGATTTCGGACATGGCGGCCGCTCCGGATGGATGGTTGTTGAAGGCATTGATGTTGCGCAAGGCTGCGGGCACAGGCCCTGCCGAGGCTCAGACCAGCTCGAAAATGCCGGCCGCGCCCTGGCCGGTACCCACGCACATGGTCACCATGCCGTACTTCAGCTTGTGCCGGCGCATGCCGTAAATGGCGGTGGCCGCGCGGATGGCGCCGGTGGCACCGAGCGGGTGGCCAAGGGCGATGGCGCCGCCCAGTGGGTTGACCTTGGCCGGGTCCAGCCCGCAGGTGTTGATGACGGCGAGGGACTGCGCGGCGAAGGCTTCGTTCAGTTCGATCCAGCCGATGTCGCCGAGCTTGAGCCCGCCGACCTTGAGCGCTGCGGGAATGGCTTCGATCGGACCGATGCCCATGATCTCGGGCGGCACGCCGCGCGAGGCAAAGCTGACGAAGCGCGCCAGCGGCTGCAGGTTGTAGCGCTTGACCGCCGCTTCGGACGCCAGGATGAGGGCGCCGGCGCCGTCCGACGTTTGCGAGCTGTTGCCCGCCGTGACGCTACCCATGCCGGTGGCTTTGCCCGTGGGGTCTTTGGGCGCGGCGAAGGCCGGGCGCAGCTTGGCGAGGGCTTCGAGCGAGGTGTCGGCGCGCGGGCCTTCATCCAGGTTGACGGTGCGGCGGCGCTCGACCACTTTGCCGCTGGCCAGGTCGGGTTGGCGGTCGATTATGTCGATCGGCACGATCTCGTCGCTGAACTCGCCTGCGGCAAACGCCGCCATCGCACGCTGGTGCGATTGCAGCGCGAACGCGTCCTGCTGCTCGCGACTCACCTTCCACTGCTGCGCCACTTTCTCCGCGGTCAGGCCCATGCCGTAGGCAATGCCGAGGTTCTCGTCGCGGGCGAACACCAGTGGATTGAACGAGGGTTTGTTGCCGCTCATGGGCACCATGCTCATGCTTTCGGCGCCGCCAGCCAGCATGACGTCGGCCTCGCCGACGCGAATGCGGTCGGCCGCCATCTGGATGGCGGTGACGCCGGATGCGCAGAAGCGGTTGACCGTGACCCCGCCGACCGAATTCGGCAGGCCGGCCAGCAGCGCGGTGATGCGCGCCATGTTCAGACCCTGCTCGCCCTCGGGCATGGCACAGCCGATGATGGCGTCTTCGATGGCGGCCGGATCCAGCCCCGGCGCCTGCTTGAGCGCGGCGTGGATGGCGGCGATCAGCAGATCTTCCGGGCGGGTGTTGCGGAACATGCCGCGATGCGATTTGCCAATGGGCGTGCGCGCGGCGGCGACGATGTAAGCGTCTTGAACTTGGCGGGACATAGGGGTCTCCTGATTCGGCTACGGGTTCGATCTGGCTCAGCCCCGCTTGCGCGGTTCAGCCAGGTGGGTGATGGTTCCTTGGGCGGCGGCACACAGCTTGCGCTGCGCTCCCTGCGCGGCAAAAATCTCGCAACGAACAACAGCCTGGCTGCGCCCGGCATGCACCACGCTGGCTTCGGCGCAAAGCCGCTCGCCAAGCGCGGGACGCAAATAATTGATCTTGAACTCCGAGGTCACGACCGCGGACCCAAGCGCGCTGCCGCCGGCGAAGGTGAGGGCGTTATCGGCCAAGTAGCACAGCACGCCGCCATGGGCAAAGCCGTTCTGCTGCAGCAACTCGGGGCGCAGCGGCAATTCGAGGATGGCGCGGTTGGCTTCATAGGCAACAAGCTCCGCGCCCATCAGCGCACTGAAAGGCTGCTGCGCCAGCACGGCGCGGCCAAGATCGAGCATGGTGTTCATCGCACGGCGTCCAGGGGCTCAGTTGCGCACCGGCTTGCCGGTTTGCAACATGCCCATGATGCGTTCCTGGGTCTTGGGGTTGTCGAGCAGGGCACAGAAGCGTTCGCGCTCCAGGCGCATCAGCCAGGCTTCGTCGACCACGCTGCCGGCATCGACCTCGCCACCGCACATCACCTCGGCCACGGCGGCTCCGAGGGCGAAGTCGTGGGCGCTGATCTGGCCGCCGTCGCGCATGTTCACGAGCTGGCTCTTGATGGTGGCGGTGCCGCTGCGCCCGGCCACGGTGATGCGCGCCGCAAGCGGCGGGCGCCAGCCGCTGTCGGCCAGCGCACGCGCCTGCGAGCAGGCCACGTGCAGCAGTTCGTCCTTGTGCAGCACGATCACGTCCTCCGGCAGCAGATAGCCCATCTGCCGCGCCTCGATGGCCGACTTGGACACCGCCGCCATGGCCGGCTGCATGTACAGCGCCTTGAGGAAGGCCAGCACGTCGGCGCTGCCGCCATTGGCCTGCGCCAGCTCACTGGCTCGACGGGCGAGATACGTGAGTCCCCCGCCGCCCGGAATCAGGCCCACGCCCACTTCCACCAGGCCGACATAGCTTTCCAGCGCCGCCACGCGGCGCGCGGTGTAGGCGGCCAGCTCGCAGCCACCGCCCAGCGCCAGGCCGCGCACCGCGGCCACCACCGGCACCTGGGCATAGCGCAGGCGCAGTATCACGTCCTGCAGCTTCTTTTCCTCGGGCTCGATGGCCTTGGAGCCACCGGCCATGAAGGCCGGCAACATGGCTTGCAGATCGGCGCCGGCGGAGAAAGGTTCGGCGGTTTGCCACACCACCAGGCCGGCAAAGCGAAGCTCGGCTTCCTCCACCGCCTTGTGCAAACCGGCCACCACACCGGGACCGATGGTGTGCATCTTGGTTTTGAAGCTGGCCACCAGCACGTCGTCGAAACCGGGCGCCGTCCACAGGCGGATGGATTCATCCTCGAACACCGTGGCACCCGCCTTGGCAGGATCACTCGCGGCCTCGCCGAGCACGGTTTGCGGAAACAGCTGCCGCGCCATCACCGGCAATTCGCGGCGCGGCTTGTAGCGGCCTTCGGCGGCCGACCACGAACCCTCGGGCTTGTGCACGGCATCGATCTGCGCCACCCAGGCCGGCAGCGGCGCGCTGCACAGCGCGCGGCCGGCGGCGATGTCCTCGGCGATCCAGTCGGCGATCTGCTTCCAGCCGCCTGCCTGCCAACTCTCGAACGGACCTTCGTTCCAGCCGAAGCCCCAGCGGATGGCGAAGTCCAGGTCGCGGGCGTTGTCGGCCACCGCGCCCAGATGCACGGCGATGTAATGCCACACATCGCGGAACACGGCCCAGAGGAATTGCGCATGTGGGTTGGTCGATTCGCGCAGCAGTTTGAAGCGCTCGGCCGCGGGTTTTTTCAGCATGCGCGCGACGATCTCATCGGCCTTGCCGCCACCCGCCACATAGTCGCCGCCCTTGGGGTCGAAGCGCAGGATGTCGCGGCCCACTTTCTTGTAGAAACCGGCGCCGGTTTTTTGCCCCAGCGCGCCCTTGTCCACCAGGGCCTTGAGCGCCGGCGGCGTGGCGTAGAGCGCGGCGAACGGGTCTTTGTCCGCAGGCAGGGTGTCGGCCATGGTCTTGATCACATGGCCCATGGTGTCCAGGCCGACGACGTCGGCGGTGCGGAAGGTGGCGCTCTTGGCGCGGCCGAGTTTGCTGCCGGTGAGGTCGTCGACCACGTCGAAACTCAGGCCGTAGTGCTCGGCCTCGTGCATCACCGCCAGGATGGAAAACACACCGACGCGGTTGGCCACGAAGTTGGGCGTGTCCAGCGCCCGCACCACGCTCTTGCCCAGGGTGGTGGTGAGGAAGGCTTCGAGCTGGTCCAGCACCTCCGGCGCGGTGGCCGGCGTGGGGATGAGTTCGACCAGCGGCATGTAGCGCGGCGGGTTGAAGAAGTGCACGCCGCAAAAGCGCGCGCGCAAGTCCGCATCGAAGCCTTCGCTCAAGGCCGTGATCGACAGGCCCGAGGTGTTGCTGGCGAACAAGGCGTGCGGTGCCAGATGCGGCGTGACCTTTTTGTACAGGTCGTGCTTCCAGTCCATGCGCTCGGCGATGGCTTCGATCACCAGATCGCAACCCGCCAGCAGCGGCAGGTCGGTTTCGTAATTGGCGGTGCGAAGCTGCACGGCGTCGTCATTCAGGCCGAACGGAGCCGGACTGAGCTTTTTCAGATTGGCCACGGCCTTGTCGGCGATGGCGTTCCTCGAACCGTCCTTGGCGGGCAGGTCGAACAAGATGACGGGCACGCGGGCATTGATGCAATGGGCGGCAATTTGCGCGCCCATGACGCCGGCGCCCAATACGGCGACCTGGCGAATCGGGAATCGGGAAGTCATGTCGGGTCCTTGGTTTGGGTATATGGAGTCGCTGGATGCGAGGCAAGGTTCAGGCGAACACCGCCTCGGTATCCATCAAGGCTTTGGCGCCGCTGCGCGCCATGCGGATGGCGGCGGCCGATTCTGGGTAAAGCCTGGCGAAGTAGAACCGCGCGGTCTGCAGCTTGGCCTGGTAGAAGATCTGGTCTGCTGCGCCCTGCGCCAGTTTGTCTTGCGCGGCCTTCGCCATGCGGGCGAAACCGTAGGCGAACACCAGATGCCCGACCACGCGCAGATAGGGCACGGCGGCAGCGCCCACTTCCTCGCGGTTCTGCATCGACTTCATCGCCAGTTCCATGGCGAGCTTCTGCACCTTGTCGCCCAGGTCGGCCAGGGGGTTGACGAACTCCTGCATCGCCTCGCTCACGCCTTCGGCCTCGACAAAAGCGGCGACGATCTTGCCGAACTTCTTGAGCTTGGCGCCGTTGTCCATCAGCACCTTGCGGCCAATCAGGTCGAGCGCCTGAATGGTGTTGGTACCTTCGTAAATCATGTTGATGCGGGCGTCGCGCACATATTGCTCCATCCCCCATTCGTGGATGTAGCCATGGCCGCCGAACACCTGCATGCACTCGTTGGTGGCGGCAAAACCGTTGTCGGTGATGAAGGCCTTGACGATGGGCGTCAGCAGCGCGACCAGGTCGTCGGCATCCTTGCGCACGTCCTCGTCCGGGTGCAGGTGGGCCTGGTCGAGCATCAGCGCCACCCAGTAGGCGAGGAAGCGCCCGCCCTCGGCCCAGGCGCGGGCCGTGAGCAGCATGCGGCGCACATCGGGGTGAACGATGATGGGATCGGCCGGCTGCTCCGGCGCTTTCGGGCCGGTGAGCGAGCGCATCTGCAGGCGGTCTTTCGCGTAGGCCAGGGCGTTCTGGTAAGCCACCTCGGTCAGGCCCAGCGACTGCATGCCCACACCCAGGCGCGCGCCGTTCATCATCACGAACATGGCCGCCAGGCCTTTGTTGGGCTCGCCCACCAGCCAGCCGGTGGCGCCGTCCAGCGTGATCTGGCAGGTGGAGTTGCCGTGAATGCCCATCTTGTGCTCGATGCCGGAGCAGAAAATGCCGTTGCCCTGGCCCTTGTTGCCGCTGGCATCGGGCAGGAATTTGGGCACGACGAACAGCGAAATGCCTTTGCTGCCTTCGGGCGCGCCGGGCAGCTTGGCCAGCACCATGTGGATGATGTTCTCGGCCAGATCGTGCTCGCCGCTGGAGATGAAAATCTTCTGCCCCGCGAGCTTGTAGCTGCCGCCGTCCTGCGGCTCGGCCTTGGTGCGAATGAGGCCCAGATCGGTGCCGCAATGCGGCTCGGTGAGGCACATGGTGCCAGTCCACTGGCCCGATGCGAGCTTGGGCAGGTACAGGTCTTTCTGCGCCTTGCTGCCATGCGCGGAAAGCAACTCCACCACGCCTTGCGTCAGGCCGGGGTACATGGTCCAGGCCTGGTTGGCGGCGTTCTCCATTTCGTGCACGGCACTGCCCACCAGATGCGGCAGACCCTGGCCGCCATATTCGGGCGCCGCGGTCAGCAGCGGCCAGCCGGCTTCCACATACTGGGCCCACGCCTCCTTGTAGCCCTTGGGCGTGGTGACGGCGTGGGTGGCTGGGTCGTAATGGCAGCCCTCGCTGTCGCCACTCAGGTTGATGGGAAACAGCACTTCGGCGCAGAACTTGCCAGCTTCCTCGCAGACCTGGTTGATGAGGTCGGCATCGACATCGGCATGGGCGGGAAGTTCGCGCAGCGCGGGCACGACATCGAGCACTTCGTGCATGACGAACTGCATGTCGCGCAGCGGTGGGGTGTATTGGGGCATGGTGGTCTCCTGGAATGGGTATGGGTTGTGGGCGCGCGGATGGCGGCGTTTCAGTCGCCGCCGCCGGAGAGGGTTTGCAACAGCTTCATACCGGTCGGGGTGGCATATTGGCCGATCAGCCGCTGGTAGCCTTGCTGCGCCAGTTCGACGCAACCGTGCGCTCGCAACAGCCGCGAATCGTGGTGCAGTGCGAGGATTTGGCCGTGCAGTTCGAACGTCAGCAACTGCGCCGGAGTCTTGGCCTGCAGATGCCCGACCTCGATGGCTTGCAGCACCGCGCGCAACAGGGCGTCGTGCCAGGTCTGCACCATCAGCACCAGGGCGTCGCGTACCGGGCCGGGCCGGTCGTCGAACTCGACGGCGCCGGAAATGTAGATGCAGCCGGTTTCCACCTCGCGGCTGACCTGCTGCACCCAGCGGTCGAACAACATATGCAGTCGCGGAAGGCCGCGCGGCTGCTCCAGCGCAGGGTAGAACACCTCGGCCTCGAACAGGCTGTGGTAGCGGCGAATGACGGAAATCTGCAGCTCTTCGCGCGAGCCGAAATGGGCGAATACACCGGACTTGCTCATGTCCATGCGGTCTGCGAGCATGCCGATGGACAGCCCTTCCAGGCCGATGCGCCCTGCCATTTGCAGCGCGCAATCGAGAATCGCCTGACGGGTCTGGCGGCCCTTGCCCGGCAACTCGGCAGGCTCGCCAGAGCTTGGGGCGACGACCCGCGTGGCGGCAGCAAGCCTTGGGGCGGATCTGACGGCGGATGCAGGTTTACGGGGCATGGCGGCTTGGCTTCAAAAATCGAACGATCGTACTATTTCTGAAACCGCTGGTTTTGTCAACACAAACCTGCGCCCGAACCGGGCTTGGCCGCCTGCGCACGGGCCAGCGCACCGGGCGGCTGACGCCACGATGCGGTGCAAAGGATGTCAGGAATGCGGCAGCATGCCGCAAGTCCTCACGCCAGCAGAACGCCGATGGCGCGCTCGACGCCGCCTGCAGTCAGCCGGCCGGGGCCGTTGCGCGTGAACTGCAGCAGACAGCCGCAGACATAGATGGCCAAGAGCTGGGCGCGCTGCGCAGGGTCGAAGCCTGAGGCCAAGCCTCCCTGCTCCACCGCCAGCTTCAGGCTCTGCCGCAAGGCGGCTTCGACACGCTCGAAAAACTGGTTCATGCGCAGTTGCAATCGCGCGTGTTCGCCAACCAGCGCATCGCCGGCCATGACGCGGCAGAGGCCGGCGTTTTTCTCGGCGAAACCCAGCAAGGCCTGGACGATGCGAGCCGCCTGCTGGGCGCCGGATTCCTGCTGCTGCGTGATCTGGTTGATCAGGCCGAACACGCTGCGTTCGATGAACTCGATCAGCGCCTCGAACATTTGCGCCTTGCTGGCGAAATGGCGGTACAGCGCCGCTTCGGAAACCTGCAGGCGCTGCGCCAGCGCGGCGGTGGTGATGCGCTCCGTACCCGGCTCCTCCAGCATGCCGGCGAGGCATTGGAGGATTTGCTCGCGCCGCTCGCCGGGCTTGGGGCGCTTGCGCGGCTGCGCCGAAGCCGCCAGCGCAGGAGCGGAATTCAACGCGAGATCAAGGAACGCAGACGCCATAGTGAGCCGATTCTCGCACGCACATAGGCTGGGCGGCCATGGCGTGCCCTCGGCTTGGCCGCCGCATGGGGCTGGCGGCGCAGCGCACGGTGGTCGTAGCGCGTGAACCATGCGCCGCGCAGGCCCAGGCGCCGTGCGGACTTGAGGTGCTGCAAAGTATCTTCCACCAGCACGCATTGCGCCGGGCGCAGCTGGTGGCGCCGCAGCACATGGCGCAGCATGCGGGCGTCGGGCTTGGGACGCAGGCGCCCGAACTGGCGCATGTCCTCGATGCTGATGACGCCCTCGAACAACTTGAGCAGCTTGAGCTGGCGCAGCACCCGCAGGGCATAGTCGCGCGGCGCATTGGTCAGCACCCATTTGCGCCCCGGCAGACGGCGAAGAGCCGCACGCTGGCTGGGATCGGCGCGCAGCATGCGGGGCAGCTCGGGGAAGCGATGGGTCTCGGCCAGGAAATGCGCGGCCTTCACGCCATGCTCGTGCATCAAGCCCAGCAGCGTGGCGCCATAGCGCTGCCAGAAATGACTGCGAATGCGGTCGGCCTCGGCCGGGTCGACGCCGAGGCGGCGCTGGATATAAGCGGTCATCTCGGCGTTCATCAGCGGGAACACCTGCCACGAGGCATCGTGCAGGGTGTTGTCCATGTCGAACAACCATGCCGGTGCATGGCTGGCATCACGCCGCATCGGCGCACTCCAGGCGGGCGAAAACATAGCGTCCGCCACCAAAGCGCGCCGGTGCGAAGTGCGGTTCGACGGCGGCGACCGCATGGGCCACGGCCTGGGCAAATCCAGGCCCGTCGAACACGAAGGTGTGGAACTCGCCGTTCTCGCCGCAGGCATCCACGCCCGGCGGCAGCGCGTCGATGAATGCGGTGTCGAACAATCGGCCGCAAAAACTGTCGGGCAGGTGGCGGCTGTCGACGCAGACCACACGGGCGCTGTAGCCCAGGGCGATGAACTCGCGTGCCAGCTCCGACCTCGGACGGCCCCACAGGGGCAGCTCGGCGCGCAGCCCGGCAGCGGCGCAGACCTGCTCCTCCCAATCGCGGTGCGGCTGCAGGTCGATGTCGCCAAACACCGCAGCCAGCGCGCCGCGACCGGCCAGTTCACGCAGCTTGGCGGCGAACACGGCCTGATAGTCGTCCCAGTTCGCGCTGGGCGCCACCAGCTCCAGCCCGAGCGCCACGGCCTGCGCCTGCATCAGCTCCAGAGGCACGCCATGGCTGCGCAGGCGCTCGCCGGATTCGTCGAGCATGGCCAGGAGCCAGCGCACGTCGAGCCCAGCCGCGCGCGCCTGGCGCAAGGCGAGCATCGAATCCTTGCCGCCGCTCCAGGAGGCCAGCGCAGCGCCGCTTGCGGTGGCCTTCGGGCGCTCAAGCAGGCGCCGGGCCGCTCCCAAGCTTGCTCGACCCCCTCGGGGGGCGGGCGCCGCTTGCGGTGACCTGGAGGCCATCACCATCAATGCGAGCGGATCATGGTGCCGAAAGCCTGCTCGGTGAGGATTTCGAGCAGCATGGCGTGGGGGATGCGGCCGTCAATGATGTGCACCGAGTTCACGCCCGAGCGTGCGGCGTCGAGCGCCGAAGCGATCTTGGGCAGCATGCCGCCGGAGATGGTGCCGTCGGCGAACATCTCGTCGATCTCGCGCGCCGTCAGGTCGGTCAGCAGTTCGCCCTGCTTGTTGAGCACGCCGGGGGTGTTGGTCAGCAGCACCAGCTTCTCGGCCTTGAGCACCTCGGCCAGCTTGCCGGCCACCACGTCGGCGTTGATGTTGTAGTTCTCGTTGTTCTGGCCGAAGCCCAGCGGCGAGATCACCGGAATGAACTGATCGTCCTGCAGCGCCTTGACCACCGCCGGGTCGATGGACTCGATCTCGCCGACCTGGCCGACATCGTGTTCGAGTTCGGGGTTGTCGCGGTCGCGCATGCGCAGCTTGCGCGCCTGGATCAGGCCGCCGTCGCGGCCGGTCAGGCCCACGGCCTTGCCGCCGGCGACGTTGATCAGGCCGACGATGTCCTGCTGCACCTGTCCGGCCAAGACCCACTCGACCACTTCCATGGTCTCCTCGTCGGTCACGCGCATGCCTTGAATGAAGGTGCCCTTCTTGCCGATCTTGGCCAGCGCCTCGTCGATCTGCGGGCCGCCGCCGTGCACCACCACCGGGTTCATGCCCACCAGCTTGAGCAGCACCACGTCCTCGGCGAAATCCTGCTGCAGCCCGGCGTCGGTCATGGCGTTGCCACCGTATTTGATGACGATGGTCTTGCCATGGAATTTGCGAATGTAGGGTAGCGCCTGGGCCAGGATCTCGGCCTTGTCGCGCGGGGAGATATGCGTCAACTCGGGCGTGGCATGCGGGTGTTGGTCGGACATGGCGGGTGGTCTGCGGTTGGAGCGTGCGGTCGGGGCGTGGGGTCAGTGGACGCATTCAACACTGAAAGCGGGCGAGCGCATTTTAGGAAGACCCGCGCAGGTTCAGGGTTGGATGGATGATTGTTAAACTTTGTTGCATGAAGACTTGGTCTCGCGTTCTGCTCATCATCATGCTCGCCCTGCTGCCACTGCGCGGCTGGGCGCAAGCCGTGATGCTCGCGGACGGCGAGCCGCTGGCGCCGACCCTGGTGTCGGCGCCAGCGCAGGGCATGGCCGACATGGCCATGGACATGGGCATGCACGATCACGCCGCGATGGCAGCCTCGCAAGACATGGGCAGCCAGCCGCCCGCAAGCGACGCCGACCGCGGTTGCAGCGACCACGCGCACCAACTCTGCGTGGTCTGCGGCATGGCCGCGGCCAGCCTGCCAGCCCCCTTCACGCCCCACCCTGGCCAGGTGCAACAGCTCTGCCCCATGGCAGCTTCCAGCGGCTGGCACAGCGCCGAAGCCCGCGCGCTGCTGCGTCCCCCTCGCCTGTAAACCTCGCGCTGGCGCGCGGCTTGGCGTACCCGAAGCCTTGTGCACCGGGGTTGCCCCAGCCCACAGCACAGTACATGCAAGCCCGGTGCCGCCAAGCGCAGCACCATATCCAGGCCCAGCCGCGTGCGCCCAAGCCGGCCACGCTGCAATGCGAGGTTTTCATGCAATACCCCGTCTTTCACGTTCCCTTGTTCGCCGTGCTGTCGCGTACGGCGCGAACCACGCTGCCCTTCGGCGCCTTGCTGCTCGCCGCGTGCGCACCGCTGCAAACGCAGAACAATCTGCGCGCGGCCAACGCCATCGCCCAACCGCACACCGGCCAGACCGTGGAGTTGCAAACCACGGCCGACGCGCACGCCGAGGCCCAGCGCCGGATCGACGCGCTGCTGGGCAAACCGCTATCCGCCGACGACGCCGTGCGCGTCGCCCTGCTCGGCAGCCCGGCGTTGCAGGCGCTGATCGCGCAGACGCAGGCGGACTCTGCCGCATCCACCCAGTCCGCAAGGCTGAGCAACCCGGTGTTCGGCTTCGAGCGCCTGCTGATTGGCGGTGGCGGGGTGGAAATCACCCGCAGCCTGAGCATCGGCCTGCTCGACCTGCTCACCTTCCCGAGCCGTTCGCGCATCGACTCGGCGCGGCAGGAGCAACTGCGTCTCACGCTTGCCAGCGAGGTGCTGCGCACCGCAGCGCAAGCGCGCATGGCCTGGGTGCGCGCGGTTGCCGCGCAGCAAAGCGCCGCCTACAACCGCGATGTGGAAGACGCCGCGCAGGCCACCGCCACCCTGGCCGCACGCATGCAGCAAGCGGGCAATTCCACGAAGCTCGATGCCGCACAGCAGGCGCTGTTCGCTGCCGATAGCCGCCAGCAGAGCAACCGCGCCGAGCTAGCCACGACCCAAAGCCGCGAGGCCCTGGTGCGGGCGCTGGGCTTGTCGCCCGAGCAAGCCGCACGCCTTGCCTTGCCCGCGCAACTGCCCGCGGTGCCGCGGCAACTTCCAGCCGCCAGCGCAAGGCCGCTGCAAACCGCCCTCGACACCCGGCTGGACGTGCAGCTCGCTCGCGCCGACTACACGGCCACTGCATTGGCGGCGGGCCTGGTGCGCAACACCAGCCTGATCGACCATGTGGAACTGGGCGGGGTGCACAAGACCTACAGCGACGCCGCGCCGCAAAACGGTTTCGACCTCATCCTGCCGCTGCCGCTGTTCGACCTGGGTGATGCCCGCCGCAGCGCTGCCGCCGACCGTGCGCTGGCGGCGCGCAACCGTGCCATCGCCACGGCGCAAAACGCCGCCTCGCAATTGCGCGAGACCGATGCCGCGCTGCGCCATGCCTGGCAGCAGCAGGACATCAGCCGCCAGCAGATCGTGCCGCTGGCGCAGTCCGTGCTCGACGAAAACCAGCTTCGCTACAACGGCATGTTGATCGGCGTGTTCCAACTCGTCGCCGCCGCCGCAGCGCAGGCACAGGCGGTGCGCGGGGGCATAGCCGCGCAGCGCGATTACTGGCTGGCCGATGCCGGCTGGCAGGCGGCGCAACTCGGCGTCGACGTGGGGCTGTCCGCTGCGCTCGACAACCCGTCCGCCAGCGCCGCCTCGCCTTCCGCCGCAGGCCACTGAGCCGCGCACCCCACAAGGAAACCACCATGAATACCCGACGCAACTTCCTCGGCGCCGCCGCAGCGCTCGTCGCCGCGAGCGCTGCCAGCCGCAATGCCCTGGCGACCGCGCCCGAGCCCTACAGCCAGACCAGCGCCGACACGGCAGCGCCCCGGCATCCGCAAGCCGGACGCCCCTACAACCCGGTCGTCACGCTCAACGGCTGGAGCCTGCCCTTCCGCATGAACAACGGCGTGAAGGAATTCCACCTCGTGACCGAACCGGTGGTGCGCGAA
This sequence comes from Thiomonas sp. X19, assembly GCF_900089495.1. NCBI lineage: Bacteria > Pseudomonadati > Pseudomonadota > Betaproteobacteria > Burkholderiales > Thiomonas > Thiomonas sp. X19. Next base: position 974,634 of record NZ_LT605203.1, on the reverse strand, counting down.
ATCGCCCCCGGCATGACGGCCAAGCTGTGGGGCTACAACGGCTCCAGCCCCGGCCCGACGATCGAGGCCGTCGAGGGTGACCGCGTGCGCATCTTCGTCACCAACAGACTGCCCGAACACACCTCGGTGCACTGGCACGGCATCCTGCTGCCCAACGGCATGGACGGCGTCGGCGGACTCAACCAGCCGCAGATCAAGCCCGGCCAGACCTTCGTCTACGAGTTCGTGCTCAAGCACCCCGGCACCTTCATGTACCACCCGCACGCCGACGAGATGGTGCAGATGGCGATGGGGGCGATGGGTTTCCTCGTCGTCCACCCGAAAAATCCGCGCTTCATGCCGGTGGACCGCGACTACGTGTTCCTCATCAACGCCTACGACATCGACCCCGGCAGCAGCGTGCCGCGCATCAGCACCATGCTGGACTTCAATCTGTGGACCTGGAACAGCCGCGCCTTCCCCGGCATCGCGCCGCTGGTGGCGCGCACCGGCGACCGCGTGCGCATCCGCATGGGCAACCTCACCATGACCAATCACCCCATCCATCTGCACGGCCATGCCTTCGAGGTGGCCGGCACCGACGGCGGCTGGGTGCCCAAGGGCGCGCGCTGGCCTGAGGTGACGGTGGACATCGCCGTGGGCCAGATGCGCGCCATCGAATTCATCGCCGACAACCCCGGCGACTGGGCCTTCCACTGCCACAAGTCGCACCACACCATGAACGCCATGGGCCACAGCGTGCCCACCATGATCGGCGTCCAGCAGGACGACCTCGCCCCCAAGCTGCAAAAGCTGCTTCCCGACTACATGCCGATGGGCTCGAACGGCATGGCCGAAATGACCGAGATGGAGATGCCCCTGCCGGACAACACCCTGCCGATGATGACGGGGCGCGGCCCTTACGGCTCGGTCGAGATGGGCGGCATGTTCAGCGTGCTCAAGGTGCGCGACAACCTTGCGCCCGGCAGCTACAAAGACCCCGGCTGGTACCGGATGCCTCCGGGGACGCAGGCGCATGCGGTCAGTACCGATATTCCTTCAGCCGCCACCGACCCGAGCGAACCCCGATCCACTCCCGACACATTACAGGTGCGCAAGCCCATGCAGCATCAACACTGACCCCCCAACCCTCCCCACCTGTGGGGGAGGTGTTTCGCCCCCTCCCCACAGGTGGGGAGGGTTGGGGTGGGGAAGCCTCCACCTCGCTCAAACCTCAACCGGAGATCACCATGAAGACCACCGTTCAAACCCTCGCCGTCCTCGCCTTTGCCGCAGCACTGGCCACTTCCGCACTGGCCACTGGCAGCCATGCCGACCACGACCACTCCACCCCTGAAGGCATGGCGCAGCACATGCAGATGATGCAGAGCATGCCCGGCATGCAAGCCGCCTCGCCAACGGCGACCGCCGGGCAGCACGAAACCGATGGCGTGGTGCGCAAGATCGATGTCGCTGCGGGCAAGATCACCCTGCGCCACGGCCCCATTCCCAATCTCGGCATGGGCGCCATGACCATGACCTATCAAGTCAAGGACAAGGCCATGCTCGACGGGCTGAAGGACGGCGACGCGGTGCGCTTCACCGCCGAGCGAATCGACGGTGTCTACACCGTCACGCGTCTCGAACGCGCTCGTTGAGCCAGGCCCGCCCTGCTCCGTAGGCTGCCAGCCGGTGCCCACCTACACTGCAGCCATGCCACGCTTCACACGCCTGCCGATGGTCTTGCTCAGCCGCCCGCGCCTCGGTGCGGCGCTCGTGCTGGGGTTGTCGCTGTTCGTCGCACTCGACACCACGCTGACGACAGGGCACGCCCTGTTGCTGGCGTTCGACCTTGCCTGCGCCGCCTACCTGGGGGCGATTGCGCTGATGATGTCGCGCACCACCCCCGAGGCCATGCGACGGCGCGCCGAGTTGCAGACCGAGGGCCGCTGGACTGTGCTGGTGTTCAGCCTGCTGATCTCGGCCGTCGTGCTGCTCTCGCTCAAGACCGAGTTGCTGGCCAGCAAGCACAACTCGCCGCTGGATTTGCTGCTGGCCGGCGTCAGCATCGTGCTGGCGTGGATGTTTTTCAGCGCGGTGTTCACCCAGGACTACGCCCATGGCGACCACCGCGGCCGCCTGCAAGGCAAACCCTGCCTGCAATTCCCTGGAGACGCCGAGCCGGATTATTGGGACTACCTCTATTTCGCGATGAATCTGAGCATGGCGTTCCAGACCTCGGACGTCAACATTCTCGACCGCTCGCTGCGCCGCGTGGCGCTGCTGCATGGTGTGGTGGCGTTTTTTTTCAATGTGTTCATCGTCGCCCTGATGGTCAACGTGGTCGCAGGGGTGCTGTAGGGAAACGGAGGAAGATCGGCAAATTCGCGAAAAAATCGTCAAGAATGCTTGATGATGATTGAATTTTCAGCCCCCTATCTTTTAATCTTCAGTTCCGGCTCGGTTTTGAGCCTGAACCCAAGTCCCGAGCTCCATCAGGAGGAATCCATGCAATACAAAATGCTGGCCATCGCGGCCGTCGTCATGTCGCTGAGCGCGTGCCAAAAGGCTGAGCAGGCCGCCAGTTCCGCAGCCAGCGCGGCCAAAGGCGCCGCCTCGGCTGCCACCAATGCCGCGGCCAATGCAGCGAGCAACGCCGGCGCCGCCATGAACCACGCGGCCAGCGCCGCCAAGTCCGGCGCGGCAAATGCCGCCAGCGCCGCCCAAAGCGCGGCTTCAAGCGCCATGGGTGCAGCGAAAGACGCCGCCAACAGCGCCATGGGGGCCGCCAAGGATGCCGCGCAGAAAGCCAAGGACGCGGTGAAGAACTGAGTTTCTTCCGGCTCCAAACGGCGGACTTGGTCCGCCGTTTTTTTGCCCGTAGCCAGCATGCCCCAGCCTCAGGTTTGGCCCAGTGGGCGCGTGGGCACGGCGTCGGCATCATCCATCGCCGCTGGCGCTTCGGTCGCCTGCAGCGCGAGGGGCAGGTCCAGGGCGTCATCGCAGGCATGGCTCGGGATGTCGGCGCCGAACATGGTCCAGGCGAACTTGCGTGTGGCCTTGTTGCGCTTGCTGCGATAGAGCGCCCGGTCGGCCAGCATCAGCAGCGCTTCCATGCTCTGCGGTGTTGCACCCAGCCAGACGATGCCCAGGCTGAGCCCGGGAGTGACGACGCCGGATCCGGCAAGTTGCAATGGCCGCTGCACCTGGTCGATCAGGCGGCGCAAAGCGGGGTCGATGTCGGCGGATTCGCGCACCGGGGCGAAGGCGATCACGAATTCGTCGCCACCCAGGCGCACCAGATAGTCTTCCGGACGCAGCGCATGGCGCATGCGCTGCGCCACCTCGCGCAAGAACACATCGCCAGCCTGATGGCCGAAGCGGTCGTTGACCTGCTTGAAATCGTCGAGATCGACCAGCGCCAAGGCGTAGCGCCCAGATGTCCCGGGCCGGGCCCAGCCGGACAGAAATTCGGTTAGGGCGGCGCGGTTGGGCAGGCCTGTGAGCATGTCGTGCAAGGCCCGGTGTCGCTGGCTGTCGCGCTCGTTTGCCAGGGTTTCGCGCAGGCGCAGATTGTCGAGCACCAACTCGATCTGCTGTCGCAAGCGCCAGGCGCCGCGCTGGGTCGCGCGTTGGCGCTCGCTGCCACGGCCGAGCCTGGGAACGCCCTGCAAAACCAGTACGGCCCAGGGTGTTTGCTGCATGCTCACCGGCAGCGCCAAGCCCTCCTCGGGCGTGGCGCCAAGGGCTAGCACCTCTTGCTGCCGGGAATGCAAGGCCAGGGGCAGACATGGCAGTGGCAGTGCCGCCAGGCGCGGCGGCCCCGCATGGGCGAGCACGGCCATGTCGCCCACCTCGTCCACACGCAACAGCCACGCCGAACTGCACAGCCCATGTTCGAGCAGGCTTGCACAAAGCAGGCGCGGCAGATCCTGCAGGCTTTCCGACTTGAGGCCGGCACGCACGACGGCGCTGTAGGTACGGTCCCAGACGGAGCGCACGCGCAACGCCCGCATCATGCTGGCGGCCTGGAAGAAGACACTCCAGGCGAGCACCAGCATCGCCAGGGCCGCAAACCACTGCAGGCGGGTATTGCGCCACAAGGCGATCCATAAATCGCGCTGGGGAATGGTGACGAAGGCCGTGATGCCGAAGGCTCCAACCCGGTGCCAGGCCAGATTGCGCAGCATTTTGTCGGCCGAGACCAAACCACGAACGAAGCCTTGTTGCGCCGCCGGCTCTTGCCGCAAAGTTCGCGCCAGGACGCCTTGACGCGGCTTGCTGTAATCGCCGGGTTGCCGCGCTTCGGCCACCAGCGGGCAGCGCAGCAGCATGACGCCGTCATTGCGGATCCATCCTGCGGCGAAGCCGGGCCACTGCTTGTCTTGCTCCTGACTCAGTTTTTCCACCATGCTGGCCTGGGGCGAAAAATCCATGATCAACTCGATGGTGCCGATGAGCCTTCCCTGCGCATCGCGCACCGGCAAACGCAAGGGCACATGCCAGAGCGTGCTGCCTTCAAGATGCTGCATCGCGCCCACCTCCAGTTGGCCATTCCGCAGGCCGACCATGGCGCGGGCCGCGCCAGGCTCGCGGTGCCGTACCCCTCCAGGTTCGTCGCTCGCCAGCACTTGGCCCTGCGCGCCCAGTATCCGTGTGAACAACACGCGCGGCGGGCTCAGATCGTCATAGGCATCCAGCCACAAGTCGAGCGCGGAAGGGCTGGGTTGGAGCAACTCAGGCTGCGCGCCCAGCCCTTTGGCCAGCAAGTCGCCATATTGCTGCGCCCGGGAAAAATCCTTCTTCATCAACTCGGCCAGCAGCAGGGCATTGGCCTGCAATTGCCCGTTCACTTCGGCTTGTGTGCGGCGCTCGATCTGGAGGGTTGCCCACGCCGTGTAGAGCAAAACCAGCAGGGTGAACGCAACCATCCACAGGCGCAAGCGCCACACCCCCGAGGGAGTCAGTTGGCGCGGCGCAAGAGCGGCAGCGGGTGCTGGCATGAATGAGTGGGCTTCTGGCATGAATGAGTGGGCTTGGCGCGAAGCGCATTGGCTCAAGCATACATAGACCCCATTCGAAAACCCGGCGATCCTGGAAACGCTGTGCCGGCGCAACGTTTCCTGATGACAACGGGCGCGGAATCCGCGCCCGTTCGCGCTCACTGGCCTCGTGACGGCCCTTTGTGACGGCCCCGATGGGCCGTCGATGGGTCGAGAGGGAGGTCAAGCAGGTGCGCGCGTCATGCCGCGATGCGCCTGGGCGAACGCGGCGAAGCCCAGCATGAACAGTCGCAGTTGCTCGCGGACGTTGGCGTCGGACAGCGTGGCGTCTGGCGCGGACACGCTTGGTGCGCGTGGCACCAGCAGGCGGCCTTCGCTCCAGACTCGGCCCAGGCTGCGGGCGTAGTCGCGCCGGGCCTGCAGCCACGCACCTTCGGAGTTGAGCAGCACGCCGTCCATGTCGAAGACGACGGCGCGGATGGTCGTGTCGACCTCGGCGTGCGCCTGGGCCGCTCCGGGCGCCTCTTGCGCGCCCTCCGGGAGAGGGGTGCCTCGGTCCGGGTCGCAGGGCTGCGTGCTCATGCCGCCGCGTGCCTGCCGCCCAGCGCAGAGGCGGCGCGGGCCATCGCGGTGATGCGCGCCCAGTCGCGCGCAGCCAGCGCCTCTTCGGGCACCAGCCAGGAACCACCGACGCACGCCACATTGGGCAGGGCGAGATAGTCGGGGGCGTTGCCCGCGTGGATGCCGCCGGTGGGGCAGAAACGCAACTCGGGCAGCGGCCCGTGGAGCGATTTGAGCAGCGCCCGGCCGCCGGCCGCCTCGGCGGGAAAGAACTTGAGCGCGGAGAAACCCGCCTCGCGCGCGCGCATGGCTTCGCTGACGGTCGCCACGCCGGGGAGGAAGGGAACGGACGCAGCCCGCACCGCCGCGGCGAGATCCCGGGTCAGCCCGGGGCTGACGCCGAACTGCGCCCCGGCGTCGCGCGCTTGCTCCCACTGCGTGCGGTCGAGCACCGTGCCCGCGCCCACCCAGGCGTCGGGGACGGCGTCGCGCATGCGGCGAATGGCGGCCAGCGCCGCCGGTGTGCGCAGCGTGACTTCGAGGGAGCGGATGCCGCCCGCCACGAGTGCCGCGGCCAGATCGGCGGCGAGGCCGGCGTCGTGGACCACGATGACCGGCATCACCGGGCTGAGGTGCAGGATTCCGAGTGCGTCCATCTTGGGTCTCCCGGGCTCAGGCCGCATGCCAGTCGGGGTGGCGAAAGCTCGCCGCACCCTGCTCGGCGCCGTCCACCGCGTCGCGGAACACGGAGAACAATTCGCGGCCCACGCCGAACTGGTTGCCGCGCAGGCTCGCCACGGCGGGCGGGCGCGCCGCCCACTCGGCCTCGGGCACCTCGGCACGCAGGACGCCATGCACGGCGTCCACGGTCATCATGTCGCCGTCGCGCACCTTGGCCAGCGGGCCGCCGCTGGCGGCCTCGGGCGTGATGTGGATGGCTGCAGGCACCTTGCCCGAGGCGCCGGACATGCGGCCGTCGGTCACCAGCGCGACCTGGAAGCCGCGATCCTGCAAGACCGCCAGCGTGGGCGTGAGCTTGTGCAGCTCGGGCATGCCGTTGGCGTGCGGCCCCTGGAAACGGATGACGGCGACCAGATCGCCCGTCAGCTCGCCGCGCTTGAAGGCGCCGAGCAGCGCGTCCTGGCCGTCGAACACGCGAGCCGGCGCCGTGACCACGCGGTGTTCCGGCTTGACGGCCGACACCTTGATCACCGCCCGACCGAGATTGCCCTGCAGCAGCTTGAGGCCGCCGTCGGTGCTGAACGGATCGGACGCCGGGCGCACCACGCTGACATCGCGCGACGCGGTCTCGACCGCGCGCCATTGCACCTGGCCGTCGATGAGGAAAGGCTCCTCGGTGTAGCGACGCAGGCCGGGGCCGGCCACGGTGCGCACGTCTTCGTGCAGCAAGCCGGCGTCCAGCAATTCGCGGATGACGAAGGCCACGCCGCCCGCAGCCTGGAAGTGGTTCACATCGGCCTTGCCATTGGGATAGACGTGCGCCAGCAGCGGCACGACGGCGGACAGGTCGTCGAAGTCGGTCCAGTCGATGGCAATGCCGGCCGCGCGGGCAATGGCCACCAGATGAATGGTGTGGTTGGTGGAGCCGCCGGTGGCGAGCAGGCCGACGATGGCGTTGACCACCGCGCGCTCATCCACCAGTTCTCCGATCGGCATGGGCTCGGCGCCCACGGCCGAAATACGCACCGCCCGTTGCGCCGCCGCGCGGGTGAGCGCCTCGCGCAGGGGCGTGCCCGGGTGGACAAAGGCCGCGCCCGGCAGATGCAGGCCCATGATCTCCATGAGCATCTGATTGGAGTTGGCGGTGCCGTAGAAGGTGCAGGTGCCGGGCCCGTGGTAGGACTGCGTCTCGGCTTCCAGCAGCGCGTCGCGGCCGATCTTGCCTTCGGCGTAAAGTTCGCGGATATGCGCTTTTTCGCTGTTGGACATGCCCGTGGTCATGGGGCCGCCCGGCACGAAGATGCCCGGCAGATGGCCGAAGGCCAGCGCGCCGATGAGCAGCCCCGGGACGATTTTGTCGCACACGCCCAGATACAACCCGGCGTCGAACATCTGGTGGCTCAAGGCGACCGCGGTGGCCATGGCGATGACGTCGCGCGAAAACAGCGACAGCTCCATGCCCGTCTGTCCCTGGGTCACGCCATCGCACATCGCCGGCACGCCGCCGGCGAACTGCGCGCTGGCGCCCACTTCGACCGCTGCCTGCTTGATCCAGGCCGGAAACTCCGCCAGCGGCTGGTGCGCCGAAAGCATGTCGTTGTAGGCGGAGACGATGGCCAGGTTGGGGGGCGACTCGGGCTTGAGCTCGCGCAGCACGATTTTCTCGCGCCCCGGCATGGCCGCCATGGCGTGGGCGAGGTTGGTGCAGGACAGCTGGCTGCGCTCCACCCTGTGCTGGCCGGCTGCGCGTATGCGCTGCAGATAGGCGGCGCGAGGCCCGGCACTGCGGGAAACGATGCGGTCGGTGACGCGCGTGAGAACGGGATTCAAGGGCGACATGGGCATTTCGAATGAAGAGCTTCAAATGTAATATTGTTACGTTCAGGCGATACTATCCCTCACCTGGCCCGAGCGCAAGCGGAAGATCACTCGCATGGATCCGCAGCGCGGCGGGGCGGAGCATCCCCGGGGCGGGTCGATGCCGCTTGCCTATGGCATACCCATCCCATGCGCGCAGGCGAGACCATCCGAGGCCAGGCCGTCGTCCAAGCGCGGGGACATTGACCGAAGGTAATTTAGCTACATACCATATGCACTCGACAAGACAGAAAGCCAACCAGGAGACGCCATCATGACCACTTCCCCCCCCTTCGACATCGTGCTGTTCGGCGGCACTGGGGACCTGGTCATGCGCAAGCTGCTGCCAGCGCTCTATCAGGCGCACAAGGCGGGCCTGCTGCATCCACTGGGGCGCATCCTGGCCCTGGGCCGCAAGGACGCCGACCGCGCCGCTTACCTGGCGCAGATGGAGGCGCAGGCGCGGCCGCATGTGCAGGCCGACTTCGATGCCGCCGTCTGGGGCACATTCGCCGAGCGCATCCTCTATTGCAAGCTCGACGCCGAGCAGCCGGCCGATTTCGACGCCTTGGCGCAGGCGCTCGCCGGCAACGGTGGCCGCATCACCGTGTGCTACCTCGCCACCGCGCCGGCGCTGTTCACCGGCATCTGCGCCCAGCTCGCGCGCGTGGGGCTCAACCACCCCGGCGTGCGCGTCGTGCTGGAAAAACCGCTGGGCCGCGACCTGGCCTCGTCCAACGCCATCAACGCCGAGGTGGGGCGGCACTTCGCAGAAGACCAGCTCTACCGCATCGACCACTACCTGGGCAAGGAGTCGGTGCAGAACCTCATGGCGATCCGCTTCGGCAACACCCTGTTCGAGCCGCTGTGGCGCCGCGAATGGGTGGACAACGTGCAGATCACCATTGCCGAGGACCTCGGCGTGGAAGGCCGCGGCGAGTTCTACGACAAAACCGGCGCGCTGCGCGACATGGTGCAAAGCCACCTGCTGCAACTGCTGTGCATGGTGGCCATGGAGCCGCCGGCCACGCTCGAGGCCAATGCCATCCGCGACGAGAAGCTCAAGGTGCTCAACGCGCTCAAGCCCTTCAGCGAATCCGATGTCGCGACCAACTCCGTGCGCGGGCAGTACCGTGCCGGCGCCATCGGAGGCCAGCCCGTCGTCGGTTACCTGGATGAGGCCCGCATCGCTCCGGGCAGCCGCACCGAGACCTTCACCGCCATCAAGGCCGAGATCGCCAACTGGCGCTGGGCAGGGGTGCCCTTCTTTTTGCGCACCGGCAAGCGCATGCCCGAGCGCCTGGCCGAAGTGGTCATCAGCTTCCGCAAGGTGCCGCTGGCGCTGTTTCCCGGGCCGAGCATGGAGCGCGCGTCGAACCGACTGGTCATCCAACTCCAGCCCGACGAGAGCATCCAGCTCTATTTCCTCGCCAAGGAGGCTGGCGACGGCATGCGACTGCAGCCCACCTATCTGAACCTGGACTTCGACGCCACGTCGCAGCACCGCCGCGCCGACGCCTACGAGCGTCTGTTGCTCGATGTCATCCGCGGCAACCTCGGCCTTTTCATGCGGCGCGACGAACTCGAAGCCGCCTGGCACTGGGTGGAGCCCATACTCGCCGGCTGGAACAACAGCACCCTGCCACCCAAGCCCTACACCGCGGGGACCTGGGGTCCTGCAGCCTCCAGCGCCCTGCTCTCGCGTGACGGCGTGGCCTGGCATGAAGAACTCTGACGCACCCTTCGAGACCTGCGCCGACGCCGCGGACCTCGCCGCGCGGCTGGCCCGAGACCTGGCCGGCGTGCTGCGCGACGCGCTCGCAGCACGCGGCAGCGCGGTGCTGGCGGTGTCGGGCGGACGTTCGCCGGTGCCCTTGTTTCACGCCCTGGCGGCGCTGCCGCTGGACTGGGCGCGGATCACCGTCACCCTGGTGGACGAGCGCTTCGTGCCGCCAGACCACGCCGACAGCAACGCCGCGCTGGTCCGCGCGCACCTGCTGCAAGGCAACGCCGCGGCGGCGCACTTCTCGCCACTGGTCGGGGCCGACGACTTTGCCGCTGTCGCCACGCAAGCCGACACCGAGCGTGCGCTCGCGGCAGCCGTGGCCCGCGCCAACCGCGACGCGCTGCCCATTGACGTTGCCGTGCTCGGCATGGGCGATGACGGCCACACCGCCTCGCTGTTTTCCGGTGCGCCCGAAATCGCGGCGGGACTGAACCCTCGCAACCCCATGGATTGGCTCGCCGTCCATCCCCCGGCCGCACCCCATCGACGCATCAGCCTCACCCTCGCCGCGCTGCTGCGCGTCGGCCATCTGCGCCTGGCCATCTCGGGCGCGACCAAGCGCGCGGTCTACGCGGCGGCCCTGCAGGCGCGGCGCGACGACCTGCCTTTGAGCGCCCTGCTCCATCCACCACACGCCCATTTCCATGTCTACTGGAGCCCTTGACCCCGCACCCCGGCTGATCGCCGACATCGGCGGCACCAATGCCCGGTTCGCCCTGCAGACCCCGCAGGGGCTGGAGGACATCCGCGTGATGGCCTGCGCCGATCACCCCACGCTGGTGGACGCGCTGCGCAGCTACCTGGCCGCCGTCGGCAACCCGGCGGTGCGCCACGTCGCCATCGGCATCGCCAACCCGGTCTACGGCGACCAGATCCGCATGACCAACCACCACTGGGCGTTCTCGACCGAGCAGACGCGGCGCGATCTTGGGCTGGACACCCTCCTGGTGCTGAACGATTTTGCCGTGCTTGCCCGCGCGCTGCCGGTTCTGCCGGCCAACGAATTGACGCAGGTCGGCGGCACGACCGCCGTGCCCGGTGCGCCGCTGGGGCTGCTGGGCGCGGGCACAGGACTGGGCGTATCGGGCCTGGTTCCCACGGGCGCCGGCCGCTGGGTGCCGCTGGCTGGTGAGGGCGGGCACGTGAGCCTCGCATCGTTCGACGAGCGCGAGGTGGAGGTGTGGCGGCTGGCGCGGGCGCGCTACGGCGGGCATGTCTCGGCCGAGCGCGTGCTCTCCGGACCGGGGCTGGAATTCCTGCACCAGGCGCTATGCAGCCTGGCGGGCGAGGCGCCCGCAGCGCGCAGCGCCGCTGACATCAGCCGCCTCGGCCTGGACGGCAGCGACCCGCGCTGCGGCGAGACGCTGGACCTGTTCTGCGCCCTGCTGGGGACCGTGGCCTCCGACCTGGCCGTGACCCTGGGCGCGCGCGGTGGCATCTACATCGGCGGCGGAATCGTGCCACGGCTGGGCGACTACTTCGCCCGTTCCCCATTTCGCGCGCGCTTCGAGAACAAGGGCCGCACCTCGGCGTATCTGGCGGACATCCCGGTGTGGGTCATCCGCAGTCCGTGGCCCGCGCTGCTGGGCGCAGCGGCGGCGCTCGATCAGCATCTCGAACCGCCGGGGGAGTCGCGCCATGCTTGAGCGCATTCGCAACCAGATGCCGCAGCTCTCCGCAGCCGAGCGCCGCGTGGCGCAGTCGCTGCTCGAGCGGCCCAACGACTTCATCCAGGCCGCAGTGGCCGACATCGCCCGCGACGTGGGCGTGAGCCAGCCCACGGTCATTCGCTTCGCCCGCTCGGTCGGCTGTACCGGGCTGCAGGACCTCAAGCTCAAGCTCGCCGGCAGCCTGGTTGGCGGCATACCCTATGTGCATGCCAGCGTGGGCCCCAAAGACTCCACGGCCGTGCTCGCCGCCAAGGTGTTCGACAACGCCATTTCGGCGCTGCTGAACTGCCGCAACGCGGTCAGCCCCGCGTCGCTGGACCAGGCCATCCGCCTGCTGGCCGGGGCGCGCCGGCTGGAGTTCTATGGCCTGGGCAACTCGGGCATCATTGCCGCCGACGCGCAGCACAAGTTCTTCCGCTACGGCACGCCTGCCGTGGCCTATGCCGACCCGCATATCCAGGCCATGGCCGCCACCCTATTGGGACCGCAGGACGTGCTGGTGGCCATTTCCAACTCCGGACGCACCAACGAGTTGCTCGACGCCGTGGACATCGCCCTGCGCGGCGGCTGCAAGGTGGTGGCCATCACCTCCACGGGCTCGCCGCTGGCGCGGCTGGCCAGCGTGGCCCTGCTCGCCGACGCGCAGGAAGACGCCGAGTTCTTCAGCCCCATGCTGACGCGGCTGTTGCACCTCACCCTCATCGACGTGCTCGCCGTGGGCGTGGCGCTGCGCCGTGGGCCTGAACTCGTCGCCCTGCTGGAAAAAACCAAACGCAGCCTGAAGAGCCATCGCCGGCGCAGCGAGAGCTGACCCCCTCGCGCCCTCGCCCGCCTGCGCGCACACCACAGCCTTTCCACTCCATCCCATGCCCACACTCACCCAACTTCCCGCCTGGCGCGCGCTCTGGAAGCATTTCACCCGCGCTCGCGACTGGTCGATGCGCGAGCTGTTCGACACCGATCCCGAACGCGCGCAGCGCTACTGGCTGGAACAGGACGGCCTGATCCTCGACTATTCCAAGAACCGCCTCACCGACCAGACGCTCACGCTGCTGCTGCAGCTCGCCCGCGAAGCCGGCGTGCCCGAGCTCATCGAGGCGATGTTCCGCGGCGACAAGATCAACGTCACCGAAGACCGTGCGGTGCTGCACGTCGCGCTGCGCAACCACGCGGGCACGCCCATTCTGGTCGATGGCGAGGACGTGATGCCCAAGGTGAACGCGGTGCTCGACCGCATGGCGCGCTTCTCACGCGCGGTGCGCTCGGGCGACTGGGTGGGCTACACCAACCAGCCCATCACCGACATCGTCAGCATCGGCATCGGCGGTTCCGACCTCGGGCCGCTGATGGTGTGCGAGGCGCTCAAGCCCTACGCCCATCCGCGCCTGGCCATGCACTTCGTCTCCAACGTCGACAGCTCGCTGCTCAAGGAAACGCTCAAGCGCGTGCATCCCGAAACCACGCTGTTCATCATCGAGTCCAAGACCTTCACCACCAGCGAAACCCTCACCAACGCCCATACCGCGCGCGACTGGTTCCTGAGCAGCACCGGCGGCGCCGGCAAAGTGGCGCGGCACTTCGTCGCCGTGTCCACCAATCGCAAGGCGGTGGCAGACTTCGGCATCGACCCCGCGCACATGTTCGAGTTCTGGGACTGGGTGGGCGGTCGCTACAGTCTGTGGTCGGCCATCGGCCTGCCCATCATGCTCTGCCTGGGCGAGGAGAACTTCCACGCCCTGCTCGACGGCGCGCACGGCATGGACACGCACTTCCGCACGGCGCCGCTGGAAACCAATATGCCGGTGCTGCTCGGGCTGGTGGGCATCTGGTACATCAACTTCTTCGGCGGTGGCAGCCACGTCATCGCGCCCTACGACCAGTACCTGCACCGCTTCCCTGCCTTCATTCAGCAGCTCGACATGGAGTCCAACGGCAAGCAGAGCACCCGCGACGGCAGGCCGGTGGACTACGAGACCGCGCCCATCATCTGGGGCGGCACCGGCATCAACGGCCAGCACGCCTTCTTCCAACTGCTGCACCAGGGCACTCACATCGCGCCCATCGACCTCATCGCCTCGCTCGACGGCCGCGGCTCGCTGCCCGGCCACCACGAAATCCTGCTCGGCAATATGTTCGCGCAAGCCGAAGCCTTCCTGCGCGGCAAGACGCTTGACGAAGCCCGCGCCGAACTGCGCGCAGCAGGGCTTGACGCCGCCGCCGTACGGGCGCTCGCGCCGTTCAAGGTGTTCGATGGCAACCGCCCGACGAACACCCTGCTGCTGCAGCGCCTGGATCCGCGCTGCCTGGGCGCGCTGATCGCGCTGTATGAACACAAAGTCTTCGTCCAAGGCGCGATCTGGGGCCTGAACTCCTTCGACCAGTGGGGCGTGGAGCTCGGCAAGCAGCTCGCCCAGACCATCGTCGGCGAACTCAGCGGCGAATCGGTCCCCGTCCCACACGACAGCTCTACCGCACGGCTCATCGCCCTCTACCGGCAAAAGAACCTCGACGGTGAACCCTCGGTGGAATGACCCGGGGCACGGGCCATCCGCAGCCACCAGCGCCTGGTCGCAGGGCACGACTCGGACGAGAGCCGGTCAGGGGTGAGCTGGCGCAACCGTGTCGAAAAGCTCGAACAATTGCTGCGCGCCTGGGGAAAGACGGCGACCGCGGCGACTGATCAGTCCCATCTTGCGCGTCACGGTGGGCTCAAGCAGCGCAATACCAACGAGCAGGGGATGGTCAGGGCCGGGCATCGCCATCGCTGGCACGGCGGCAATGCCGAGGCCTGCCTCAACGAGGCCGAGCAGCGTGGTGCCGCTCTGCGTTTCGTAGGTGATCTCCGGCCGCACCTCGACACCAGCGAGCGCCTGGTCGAGCAGCAGCCTGTTGCCCGAGGTGCGGGCGACGGCAATGAAGTCATAAGGAGCGAGCTGCGCCCAGGTGACGCGGGGCAGCTTCGCAATCGGATGATCGCGCCTGCATACCGCCACGAAACGCTCCTCGATAAGCGGCTTGAAATCGATGTCGCTTTCGTGCGCGCCCAGGAAGCTCAGGCCGAAATCAGCCTCGCCCTGCGACACCGCGGCGAGCACCTCGTTGGCCTTCGCATCGAACACGGTCACGCGGACCAGCGGATACAGCGCATGGTGCAGGCGCAGCACCTGCGACACGCAGTCATAGACAGACGACGGGACGCAGGCGACGATGATGCGCTCCCGGCGCACGCCGGCGTGGCCGCGAATACCGAGCAAGGCGCTGTCGAGATCGTCAAGAATGGCGCGTGCCTTGCGCTCGAACTCGCGTCCGACCGCGGTGAGCGTCACCCGGCGCGTGGTGCGCTCCAGCAGCTTCACGCCGAGCGCCTGTTCCAGTTTGTCGATGCGCCTGCTGTACGCCGGCTGCGAGAGATGCACCGACTCGGCTGCCTTGCTGAAGCTGCCGAGGTCGGCCACGGCACAGAAGGCGACGAGGTCGTTCAGGTCGAAATGGATGCTCACAGCAGGGCTCGCGGTTGATTGATGCTTATTTTCGATCCATCGATCACTGAATCGCAATTGACGAACAAATCTGCCTGGCCGAAACTGCGGTCTGCGCTTGACTCGATCCACCGCGTCGAACGGAGCCCAGCAGAGTCCTTCCCGGGGAAAGGCTTGCTGCGCCGAGAAGGCTTCGGTTGCGCCCTGAACTTTCCAGAACTCTCAAATTGGTTGATGTCTTGGTCATCGGTGGCGGCAACGCCGCGCTTTGTGCTGCGCTGATGGCGCGCGAGGCCGGCGCCTCGGTCCAGATCCTCGAAGCCTCGCCGCGCGAATGGCGCGGCGGCAATTCGCAGCACACCCGCAACCTGCGCTGCATGCACGAGACGCCACAGGATGTTCTTGCCGACAGCTACACCGAAGAGGAGTTCTGGCAGGACTTGCTCAAAGTGACGGGCGGCCAGACGGACGAGAAGCTGGCACGCCTGGTGATTCGCGCCTCCAGGACCTGCCGCGGCTGGATGCGAAGCCATGGCGTTCACTTTCAGCCTTCCCTGTCGGGCGCGCTGCATACGGCGCGCACCAACGCCTTCTTCATGGGCGGAGGCAAAGCCCTGATCAATGCCTACTACCGAAGCGCCATGCAACTCGGCGTGCGCGTGCGCTACGACGCTCCGGTCGATCGCATCGAACTCGATGGCCTGCGGTTCGCCGCCGCGTACGTGGAGGGCGAACGCATCGAGGCGCGGAGCTGCGTCCTTGCCGCCGGCGGCTTCGAGTCCAACCGCACATGGCTGCGCGAGGCCTGGGGGCGCAATGAACGCGGTGAATACCCGGCCGACAACTTCCTGATCCGCGGCACCCGCTTCAACACCGGCGCGCTGTTGCGCTTCATGATGGACGCCGGCGCCGACACCATCGGCGATCCGACGCAGGCCCACATGGTCGCGATCGACGCCCGCGCGCCCTTGTATGACGGCGGAATCTGCACACGCATCGACTGCGTTTCGCTCGGCATCGCGGTGAACCGCGATGCCGAGCGGTTCTACGACGAGGGCGAGGACTTCTGGCCCAAGCGGTATGCGATCTGGGGCCGACTCGTCGCCCAGCAGCCTGGGCAGATCGCCTACGCGATCATCGATGCCAAAGCCGTGGGGCGCTTCATGCCTCCGGTCTTTCCCGGCGCGAAGGCCGCGAGCCTGCCCGAGCTGGCGCGCCAGCTCGCGCTGGACGAATCCCGTTTCATGCAGACCCTCCACGCCTACAACGCCGCGTGCCGGCCGGGCCACTTCGACCCTACGCGGCTGGACGACTGCCACACCGAAGGGTTGACTCCGGCCAAGACCCACTGGGCGCGCAGCATCAACACCCCGCCCTTTTTCGGCTACGCGCTTCGGCCCGGCGTCACCTTCACCTACCTGGGCCTGAAAACCGACGAAACAGCGGCGGTGCGCTTCGGCGGCGAGCGCAGCCCCAATCTCTTCGTCGCCGGCGAGATGATGGCCGGCAACGTTCTGGGCAAGGGCTACACGGCTGGAGTCGGCATGAGCATCGGCACCGCTTTTGGCCGCATCGCCGGAACGCGGGCAGCCCATGCCGTGCGCCAGGGAGCCGGTCATGCAGCGGCTTGACACCCTGATCCGCGAGGCCGGCGCCTGGGCCGACAACCCTGAGTTGGCGCCGCCCGCGACACCGCTCGGCGGCGAAGCCGAGGTTGCGCGCATGCTGCAGATCTGCAATGCATGCCGCTATTGCGAGGGCTTCTGCGCGGTCTTCCCCGCGATGGCGCGCCGCCTCGAGTTTGGCAACGCCGACATTCATTACATGGCCAACCTGTGCCACAACTGCGGCGCCTGTCTGCACGCGTGCCAATACGCGCCTCCGCACGAATTCGCCGTCAACATTCCCCGCGCGATGGCCAGGGTGCGCGTGCGCACCTACCAGGACTATGCCTGGCCGCGCGTTTCCGGCGCGCTGTACGCGCGCAATGGGCTCGCGCTCTCGGTGGCGCTGGCCTTTGGCCTGGCGCTGTTCCTCGTCCTTGCGCTGGCGCTGCGCGGAACGCTGTGGCGGGCATCGCCTGGTGGCGATTTCTATGCGATCTTTCCGCACACGCTGATGGCGGGCATCTTCGCCCCGGTCTTCCTTGTTGTCGTGTTCGCGCTGGGTCTCGGCATCCGTAGATTCTGGCGCGATCTGGCGGCCGGATCGGCAGGGGTCCCGGCGCTCGCCGAAGCAACGCGCGCGGTCGCGACGCTGAAGTACCTCGACGGTGGTCACGGCCAGGGATGCAACAACGCAGACGACGCCTTCACACTGGCACGGCGCCGCTTTCACCAGTCGACGTTCTACGGCTTTCTGCTGTGCTTCCTGTCGACCTGCGTCGCGACGGTCGACCA
Source organism: Thiomonas sp. X19 (assembly GCF_900089495.1). Classification (NCBI taxonomy): domain Bacteria; kingdom Pseudomonadati; phylum Pseudomonadota; class Betaproteobacteria; order Burkholderiales; genus Thiomonas; species Thiomonas sp. X19. The sequence goes on along the minus strand of NZ_LT605203.1, from coordinate 957,219 downwards.
TTACCTGATGGGCTGGGAAGCTCCCTACGCCTACACCAGCCTGGTGCCGCTCCTGGGCATTGCGGGTGGCATCGCCATGGTCATCGGAACCGTCGGGCTGTGGCGCTTGAATCTGCGGCGCGACCCGATGCAGGGAGAGGTGGCGCAGCAAGCCATGGACCGGGGTTTCATCGCGCTGCTGTTCCTCGTCGCAGCGAGCGGGCTCATCCTCGCTGCGCTGCGCGGGACCGCGGCCATGCCGCTGCTGCTGGCCGTTCACCTGGGTGCGGTGATCGCGTTCTTCGCCATGCTGCCCTACGGAAAGTTTGCGCATGGCCCATTTCGCGGGGCCGCACTGCTGAAGTGGTCGGTCGAGCGCCGCCAACCCAGCAAGCTCATGATCGACGACGAGTCGGCCGCGTGATGCATCCAACTGAGTTCAACCGTCGCTTCGGATCCGCTCTGGATTCGACGCGTCCTGGAACGGCCTTTACAGGAGCTTACTGATCCAAGCGATCGACGTGGAACACGATCGCTATCCAGGCTCGATGCCGCCGCGGCGTCGAGCCCTTCCCCGCGTTTCAAAGCAACAAACACGACGACAAGGAGACAGGCATGACGGCATCGGTCGAAAGTCCATCGCAGAAGCAGATCTACAAGGTTGCGCTCGCCAGCATCATCGGTTCGGTGATCGAGCAGTACGACTTTCTCGTCACCGGCATCATCGCGGCAACGGTATGGGGCGGCGTCTTTTTCAAATTGCCCGCGCTCGCCGCGATCTCGGCTGCGATCGCGGTGTACGGCATCGGCATCGTCATCCGCCCCGTCGGCGCCTATATTTTTGGCAACATCGCCGACCGCGTGGGACGCAAGGACGCGATGGTCTATGCCCTGGTCCTGATGGGGGCGAGCACGCTGCTGATCGGGCTGACGCCGTCGTACAACAGCATCGGCGTGGTCGCCCCCGTGCTGCTCATCGTGTTCCGCCTCATGCAGGGAATCAGCTTCGGTGCGGAGTTCGGCACGGCTTCGACCTGGGTGGTCGAACAGGCGGCGCATTCGAAGCGGCGCGCCTTCTGGGGCGCCTGGGTCGGCTTCGCCATCCCGATCGGGCTCCTCCTCGGCTTCGGCTCCGTCCTCCTCGTCAAGTCGTTGATGACGCCGCAGCAATTCACCGCTTGGGGCTGGCGCATCTTCTTCTTCGCCGGCTTCCTCGTGGCCATTGTCGGCATCGTCATCCGCTCGCGCACGATGGACAGTTTCGTCTTCGAGCGCCTCAAGGCCGACTCGGCCACCCTCAAGAGTCCCGCCTACCAGGTCTGGCGCGAAATGCCCCTGCGCATCCTTCGAACCTCGCTGGTGAACGCGATGTTCGGTGGCGCCTTCTTTCTCAGCTTCGTCTTCGGCACGGGCTATATGAAGGCGGTCGGCTTCAGCGGAGCGCAGGCGGAGAGCATCGGCCTGATCGCAGCAGCGTCGATGCTGGTGTTCATGATCATCGGCTCGCTGCTGGCCGACACGATCAACCGTCGCACCGTTCTGCTGACCTCGGCCGTTGTCTTCCTGGTGTTTGCGATTCCCTACTTCTACCTGATCAACACCCGCAGCTTTCTACTCGCATCGATCGCGGAAATCATCGGCTTCGGCTTTGTGTTCGGTTTCGGCTACGGAGCGATCCCAACGTTTTATACCGAGAACTTTCCGACGCGCTACCGTGCGTCAGGCGCAAGCGCTTCCTACCAGATATCCCAGGTCTACGGCGGAGGGCTGATCCCCATCGTCGCCGGCGTCCTGCTGCACGCCTACGGCATCCATCAGGCCTATATCTACATCGGCCTGTTCGTGATGGTCTACGCGGCGCTGGCGATCTTTGCCATCCTCGCCACGCCTGAAACCAAAGGCATCAATCTCGAGGGCTGAGCGTGCCTCGGCACCGCGCCGCTTCCGAGAAAACAAGGACGGCGGCGCCGCATGCCCTGACGCGAACGCTGTCGGGCGCGCTCGGCGCCTGTGCTGCGGACGCCGAGCGCGTTCATTTCACCGGAGCAGGCAGCCTGCCGTCGGTCTTTGCGGTGACGGATTTCGCGGCCGCCGCAGTGGCGACGCAGGCTTGGGCTTGGCCGTTGCTGAACGGCTCGCACTGGCGCACCGCCCGGCCGCCACCGTCGAGGTCGATCGGCGGCTGTCCTCCATCTGGTTCGCGACGACGCTGCGCCCGATCGGCTGGACCGGGCCGTGGGCCGGACGGCGCGGTTTCGATAGCTTGGTGCAAATGAGTTCGGGAATCGCCGCGACGGGCATGCGCTGGCAAAACGCCACCATCCCGGCCCCTTCCGGTGCAGGCACCCGACCACGCCACGGGCTATTTGATGGCGGCCTGGCGATTCGCGGTTTGACACGCCGGCTCGCGCAGGGCGAGGCGACACGAGGGCTTCCATCCCTTGCGCGTAGCGCCAAGGCGCTGATGGAGTGCGATGCGAAGCCAGACGTGACACGGCCACCGATGTGGGTGGGGCGCTGCCATCGCCGGGGCAAGGGTAAACCAGTTTGGACATGCGTCCAGTCCATTCGTAAAGTTTGGGCGTCACGCATGAAGTGAGACAGCGCAGCAACATGACATTCGACGTTGTGATCGTTGGCGGCGGGTCCGCCGGAGCAACCCTCGCGGCGAGGCTGAGCGAGGATCCTGCTGCCCGGGTCTGCCTGATCGAAGCCGGCGGCGACGGTCGCGGCCTGCTGGTTCGCGTCCCGGCGGGCATCGTCGCCATGCTGCCGGGGCGGCCCAAGATCAACAATTACGCCTACGAGACCGTGCCCCAGCCGAACCTGAACGGGCGGCGCGGCTACCAGCCCCGCGGCAAGGCCCTGGGTGGCTCCAGCGCCATCAACGCGATGCTCTACCTGCGTGGGCATCGCACCGACTACGACGACTGGGCGCGCCAGGGTTGCGAGGGCTGGTCGTTCGACGAGGTGTTGCCCTACTTCAAGCGCTCCGAGGGCAACCAGCGCGGCGACAGTGCGTTTCACGGCGGCCAGGGTCCGCTGCAGGTCGGCGAGCAACAAAGCCCCCGCCCGGTCTCCAGGGCTTTCGTGCAGGCCGCCGTGGAATGTGGGATTGCGCCCAATGACGACTTCAATGGCGCCGAGCAGGAAGGCGCGGGGCTGTACCAGGTGACCCAGTTTTACCGCGGCCCGCGAAGCGGCGAGCGGTGTTCGGCCGCCGCCGCCTACCTGCATCCGGTGATGGGCCGGCCCAACCTGACGGTGATGACGCACACCCAAGCGCTGCGCGTCGTGATGGAAGGCACGCGCGCCGTGGGGGTCGAGGTGCAGCGCCAAGGAAAGCGCGACATCATTCGCGCACGGCGCGAAGTCGTGTTGTCGGGCGGCACCTTCAACTCGCCTCATCTGCTGATGCTCTCGGGCATCGGCGACCCGGACGAGCTGGCCCGCCACGGCATCGCCGTGCGCCACAGCCTCCCCGGTGTGGGCAAGAACCTGCAGGACCACCTCGACTTCATCCTTTCCTATCGATCGAAGGAAACGGATCTTTTCGGCATCGGTGCGGTTGGCGCGGTGAACCTCATCAAGGCCATGCTCGAATGGCGCAGGTCGGGCAAGGGCATGCTCGCTTCGCCGTTCGCGGAAGGCGCGGCCTTCATCAAGTCGAGTCCGCAAGTCGAGCGGCCCGACCTGCAATTGCATTTCGTCATCTCCATCGTCGATGACCACGCGCGCAAACTGCGCCTGGGCTACGGTTTTTCCTGCCATGTGTGCGTGCTGCGTCCGAAGAGCCGGGGCGAGGTGGGGTTGACCGACGCCGAGCCGCTGTCGGCGCCGCGAATCGACCCGAAATACCTCTCGCATCCCGACGACGCAGCGCTGCTGCTGGCGGGCGCGAAGCAGATGCGCATGATCCTGCGCGCACCGGCACTGGCAAAGTACCGCCACAAGGAGCTCTACACCGAAAACGTCGAAACCGACGAGGCGCTGCTGCAGCACATCCGTGCGCGGGCCGACACGATCTACCACCCTGTGGGCACCTGCCGCATGGGCACGGATTCGATGGCGGTGGTCGACCCGCAGTTGCGCGTGCATGGCATCGCCGGCCTGCGCGTGGTGGATGCGTCGGTGATGCCCACGCTCATCGGCGGCAACACCAACGCGCCGACCATCATGATCGCCGAACGAGCTGCCGACTGGATGCGCGCCGACGCTCGCGGCGCTGCCGCCGCCGGCACGGCGTGAACCCGAAAAGGCCGCGTCTCCCCGGGCGGCGGCAAGCCGGCAGCCAGCCGCCCCGGAGCGCGGACCATGCGGTGAATACACAACCGATCCGGAGACTTCCGATGCACAACGCGGCTGACATGCCCACCGCCCACACCGAGCTCGATGCCGCGCTGCAGACGCTCGACGAGCACAAGCGCGCCTGGGTCCAGACATCGGTGCAGGCGCTCCTGGCCCGGATCAAGGAGTGCCTGATGCCGGTGGCCCAGGCCTGGGCCGAAGCGGCTGCTCGCAAGAAGGGCCTTGCGGCTGACTCGCCATTGGCCGGCGAGGAATGGATCTCCGGCCCCTACGCCGTCATGGCGTACTGCAACGCGATGATGCAGACGCTGTCGAGCGTCGAAGGGCGTCGGCATCTCGAAGGCTTGCCGCTGCGCGAGCTGCCCAACGGCCAACTGGCGGCTCAGGTCATGCCAAACTCGGTTTGGGACCGCTTGCTGCTCAGCGGCGTGCGTGCGCACGTGTGGATGGAGCCCGGCGTGACGCGCGCCAACCTGGCGCAGCACACGGCGACGGCCCACAACACCGCGGCAACGCCCGAAGGCAAAGTCGCGCTGGTGCTGGCGCCGGCAACACCGCGGCGATTGCGCCGCTGGACCGCCTGCACATGCTGTTCGTCGAGAACCAGGTGGCGATCCTGAAGATGAACCCGATCAACGCTGACCTGTCCGAGTTCCTGGAGCCGGCGCTCGCGCCCTTGATCAAAGCCGGCTTCCTGCGCATCGTGCCGGGCGACAGCGAGGTCGGGCAGTACCCGTGCAATCACCCCCTCGTCGAGGCCATTCACATCACGGGCTCCGGTGCCGCCCATGACGCCATCGTCTGGGGCCCTGGCAGAGAAGCGACGGACAACCAGAAAGCCGGCAAGCCGAAGAACAAGCGGCCGATCACGTCCGAGCTGGGTGGTGTGGGGCCCACCATCGTCGTGCCCGGGCCATGGTCCAGCGCAGATCTGCACTTCCAGGCCGAGCATGTGGCCACGCAGAAGCTCCACAATTCGGGCCTCAACTGCATTGCCTGCCAGGTCCTGCTCCTGCCCAAGCGCTGGCCCCTCAAGTCGGCGTTCCTGCAGCAGTTGCGGCGGGCGCTCGCATCGTCGAGCCCGCGCCCGCTTTACTACCCCGGCGCCAGTGCGCGCCTCGCGCAATTCCAGTCCGCGATCGGGGCCCCGGCAGACGCCCAGCCGACGCAGGCCGACCAGTGCGTGGTGGCGCCTTTCGACGCCCGGGCCGATTCAGGCGTCGAGTCGTTCGAAGTCTTCGGCCCCGCGATGAGGGCGACCGAACTCGACGCCGAGGATGCCGAGTCGTTCCTCATCGCGGCGGTCGAAGACGCCAACCGCAAGCTCGCTGGAACCTTGGGCGCGAACATCCTGATCCACCCCAAGGCGCTCGGGCGGATCGGCCGCGGGCGCTTCGAAGCCATCCTTGCCGACCTGCGCTACGGCTGTATCGGCGTCAACGCCTGGACGGGTCTCGGATTTCTGTCGCCGGCCGCGACCTGGGGCGCCTTTCCCGGGCATACGCTGGCCGCTGTGCAAAGCGGCATCGGCTTCGTTCACAACACCTGCCTGTTCGAACGCGCGCAGCGCACGGTCATCGAGGCGCCGTTCAAGCCATTCCCGCGCAATCTGCTGAGTCTGTCGTTCACCCTCTTGCCGCGCCCGCCGTGGTTCATCACGAACCGGCGAGCCCATGGGCTCGGCCGGTTGCTGACGCGGTTTCAGTACAAACCGCCGTTCGCCAAGCTGCCGCGCAGCTTCTTCAACGCCCTGCGAGGTTGACTTTGACGACTGCATGCGGATCCGGCGCTTCGCCGGATCCGCATGCAGTCCGCGGCCCGGGTGGGCGGACGTGAAATCCGACATCGCGGGATGAGGCCATCGTGCGCAAGACCTTACAGCCAGAGAGGACCAGCGAAACCGCGCCACCGCGCCAGCCCGGACGGAGCCGTTCGGGCTGGCAATCGGGCAAGCCACCGGACAAGAAGCTGGAGCTGGCGCGGCATGCCCTGGCGAGCCTGGCCGAACTGGGGTTCGCGCGCATCAACCTGCGCGAGATCGCCACCCGCTCGGGAGTTTCCCTGGGCGTGATTCACTACTATTTTGAAGACAAGAATGAACTGTTGATCGACTGTGTCGGCCTCTACAAGGAAGCCTTCGTTCGCGCGCTCGAAGAACGCATCGATGCGGCCGAAAGCGCCAGCGCCCTGCTGAGCGAGTTCGTCGACGTCCTGGTGCGCGCGGTCCAGGATCAGGCCCACACGCACCGTCTTTGGTACGACGTGCGCGCGCAGGCGCTGTTCGACGCATCGTTCCGCCCAGCCGTGGACGATCTGGAAAACCGCATGGTGGGCGTCGTCCAGCGGCTTCTCGACCGAGTGCGGGCACTGGGCGGCGAACTCGACCCGAACAGCCCGATCGATGCCACCAGCGCCTACGTCACGATCGACGGCTGGTTTCGCTATTTTCTTCAGCAGCGCATTGCAGGCGACATGCTGGCCTGCGCCGCGTTGCGTCAACGCCTGGCGCAGGCGCTTTGCCTCGCGGAGGCTCATCGAGCGTGAAACCCGTGGCGGCGTCCACGCCGGCGCCGGTCATGCGGCGTTCGCCGCTTGAGAGCGAATCGGAGCATACCGGCGGCAAGGCGCCGGGCCCATGGAACTCGCCGCTGCAGCCGGCTTCCTGTCCCGGCGCTGGGCGACCATGATCGGCAAGATGGCTCTGCTTGCCGTTGGCGCTGTACGCTGTAGCTTTGTCGACCGGAACAATCGCCATGCCGATCCAGAACTTCGACGCCATCGTCATCGGTGCGGGCCAAGCTGGGCCGGCGCTTGCTGCGCGCTGCAGCAAGGAGGGGCTGAAGACTGCGGTCATCGAAAGGCACGACTTCGGTGGCACCTGCGTGAATGTCGGCTGCACGCCCACCAAGACCCTGGTCGCCAGCGCGCGCGCCATCCGCCTGGCGCAGCGCGGGGCGGAGTTCGGCTTTGACATCGGCCGCCTCCGTGTCGACATGGCGCGCGTGAAGGCCCGCAAGGACGCCATCGTCAAGCAGTCGCGCGAGGGCGTCGAAGCCTGGATGCGCGGCCTGAAGGATGCCGAAGTCATCGTCGGCGATGCTCGCTTCATCGCCCCGGCGACCATCGAGGTCAACGGCCGGCAGCTCACGGCTCCGCGCATTTTCCTCAACGTCGGCGGACGTTCGCTGCGCCCTGCGCTGGCCGGCATCGATCGCGTGAAGACGCTCGACAACGTCTCGATCCTGGAACTGGACGCGGTGCCCGAGCATCTGGTCATCGTCGGCGGCAGCTATATCGGCCTGGAGTTTGCCCAGATGATGCGGCGCTTCGGTGCCGCGGTGACGGTGGTGGAAAAGTCGGCGCGGCTGCTGGCGCGTGAAGACGCCGACGTCTCGGAGGCGATCCGCGGCATCCTCGAAGCCGAAGGCGTGCGCTTCGAACTGGGGGCCGAGTGCCTGTCCCTGGACCAGGACGGTGAGCAGATCGTGGTGGGTGCCGCATGCGGCACGGACAAACCCGTCATCCGGGGCAGCGATGTCCTGCTGGCCGTCGGGCGCCGCCCGAATACCGATGGCCTGGGGCTGGATCTGGCCGGCATCCGTACCGACGAGCGTGGCTACATCGTCGTTGACGATCAGTGCCGCACGAGCGCGCAAGGCGTGTGGGCGGTGGGCGACTGCAACGGTCGCGGCGCCTTCACCCACACGGCGTGGAACGATCATGAGATCGTCGCGGCCAATCTCTTCGACCACGACCCGCGACGCCTATCCGACCGCATCCCCTGCTACGCGCTCTTCATCGACCCGGCGCTCGGCCGCATCGGCCTCAACGAAGCCGAGGCACGCGCCAGCGGTCGCAAGGTGCTGCAGGCGAAGATGCCCATGCAGCGCGTCAGCCGCGCGCGCGAGGCCGGCGAGACACAAGGCTTCATGAAGGTGCTGGTCGATGCCGAAACCCAACTGCTGCTGGGTGCGGCGATCCTCGGGCGCAACGGCGATGAGGTCGTGCACGGCATGCTGGACGTGATGGCCGCCAAGCAGCCCTACACGGTCATCTCGCGGTCCATGCCGATCCACCCGACGGTGAGCGAACTCGTGCCGACCCTGCTGCAGCAGCTCAAGCCGCTGGTTTGAGAGGGTCTGCGTCTCCTTGAGCGGCAGCGCGGCTCAGCTCACCACCAAGCGCGGTGCAGCTTGGGCGGCAGCCACGCTGCCGATGACCGCGGCCTGGGCGAAGCCGTGGCGCTGGAAAACCGCCAGCACCTCGTCCACCGCGTTTGGCGCACAGGACACCAGCAATCCACCGCTGGTCTGCGGGTCGGTCAGCAGCGCCTTGTCCTCGGCCGCGAACGCTGCCGGCAGGATCACGTCGCTGGCATAGCTGGACCAGTTGCGACCGGACGCGCCGGTGACGAAGCCGCGGCCGACAAGCTCGCGCACACCGGCCATCAGCGGCACGGATGCCCACTCCAGCCGCATCTCGCAGCGTGCGCCGCGCGCCATCTCCAGTGCATGGCCGGCGAGGCCGAAGCCGGTGACATCGGTCAGCGCGTGCACGCCGGGCAGCGCCGCAAGGTCCGGGCCTGGTGTATTGAGTTGCGTGGTGGTGGCGACCATCAGGGCGTAGCCGGCGCCGCCGAGTTCGCCTTTCTTCAGCGCGGCCGACATCACGCCGACCCCCACCGGCTTGCCCAGGACGAGCAGGTCTCCGGGTTGGGCGCTCGCATTGCGTTTCACGTGTTTCGGGTGCACCAGACCGAGCGCGACAAGCCCGTAGATGGCTTCCACCGAATCGATCGTATGGCCACCGGCGATCGGAATGCCGGCCGTGCGACACACCGACGCACCGCCTTCGAGGATGCGGCCAATGGTCTGGGTGGACAAGACGTTGATCGGCATGCCCACCAGCGCCAGCGCCAGGATCGGGCGGCCGCCCATCGCGTAGACATCGCTGATCGCGTTCGCAGCGGCGATGCGACCGAAGTCGAACGGGTCGTCGACGATGGGCATGAAGAAGTCGGTGGTGGCGATCAGCGCCTGCTCGTCGTTGAGCTGGTAGACCGCCGCATCGTCGGAGGTCTCGATGCCGACGAGCAAGGACGCCGGAATGGGCATCGCCGCCGTGCCCTTGAGGATGTCGGAAAGCACGCCGGGTGCGATCTTGCAGCCGCAGCCGCCGCCGTGCGAAAGCGAGGTCAGTCGGGGTTCGGTGTGGGTGGCGGGTGCGTTCATCGTCGAATTCCAGGGGTTTGTCGGGCCATCAATGCAGCCACCAGGCTGTGCAAGCTGCTGCTCTCGGCTTCAGCAGAAAAAAGCGGCGCTCGATGCGCGATTTGGCGCTTCAGCCTGTCGAGCATATCGGGATCGTCCCGGGCTTGCTGCAGCAGGGTTGCCAGCGCCGCGTCGTCACCGACCGCGAAGGTTCCGCTGTAGTCCTCGCCCAGCAGACCGACATTGCCGTCGATGCGCGAAGCCAACACCGGCGTGCCGCTGCGGATCGCTTCGATGACGACATGGGCGCCGCCTTCCATGCGGCTGGGGTGCACCAGGACATGCGCGCTCTGGATGCGCCGGCGCGTCGCGGCGTGGGACAAGGCGCCGTGCCAGCGGTAGTTGGACTGCGCGGCGGCCAGGGCAGAAGCCTCGACGCCCAGTTCCGGATCGAGGGCTGCGCCGATGTGGTCGAGCCGGATGTCGGCGCGGTTGGCCAGTCGCCGCGCCGCACGCAAGTAGGTGCGCGGGTCTTTCTCGTCACGCAGATGCCCCACGCTCAGGACGCGCAGATGCTCCCGTGTTTTCGGTAGCGTGCGCCGGGAGGTGCACGACTGCAACAGCACGCGACACTTGGAGCGCAGGGCCTGGGGCAGCCGGTCAGCGCCCAATGCGTTGAGCACCACCAGGAAATCGGCGACCTGCAACGAATGCTGCGCGCTGGCGTCGGCGTCGATGTCGCGGTACAGGTCGGTGCCGGTGAGCGTCAGCAGCAGCGGGCGTTGCGGGTAGGCCGCTCGCCAGGCCGCCACCGATGGAGCCGAGCGGCGCGCGTGCAGCGCGATCATCAGCGCCTCGTCTCCGGCAGCCCACTGCGAGGTCAGACGGATGCTGTATGCTGACCGCAGCATGGCTGCCCAGCGGCGGGCCGTCTGCCAATTGCCGTTGTTGGCGTCCTGCAGCGCCGGTGTCACGATCACGATGGATTCACGATGCATGATGCAAGCCTAATGCTTCCGGCCTTCGCTGCGCGTCAGGGCGGCATCGACGTTCTGGCCGACGCGTTGCAGACGAGCCGGCGCGACACGTTGGCGACATTCGCCGTCTATGAGCAGGCCTTGCCCGGCCTCGGGGTGCCGCTGCATGCCGAACGCAACCCGCCACTGTGGGAGCTCGGGCATATCGGCTGGTTCCAGGAATACTGGCTGGCGCGCAACCCCGAGCGCCACCGCGGCGCGGCTGCGGACCCGGAGCTTGCACGCGGTCGAGCGTTGCGGCCCAACGCCGACGCCCTGTACAACTCCAGCAAAGTGCCGCACGACTCGCGCTGGGAGTTGCCGCTGCCCGACGCCGATAGAACGCGCGATGAGCTGGCACGGCAACTGGCCGGCACCCTGGGGCTGCTGCGTGAAACCCGTGACGCCAGCGACGACGCGCTGTACTTCTTCCGCCTCGCCCTGCTGCACGAAGACATGCACCACGAGGCCGCGCTCTACACCGCACAGGCGCTGGGCATTGCCGTGGAGGACGCGCGCTGGCAAGCTGCGACGTTGCCGGAGCCATCGTCGCCGATCACCTTGCCGGCAGGGCCATGGCGCCTCGGCAGTGCGCCGGACGCAGGCTTTGTTTTCGACAATGAGCTGCAAGCGCACAACGTCACACTGGGGCCAACGACCATCGATGCCCAGGTGGTCCGTTGGATGGAGTTCCTGCCGTTCCTGGAGAGCGGGGGCTATGCGGACGACCAGTGGTGGAGCGCGGCCGGCCGGCAATGGCGCGCGCAGCAGCAACCCGGCGCCCCGCGCTATCTGCGGCGCGTCGGCCCCCATTGGCAACTGTGGCGCCACGGTCAATGGCGGCCACTGAACCTGGCCGAAGCCGCATGTCACTTGACCTACCACGAGGCTGACGCCTGGTGCCGCTGGGCCGGCCGGCGCTTGCCGAGCGAGCCCGAATGGGAGCGTGCTGCGGTGGGTCGGCCTGAGGATTTCCACTGGGGCGACGTCTGGGAGTGGACGGCGAGTCCCTTCCGACCGTATCCGGGCTTCGAGCCTCACCCCTATCGCGACTACTCGGCACCGTGGTTCGACGACCGCCCGGTGCTGCGCGGAGCGTCCTGCATGACGCAGCCGCGCATGCGCCATCCGCGCTATCGGAATTTCTTCCCGCCGCACCGCAACGATATTCCGGCAGGGTTTCGCAGCTGCGCCGGATGACCGGGCCTTGCCTTCCGCCTGGGTGCGCTGGCCGCAGCCTCGGCCGCCGCAGCCTTGCTGCGCGTGAGCCTGATCGACGAGCTGCATCTGGCCGTTCGCCCCATTCTGCTCGGTTCCGGGGAGCATCTTCGGGATGGCCTTGACCTGCATGCCCTGGGCTATGCGCGCACGCATGCGGTTGCCGGCGAGCGCGCGACGTATGTTTTTCTGAGCAAACGGGCATGATCGGCTCAGCGCGCACGGCAAGCCGCCCTGCCCGCTGGCATCGCCTGCACCAACCCAACCCTGATGGATGCAAACCCACGGGCAACCGGACATCTCAAGGCAGACTACGCTCGTCATGATGCAAACCATCCTCAAGGTCTCGAACCTTTCCAAGACGTATGCCTCCGGCTTTCAGGCGCTGAAGAGCGTCAATCTCGACATTCGCCGCGGCGAGATCTTCGCCCTGCTGGGCCCCAACGGCGCCGGCAAGACGACGCTGATCAGCATCATCTGCGGCATCATCAATGCCAGCACTGGGACCGTGCTGGTTGACGGGCACGATATTGCGCGCGACTACCGGGCGTCTCGTTCCCTGATCGGCCTGGTGCCGCAAGAGCTGACCACGGACGCCTTCGAATCGGTCTGGGCCACGGTTTCGTTCAGCCGCGGCCTGTTCGGCAAACCCGCCAATCCTGCCCACATCGAAAAGGTGCTCAAGGCCCTGTCCTTGTGGGACAAGCGGCAGAACAAGATCATGACCCTGTCGGGGGGCATGAAGCGGCGCGTACTCATAGCGAAAGCGCTCGCCCATGAGCCGCAGATCCTGTTCCTCGACGAGCCGACTGCCGGGGTCGACGTCGAACTCAGGCGCGATATGTGGCAGTTGGTGCGCGAACTGCGCGATTCCGGCGTCACGGTCATTCTGACCACGCACTACATCGATGAGGCCGAAGAGATGGCCGACCGCATCGGGGTCATGAGCAAGGGCGAACTGATCCTGGTGAAAGACAAGACCGAGTTGATGCACGAGCTGGGCAAGAAGCAGCTTTGGCTGCAGTTGCAGCAGCCGCTGCAGCAACTGCCCGCCGAACTTGCGAACTATCCGCTGGAGCTGTCGAGCGACGGCAGTGAACTGACCTACACCTATGACACGCAGGACGGGCGCATCGGCATCGTCGATGTCCTCAAGCATCTGGGCGATGCCGGAATCCATTTCAAGGATCTGCGCACCACGCAGAGTTCGCTGGAAGACATCTTCGTGAACCTGGTCAGGGAGGGGGCATGAATCTGCACGCAGTCCGCGCGATCTACGCGTTCGAAATGGCACGGACCTGGCGGACCCTGATGCAAAGCGTCATTTCCCCGGTGATCTCGACCTCGCTGTATTTCGTCGTGTTCGGCGCCGCCATCGGCTCGCGCATGCCAACCGTCGGCGGCATCAGCTACGGCGCCTTCATCGTCCCAGGGCTGGTCATGTTGTCGCTGCTGACGCAGAGCATCTCGAATGCGTCCTTCGGCATCTACTTCCCCAAGTTCACGGGCACGATCTACGAGCTGCTGTCGGCACCGATCTCCACGATCGAGATCGTGCTGAGCTATGTCGGCGCCGCCGCGACCAAGTCCATCGTCCTCGGGCTCATCATCCTCGCCACCGCGGCGCTCTTCGTGCCGCTGCATGTCGAGCATCCGTTCTGGATGCTGACGTTTCTCGTGCTCACGGCGACGACCTTCAGCCTCGTCGGCTTCATCATCGGCATCTGGGCGGATGGCTTCGAGAAACTGCAAGTCGTGCCGCTGCTGATCATCACGCCGCTGACTTTCCTGGGCGGCAGTTTCTACTCCATCGACATGCTGCCCCCGCTCTGGCGCACGGTGGCCTTGTTCAATCCGGTGGTCTATCTGATCAGCGGATTTCGCTGGAGCTTCTATGGCCTGGCCGATGTGAGCATCGGCATCAGCCTGGGGATGACGCTGGCCTTCCTGCTCATGTCCCTGGCGATCGTGGCCTGGATCTTCAAGACCGGGTACCGGCTCAAGGCGTAGCCCACTGCATGCCTGCGACTCCTCGCACAGGCCGCTCAGGCCTTGCGAGATCGCTCCAGCGACCGCTCGGCTGCATCTCGGCGCATCGACCGAGCCGCTCAATCAGCAACGCGTGAACAGCTCGGGGCGGTCTGACGCGAGCGCTATGCCGCCGCTGTGGGTCGTCCAACCCTGCGCGCTAAAAATCAGCTTCGCATGTGCGCGCCGAAACGAACTTGAACATCATGCTGATCTTGCGTTGATCAAGCGCCGCCGGCACCGGCGGCAGGCCTACGAACGCTGCAAGGAACGGCATCCCGCCCCGCGCTAGGCGTGACGGTCAATTTGGTATCGGCGCGCGCAGTGCCTGGGAGATCCGCGTGCCCGCGGGTTGGTTATGCGTTGCGGACAGGTTCGGTGAGCACATCACCTGTTCTCACCAATTAAAGTCGAAAACACGGCCCCAGCATCGGCGCGGCTTGCGCGCCCGCCGCTTCCGTTGGCGTCCCGCCTAAAGTCGAAAACTCCGCCCCGCTTCGATCGCTGGGTCGACGCGGCGGCGCAAATATTGTCGAAAACCACGAGATGGTGGCGCCGCAATGCGGCATCCGCGCATCGCTCATCGATGGGGCAAGCCGTAGCGAAAGCTCATACTTGATCGGCTTACTGGAGTTGGATGCATTGGCACCACTCGCGCCGAACAGCGATCAACTCGCGCAAGGCTTTGCAGCGCTTTTCGCAACACAGAACACTCGGCACGCGCCGCTCGCATCCCGGATGCGGATTTCCTGCACGCCAGGGTCGACGTTGGTCATCGGTTTCCAGTCATCCGGTTCCAGTCCGTTTTGCACCCTGTTGATCTGATGTCCCGCTTCACGCCGCGCATCCTGCGGAAAGGCGCGCAGATCATCGAGGGCGCTTCCCCGGAACTCGGCGGGTTTCAGATCAGACATATCAATGATATCAATGCCATACAAAATTTTATATTTTTACGCCATCCCACCCCAATTTCATCGCCAGCTTCTCCGCCTCAATGTGGGTGTACCGCTTGAGCATGGACGGGGACTTGTGCCCTGTCATGGTTGGCACTTCCATGGTCTCCAAGCCATTTTCGAATCGACGCGACCTGGCCTCAAGGCCAAAGCACCGCGCATACCTGGCGTCAGGCGGGCAGTCAACACCTGCGCGTTCGACCCAGAGCAGGCACTTCAGGCATCCTCGACCCGGCCCCAGCGGGGGCCGATTTATTCGCCGCTGCGCAGCGCGCGGATTGGCTTTGCCAACTCTGGCAAATCGCTTCGGATCGTCTTCCAGACCAGCGACAAGTTGATCGTCATGTAGCCGTGAGAGACGCGGTTGCGCATGGCCATCATGGTGCTCCAGGGGATGCCGTCATGGGCGGCGATGAACGCCGGGGAAGCTCGCTCGATGTTGCGCGCGGCTTCGCCGATGATTTCGATGTTGCGAATCGCGGCATCCTGGACGAGTGTGTTGTGCAAAAAGCCGTCTTCATCCATCCCTGCGGTGTATTCCGCGATGGGCTCGATGGCCTCGAGAATATGGGCGATGTAATCGGGAATTCGCAACTCGGCACGCTTCATACCGCGATAGCCTCGGCAAGCACCAGGGCGCGGAACTTCTCGGGGAGGTCGCCAGGAGTGAGGACATCCACCGGCACGCCAAGCAAGCGCTCTAATTCCACCTGGATGGCCGCAACGTCCATCAGCGTTGTCTCCGCCGTCGGATCGACCAGTACGTCCAGATCGCTGCGGTCGTCATCCTCGCCGCGCACGACCGACCCGAAAACGCGCGCATTGTGGGCACGATGGGCCAGCACGATGCGGTGATCTCGGCGCGGTGATTTTGCAGGGCTTGGGATGGTTTCATGATTGCGCATTATCCCAGCTTCGCGGCCAGCTTCTCCGCCTCGACGTGGGTGTACCGCTTGAGCATGGCAAGCGACTGGTGCCCGGTCTTGCTGGCGGCCTCCATCACGCCCCGGACCGTATCGGCGGTTTCAAGGGCGAAGTGCAACACCCCTTGGTTATTGAATTGAGGAGGGAGCTTCGTGGGTATTGGCCAGCATTCGCGCGAAGACCTCCAACGGGGAATGGAATGCATGGGTGGCCCTTGGTCTGCCGTTGAGGCTGTCGGCGATGGCGTCCAGGTCAGCCTGGGAGTACACCGACAAGTCGGTGCCCTTGGGCAGGTACTGGCGCAGCAATCCGTTGGTGTTCTCGCAGGTGCCGCGTTGCCAGGGGCTGTGGGGGTCACAGAAGTCCACCCGCACGCCGGTGGCGGCGGTGAGTTCGGCATGGCGCGCCATTTCGCGGCCTTGGGTCTGCGTCATGCTCTGGCGCAGCGGCGCGGCAATCGACCGCAGCTTGGCCGTGAAGCCAGCCAGGGCCGAGGTTGCCGTGGCGTCTGGCATCTGGACCAGCAACAGCAGGCGGCTGGAGCGCTCCACCAGCACGCCCACGGCGGACTTGTTGCCGGCGCCCTGGATGAGGTCGCCTTCCCAGTGTCCCGGCATCAGGCGGTCTTCCATCTCGGGGGGACGCACATGGATGCTGACCATCTCGGGAATCTGGCCGTGGCGGTCGGTGCCACGCGAACGCGGCATGCGCTTGCTGTGGCCATGGCGCAGACAGGCCATCAACTGTCTGCGCAACTCCCCACGGGCCTGGGCGTAGATGGCGGTGTCGATGGTCTCATGCGAGACCTGCAGTTCGGGGCGCTCGGGATACATCCGCAGCAGTGTGCCAGCAATCTGCCGGGGCGAATACTTCCAGTCCAGCAAGGCGGTGACCACGCCCCAGAGGATGCCGTCCCGGTGCAGCTTGGGAGACGGGCGTGCGGCATCCCGGCGCGTCGCACAGCGCTGCCGCGCCGTTGCGGGCGCATAGGGCCCCGTGTCCTCGCCATTGTGGCCAAGCTCCCGACTGATGGTCGAGGGCGCGCGCCCCAGTGTTCGGGCCATGGCCCGAACACTGCACCCCTGCTGCATCAAACTGGCCATCGTCATGCGCTCTTCAGCTTGAAGCTGTCGGTACGTCGTCGTCCTTTGCATCGCAACACCTGACAGGCTTGGGGTGTTGCACTTCACAGCTTTGAGGCCGCCACCCAACATCTGGGCGGGCCGACTCAATAACTCCCTGAATCCGTGACTTCCGATAATCCATCGACTTGAAAGCTGATTGTGACGGCCCGATTTTCCCGATTTCCCGCAGGTTCACGGTTCGAGCGCCGTGTCGAAGGGGGCTGTGGGGCTGTGCGCGAACGATCGGCCCCCTTGATCGGTCATTTCGGGTGGGTTGCGCGCAGCCGTTCCCCCGCCGAGCCCTTGTGGCCAGCGTCTTGGGGTGCTGGGAAAGCTTGGACTGCGTCTTCAGCCGCTGGCGGCGAACTGCGCATGCAGATCGCAAAAGGCACGGGCTGCCTTGTCGTTGGCGCCCAGTCCCAACCACAGCCGCCCGCCATGGTTGATCACGCGTGCTGCGCGGATGACAAGTTCCTGGATCACAGTCTTCAGACGCCGTCGCCTGGCCGCATGGCGCACCGGTGCATGCGGCCCCAGCAGCCCTTGCTGCCCCATGAGGCGCAGCACGTTCATCGTCAGGGCCGCAAGCTGGCAGACAAGATCGTTCGTGTCGAACTTCCCCGAGGGCAGTCGCTCCAGATCCATGTCGGTTTTGAATTCCGCATGGAACTGCTCGTGCGTAGCGTGCCCGGCGTACAGGTCGATGATCGCCTCGGCGCTGATGGCCTTGGGCAAGCTTGTCGTCCAGCCCTCCAAGATGATCTCGGGGACCAAAAACTGCTGGCCACGGGCATCGACGGTGCGCTCCGTGATGCGCACAATGCGGCGCAGGCGATGGGCGATGCCTTCGACCTGCACGGCCACCTCCCAAACCGCCACGCGCTTGCCTGCGCGCGGATGCTGCCACAACAAACCCCCTTCCAGTTCCTGCCGTCGCAAGACCTCCAGAGGATCGGTCTTGCGGGGATTCCACTTGATCAGAACATCGACCCGGGGCAGTCCTGGCCTGTTGCAGCGCTGCATGTCGGCCATCAAGGCGGCCGAGCAAAACCCCGCATCCATGCGCACGAGAATCGGCGCCTTGGGGCCTGCGGTCGACAGGCGCTGCGCCATGGGCACGGCCGTCTCGAGGTTGTAGGTCGTCTCCGAAGCCGAGTGCTGCGCGCCCGGACGTAGGGCGAACTCCAGGCAAAACCCATGCGTGCCCAGGTAGGCCGCCAGCGGGCAGTAGCCATCGACCCCCGCGTAGGTGCGGCTCACCCCATCCTTGGCTGTGCCCGAGTTGTCCATCGCGAAGGTGTCGATGTCCAGCGGCACATGACCGCAAGGCAAAAGACCATAGTCCGGTTGGCTCTTGCGCAGCAGCGCTTCAATCGCCTGGGAGGTGAAGTCAAACCACAGGGCGGCCTGCGCATCCAGGCGCTGGCGCAGGGTGGGCGAGGACGGCACACCCACCAGACCCAGCGCCTCCTGGAAGAAACGATCGCCTCGAAAGCCTTCGATGGCATCGAAGTCGCTCTTGCTCTGCGCGAGCAAGCCAACATAGCTGCGCATCAGTGTGCTGGGCGGCAGTCCGCCGCGGCAAGGCCACTGGGCATCCAGGCGTTTGAACAGAGGATCGAGGCGCTTGAGGTGATGACCGACAAGGGCCAGACCGGCCACCGGCGTCAGGTCATAGTCGAGTTGCTTGACGCGAAATCCAAACCCCATGCCATACCCCGGAACGTTCACCCGCTGGGTGAGAAGACAAAGGGGTCATTTTATCGAATAAACCATTATGCATCAACAACTTATGAAAATTCCGCATGCCCGAGCTCACGGATTCAGGAGGATGCCATCAAGTTTCCCGATCTCATTCATGCCGCAAAAATGGAGCCGGACCGCGCGTTTCCCCAGGCAGCCACTGCGCACGACACCTTCTGGGATTACATTTCGCTGACCCCCGAAGCCATGCACATGGTGATGTGGATCATGTCCGACCGCACCATTCCGCGCTCACTGCGCATGATTGAAGGCTTTGGTATCCATAGCTATCGCCTGCTCAATGAGGCGGGTGAATCGACCTTCGTCAAATTTCACTGGCGTCCCAAGCTGGGACTACAGTCCACCATCTGGGATGAAACCGTCAAGATTTCCGGTGCCGATCAGGATTTTCACCGCCGCGATATGTTTGAGGCCATCGAGGCTGGTCATTTCCCTGAGTGGGAATTCGCTGTCCAGTTGTTTACTGAAGCCGAGGCCGAGGCGTTTCCGTTCGACCACCTCGATCCGACCAAGCTGATCCCGGAAGAACTGGTGCCGTTGCAAATCATCGGGCGTATGGTTCTGGATCGCTGGCCGAACAATTTTTTCGCCGAAACAGAGCAGATCGCGTATTGCCCCGCCAACATCGTGCCAGGGATCGATTTCTCCAACGATCCGCTCCTGCAAGGACGCCTGTTTTCGTATCTCGACACGCAGATTTCGCGTTTGGGCTCGTCCAATTTCCACCAGATTCCAGTCAATGCCCCAAGTGTCCATTCGCCAACCTTCAGCGCGATGGCCACATGCAAATGGCGCAACCCAGCGGTCGCGTCAATTACGAGCCGAACTCGCTATCGGACACATCACCACGCGAAACGCCTAAAAACGTATTCAGAACGGTAGCCGTGACTGAGGCAGGCAAAAAAGGCCGCATCCGGCCCGAGAGTTTCGCCGACCATTACAGCCAGGCGCGGCAGTTCTTCCTCAGTCAGACCGAGTATGAGCAAGCGCACATCGCGTCGGCACTGGTATTCGAGCTGTCCAAAGTCGAGCATGTGCATATCCGCGAAGCGATCGTCGGACACTTGCGTAACATCCAGGAAAGCTTGGCGCAGCGCGTTGCGAACGGTCTGGCGATGGACTCGTTGCCCGTCACGCCTCACCCCGCAGCACCGGTGACGGACATGCCGCTTTCTCCCGCCACGCAAATCATCGGCAAGATGAAAGACTCATTGGACGGTCGCGTGGTTGGCATTTTGATTGCAGATGGCTCGGACGGCGCAGCTATTGCCGCCATTAAAAAGGCCGCTATTGCCGCCGGCGCCAATGTCAAGATCGTCGGCCCCAAAGTCGGCCTTGTCAAACTGGTCGGCGGCACGTCGCTAGAGGTGGACAAACAGCTAGCAGGGGCACCGTCGGTGATTTTTGACGCCATCGCTCTGATTCTGTCCGACTCCGGAGCAAAAAAACTAGCCGCGGAAAGCGCTGCAATCGATTTCGTACGCGATGCTTTCGGTCATCTCAAGGCGATTGGTATAGACCGGGGCGGCGCGATGTTATTGAAGGCAGCCAATGTTTCAAACGATGCAGGTGTCATCGACATCAAAGATCAGAAACAGTTTATTGCTGCGGCCAAGACGCGTCAGTGGGAAAGAGAAAAGTCGGTTCGCACTTTGGCTTGATCATGCCGGCAAACCTTGCAAGACCGTGAGAAATGGTGACTATCTGGTGATTCTGACCCCCACGGGCCTAGGAGACTGTCGGACTTTGCGGTCTTCCGGATGAAGACGCTATCCGAGACAATTGCTGCTGCACAACCGAGAGCCCGAGCCGATGAGCCGCTTCGTCCCTGTTGACCGAGACACCGCATATCTGTTGCCACCGTCGGTGGACGAATGGCTGCCCACTGATCACTTGGCGCGCTTCGTGGTCGAAGTCATCGAGCAGCTTGATCTGGGCGATCTGGCCCGACAGTACGCAGGCCGGGGCTCGGCGGCGCACCATCCGGCGGTGCTGCTGGGCCTGCTGATCTACGGCTACGCCAACGGCGTGCACTCCAGCCGCAAGATCGAGCGGGCGACCTACGACTCGGTGGCGTTCCGCTTTGTTGCGGCCAATACCCACCCCGATCACGACACGCTGGCGACGTTCCGCCGCCGCTTCTTGAAGGAGGTGGAGGCACTGTTCGTGCAGGTGCTGGTTCTGGCGCGCGAGATGAAGCTGCTCAAGCTCGGACACATCGCGCTGGATGGCACCAAGATCGACGCCAACGCCAGCAAGCACAAGGCCTTGTCGTGGGCTCATGCCAACAAGATCGAGGCGCAGCTGCGCCAGGAAGTACAAACGCTGCTGGCGCTGGCAGAGAACAGCGACCGCGCGACGGTACCCGACGGCATGGATGTGCCGGCGGAGATCGCCCTGCGTGCAGATCGCTTGAGCGCAATCGCGCAGGCCAAGGCCAAGATCGAGCAGCGCGCCAGCGAACGCCATCAGGTCGAGCAGCAGGAGTACGAGGCCAAGACCGCCAAGCGCCAAGCCCAGCGCGAGGCGGGCAAGAAGCCGCGCGGCAAGGACCCTGAGCCGCCAGAGGCCGGCCCCCGGAGCAGCGATCAGGTCAACCTCACGGATGAAGAGTCGCGCATCATGCCCGTGTCGGGTGGGGGCTTCGAGCAAAGCTACAACGCACAAGCCGGCGTGGACATCGCGACGATGATGGTGATCACCCAGCATGTGAGCCAGGCATCCAACGACAAGCGCGAAGTTGTGCCTACGCTGCAGCAGATCCAAGCGTTACCCGCGGTGCTGGGCGAGGTGCACACGCTCATCACGGACAACGGCTTCTTCAGCCAAGCCAACGTGATCGCGTGCAACGACGCGGGTATCGAGCCGCTGCTGGCGCTCAAGCGGGAGTCGCATCACACGCCGGTGATGGGGCGCTTTGCACCCGATGTGCCCGAGCCCCAGACGACGGATCCGCTCGTGCAGATGGCACACCGCCTGGGCACGCAAGCAGGCCGAGCCCTGTACGGCCTGCGCAAGCAGACAGTGGAGCCGGTGTTCGGCATCATCAAGCAAGTGATGGGTTGGCGCCAGATGAGCATGCGCGGGCTGGCCAAGGCACAAGGCGAATGGAGCTTGGTGACCATGGCTTGGAACATCAAGCGCATGCACGTCCTGCGAGCCGCGTGAGGGCAATAGTGCGCCCCGACCACGCCAAAACCGAGTCCCCAGGCCGCCCCATGTGCCCTCACAGTGTCTCGCCAACCATCGAGAGCGTTCGATCAGCNTTACCTGAATCCGTGAGCTCGGGCATGCGGAATTTTCATAAGTTGTTGATGCATAATGGTTTATTCGATAAAATGACCCCTTTGTCTTCTCACCCAGCGGGTGAACGTTCCGGGGTATGGCATGGGGTTTGGATTTCGCGTCAAGCAACTCGACTATGACCTGACGCCGGTGGCCGGTCTGGCCCTTGTCGGTCATCACCTCAAGCGCCTCGATCCTCTGTTCAAACGCCTGGATGCCCAGTGGCCTTGCCGCGGCGGACTGCCGCCCAGCACACTGATGCGCAGCTATGTTGGCTTGCTCGCGCAGAGCAAGAGCGACTTCGATGCCATCGAAGGCTTTCGAGGCGATCGTTTCTTCCAGGAGGCGCTGGGTCTGGTGGGTGTGCCGTCCTCGCCCACCCTGCGCCAGCGCCTGGATGCGCAGGCCGCCCTGTGGTTTGACTTCACCTCCCAGGCGATTGAAGCGCTGCTGCGCAAGAGCCAACCGGACTATGGTCTTTTGCCTTGCGGTCATGTGCCGCTGGACATCGACACCTTCGCGATGGACAACTCGGGCACAGCCAAGGATGGGGTGAGCCGCACCTACGCGGGGGTCGATGGCTACTGCCCGCTGGCGGCCTACCTGGGCACGCATGGGTTTTGCCTGGAGTTCGCCCTACGTCCGGGCGCGCAGCACTCGGCTTCGGAGACGACCTACAACCTCGAGACGGCCGTGCCCATGGCGCAGCGCCTGTCGACCGCAGGCCCCAAGGCGCCGATTCTCGTGCGCATGGATGCGGGGTTTTGCTCGGCCGCCTTGATGGCCGACATGCAGCGCTGCAACAGGCCAGGACTGCCCCGGGTCGATGTTCTGATCAAGTGGAATCCCCGCAAGACCGATCCTCTGGAGGTCTTGCGACGGCAGGAACTGGAAGGGGGTTTGTTGTGGCAGCATCCGCGCGCAGGCAAGCGCGTGGCGGTTTGGGAGGTGGCCGTGCAGGTCGAAGGCATCGCCCATCGCCTGCGCCGCATTGTGCGCATCACGGAGCGCACCGTCGATGCCCGTGGCCAGCAGTTTTTGGTCCCCGAGATCATCTTGGAGGGCTGGACGACAAGCTTGCCCAAGGCCATCAGCGCCGAGGCGATCATCGACCTGTACGCCGGGCACGCTACGCACGAGCAGTTCCATGCGGAATTCAAAACCGACATGGATCTGGAGCGACTGCCCTCGGGGAAGTTCGACACGAACGATCTTGTCTGCCAGCTTGCGGCCCTGACGATGAACGTGCTGCGCCTCATGGGGCAGCAAGGGCTGCTGGGGCCGCATGCACCGGTGCGCCATGCGGCCAGGCGACGGCGTCTGAAGACTGTGATCCAGGAACTTGTCATCCGCGCAGCACGCGTGATCAACCATGGCGGGCGGCTGTGGTTGGGACTGGGCGCCAACGACAAGGCAGCCCGTGCCTTTTGCGATCTGCATGCGCAGTTCGCCGCCAGCGGCTGAAGACGCAGTCCAAGCTTTCCCAGCACCCCAAGACGCTGGCCACAAGGGCTCGGCGGGGGAACGGCTGCGCGCAACCCACCCGAAATGACCGATCAAGGGGGCCGATCGTTCGCGCACAGCCCCACAGCCCCCTTCGACACGGCGCTCGAACCGTGAACCTGCGGGAAATCGGGAAAATCGGGCCGTCACAATCAGCTTTCAAGTCGATGGATTATCGGAAGTCACGGATTCAGGTTATTGTCCAAAATCTCCAGGCGTCTCTCGAAGTGAAATCTCCAGGGCGGGCGTAAGGTGCACAGCCCGAAGGGCCTCTGCAGTTCTGGCTGCTCGGCCTCCGACGAGTTCGCGGACGGCTGGAAAATGCAGCGCAGCCTATGGGTTCAAGCATGTGACGATCTACACCCGTTCGGTGGAGTTCGCCGTCACGAGGAAGCCAACCAGCAGCGCGTGGTTGCTGGATATTCACTCTGAACGCGCACAGTCGCGCAGGACAATGAAAGCCCCATTGAAAGGCATTCCTAAGCTGGCGAAAACGAAAACTCCAATCGTGCGGCGACTGAGCGCTGGACTGATTGCAGGAGCCGCCGACGACGATCCCAGTGGCATTGCCACATACTCCCAAGTTGGCGCAGCCTACGGCTATGCAACCTTATGGACGGTAGTACTGGCGCTGCCGCTGATGATCGCGATCCAGACGATCAGTGCGCGCATTGGTCGTGTGACCGGTGCCGGGGTCGGCGCCAATATTCGGAAGCACTACCCGCATTTGATCGTGTATGGCGTGGTATTTGCACTGCTGGTTGCCAACGTGATCAATCTCGCGGCTGACATCGGCGCCATGGGGAGCGCCCTCAAACTCTTGATCGGGGGTCCGGCGCTGGCGTATACGGCCGCGTTTGCGCTGCTCTCGCTTGCGCTTCAGGTGTTCGTCCCTTTTTCGTACTACTCGCCCATCCTCAAGGTGCTCACGCTCAGTCTTTTTGCCTATGTAGCAACTGTTTTCGCAATCCAGGTCCCGTGGGGCGACGTAGCGCAGGGGGTTTTCTTTCCGCACATCGCGCTCGATGCCAGATATGCGGTCGCCATTGTGGCCGTCATGGGTACAACCATCAGTCCTTATCTCTTTTTTTGGCAAGCGGCACAAGAAGTGGAAGAAGTACGCGACACGAGTAACGAGCGGCAACCGCTCAAGCGCAAACCGCAGCAAGGTCCGGACGCCTTGCAGCGCATCGGCATCGATACGATCTCGGGGATGGTCTTCTCGCAAGTCGTGGCGTTTTTCATCATCGTCACGACCGCCGTGGTCCTTCACGCGCACGGCGTGACTGACATCAATTCTTCCGCGCAGGCAGCGGCTGCGCTGCGTCCGCTGGCCGGTCCGTTTACTTTCGCCGTGTTCGCCGCGGGAATCATCGGCACCGGTCTTCTCGCCGTGCCCGTATTGGCCGGGTCCGCGGCGTACGGCGTCGCTGACGCACTCGGAAGTCCCAGCGGATTGGAACGCAAACCGCATCAGGCCAAGGTGTTCTACACGGTCTTGATCGTCGCCAGCATGGTCGGAATGGCGCTCAATTTCACCGCCATCGACCCAATCAAGGCGCTCTACTGGAGCGCGGTGATCAACGGAGTTGCCGCGGTACCGATCATGGTCGTGATCATGCTGCTCGGCACGAACCCGCGCATCATGGGCAAGTTCGTGCTTCCGCCCTGGCTGAAGATCCTGGGTTGGATCGCCACGTTCGTGATGGCGGTGGCCGCGATCATCATGTTCGCGACATGGGGGAAGTAGCGACTTGCCCTGCGGCAGTAGCATCCATCCGATTATCCATGAGGCATCAAGAATGGCAGTACACCACAGAGAAAAACACCGCACAGAAAACAGCGGATGGCTGCGCGCGGCGGTATTGGGCGCGAATGACGGTATCGTTTCCACGGCGAGTCTGGTGCTGGGTGTGGCCGCTGCCCACGGAACTCACGGCAACGTATTGGTCGCGGCGGTCTCGGGTCTGGTCGCGGGGGCCATGTCGATGGCCGCAGGCGAATATGTTTCCGTGCACTCGCAGGCCGATACCGAACAGGCCGACATCGAGGGTGAGCGCGCCGAGTTGAAAGCAGACGACAAGGGCGAGCACAAGGAACTGACCGCGATCTATGTGGGCCGCGGCCTCGATCACGCGCTCGCGAAACAGGTCGCCGACCAACTCATGGCGCACGATGCCCTGGGCGCGCATGCCCGCGACGAACTCGGCATCTCCGAGACACTCAGAGCCCGCCCGATCCAGGCCGCCCTCGCGTCGGCCGGCAGCTTCGCCGCGGGAGCGGCCATGCCGCTCATCGTGACCGCCGTGGCTCCGATGGCGAGCGTCATCGTCTTCGTCTCCGGGGCTTCGCTGCTCTTTCTCGCGCTCTTGGGCGCGCTGGCGGCGCGCGTGGGCGGCGCCGGGGTGATGCGGGGCGCCATACGCGTGACGTTCTGGGGGGCGCTGGCCATGGCTGTGACTGCGGGCATCGGGGCGCTGGTCGGGGCATTGCTATGAAACGGGGGCCTGGAGGGGCCACGCAAAGAGTGTGGGCCTGCATCCACACGGCCCGAGAAACCACTGTGCGAGTTCTCCGCGGAGCGCGCTGCGGGAATGGGATTGCCGGTTTTCGGGTTGCCTGCAAGTCCCTTTCGATCGTGACTGAAGCACGCTTCACTGGCGTTCAGAGTGCGTCGATCTCGCGCTCCCGAATCTTGCGACGTTCTCGCCAAGTCTCCGCGGTTTGGGGCTTGATGAACAGTGCGATGATTTCGGCGTGCGCTTCCCGTGCGGCGTTCTCGATGCGGTTGATGCAGTCCTCGACCTCGGGGATGGTCAACGCGTCCTCGAATTCAGCACTCAATGCGACGACCACCTGATTGGGTCCCATCTGCATGGTCAGCACACCGTTGGCCTTGCGTACGCCTGCATCCCCTTGCGCGATGGCGAGAATGGACTCGCGCACCCTCGGGTGTGCCAGTTCGCCGATCAGCAGCCCCTTGCTTTCCCGCGCCAGCAGCATGGCCGAGATGGCGAGAACCGCAGCAATACCGATCGAGGCGGTGCCGTCCAGCCACGGCGCGTCGAACACTTGCGCACCCAAAATGCCGGCGAAGGCGATCAGCAGGCCGATGAGCGCGGCGCTGTCTTCGAGCAGCACGGTAAACATGCTTGGATCCTTGCTCTGCCGAAACGCCTCGAAATAGCCCAGGCGGCCCTTGCGCGCGCGGAACTCGCGTAGCGCAATCGACCACGAGCCGCCCTCGAACACGACCGATATCCCCAGCACGACATAACTGATCCAGGGGTTCTCGATCGGGGTCACGGTGCGCAAATGCATCACCCCTTCGAACAGTGACACACCGGCGCCGACCGCCAATACCAGCAAAGCGACGATGAAACTCCAGAAGTACAGCTCGCGCCCATACCCGAATGGATGCGTCTGATCCGGCGGCGCCTTCGCACGATGGATGCCATACAGCAAAAGCAGTTCGTTGACGCTGTCGACCAGCGAATGCACGCCCTCGCTCCACATCGCCGAACTGCCGGAAAACGCCGCTGCAGCGAACTTGCTCATCGCAATCAGCAGGTTGCCTGCAAGGGCCGCATAGATCACGGCACGGGAACCGGACCATTCAGGCATCGGTGGCAACCCTAAGCGTGCAAGAACATCGCATCATCGGTCGAGCGCGGGTGCAAGTCATTCATTATGGAGCTTCCGTCGTGTCCGGTTAAAACGAGAACAGGATCGGTGGGTTACCGAAGCATTGAGGATGGCCTCTTTCGCAAGCGTGCAAGTCGGCTTTCCTTGGTCGCGGTTATTGACCAGCCAAAAAGGGAACGACAGCAATCAGCCTGGATCTGACGCTGGGCCTCGGTAGCTCGACGACCGCTGATGGCCGACAGCTGCCTGACGCCAACAGGCACGTCAGATCCTATCGCCAGAGCACACACCGTCCGCCATGAAGACTTGGCGGGGGGGCAAATCACTTCGACGAACTTTGCACTACTCCGACTGACTTTATTCTCGCCCGACGGACTTTATTCTTCACAATCAACCCGGGCGTAGCAACGCGCAGTCACTCCACCGTGACACTTTTTGCCAGGTTGCGCGGCTTGTCGACATCGGTTCCGCGGGCCACTGCGGTGTGATAGGCCAACAATTGCAACGGGATGACGTGCACGATGGGGGAGAGCAAGGCGTAGTGCTCGGGTAGGCGGATGGCGTGCACGCCTGGACTGGACTCGATGCGGGTGCCGGCGTCGGTGAAAACGTACAACTCGCCGCCGCGCGCGCGCACTTCCTGCAAATTGCTCTTGAGCTTGTCGAGCAGCGCGTCGTTGGGGGCGACGGCGACCACCGGCATCTCGTCGGTCACCAGGGCCAGCGGGCCATGCTTGAGTTCGCCGGCGGGGTAGGCCTCGGCGTGGATGTAGGAAATTTCCTTGAGCTTGAGCGCGCCTTCCTGGGCGATGGGGAAGTGCATGCCACGGCCGAGGAACAGGGCGTTGTTCTTGCGCGTGAAGGCTTCGGCCCAGGCGATGATTTGCGGCTCGGTCGCCAGTGCTGCCTGCAACGCCACGGGCAAGTGGCGCAGCGCCTGCAGATGCTCAGACTCGGCGTGCTCGGCGAGCCGGCCGCGCTGCTTGGCCAGCGTCAGGGCCAGTAAAAACAGGGCCACCAATTGGGTGGTGAAAGCCTTGGTCGAGGCCACGCCGATTTCAACCCCGGCGTGGGTGAGGAAGCGCAGCGCGGACTCGCGCATCATGGCGCTGCCGGCAACGTTGCAGATGGCGAGCTGGCGCGTCATGCCCAGGCTGCGGGCGTGGCGCAGGGCCGAAAGGGTGTCGGCGGTTTCGCCGGACTGCGACACGCCGATCACCAGGGTGTCGGAGTCGGGCACGCTGTCGCGGGTGCGGTATTCGCTGGCCACTTCCACGTCCACCGGAATGCGCGCCAGGGTCTCGATCCAGTGCCGCGCCACGCTGCCGGCGTAATGGCTGGTGCCGCAGGCGAGGATGAGCACGCGGCGCGTGCCGGCGAGCTGACCAGACTTGTCGCCGAACAACTCGGGGCCGATGGTGGCAATGCCTTCCAGCGTGTCGGCCACGGCGCGCGGCTGCTCGAAAATCTCCTTCTGCATGTAGTGGCGGTAGGGGCCGAGCTCGGCCGCGCCGCTGTAGGCCTCGACGGCATGCCAGTCGCGCTGGGCGGCTCGCTGGCGGGCGTCCACCACCTGAACGGCATCGGGGCTGATGCGCACCACGTCGCCTTCTTCGAGATAGGCGACGCGCTGGGCGGCGCCGGCCAGGGCGAGGCCGTCGGAGGCGATGTAGAAGCCGTCGTGCCCCTGGCCCAGCACCAGCGGACTGCCGGCGCGCGCGCCCACCACCACACCCGGCTCGGCGGTGTGCAGCACGGCGATGGCGTAGGCGCCGCGCAGCCGGCTGGCGGCCAGGCGCACGGCGGCGAACAAGTCGCCGGCGTAGAGGCTGTGCACCAGGTGGGCGATGACTTCGGTGTCGGTCTGGCTGTCGAAGGTGTAGCCGGCTGCCAGCAATTCGGCGCGCAGTTCATCGTGGTTCTCGATGATGCCGTTGTGCACCAGGGCAACCTGGCTGCGCGAGATCATGGGGTGCGCGTTGTGCGTGGCCGGTGCGCCATGCGTGGCCCAGCGCGTGTGGCAGATGCCGGTGAGCGCGTCCAGGTTCTGCGCCTGCCTGCGCAGGTCGGCCACGCGCTGGGTGGTGCGCAGACGGATGATGCCGCCGTCCTTCAGCGCCGCCAGGCCGCAGGAGTCGTAGCCGCGGTATTCCAGCCGCTGCAGGCCCTCCAGCAGGGTGGGGACGATGTTGTGGCGCGCTGCGGCGCCGACGATTCCGCACATGGGTCAGCTTCCTTCGCTTTTTTTGGTTGGCCGCTTCCAGCCTTCCAGGGTCACGGCGCGGGCGCGGGCCACAGTGAGTTTGCCGGCGGGGACGGCGCGGGTCACGGTGGACCCCGCGCCGATGGTGGCACCGGCGCCCACGGTGATGGGCGCCACGAGCACCGAGTTGGAGCCGGTGTGGGCGTCGTCCTCGATGCGGGTGCGGTGTTTGTTGGCGCCGTCGTAATTGGCCACGATGGTGCCGGCGCCGATGTTCACCCGCGCGCCCACTTCGGCATCGCCGACGTAGGACAGATGGTTGGCCTTGGACGACGGGCCCATGCTGGCGTTTTTCACCTCGACGAAGTTGCCGATGTGCACGCCGTCGGCCAGCGTGGCCTGGGGTCGCAGGCGCGCGAAGGGGCCGATCTGCGCCTGGGCGCCGATGGCGGCGCCGTCGAGGTGGCAAAACGGCTGCACGACGCTGCCGGCGCCCACGCGCACGTCGCGCAGCACGGCGTAGGGGCCGATGCGCACGCCGTCGGCCAGTTCCACGCGACCTTCGAACACGCAGCCGACGTCGATGAACACGTCCTGGCCGCAGACCACCTCGCCGCGAATGTCGATGCGCGCCGGGTCGGCCAGGGTCACGCCGGCGGTGAGCAGGGCGCTGGCCTGGCGTGCCTGCACCAGGCGCTCGAGCTGGGCCAGTTGCGCGCGGTCGTTCACGCCCAGGGTGTCGTGGACGTCGGGCGCCGCCACGGCTTGCACCGCCACGCCGTCGGCAATCGCCAGCGCGACGATGTCGGTGAGGTAGTACTCGCCCTGCGCGTTGTCGCAGCGCAAGGCGCCGAGCCAGCGCTTGAGCGCAGCGACCGGCGCGGCGAGGATGCCGGTGTTGACTTCGTTGATCGCACGCTCGGCGGTGCTGGCGTCCTTGTGCTCGACGATGCGCTGCACCGCGCCAGCGGCGTCACGCTGGATGCGGCCGTAGCCGGTGGGGTCGGGCAGATGCACGGTGAGCAGCGCGAGATGTCCGCCGGCGGCAATGTCCACCAGCGGCGCCAAGGCGGCCGGCTGCACCAGCGGCACGTCGCCATACAACACCAGCGCCACGGCCGCATCGTCCAGCAGCGGGACGGCTTGCAGCACGGCGTGGCCGGTGCCCAACTGCGGACTTTGCAGCGCGAAGTCCACCCCCGCACCCTCGAAGCGGGACCGCACCGACTCGGCGCCATGACCGACGACGACGATGCGGCGCTGCGCCTGCAGGGCCTGGGCGGTGGCCAGCACATGGGCCAGCAGCGGCCGTCCGGCCAGAGGCTGCAGCACCTTGGGATGCGCCGAGCGCATGCGCGTGCCTTTGCCTGCAGCGAGGATGACGACCTGCAGCAGCGGCGTCGCGGGAGGATGTGGGGTGCGTTCGGACATGCGGCGATTCTAGGGGTGGCCCCTGGCTTGTCAGCCCCCTGCTGTGCGGGGATGAGGCCGCCGCGCCATGCGCCAACTCCACCCCTGCCGGCGCGGCTTGCGGACATGAAAAAGCCGGTGCGCGCACACCGGCCCGGGAGAGCGGCAACTCAACGCCGCCGCGTGGTGAGCGCGAGCGGAAGGCTCAGGTCGGCAGCGGGTGCTGGGTGGACTTGGATGCGGGCGGCACTTCCGACACCAGGCGCTGCTGCAGGAAGCCGGGCAGGCCGATCCACATGTCGAGCAAAGCCACGCCCATTTCCAGCATGGCGATGGGGCATGACAATGCGCCGCCGACCAGCACCATCCAGGCGAAATCGGGGTTCTGCTTGGTGAGGAACCAACCGGAATAGTCCAGGAGCATGGCGAGGAAAGGCGTGATCACGGAAATGGCCTTGATCTGGTCGTTCACCCGCGTCTGAAGGAAGAGCCAGCCGGCAATCCAGAAGATCACGCCCAACATGGTCAGGTGCACCATGCCGCCCATGAACATGCTGCTGTACGACATGCCGGTGTTGACCTTGGCGACGTTTTTCACGTCCTCATAAGTCACCAGCGGCGGGGTGTGCAACTGCTTGCTCATGGCCACGCTGTGGCACATCAGACAGCTCTTGAGCAGGGGCTGGACGGTGGTGTCGAATTGCGCCTTGGTTTCGCCGCCGACGATCCAGTCGTCGATGGTTTTCTTGAAGGCGGGGCGTTGCGCCTCGGGAATGCCGGCGTTGTTCATCATCGTCGGCAGCACGGTCTGAAGCGTGGTGGAACTGCGATCTCCGTAGTAGGAGATCTGAATGTCCTTGAGTGTCACGCCGCTCTTGCCGTCGAGCCCGGTGTGGGTGACGTAGAGATAGGCCTCGGCGGCCAGCAGGCCGATGCAAACCAAGAAAATAAAGCCGGTGTGCAACAGCTTTTCGGGCAGGTTCAGCTTGTTGAGTGAGCGCATGGTGGGGTTTGCGGACGGTATGTGAACGGATGGCACTGCAACGGAAATTAACGAAACTCAAATCTTCGCTTTGTTCGACATCCTACCCGGTAAAAACCCTAGGTGGCAATGCCAAATATCGCTTGCAGGTATCTGGATATTTCGCGGCTGCGCCGCGGCAAACGCCCCTGGGATCTGCGCGAGGCCCTCAATGCGCGTGCGCCCTCGGCTCGGCATCGTCGGCAATGAACTCGGCCTCGTCGTGCACACGGATCTTGCCGCGAAACACCAGGTACTGATAAGCGTTGTAGCCAATCATCACCGGCAGCAGCATGCCGATGCCGATGAGCATGAACAGCAGCGTGGGCGCGCTGGAGGCCGCCTGCAGGATGGTGATGTGCCCGGGAATCATGGCCGGGTAGATGCTCAACGCCAGTCCGCCGAAAGACACGAGAAACAGCAGCACCGAGGCACGGAACGGGCCGCGCACGCCGCCGCGCTTGGCCGAACGCAGGATGTAGAGGAAGGCCAGCAGCGATATTGCGCCCAGAACCACGAACACCGGCATGCGCTGCGGGTCGAACCAGGCGCTGCGCACCTCGATGCTGGCGAAGGGCGTGGCCAGCGTGAGGATGCCGGCCATGACCACCGTGGTCCAGATGGCCTTGCGCGCATGCCGCCGCGACACCTGCTCC
This sequence comes from Thiomonas sp. X19, assembly GCF_900089495.1. Classification (NCBI taxonomy): domain Bacteria; kingdom Pseudomonadati; phylum Pseudomonadota; class Betaproteobacteria; order Burkholderiales; genus Thiomonas; species Thiomonas sp. X19. The sequence goes on along the minus strand of NZ_LT605203.1, from coordinate 924,972 downwards.
AGGCTGCCGCTGGTCTTCATGACGAGGTAGGTGGCGCCCATGAGGACATAGCCCGAGGCCACGCCCAGGGCGGCCACGGCGGAGAACGCCAGGCCGATCCAGCCGGCGCTGAACCCCGAAATGAGCTGGCCGAGGATGGCGCCCTGCGCCAGCGCGGCGATCAGGCTGCCGGCGCCGAAAGCCCAGTCCCAGCCGCGCTTGTTGCGCGCGGCGTGGCGAAATTCGAACGATGCGCCGCGCAGGATGAGGCCGCCGATCATGAACATCACCGGGCCATACATCGCACTCAGCACCGTGGCGTAAACCGCCGGGAAAGCGCCGAACAAGGCCCCGCCCAGCACCACCAGCCAGGTTTCGTTGGCATCCCACACATGGCCGATGGACTCGAACATCGCGCTGCGGTGGTTTTCGCGCCGGGTGATGAGCGAGAGGATGCCGATGCCCAGATCGAAGCCGTCCGTGATGACGTAGAACGCCAGGATCAGGCCCAGCAAGAAAAACCAGGTGTTGGCGAGGAGGGGTTGCAGGCTGCTGTCCATCATGGTTCCCGTCACCCCGGTTCACCCGGGGCGTTGTGTTGTCGTCGCGCCACCAAGGCCGCAGGTGGCTGTTTTTTGGCGCTGCTGGCAAGGCTCAATGCCCGTAGACCCCGCCCTGCACGTCCAGCACCCGGCGCGGCGCGGCAGGCGGCTCCAGCGTCATGTCGGGCCCGGCACGCAACCAGCGGCGGGCGAAGACGGCGAAGCTGGCGAGCAGCAGCACATAGAAGCCAGCGAACATCACCATGCTGGCGGTGAGCGTGGAGGGCGCTAGCACCGAAGCCGCCTGATCGGTGCGCAGCAGGCCATCGATGATCCAGGGCTGGCGTCCCACCTCACGCACGGTCCAGCCCATTTCAACCGCCACATAGGGCAGCGGAATGCTCAGCACCCAGGCCCACAGCAGCTTGCGGTTCGCCAGCAGCGCATCGGCCTTGCCGCGCGTCTTGCGCCAGATCCATGCCGTCCAGAAGGCCAGAACAACGAACCAGAAACCGATGCCGACCATGATGCGGAAGGCGTAGAACAGCAGCGGAATCATCGGCGGCTGGTCGGCGCGCGGAATGTCGCGCAGGCCGATGACCTTGCCGGTGGTGGTGTGCGTGGCCAGCACGCTCAACATGTCGGGCAGCTCCAGCGCCCAGTCGTTCTTCTGTGCCGCCTGATTCGGCCACGCCAGCAAGGCCCAGGGCGCGCCCTCGCCAGGCTTGTTGGTGACCCAGTGGCCCTCGATGGCGGCGCCCTTGGCGGGCTGGTCCTTGAACACTGCGCTGCCGCTGGAGTCGCCAATCCACACCTGCAGCGGCGCGATCACCACCAATGCCAGCAACGCGATCTTGAAGGACTTGAGGAAGAATTCGGGGTGGCGCCTGTTCAGCAGGTAGTACGCCGAGATGCCGGCGATGACGAAAGCCCCGGTTTCCAGCGCCGCCACATACATGTGGGATACGCCCCAAACCATGTCGGGGTTGAAGATGGCGGCCGTGTAGTCGCTGACGATCAGTTTGCCGTTTTGCAAGGTCACGCCGGCGGGGGTCTGCATCCAGGAATTGGCCACCATGATCCACAAGGCCGAGAGCGAGGCGCCGAAAGCCACCATGACGGTGGCAAACAAATGCGCGCCACGGCCCACCCTGCCCCAGCCGAACAGCATGATGCCGATGAAGCCGGCTTCCAGCATGAAGGCCATGGCCCCCTCGAAGCCGAGGATGTTGCCGAAGAACTCGCCGGCGAAGTTGGAGAAGCCGGCCCAATTGGTGCCGAACTCCATTTCCATCGGAATGCCGGAGACCACGCCCACCGCGAAATTCAGCACCAGCAACTTGGCCCAGAAGCGCGCATGGCGGTAATACGCGACATCCTTGGTCTTGAGCCACAGCGCTTCCACGATCACCAGGAAAGTGGCCAGGCTGATGGTGAGGATGGGCCAGACGATGTGGAACAGGGCCGTCATCGCGAACTGGGCGCGAGAAAGGTCGATCGCGGTTTGCATGCCGATAGTGCCTCGAGTCAGACGGAAACCCTGCCGCGGAAGTCGACCTCGCCTGGATCAGCTGCGCGGCATCTTGGTGTTTACCCGCATCGCATCGTAATGCGGCCCCTCCTGGCGGTCCGATACCTCGCTGCGTATCCATGACGGGCATGGGCCGATGTTGCCGGCTGCAAGCTGCGACCCCCGTACGTCGCACGATACCGGTCCTTGTTTCCATTCAGGGCGTCTTCGTGCAATCCGGCTCGCCAGGCTCTTATGATTGTTTCCGACCCCGCACCACCCATGACACTGACCTCCATTGGCCGCCCGCCACCCTGCGCGCAGACGAGCCCTGGTCCGCCTGGTCAGAAGTTGCGGCCGCCGGCTTTTCCTGCAATAGGCCTGCCTTGGGGTGTCGCCCCGCTCGCCACCCGCGTCTCGGCGCTGTTCACGCCACCGCTGTACGAGGCGCTGGCGCAGAAATAGCGTGAACAGGCCCTAGCCGAAACCGGTCGCGACGGCTCCGGTGCAAGACACGCCTGGCGCATCCGCACCAAGCGCATGTGCCGCGGAAAAACCAGACGCCTGATCCACGCGCCGCGTGGCCTGGGGAGACAAATCCGCAGCGTGCTGCTACGCTTGCCGGCACAACAACACACTCCCCAAGGAAACGACGGGCCGCTCCCGGGTTTCCTTGGCCTCCTCGGGGGCGGGGCGGCACCGCCGCCCCTGGGGGCACACTGCAGGAGACAAGCATGTCGACAGCCCCCATGGCCGCGAGCGGCCCCAGCGCGTTCGAGTCCGCCACCTACACCAAGGTGGGCTGGCGGCTCATTCCCTTCCTGATGCTGTGCTATTTCGTGGCCTATCTCGACCGCGTCAACGTCGGCTTCGCACAGCTGCAGATGAAATCCGACCTGGGCTTTTCCGACGCCGTCTACGGCTTCGGCGCGGGCATCTTCTTCCTCGGCTATTTCCTGTTCGAGGTGCCGAGCAATCTGGTGCTGCACCGCGTCGGCGCCCGCATCTGGATCGCCCGCATCATGATCACCTGGGGGCTGATCTCCGCCCTCACGATGTTCATCCAGACCCCCACCATGTTCTACGTGGCGCGCTTCCTGCTGGGTCTGGCCGAAGCGGGATTTTTCCCCGGCATCATCCTCTATCTCACCTACTGGTACCCGGCGGCAAAGCGCAGCCAGATGACGGCCTGGTTCATGTCGGCCGTGGCGCTCTCGGGCCTGATCGGCGGGCCGGTTTCGGGCTGGATTTTGCACACCTTCCACGGCCACGCGGGCCTGGCTGGCTGGCAGTGGCTGTTCCTGCTGGAAGGCGCTCCGGCCGTGGTGCTCGGCGTGGTGGTGCTGCTCTTTCTGGATAACGGCATCGCCCAGGCGCGGTGGCTGTCGGACGCCGAAAAGACATTGCTGCAAGACCGCATCGCCAGCGAAGCCCAGACGAAAACCCATGTCTCGGCGCTGCAAGCCATGGCAAGCCCGCGCGTGTGGCTGCTGGCGCTGGTGTATTTCTCGGTGGTGATGGGCTTGTACGGCCTGGGCTTCTGGCTGCCGCTGCTGTTCAAGACCACGGGCGTGAGCGACCCGCTCACCATCGGCTGGCTGGTGGCCATTCCCTACGGCGTGTCCATCATCGCCATGATTCTGGTGGGCCGCCACTCGGATGCGAAGCGCGAGCGCCGCTGGCACGTCGCCATTCCGGCGCTGCTCGGTGCCGTGGGGCTGCTGCTGTCCACGCTGTGGACCGACAACACCCTGGGCGCGGTGCTCACGCTGACCCTGGCCACCTGCGGCATCATGACCGTGCTGCCGCTGTTCTGGAGCCTGCCAACTGCGTTTCTCACCGGCACGGCGGCGGCGGCCGGCATCGCCTTGATCAACGCGCTGGGCAATCTTGCCGGTTTCTTCGGCCCCAGCATCGTCGGCTGGGTGAAGCAGGCCACGCACAGCACCAACGGCGGCATTTTGGTGCTGGCCGGTTTCATGGTGCTGTGTGCGCTGCTGGTGCTGGGCCTGCCGGCGCGCGACATCAACCGCTGAAACACGCGGCTTTCGCGCAAGCTGCGTGCCATCGGCAGCGGCGTCGCGTGAATTTCATCTCGAAGTGCGTCCCCATGACCCCTCATGTCCAACCCAAGGAGCCCCGATGAGCAAGACCAGCAAGACCGCCGTGCCCAAGCTGCACGCCACCTCCAGCAATGTGCAAATCGGCATCGCCGACAAGGACCGCGCCGCCATCGCCCAGGGCCTGTCGCACCTGCTGGCCGACACCTACACGCTCTACCTCACCACCCACAACTTCCACTGGAATGTGACGGGACCGATGTTCAACACCCTGCACATGATGTTCATGACCCAGTACACCGAGCTGTGGAACGCGGTGGACCCGGTGGCCGAGCGCATTCGTGCGCTGGGCTATGCCGCCCCCGGCTCCTACACCGCCTACAGCCAGCTCACCAAGCTGGGCGACGTGCCGCTGATCCCGCCCAAGGCCGAGGACATGATTCGCGTCCTGGTGAAGGGCAACGAAGCGGTGGCAGCCACCGCGCGCGAGTTGCTGCCGCTGACGGAAAAGGCCGGCGACCAGCCCACGACCGATCTGCTGTCGGCACGCATGGACATCCACGAGAAATCGGCCTGGATGCTGCGCTCGCTGCTGGAAGGTTGACGCCTCGCCGGCCGCCAACAGCGGCCGGTGGATGGCGCAGGGAATAATGGCGCCATGCCTCGCCGTCTCCAACTCTGGCTCGACCTCATCCGCTGGAACCGCCCCGCCGGCTGGCTGCTGCTGCTGTGGCCCACCCTCTCGGCCTTGTGGATGGCGGCGGGCGGCTTTCCCGGCTGGACCCTGCTGGCGGTGTTCGTGCTCGGCACCATCCTCATGCGCTCGGCCGGCTGCACCGTGAACGACGTGGCCGACGCCGAGTTCGACCGCCACGTGCGCCGCACCGCGCGCCGCCCCGTCACCAGCGGCGCGGTATCCAAGCGCGAGGCCTTGGTGCTCGGCGCGGCGCTGGCGCTGGCCGCCTTCGGCCTGGTGCTGCTGACCAACGCGCTGACCATCGGCCTGTCGTTCGCCGCGCTGCTCATCGCCATCGCCTACCCGTACACCAAGCGCTGGCTGGCGCTGCCGCAGGCCTTTCTCGGCGTGGCCTTCAGCTTGGGCATCCCGATGGCGTTCGCCGCGGTGCGCGGCGACGTGCCGCTGCTGGCCTGGTGGCTGCTGGCGGGAAACCTGTTCTGGGTGCTGGCCTACGACACCGAGTACGCCATGGTCGACCGCGAGGACGACCTGAAGATCGGCATCAAGACCTCGGCCATCACCTTCGGCCGCATGGACGTGGCCGCGGTGATGGCGAGCTATGCGATCTTCCTGGCGATGTGGCTGGCCGACGGGCTGCAACTGGGATTGGCCTGGCCGTTCGCGCTCGGCCTGCTGGCTGCGGCCGGCATGGCGGCCTGGCACTACACGCTCATCCGCGGCCGCGACCCGGCACGCTGCTTCACCGCCTTCAAGCACAACCACTGGCTGGGCTTCGCCGTGTTCGCCGGCACGGCAACCGCCTACGCGCTGCGCTGAGGTTCTCCTCCCCCACGGCGCGGGGGAGGTCGGGAGGGGCATTCGAAACCCGCGAAGCGCTGCCTTCTCCTCCCCCACCCCGTGGTCGGGAGGGGGAAGGTCTCGTCACGCAAACACTCCCCACCCCAGCCCTCCCCATTCATGGGGAGGGCTGGGGTGCTCAGGGATACAGCCCGCGCTCCGCCCTGGCTTCCAGCACCCGCTCGCAAGCCACGACGAAGGCGGCGGTGCGCAGGGTGACCTTGAGCCGGTCGGCGGTGTCCCAGATGTGGAGGAAAGCGCCGCCGAGAATCTTGTCCAGCCGGGCGTTGATCTCGTCCTCGCTCCAGAAGAAGCTGGAGAAGTCCTGCACCCATTCGAAATAGCTCACCGTCACGCCGCCGGCGTTGCAGATGACGTCGGGCACGACCAGCACGCCGCGCTCGGCGAGGATGTCGTCGGCCCCCGGCAAGGTCGGCCCGTTGGCGCCTTCGAGCACCAGCTTGGCCGTGGTCATGCGGGCGCGCGCCTCGGTGACCTGCCCTTCCAAGGCTGCGGGGATGAGGATGTCGCAGGGCACGCTCCAGAAGTCGTCGGGTGCAATGGCCTGCCCGCCCTTGAAACCGGCCACGCCGCCATGCTGCTGCACATGGGCTTGCAGCGCGGCCACGTCCAGGCCTTGCTCGGCCTGCAGCGCGCCGGTGTGGTCTTGCACCGCCACCAGTTTGGCGCCGGCGTAGGCGAACAGTTCAGCGGCGGTGGAGCCGACATTGCCGAAGCCCTGCACCGCCACGCGCGCGCCTTCCAGCGGCAGCTGGATGCGCCGCGCCGCCTCGCGCCCGGTGACGAACACGCCGCGCCCGGTGGCTTTCACCCGCCCGAGCGAGCCGCCGAGCTGCACCGGCTTGCCGGTGACCACGCCGGTGGCGGTGCCGCCGATGTTCATGGAGTAGGTGTCCATCATCCACGCCATGATCTGGGCGTTGGTGTTGACGTCGGGCGCCGGGATGTCCTGCTGCGGGCCGATGATGATGCCGATCTCGCTGGTGTAGCGCCGCGTCAGCCGCTCGAGCTCCTTGCGCGAGAGCCGCGACGGCTCCACCCGGATGCCGCCCTTGGCGCCGCCGAAGGGCAGGCCCACGGCGGCGTTCTTCACCGTCATCCACGCCGCCAGCGCCATCACCTCTTCCAGCGTGACCTGCGGGTGGTAGCGCACGCCGCCCTTGCCGGGGCCGCGCGAGAGGTTGTGCTGCACGCGATAGCCCTCGAAGTGCTGCACCGTGCCGTCGTCCATCTCGATGGGCACGTCCACGATCAGCGCCCGCTTGGGACGCCGCAGGGTCTCGCCCCAGCGGGCGAGGTCGCCCAGATAGGGCAGCACGCGGTCGACCTGGGCGAGATAGGTCTGCCACGGGCTGTCGGGCTGGGGGTCGATGTAGGACAGGGGATTCTTCGGGCTGGCTTTTTGCAGCATGGCGGTTTCCGTGTAGTGCGGCGCTCGTGGCGCCTTGTGGGTGTGGTGGTGTTGTGAACGGCCGGTCGGGCCACCTCCACTCTACGCCCGGGCCAAGTCCGAATCCACCTCGGTTGCGGCAGCTTGGCTGGATTGACGCATGCCGTTCCCCTCGGCGCCCCACGGCGCGAGGGGAACATCGAGCCGGCTCGGGGCCCTGTCGGGCAGCTACCGGTTCACCGCCTTCAGCGCCGCCTCGGGGTAGCGCGTGCCCTGGGCCGCACCCGGAGGCATGGCCTGATGGATGCGCAGCAGGTCGTCGGTGGACAACGGCACTTTCAGCGCACCCAGGTTCTCCTCCAGGCGGCTGATGCGCCGCGTGCCGGGGATGGGAATGATGTCGTCGCCCTGCGCCAGCAGCCAGGCCAGCGCCAGTTGCGCCGCGGTGCAGCCACGCTCGGCGGCCATGTCGTGCAGGGTGTCGGCCAGGTGCAGATTGGCGGCAATGGCGTCAGCCTGGAAACGCGGCGAATGCAGCCGCCAGTCGCCGGGGCTGAGGTCTTCCTGCTTGCGGATCGCGCCGGTGAGAAAGCCGCGTCCGAGCGGGCTGTAGGCAACGAAGGCGATGCCGAGTTCGCGCACCGTGTCGAGCAGTTCGCCTTCCGGGTCGCGGCTCCATAGCGAGTATTCGGTCTGCAGCGCGGCAATCGGGTGCACCTTGTGGGCACGGCGGATGGTGGCGGGCGCCGCCTCCGACAAACCGAGCCAGCGCACCTTGCCGGCATGCACGAGATCGGCCATCGCCCCCACCGTCTCTTCGATCGGCACCTGCGGGTCCACGCGGTGTTGGTAGTACAGATCGATGACGTCGAACTTGAGCCGGCGCAGGCTGGCGTCGCAGGCCTGGAGCACATACTCCGGGCGGCCGTTGACCCCGGCAAAGCTGCGGTCCGGCCCCCTGACGTTGCCGAACTTGGTGGCCAGCACCGCCTGGTTGCGGCGCCCGCGCAGGGCGCGGCCCAGCAGTTCCTCGTTGTCCCCCGAGCCATACATATCGGCGGTGTCGAGGAAATTCACGCCCAGGTCCAGCGCGCGGTGGATGGTGGCGATCGACGCCGCCTCATCCGCTGGGCCATAAAACTCCGACATACCCATGCAGCCCAGGCCCAGCGCGGACACCAGCGGACCGCTGGTGCCCAGATGTCGCATTTGCATAACCATCACCTCCCAAAATGCCAGGCTCCGAAGCTTGGCGCCCGATGCCTGCATCCTAGGAAAAACCACCTGTTCACGCTGCAACAGTTTGTTTGCAGCCGCCGTGAATGATGATGGGAGGGCGATGCGCGAATGCTCCCAGGTACCGTGGCGTTTGCCGCCTTCGGCGCCCAAGGGCTCGCCATGGGGTGGTGGAATGTTGCCAGTGTCTGTCAGCGGCCACGGTCCCGCCAAGAAAAAGCCCGCCTTGCGGCGGGCGAAAGTCCCGGAGATGAGAGAACAACACAACTTGTTCACGCTTCATCTAGCAGATTGCGTGCCAGCTTGTGCCGCACGCGTGCGGCAGCGCGGCTGAGGGGTCAGGTGCAGGAGGTTGGCAGGTACGCGGTGGCGATGGGCTGGCTGCCGCCGGAGACGCAGGTCCAGGCGATGGCGCCGGCGCTGGTGCGGGCGGAGAGCAGCAAGGTGCTGCCCAGGATGTCGCTGTTGGCCTTGCGGCCGTACTGAACCTGAATCACGCCGGCGCTGCGCATGGTGACGTTGCTGACGTAGTTGCCCTGGATGGTGCCGGGCAGGTTGAGCGAGGCATTGCTCGCCGGCAGATAGCCTTTCTGCCCGTAAAAGTCCCCCAGGGCCAGCTTGGCGCCACCCGCAAGGGAGAGCCCCTCGGAGACCTGGGCGCGAATCACATAGGTTTGATAGGCGGGAATGGCGATGGCGGCGAGGATGCCGATGATGGCGACCACGATCATCAACTCGATGAGCGTGAAACCCCCGCTGGCGCTGCGGCGTCGGTTTCGTCGCGGGTGTGGACGCTTGGCTTGCAGCATGGCTGCCTCTGATCTTGGTTTGGATATGGGGTAGCGCTGGACACGCCGCTGGTCCCCAGGTGGGTGCACTGGGCGGGCAGCAAGAGTTGCGCCATGCGGAAATTAGGACTGGACGTGCAACTTGTCACAAAAACGTCGAATTTTTGCGCCGGAAGCCCGTACGGCATGGCCATGTTTTGTCACACTCCGACCGATTTCGCGCATGAATGCGACATAAAGCGTCAGCCGGCTGCGCCGAGCCCCGCATGCTTCGCGAGGGCACGCGCCAGGGCCAACAGCGAACCTTCGGGCCGCTCCAACTCGTGCAGGATGTCGAAGTGGTTGCGCCCGGGCAGCGCGTGGAACTGCGCCGGCTCGCCTGCGGCCTGGAGCGCTGCGGCATAGGCACGGCTCTGGCGCTGCAGTTCAGGCAGTTCGGCCGCGCCGACGGCCACCTCGGTGATGCGACCGGGCCGGATGCGGCGCTGCGGACTGCACTCGGCGATCTCGTCCTCGCTGAGTTGCAAGGCGTCGTTGAGGGCGCCACGCGCAATCGGCGCCAGCTCGAACAGACCGCTGATGGCGAGCACCGCGGCCACCGCCGGGTGGGCACGGTGCATGGCGGCCAGATGACCGCCGGCCGAATGCCCAGCCAGCACGATGCGCGGCGGCTGCCCCTGCGGCTGGCCGAGCCAAGGGTGGGACTGCAGCGCGTCCAGCAGCAAACCGACTTCGGCGACGATGTCGGGCATGCGCACCTGCGGCGCCAGGGTGTACTCGCCCAGCACCACATGGAAGCCGGCTGCCAGCGGGCCGGTGGCGATGCAGGCGAAATCATCCTTGCTGCGCCATTGCCAGTAGCCGCCGTGGAGAAAGGCGAGGATGGGCGCGGCATTGGCGGCGCCGGCCGCTCGCACTGGCTGCGCGGGCGCAAACCAGTCGAACACCTGGCGCGGACCCGGGCCGTAAGGGATGTTGCACCTGCAGTCATGCTGCGCGTACGCGGCGTGGCTGCGTCCCAGCAAATCGTGCAGCAAGGACTGCGCGTTGGACACGGCAGCGGAGTTGTCGTAGGCGGCGCTGTATTGCTCGCGGGTTTGCAGCGGCTCGGACATGGGGTCGGGCATGGACGCAGACATGGGCTGGAATATGGGGCGCAGCAAGGCGGGAGGCAAGGCGCATGGCCAAAGCCGAAATTGTGCGCGCCAGGCCAGGCGGTTTCAGGCCAGGGCCGATTGCCACCCATTGCGATTGGCCGCTGCAGACCTTCTGACTACACTTGACGTATACGTCAATTCGGTCCCGACCTTCCAGGCCCGCGCTCCCCATGGCCAAACCGCTGCCACCCCGCTACACCATCGCCGAACTGGCGCGCGAGTTCGAGCTCACGCCGCGCGCGATTCGCTTCTACGAGGAAGCGGGCTTGCTCCAACCCGAACGCGAGGGACGGCAGCGGGTGTACTCGCAAGGTGACCGCACGCGCCTGAAACTCACGCAGCGCGGCAAGCGCCTGGGGCTGAGTCTGGCGGAGATCAAGGAACTGGTGACGATGTACGAGTCGCCCCGCGACACAGTGCCGCAACTGCGCCGCTTCCTGGACGTCCTGGGCGCGCACCGCCGCGACATCGAGGAGCGCATGGCCGAACTGCAAACCACGCTGGATGAGATTGGCGGCCATGAAGCCGAGACTCGCGCCCTGCTGGCGAAACAAGGCGCCAGAGAGGTCCGGTAGGGGGCAACGCGCGACATCCGCCTCATCCGGCTGCTACGATTGCCGTTAACGTAAACGTCAATCAAATTCTCCATCAACGCGACCATCCATCCGCACCTGCCACCATCCCGGGCACCGAACCATGCAGCAGCCACCCACCGAAACCCAGGGCGCGCAGGAAGCCGCCGCTGCGCTTTCCCCGACGCAGGACGCCGCCGTGCGGCAGAGCTTTGCGCGCCAAGGCCTGATGCGGCATTGGGACGCGAGCATCGAGCATCTGGCGCATGGCAGGGCCGACATCCGGCTGCCGCACTCCGAGCGCGTGAGCCAGCAGCAGGGCAGCTTTCACGGTGGGGCGATGGGCGCGCTGGCCGACATTGCCGCCGGCTACGCCGCGATGACCGTCGCGCCCGAAGGCCTGGAGGTGGCCACGGTGGAGTACAAGATCAATTTCCTGGCGGCCTGCAGCGGCGGCACGTTGCTGGCGCGGGGGCGGGTGGTGCGCGCCGGCCGGCGCATCATCATCACGGCGGCGAACGTGGTTCACCAGGCCGACGATGGCCGCGAGACGCTGTGCGCCGTGATGCAACAGACCATCATGCCGGTGACGAAAAGCTATTGAGCACCACCGCCCGGAGGCGCGCGGCAAACAACGCACGCCACGCACAAGACGATACCCAAGGAGACTCGCGATGAACCTGCCCGGACTGGACTTTCAACTCGGCGAAGACATTGACGCGCTGCGCGAGGCCGTGCGCAACTTTGCGCAGGCCGAGATCGCGCCGCGCGCGGCGGACATCGACCGCAGCGACCAGTTCCCCATGGACCTCTGGCGCAAGTTCGGCGACCTCGGCCTGCTCGGCGTGACCGTGCCGGAGTTGGAGGGCGGCAGCGGCATGGGCTATCTGGCTCACATGGTGGCGATGGAAGAAATCTCCCGCGCCAGCGCTTCGGTGGCCTTGAGCTACGGCGCGCATTCCAATCTCTGCGTCAACCAGATCCGGCGCAACGGCAATGCCGCGCAGAAGGCGCGCTACCTGCCCAAGCTCCTGTCGGGCGAGCATGTGGGCGCGTTGGCCATGAGCGAGCCGGGCGCGGGCAGCGACGTGGTCGGCATGAAGCTGCGCGCCGACAAGCGCGGCGATGCCTACGTGCTCAATGGCACCAAGATGTGGATCACCAACGGGCCCGACGCGCACACCCTGGTCGTGTATGCCAAGACCGATCTGGCCGCGGGCAGCAAGGGCATCACCGCCTTCATCGTGGAGAAGGGATTCAAGGGCTTTTCCGTGGCGCAAAAGCTCGACAAGCTCGGCATGCGCGGCAGCCATACCGGCGAGTTGGTGTTCCAGGACGTCGAGGTACCCGCCGAGAACGTGCTGGGCAGCGTGGGCGGCGGCGCGAACGTGCTGATGAGCGGGCTGGATTATGAGCGCGCGGTGCTGGCTGGGGGGCCGGTGGGCATCATGCAGGCGGTGATGGACAACGTCGTGCCCTACGCGCATGAACGCAAACAGTTCGGCCAGGCGATTGGCGAATTCCAGCTCATCCAGGCCAAGCTGGCCGACCTCTACACCACGCTGCAAGCCGGGCGCAGCCTGCTCTACATGGTGGGCAAAAACCTCGACGCCCTAGGCGACGGCCACGCCAGAGGCGTGCGCAAGGACTGCGCCGCGGTCATTCTCTGGTGCGCCGAAAAAGCCACCTGGATGGCGGGCGAAGGCATCCAGATTTTCGGTGGCAACGGCTATATCAGCGACTACCCGCTGGGGCGGCTGTGGCGCGACGCCAAGTTGTACGAAATTGGCGCCGGCACGTCCGAGATCCGCCGCATGCTGATCGGGCGGGAACTGTTCGCGCAAACGGCCTGAGTCGATGGCTGCGCTCATGCCAAGCGTGTCACGCCATCTGCGGCTGGGTCTGCGGTGCCGGCACCAGGCCCACGGCGTCGAACGCGGCCTCCAGCCGACGCACGGCGGCGGGTACGTCGGCCCATTTGTCCAGGCCGAACAAGCCGAGGCGGAAGCTCATGAAATCGGCCGGCTCGTCGCAGGCCAGGGGCACGCCCGCGGCGATTTGCAGGCCAGCGGCGGCGAACTTCCTGGTGTTCTGGATCTCGGGGTCGCGGGTGTAGCTCACCACCACGCCTGGAGCTTGAAAACCAACTGCCGCCACGCTTTTCACGCCACGGCGTTCCAGCGAGGCACGCACCGCGCGGCCGAGTTCGATCTGCGCCGCCTTGAGCTTGGGCAGGCCGATGGCGAAGGCTTCGCGCATGACATCGCGGGTCTGCTCCAGTGCCTGGGTGGGCATGGTGGCATGGTAGGCATGGCCGCCCTTGACGTAGGCCTGCATGATCTGCTGCCACTTCTTCAGGTCGCAGGTGAAGCTGTCGCTCTGGGTGGTGTCGAGCTTGGCCACGGCGCGCTCGCCCAGCATGGCGAAGCCGCAGCAGGGCGGGCCGCTCCAGCCTTTTTGCGGCGCGCAGACGAGCACGTCCACCAGGTTGTCCTGCATGTCCACCCACATCGCGCCGGAAGCGATGCAGTCGAGCACGAACAGACCGCCGACTTCGCGCACCGCCGTGCCGATGGCGCGCAGATGGTCGTCGGGCAAGATCATGCCGGCGGAGGTTTCCACATGCGGCGCGAACACCACGGCGGGGCGCTCGCGGCGAATGGCGGCGACCACCTCGGCGATGGGCGCGGGGGCGAAGGGCGACTCGCTGGCCTCGGCGGTGCGGCGTGCCTTGAGCACCGTCACCTTGTCGCTGAGTTTGCCCATCTCGATGATTTGCGACCAGCGGTAGCTGAACCAGCCGTTGCGCACGATGAGCGCGCTCTGGCCTTGCACGAACTGGCGCGCCACGGCTTCCATCGCGAAGCTGCCGCTGCCCGGCACGATCACGGCTTCGTGCGCGTTGTAAGCGGTTTTCAGCATGTCGGACAGATCGCGCATGACCTGCTGGAAGCGCTTGGCCATGTGGTTGAGCGAGCGGTCGGTGTAGACGACCGAATATTCCAGCAGGCCGTCGGGGTCGACATCGGGAAGCAGTCCGGGCATGGCGTGTCTCCTGAAAGTGTGAAGATGAATGATGGGGCTGACCGGGCATGGCGCACCGTGCGGCTCGCCGCACCTGCCTTGCGTTGTGCTGCGGCGCAGCGGGCCAGCCTGTCCAACTCAAGGGCGTTCAGCCTAGCACGCAGGCTGCCGCGGGGCATGGCGCCCGGCCCTGTTCCTGAAACTGAAACGCGGGCGCGGGTACAGTCGGAGAGGTTCTTGTTTTGTGGGCGCGCCCGATGAACCAATTTCCACCCCGGCTGGATTCGCATGTCGCGTTCGCCATCGCCCGCGCCATGCTCGACGGCTTCAACAAGCATTACCGCCTGTTCCGTGAGGTCAGCCGCGAGGCCAAGGCGCGGTTCGAGGCGGCCGACTGGGCCGGGCAGCAGCGGGCGCAGCGCGAGCGCATCGCCTTCTACGACACCCGGGTGGACGAAGCCACCGAACGGCTGCAGACCGAGTTCGACGCCGGACATCTGGACACGGCCATCTGGCACCAGGCCAAGCTGCATTACATCGGCCTGCTGACCAACCATCTGCAACCCGAGCTGGCCGAAACCTTCTTCAATTCGGTGACGACCAAGATCCTGCACCGGCAGCATTTCCACAACGACATCCTGTTCGTGCGCCCGGCCCTGTCCACCGAATACATCGAGTACGACGAGCCGGCCGCGCAACCCACCTTCCGCGCCTACTACCCCACACGCGAAACCCTGCGCGACACGCTGGTGCGTATCATCCACAACCACCAGCTGCAGCGCCCGTTCGAGAACCTGGAGCGCGACATCGACCAGGTGCTGGAGGCCGTGGAGCGGCGGCTGGAGGGCGCGCGGCTGCGCAGCAATTTCCAGATCCAGGTGCTGTCCTCGCTGTTCTACCGCAACAAGGGCGCCTATGTGGTGGGCAAGATCATCAACGGCTTCTGGGAGTTCCCGCTGGCGCTGCCCATCCTGCACGACGCGCGCGGCCGGCTCGTCATCGACACCGTGCTGCTGCACGAGGACGACCTGCTGCTGCTGTTCTCCTTCGCCCGCGCCTACTTCATGGTGGACATGGCGGTGCCCTCGGCCTATGTGCAGTTTTTGCGCACGCTGATGCCGCGCAAACCGCGTTCCGAACTGTACAGTGCGCTCGGCCTGGCCAAGCAGGGCAAGACCTTGTTCTACCGCGACTTCCTCTACCACTTGCGGCATTCGAGCGACCGCTTCACCACCGCCCCGGGCATCAGGGGCATGGTGATGCTGGTGTTCACCCTGCCCTCGTTTCCCTTCGTGTTCAAAGTCATTCGCGACTTCTACCCCGCCCCGAAAGACACCACGCGCGAGAAGATCAAGGCCAAGTATCTGCTGGTGAAGCAGCACGACCGCGTGGGCCGCATGGCCGACACGCTGGAGTATTCCAACGTGGCCTTCCCGCGCGAGCGCTTCGATGCCGAGCTGATCGCCGAACTCAAGGCCACTTGCGCCTCGCTGGTGGAAGAGGAAGGCGACTTGCTCATCATTCGCCATTGCTACATCGAGCGGCGCATGATTCCGCTGAACATCCACCTGCAGGAAGCCACGCCGGCGCAACTGGAAGCGGCGGTGATCGACTACGGCAACGCCATCAAGGACCTGGTGGCGGCGAATATTTTCCCGGGCGACATGCTGTGGAAAAACTTCGGCATCACGCGCCACGGCAAGGTGGTGTTCTACGACTACGACGAGATCGAATACATCACCGACTGCAACTTCCGCCACGTGCCCGCGCCGCGCTGCGAAGAAGACGAAATGGCCGCCGAGCCCTGGTACCCGGTGGGCCCGCACGACATCTTTCCCGAAACCTTCGGCACCTTCCTGCTCGGCAACCCCAAGGTACGCGAGGTCTTCATGCGCCACCACGCCGATCTGCTCGACGCCGCGTACTGGCAGCAGCAACAGCAGCGCACGCGCGATGGCCATGTGTTCGACGTGTTTCCGTATGACACGACGCGCCGCTTCGGCCATCGGCATGCGCAGTCCGCGTCCGCGCCGGTGGGCGCGGCACCCCTTTCAACAACCGCTCTGGAGGCATCATGAATTCCGATCCCATCGTCATTGTTTCCGCCGCGCGCACCCCCATCGGGGGGCTGCTCGGCGACTTCGCCGCCGTCCCCGCCTGGGAGCTCGGCGCCACGGCCATCGCGGCTGCCGTGCAACGTGCCGGCATTGCCGGCGACGCCGTGAACGAAGTCCTCATGGGCAATTGCCTCATGGCCGGCCAGGGCCAGGCCCCGGCGCGGCAGGCCGCGCTCAAGGCCGGACTGCCGCAATCCGCCGGGGCCGTGACGCTGTCGAAAATGTGCGGCTCGGGCATGCGGGCGATGATGTTCGCCCACGACATGCTGGCCGCGGGTTCGGCCGATGTGATGGTGGCCGGCGGCATGGAGAGCATGACCAACGCGCCCCACCTGGCCTTCGTCCGCAAGGGGGTGAAGTACGGCGCCACCCAGTTCTACGACCACATGGCGCTCGATGGCCTGGAAGACGCCTACGAGCGTTCGCCAAGCGGCGGCGGCAAGGCGATGGGCGTGTTCGCCGAAAGCTGCGTCAGCAAGTACAGCTTCAGCCGCGCCGAGATGGACGCCTTCGCCATCGCCTCCACCGAGCGCAGCAAGAAAGCGAACGAGGACGGCAGCTTCGACTGGGAAATGGCGCCGGTCACCGTGGCGGGTCGTGGCGGTTCCGGAAGCCCCCACGCTCTCGCCGTCTTGGGGCGGCCCGGCGACGGCGAGGTCCAAATCAACCGCGACGAGCAGCCGTTCAAGGCCAAGCTCGACAAGATTCCCGGCTTGAGGCCCGCGTTCAAGAAAGACGGCGCCATCACTGCCGCCACCTCGTCGAGCATTTCCGACGGCGCAGCCGCCTTGGTGCTGATGCGCCAATCCACCGCCGCCAAGCTGGGCTGCAAGCCCATCGCCCGCATCGTCTCGCATGCGGTGCACGCGCAGGCGCCGGAGTGGTTCACCACCGCGCCGGTGGGCGCGATCCAGAAGCTGCTGGACAAATCCGGCTGGAAGGCGGCCGACGTGGACTTGTGGGAAGTCAACGAGGCCTTCGCCGCCGTCACCATGGCGGCGATGCGCGAATTCAGCCTGCCGCACGACATCGTCAACGTGCATGGCGGTGCGGTGGCGCTGGGCCACCCCATCGGCGCGAGTGGCGCGCGCATCGTCGTCACCCTGCTGGGCGCACTGCGCAAGCGTGGGCTCAAAAAAGGCGTGGCCGCGCTGTGCATCGGCGGCGGCGAGGCCACCGCCATGGCGGTGGAACTGCTGTGAACAAACACATCAGCTCCGGCTCCAGCTTCGAGACCCTTGCCGGCTATAGCCGCGCCGTGGTCGATGACCGCTATGTGCATGTCTCCGGCACCACGGGTTTCGACTACGCCGCCATGACCATCAGCGACGACGCGGCGGAGCAAACCCGGCAATGCTTTCGCAATATCGCCGCCGCCTTGCGCGAGGCTGGCTGCACGCTGGACGATGTGGTGCGGGTGCGCTACCTGCTGACCGACGCCGCCTTGTTCGACCAGCTCGCGCCCATCTTCGGCCGGCACTTTGCCCATGCGCGCCCGGCCGCGACGGCGCAAATCTGCGGCTTGATCGACCCTCGCATGCGCATCGAAATCGAAGTGACCGCCAAGCTGCCCGACTGACATGCTGCTCTCCGACGACCACCGACTCATCCGCGACGCGGTGCGCGACTACGCGCAAGCGGAAATCGCGCCGCACGCCGCCGCCTGGGCGCGCGAGGCCCGCTTCCCACGCCAGGCCTTGCAAGGCCTGGCCGCGCTCGGCTGCCTGGGCATTGCCGTGCCAACACAATGGGATGGCGCCGGGCTGGACTATCTGGCGCTGGCGCTGGCGATCGAGGAAATTGCCGCCGCCGACGGCGCCACCAGCACCATCGTCAGCGTCAACAACTGCCCGGTGTGTTCGATCTTGATGGCCTGGGGCAGCGAGGCGCAGAAAGAGCGCTGGCTCAAGCCGGTGGCGCGCGGCGAGACGATCGGGGCGTTCGCGCTGACCGAGCCGCAAGCGGGGTCGGATGCGTCCAACCTGCGCACGACCGCGAGGCATGCGCCCCCGGAAGCCCGCGAGCGGTCTTCGCCCCCCGAGGGGGCGCGGCAGGCCTGGGGCGTCCCGGCGCTTGCCGCGCGCGCCGGCGACCACTACGTGCTCGACGGCGTCAAGCAGTTCATCACCAGCGGCAAGCACGGCGGTGTCGCCATCGTGCTGGCGGCCACCGACCGGGCTGCGGGCAAGAAGGGCATCAGCGCTTTCATCGTGCCCACCGATGCGCCGGGTTATGTCGTGGAGCGCTTGGAACACAAGACCGGGCAGACCGCAAGCGACACCGCGCAGATCCGCTTCGACGCCTGCCGCGTGCCACTGGAAAACCGCATCGGCGCCGAAGGCGAAGGCTACAAGATCGCGCTCTCCGGTCTGGAAGGCGGGCGCATCGGCATTGCGTCGCAGGCGGTGGGCATGGCGCGTGCGGCGTTCGAGGCGGCCTTGCGCTACGCCCGCGAGCGCAGCGCGTTCGGCAAGCCGATCGTCGAGCATCAGGCGGTGCAGTTCCGGCTGGCGGACATGGCGATGCAGATCGAGGCGGCGCGGCAGCTGGTGTGGCACGCGGCCAGCCTGAAAGATGCCGGCCAGCCTTGCCTGAAAGAAGCCGCGATGGCCAAGCTGTTGGCCAGCACCATGGCCGAGCGCGTGTGCAGTGACGCCATGCAGATCCACGGCGGTTACGGCTATGTGGAAGACTTCCCCGTCGAGCGCATCTGGCGCGACGTGCGGGTTTGCCAGATTTACGAAGGCACCAGCGATGTGCAGAAAATGCTCATCGCCCGCGCGCTATAACGTCGGGAACAGCCCCCCCCCGGAGATTCGCCATGCCCGTCAGCCCCATCACCTTTTATTTCGACTTCACCTCGCCCTACTCCTACCTCGCCAGCACCCGCATCGAGGCGCTGGCGGCGAAGCACGACCGTGGCATCGAATGGGTGCCCATCCTGCTGGGGCCGGTGTTCGCCGCAACGGGCGCCAAGGCGCTGGTGGACCAGCCGATCAAGGGCGACTACGCCCTCATCGACATCCCGCGCTCGGCCCGTTTTCTCGGCGTGCCCTATCGCCATCCCGAGCGCTTCCCCGTGGCCACCTATCAGGCCGCGCGCGTGGTCATCGGGTTGCAACGGGAGCACCCCGACAAGGCCGCGCCCTGGGTGCATGCCTGCTTCGACGCCTACTTTGCGCACAACCGCAACATCAGCGACATGCCGGTGCTGCACGAGCTGGCGCGGAAACTGGGATTGGAGCCGGCGCAGGTGGATGCATGGTGCGGCGATGCGCAGATCAAGGCCCAGCTCAAGGCGAATGTCGATCGCGCGCTGCAAAGTGGCGTGTGCGGCGCGCCATTTTTCGTGGTGGACGACGAGCCTTTCTGGGGCGTGGACCGCCTGCCCCAACTCGACGCCTGGCTGACGGCGAGATTCTGAAGTCTTGCCATCATCCAACCAGACGGTGCCCGAGCGCCGCACCCGAACCCTGGAGACAACCATGACCGACGTTCTCACCACCAGCTATGCCTGCGGCGACAAGCCCGCGCCGCTCATCACCCAGACCCTGGGCGATTTCTTCGATGCGATGGCCGCGCGCCAGGGTGAGCACGAGGCGCTGGTGTCGCGCCACCAGGGCCTGCACCTGAGCTACGCCGAACTCAAGCGCGAGGTCGACCGGCTCGCCAGCAGCCTGTTGCGCAGCGGCCTGCGCAAGGGCGACCGCGTCGGCATCTGGGCGCACAACGGCGTGGAATGGGTGCTGATGCAACTGGCCACGGCCAAGGTTGGCGTGATCCTGGTGAACATCAACCCGGCTTACCGCACATCGGAAGTGGAGTACGCGCTGAACAAGGTGGGCTGCCGCGCGCTGGTGACGATGACGCGTTTCAAGACCAGCGACTATCTGGCCATGCTGCGCGAACTCGCGCCGGAGCTTGCCACTTGCGCCCCGGGTGGACTGCGCGCCGCGCGCCTGCCGGATTTGCGCCTCGTGGTGCATCTTGGCCTGGAAGCCGAACCCGGCATGCTGCGCTTCGCCGACTGGCTCGCGCAAGGCAGCGGCGCCGACCCGATGGTGGCGCAGGCGGCGGCGCAGCTGGCCGCGTTTGACCCCATCAACATCCAGTTCACCAGCGGCACCACCGGCTTCCCCAAAGGCGCCACGCTGACCCACAGCAACATCCTGAACAACGGCTATTTCATCGGCGAGGCCATGCGCCTCACCGCGGCCGACCGGCTGTGCATTCCAGTGCCGCTGTACCACTGCTTCGGCATGGTGCTGGGCAACCTGGCCTGCCTCACGCATGGCGCCACCATCGTTTATCCGAACGATGGGTTCGACCCTTTGCTCACCCTGCAGACCGTGCAGGAAGAGGCCTGCACCGGACTGCATGGCGTGCCCACCATGTTCATCGCCATGCTCGACCATCCGCGCTTCGCGGAGTTCGACATGGGCACGCTGCGCACCGGCATCATGGCCGGCAGCCCCTGCCCGACCGAGGTGATGAAACGGGTGGTGCGCGATATGCACTTGAGCGAGATCACCATCGCTTACGGCATGACCGAAACCGCGCCGGTGAGCTGCCAAAGTTCCACCGACACGCCGCTGGACAAGCGCGTCAGCACCGTCGGCCAGGTGCAGCCGCATCTGGAGGTGAAGATCATCGACCCGCAAACCAGGGCCACCGTGCCACCCGGCACGCCGGGCGAGCTCTGCACCCGCGGCTATTCGGTCATGCACGGCTATTGGGGCGATGCGGAGAAGACGCAAGAGGCCATCGACCCCGAGGGCTGGATGCACACCGGCGACCTGGCGACGATGGACGCCGAGGGCTATGTGAACATCGTCGGCCGCATCAAGGACATGGTGATCCGCGGCGGCGAGAACATTTATCCACGCGAGGTGGAGGAATTTCTCTATCGCCACCCGATGGTGCAGGACGTGCAGGTGGTGGGCGTGCCCGATGCGAAGTACGGCGAGGAGTTGTGCGCCTGGATCATCGCCAAAGCTGGCACGTCTCCCACGGGCGACGACATCCGCGAGTTCTGCAAAGGCCAGATCGCGCACTACAAGATCCCGCGCCACATCCGCTTCGTGCAGAGCTTTCCAATGACCATCACCGGCAAGGTGCAGAAATTCAAGATTCGCGAAGCCATGCAGCGGGAGTTGGGCGTGCAGCCGGAGCGCACGGCCTGAATCCGGCTCGACAACTTCAGGCCATACGGCCAGCGGCCAACCAGCCAACCAGCCAACCAGCAATTCCTTGCCTCCCCCAGGACCGAATTCCCGCCATGCCCCGTCTTGAATCCAGCATCGACCTCCGCAGCGCCGCCTTCGCCGCGAATGCACAAACCATGCGCGCGTTGCTCGACGACTTGCGCGCCAAGCTGGCCGTGGCCGCCCTGGGCGGCGGCGAGGCCGCGCGGGCCAAGCACACCGCGCGCGGCAAGCTGCTGCCGCGCAGCCGCGTGGCCGCTTTGCTCGATCCCGGCACGCCTTTCCTGGAGTTCTCGGCGCTGGCGGCGCTGGGCCTGTACGACGACGCCGCGCCGGGCGCGGGCATCATCACCGGCATCGGCCGCATCCAAGGGCGCGAGTGCGTGGTGGTGTGCAACGACGCCACGGTGAAGGGCGGCACCTATTACCCGATGACGGTGAAAAAGCATCTGCGCGCACAAGACATCGCCCGCGAAAACCGCTTGCCCTGCATCTATCTGGTGGACTCGGGCGGCGCCAATCTGCCCAATCAGGACGAGGTGTTTCCCGACCGCGACCACTTCGGCCGCATCTTCTACAACCAGGCGACGATGAGCGCTGCGGGTGTGCCGCAGATTGCGGTGGTGATGGGTTCGTGCACCGCGGGCGGCGCTTATGTGCCGGCGATGAGCGACGAGTCGGTCATCGTCAAGGGCCAGGGCACCATCTTCCTCGCCGGCCCGCCGCTGGTGAAAGCCGCCATCGGCGAAGTGGTGAGCGCCGAAGACTTGGGCGGCGCCGACGTGCACACGCGGCTCTCGGGCGTGGCCGACCACTACGCCCACGACGACACCGAGGCGCTGGCGATCACCCGCCGCATCGTCGGCCACCTGGCCGCCGCAGCCGCCAAGCGCCAGGGGCTGGAGTTGCGCGAACCACGCGAGCCCGCCTACCCGGCCGAGGAACTGCACGGCCTGGCGCCGCTGGATTTGCGCAAGCCGCTGGACGTGCGCGAGATCATCGCCCGCATCACCGACGGCTCGGAACTCGACGAATTCAAGGCGCGCTACGGCACCACCCTGGTGTGCGGCTTCGCCCACATCCAGGGCATGCCGGTGGGCGTCGTCGCCAACAACGGCATTTTGTTTTCCGAGTCGGCGCTGAAGGGTGCGCACTTCATCGAGCTGTGCTGCCAGCGCCGCGTGCCGCTGGTGTTCCTGCAGAACATCACCGGCTTCATGATCGGCAAAAAAGCCGAGAACGAAGGCATTGCCCGCAACGGCGCGAAGATGGTGACCGCCGTGGCCTGCGCCGCGGTGCCGAAGTTCACGGTCATCATCGGCGGCAGTTTCGGTGCCGGCAACTACGGCATGTGCGGCCGCGCCTACGGCCCGCGCCAGCTCTGGATATGGCCCAACGCGCGCATCAGCGTGATGGGCGGCGAGCAGGCGGCCAGCGTGCTGGCCACGGTGCGGCGCGACGGCATCGAGGCCAAGGGCGGCGCCTGGAGCGCGGCGGAGGAGGAAGCCTTCAAGGCGCCCATCCGCGACCAATACGAAACCCAGGGTCACCCCTACCACGCCACCGCCCGGCTGTGGGACGACGGCATCATCGACCCCGCCGAAACCCGCCGCGCCCTGGCGCTGGGGCTGTCGGCAGCGCTCAATGCGCCGATCCCCGAAACCCGCTTCGGGGTGTTCCGGATGTGAGGCGGAAGCCTACAATGTGTACAAATCCATCATTTCATACACATCATGCGCACGAACATCGACATCGACGACGCACTCATGGACGCGGCGATGCGCGCCGGCCCGTTCAAGACCAAGAAGGACGCGGTGGAGGCCGGCTTGAAGCTGCTGCGCAGGCAGGCGGCCTACCGCGACCTGCTCGCCCTGCGCGGCAAGCTGCGCTGGGAAGATCCCTTGGCCGCGGATGCCGCGCCGCCCATGGTGCAGGCATCGCGCAACGCCCACGGCCCCGCGGCGACCCGGGGCAAGGCGGCGGAATGATCCTGGTGGACACCTCGGTGTGGATCGATTTTTTCAACGGCCGCACCACCCGGCAGACCGACCAGCTCGCGTGGCTGCTCGAAGACATGGCGCCGCTGGCCGTGGCCGACCTGGTGCTGTTCGAAGTGTTGCGCGGTTTCCGCCACGAGCGCGACCACCTCGCCGCGCGCAAGACCCTGGCCGCATTGAGCACGGTGGACATCGGCGGCGAGCACAACGCCCTGCAAGCCGTGCAGCACGACCGCCTGCTGCGCGCGATGGGCTGCACCATCCGCAGCCCCATCGACATCCTGCAAGCCAGCTACTGCATCGAGCACGACCACGCCCTGCTGCACGACGATGCCGACTTCGACGCGATGGAAGACCTGCGCGGCCTCAAGGTCTGGCGGCACTGATCCATACACATCCCCTGCCCTGCAAACGCACACTCAGACCATGTTCCTCATCCTGCTGAAGTACATCCGCCCGCTCGACCAGGTCGAAGTCCACCTCGCCGCGCACCGCGAATACCTGCGCCGCCGCTACGCCGACGGCGGCTTCCTCATGTCCGGCCGCATGGAGCCGCGCACCGGCGGCGTGATCCTGGCGCAGGCCGCGAGCCGCGGCGCGGCCGAGGCCATGATGCACGAGGATCCCTTCTACACGGCAGGCGTGGCCGAATACACCCTGGTGGAATTCCACCCCACCATGACCGCGCCCGCACTGGCGCAGTTCAAGGCGCATTGAGCCCGCTGCCGCCCCCGTCGCCACCGATCCATGGAGCCTCGACCATGACCAACCTGCGCAACCATCTACGCACCATGGCCCGCTACCACGCCTGGGCCACGCGCAAGCTGCTCGACGAGCATGTGGCCGCGCTGCCGGAGGCCGATTACCGGCGCGATTGCGGGCTGTTTTTCAAGAGCGTGCACGGCACCTTGAACCATCTGCTGGTCGGCGAGCACCAGTTGTGGTTCAGCCGCTTCGCGCTCGGCATTTCGCCAAGCGGCATCGCGCTCGACCAGGAAGCCGAGCCCGATCGCGCCCTGCTGGCCCCACGCCTGCTCGCCGCGGCGCAGGCGTGGGGACCGTTCATCGAAGCCTTGCCGGAAGACCGCTTCTCAGGCGCGTTCAACTACACCAGCAGCAAGGGCGTGCCGGTGACCGCGCCTTATGCCGCCACCCTGGCGCATGTGTTCAACCACGGCACCCACCATCGCGGCCAGATCACCGCCGCACTGACGATGATGGGCCACGCCTGCCCCGAACTCGACCTGATTTACATGCTGCAGGCCGAGCGCCGCCAACAGGAGCAGCAACAGCAATGAGCGCAGCACCCATCCACCTTTCCCGCAGCGGCGCCGTGGCCAGCGTGCGGCTGGCGCGCCCCGAGGTGCGCAACGCCTTCGACGCCGCCACCATCGCCGCGCTGCACGCCGCCTTCATCGAACTCGGCGCCGAGGCGCAGGTCCGCGTCATCGTGCTGGCGGCGGAAGGCCCGGCCTTCTGCGCCGGCGCCGACCTGAACTGGATGCGCGAGATGGCCGGCTACAGCGACGCCGAGAACCGCGACGACGGGCTCAAGCTCGCCCGCATGCTGCGCGCCATCGCCGATTGCCCCAAGCCCGTGATCGCGCGGGTGCAGGGCGACGCCTTCGCCGGCGGCGTGGGCCTGGTGGCGGCGTGCGATCTGGCCGTGGCGCTGCAGTCCGCCCGCTTTTGCCTGAGCGAGGTCAAGCTCGGGCTGATTCCCGCCACCATCGCCCCGCATGTGCTGCGGGCGATGGGGCCGCGCGCGGCGCAGCGCTACAGCCTCACCGCCGAGGTCTTCGACGCTCCCACGGCGCGGCAGACGGGCCTGATCCACGAGGTCGCGACGGACGCCGCCGCGCTCGATGCCCAGGTGCAACAATGGTGTGCGGCGCTGCTGGCCGCCTCGCCGCAGGCGCTGGCTGCCGCCAAGCGGCTGTTGGCCGACGTGGCGCACCGCCCGCTGAACGAGGCGCTGCTGGCCGACACCGCAGTACGCATTGCCGAAGCCCGCGCCAGCACCGAAGGGCGCGAAGGCATCGCCGCCTTCCTCGCCAAGCGCAAACCCTCCTGGGCGCAGCCCTCCTGAATTCGTCTCTCAAACCGCCATGACCACGACCACCTCTTCCTCCTGGACTCCCGCGCGCATCGAAGCCCTGCTCGCCCTGCCCCTACCCGAACTGATGTGGCAGGCGCAGCAGACGCATCGGGCCCACTTCGACCCCACCGAGGTGCAACTCTCCTCGCTGCTGTCGATCAAGACCGGCGGCTGCCCGGAAGACTGCGGCTACTGCCCGCAGTCCGCCCACCACGAAGGCGGCGTGAAAGCCGACAAGCTGATGGACGCCGACCTCGTGCTCGCCAACGCCCAAGCGGCGAAGGACGCCGGCGCCAGCCGCTTCTGCATGGGCGCCGCGTGGCGCGAGCCCAAGGACCGCGACATCGACAAGGTGGCCGCCATCGTCGAAGGCGTCAAGGCCATGGGCCTGGAAACCTGCATGACCCTGGGCATGCTCAACGCCCAGCAGGCGCAGCGCCTGGCCGACGCCGGGCTGGACTACTACAACCACAACCTCGACACCTCGCCCGAGTTCTACGGCAGCATCATCACCACCCGCACCTATCAGGAACGGCTGGATACCCTGCACGCGGTGCGCGAGGCCGGCATGCACGTATGCTGCGGCGGCATCGTCGGCATGGGCGAGAGCCGGCGCGACCGCGCGGGCCTGCTGGCGCAGCTCGCCTGGCTCGACCCCTACCCGGAATCCGTGCCCATCAACTCCCTGGTGCGCGTGGCCGGCACGCCGCTGGAGAGTGCGCCCGACCTCGACCCCTTCGAGTTCGTGCGCACCGTGGCCGCCGCGCGCATCACCATGCCGAAGGCCTGGGTGCGGCTGTCTGCCGGACGCAAGGAACTGGGCGACGGCATCCAGGCGCTGTGTTTCCTCGCCGGCGCCAATTCCATCTTCTACGGCGACACCCTGCTGGTGACCGGCAATGCCGATGTCGACGCGGACCGGGCCTTGTTCGCGCGGCTCGGGCTGCGGGCCACGGGCGTGCAGGCCGCTGCGCCGCAAGCTGCCCCGGCTCCACGTCGCGTCATTCCGATGCAGACCGCGCTTTGACGCTTGGATCCACGCAGGCCAGCGCCGCCATGACCCCGCCCGCATCCGACACCCTTCAACTGCTCGCGCTCGCCGCCGCGCTCGGCTGGGCCAGCGGCTTTCGCGCTTTTCTCGTGCTGTTCGCCGTTGGCGTGGCGGGGCTGGCCGGCTGGGTCCATCTGCCGGGCGGGCTGCAAGTGCTCGCCAGTCCGGTGGCGGTGGGCATCACCGGCGTGCTGGCGCTGGCCGAGTTCATCGGCGACAAGATTCCGGGCGTCGACAGCCTGCTCGACTTCATCTCCACGCTCTTGCGCATTCCCATGGGCGCCTTGCTCGCGGCCAGCGTGTTCGGGCTCGACCACGGCTTCGTCGCCGCACTGGCGGCAGCGGCTGGTGGCAGCCTGGCTGCCGTGAGCCACGGCACCAAGCTCACCACCCGCGCCGCCATCAACACCTCGCCCGAACCGTTCTCGAATGTGGGCGCCTCGTTCGGCGAAGACGCGCTGGTGCTCGGCGGCCTGTGGCTGTCTTGGGCGCACCCGCTGGTGTTCTTCGCCGCCCTGGTGCTGGTCCTCATCGCCATGGTGTGGCTGGCGCGCAAGAGCTTTCGCTTCGTCCGCAGCCTGCTCGGCAAGATGGTGCGCCTGTTCAGCGGCCGCCCCGAACCCGGCCCGCCCATGCCGCCCGCCCCCTCGCCGCGCCCGCTGCCGCCGATGCACGATGTGACCGATGTGCATGTTCAAGACAAGCCTTGAGCTGTAAAAGTCAACCATCGGGTTCGCAAACAATTCTTCTTTTCTGAGGCCTGCTGAGATGTTCTCGAAAGTGCTCATCGCCAATCGCGGCGACCAGCGCCCCCGCAGGGGGCGCGCAGCGGCGCAGCCAAACCGGCTGCAGGCGCGCAGCGCCGCGGCAGGCGATCTCGCCGCGCACAGACTGGAGGTCCGCTGACATGTTCTCGAAAGTGTTGATCGCCAACCGCGGCGAGATCGCCTGCCGCGTTGCTGCCACCTGCCGCGAACTCGGCATCCGCACCGTGGCGGTGTATTCCGAGGCCGACGCGCAAGGCGCGCACGTGGCGGCTTGCGACGAAGCCATCTGCATCGGCCCGGCGCCTGCGGCGCAGAGCTATCTCGACGCCGCGCGCATCCTGCAGGCCGCGCGCGACAGCGGCGCGCAGGCGGTGCATCCGGGCTACGGCTTTCTGAGCGAAAACGCGGCGTTTGCGCAAGCCTGCGCGGATGCGGGCGTGGTCTTCATCGGGCCGCCGCCAGCAGCCATCCATGCGATGGGATTGAAAGCCGAGTCCAAGCGCCTGATGCAGGCCGCCGGCGTGCCCCTGGTTCCGGGCTACCACGGCGCGGCGCAGGACGACGCCCTGCTGGCCGCCGAAGCCGCGCGCATCGGCTACCCAGTGCTGATCAAGGCCAGCGCCGGCGGCGGCGGCAAGGGCATGCGCGAAGTCATGGCGGCGGCGGACTTCGCCGCTGCCTTGGGCTCGTGCCGGCGCGAGGCCAAGGCAGCTTTCGGCAACGATGCGGTGCTGATCGAGAAGCTGGTGGCCAAGCCGCGCCACATTGAGATCCAGGTGTTCGCCGACAGCCACGGCCACACCGTGGCGCTGTTCGAGCGCGACTGCTCGTTGCAGCGCCGCCACCAGAAAGTGGTGGAGGAAGCACCCGCGCCCGGCCTCACGCCCGAGCAGCGCGCCGCGCTGGCGCAGGCCGCGGTGGCCGCGGCGCAAGCGGTGGGCTACGTCGGCGCCGGCACGGTGGAGTTCATTGCCGAAGGCGATGGCGCCGGCGGCATCCGCAGCTTTTATTTCATGGAGATGAACACCCGGCTGCAGGTGGAGCACCCGGTGACGGAAATGATCACCGGGCTCGACCTGGTGGCGTGGCAGTTGCGCGTGGCCGCGGGCGAGCCGCTGCCCGCAGCGCCGCAGATGCCGCATGGGCACGCAGTCGAAGTGCGGCTGTACGCCGAGAACCCTGCCGCCGGCTTTCTGCCATCCACCGGCCGGCTTGCACGCCTGGCGCTGCCGCCGCATGTGGCCTTCAAGGTGGACGGCGACCCTGCCGCGCTGCGGGTGGACAGCGGCGTGCGCGAGGGCGACACCATCACCCCGCATTACGACCCGATGATCGCCAAGCTCATCGCCTGGGGAGAAACCCGCGCGCAAGCCCTGGCGCGCATGGCGCAGGGCTTGCGCGCCGTGCGCATCGTCGGGCCCGACACCAACGCGGCTTTCCTGCACCGCCTGGTGCAATCGCCCGCCTTCATGGCCGGCCACATGGACACGGGCCTGATCGCCCGCGAGCAGGGCACGCTGTTGGCCGAAGCGCTGGCGCCCGAACACGCCGCGCTGGCCGCCACCTGCGCCCTGCTGGAAGCCGAGCGCGCGCAACGAACCCTCGACCCCTGGAGCGCCTGCGACGGCTGGAGCAACGGAGTGCTGCCGGCACGCGAGCTGCATTGGCAGCGGGGCACGCATGCGCTGCCGGCCAGCTTGATGCGCGGCGCCGAAGGTGGCTGGCGACTGGCCTTGGCGGCGTCGCAGCCACAGCCGCTGCATTGGCATGCCGCACCCAGCGGCCCGAACGAACTGGCGCTGTCGATCCGCTGGGGGGAGCAGACGCTGCGCGCGCATGTCGTGCGCCAGGACGACAACCGGGATGACAGCCGGAACGACAGCCGCGCAGCCAAACCCGCGCGCCTGCATGTGTTCGCGTCGGACGGCCACGCCGCGCTGTCGCTGCGTCAAGCCAGCACCCATGCCGCCAGCGGCGCGGGCGGCAATGGCCGCTTGAGCGCGCCCATGCCCGGACGCATTGCCGCGGTGCTGGTGGCGCCGGGGCAGACGGTGCAAACGGGCCAGCCGCTGCTGGTGCTGGAAGCCATGAAAATGGAACACACGCTGCAAGCCAGCGATGGCGGCGTGATCGACGCCGTGCTGGTTGCCGTGGGCGAGCAGATTCAGGAGGGCGCTTTGCTGCTGCGCATGCGGGCAGCCGAGGCGAGCGAACAGGACGCCGCCGGAGTCACCACGACCGGCGACGCCGCCTGAGCCCATCGACCCTGGCCCGCCCATCCACCCCTCGCGCATGCGCCTCGCCGTCTGGGATCCTGATGAGCCGTTTCGCCGCTGGCGCGAGGCGCTGGTGCAGCATGCCGCCGACCTCAAGCTGGCGGTCGAGGTCATCGACGCCAGCGCCGAGCCCGAAGCCCAGGCCGATTTCGCCCTGGTGTGGCATCCCCCGAGCGACTGGCTGAGCAGCCAGCTCGGCCTGCGTGCCGTGTTCAACCTCGGCGCCGGAGTCGACGCCGTGCTGCCGCAGATGCAGCGCAGCCTGCCCGGGGTGCCGCTCATCCGCCTGGAAGATGCCGGCATGGGCCGGCAGATGGCCGACTATGTGAGCGAGGCCGTGCTGCACGCCTGGCGCCGCATGGCGGACTACGCCGCGCTGCAACGCCAGGGCCGCTGGGAGCCGCTGGTGCTGCCGCCGCGCGGCAGTTTCAACATCGGCTTTCTCGGCCTGGGGCAGATGGGATTTGCCGCCGCCAAACGCGTCGCGGCGATGGACTTCCCGGTGCTGGCCTGCAGCCGCAGCGGCCAGGCGCGCGCCGGGTTCGACGCCCCCTGGCCGATCTACCCGCTGGACCGGCTCGACGCCTTTCTCGCCCAGACCCGGGTGCTGGTGGTGTTGTTGCCGCTCACCGCGCAGACCCGCGGCTTGCTGGACTACGCTGTCCTGTGCCACTTGCCGAAAGGCGCGCACCTCGTCAACGCCAGCCGCGGCGCCGTGCTCGACCAGGATGACTTGCTCGACTTGCTGCACAGCGGCCACCTCGCCAGTGCCACGCTCGACGTGTTCACCACCGAGCCGCTGCCGCAGGATGACCCGCTGTGGCGCCACCCGCGTGCGCGCATCACCCCGCATGTGGCGGCGCAAACCCTGGTCGGCCCGGCGGCGGCGCAGGTGATGCGCAAGATCGCCGCCATCGAGCGCGGCGAACGTCCCGGCGGCGTGGTGGACGCGCGGCTGGGGTATTGAACACGGCCCGTCCGCCAGGCTGATGTTGTTCGAGAACACGAGGAGATGAGCATGAGCCCGATGACCCTTCCCCACCATGTCAAGCTGGTCGAAGTCGGCCCGCGCGACGGGCTGCAGAACGAAGCCAACCCGGTGCCGCTGGCGGTCAAGGTCGAACTCATCGACCGCCTCTCCGCCGCGGGCTTTGCCAATGTGGAAGCCGCGGCTTTCGTCTCGCCCAAATGGGTGCCGCAAATGGCCGACAGCGCGCAGGTCATGGCCGCCATCCGCCGCCACCCCGGCACGGTGTATTCGGCCCTGGTGCCCAACCTGAAGGGGCTGGAAGCGGCGCTGGCTGCGGGCGCCAACGAAGTGGTGGTGTTCAGCGCCGCGTCGGAGGCGTTCGCCCGGCGCAATATCAACTGCTCGATCGCCGAATCCATCGCCCGCTTCGAGCCCGTGGCGCAAGCCGCCAAGGCCGGCGGCTTGCGCCTGCGCGGCAGCATTTCCTGCGCCCTGGGCTGCCCGTATCAGGGCGAGGTTCTGCCCGCCGCCGTGGTCGATGTGGTGCAACGCATGGCCGCGCTCGGCTGCGATGAAATCGACATCGCCGACACCATCGGCGTGGGCACACCGGGCCGGGTGCAGGCGGTGTTCGAGGCCACGGCTAAAGCCTTTCCCATCGAGCGGCAGTCCGGGCATTTCCACGACACCTACGGCCAGGCGCTGGCCAATATCCTCGCCGCGCTCCAGGTGGGCGTGAGCATCTTCCACGCCTCGGTTGCGGGCCTGGGCGGCTGCCCCTATGCGAAAGGCGCCACCGGCAACGTCGCCACCGAAGACGTGCTCTACATGCTGCAAGGCTTGGGGCTGCACACCGGCGTGGACCTTCGCGCCGTGGTCGATGCCGGCGACTTCATCAGCCGCAGCATCGGCCGCCCGAACAACAGCCGCGCCGGGCGGGCGCTGCTGACGAAGTGGCAAAGTACGGACAACAACGCGCGCTCCGCCCAGGCGCCTGCCGCGCAAACCGCAGCCTGAGCCGCCCCGATGAAGCGCAGCGCAATCTGGAGCGACATGGGACTGCACGCCAGCCTGCATCACCCGGGCTGCCGCCTGCGGCTTTCATCTGCGCGACGTTGGCTGCGACCATTGCCATGACGCATCCTGACTCTGAGGCATCAATCTTCTTGTCGTCCGACTCGGCCCAGCGCGTTGCAGCCGCACTGCAAGCCCTGGGACATGACGCGTCGCCCGTGATGCTCGACGCCGCTGCGCGTACCGCGCAGCAGGCGGCGGACGCTTTGGGCGTGCAGCTCGGGCAGATCGCCAAGTCCATCGTCTTCCGTCATGTCGATAGCGACCGCGCCGTGCTGGTGGTGTGCGCCGGCGACCGGCGCGTGGACGAAGCGCTGGTGGCGCAGCAGGTGGGCGCGCTGGCGCGGGCCGACGCCGGCTTCGTGCGCGCGCGCACCGGGTTCGCCATTGGCGGGGTGAGTCCGGTGGGGCATCGCGAGCCGCCGCTGGCGCTGATCGACCAAAGCCTGTGGCGCTTCGATCGCATCTGGGCCGCCGCCGGCCACCCGCACGCGGTGTTCCCGCTTGCGCCCGACGACCTGCGACGCTGGCTGGGGGCTGCGCCCAGCGCCGTCACGACAGCGCCCGTCGCCTGAGCCCGCAACCGACATGCCCCCGGCCTTGCGCCGCAAGCTTCCACCCAACCTCACGCCATGTCCGTCCCCTCCCCCTGCATCCAGATTTGCACCATGGACACCACCAGCGGCTATTGCCAGGGATGCTGGCGCACACTGGACGAAATTGCCGCCTGGAGCACCCTGGGCGACGCCGACAAGCTGCGTGTGTGGCGTGTTCTGCGCCAACGCCGGGAGACCGCCGCGCAGGCCGCGCCAAAGCCCGCGCAAGACGCGCGAGCGGGAACGCATGGCGGCCCGAACCCGCAGGACTAGAATCCGCCTCCTGCACAAAAAACAGGCAGCGCGGACACCGCGCCCAGGCTCGTTTCTTCCATGTCCTCCCCACGCCCGCAAGCCCCCACCGAAGCCCGCCCGGCCGCGCTGCGCCTGGGCAACTTCGTGCTGCCCAACCGCGTGTTCGCCGCCCCCATGGCCGGCGTCACCGACCTGCCCTGGCGGCAGATGGCGCGCAAGCTGGGCACGGGGCACTGCGTCAGCGAGATGGTCGCGTCCAAGCGCGAGTTGTGGGACACGCTCAAGACCTCGCGCCGCCGCGACCACACCGGCGAACCCGGCCCGGTGACGGCGCAACTGGTGGGCGTGGACCCGGCCGACATGGCCGATGCGGCGCGCGCCAATGTGGAGGGCGGCGCGCAGATCATCGACATCAATATGGGCTGCCCGGCGAAGAAAGTGTGCAGCCGCTGGGCCGGCTCGGCGCTGATGCAGGACGAGACGCAGGCGCTGCGCATCGTCGAAGCCGTGGTGCAGGCCATGCAGCCGCTGGGCGTGCCGGTGACGCTGAAAATGCGCACCGGCTGGTGCGCCACTGAGCGCAACGCGCCGCGCATCGCCCACGCCGCGCAGGACGCCGGCGTGGCGATGGTCGTGGTGCATGGGCGCACCCGCGACCAGGGCTATGGCGGCTGCGCCGAGTACGACACCATCGCCGCCATCAAGCAGGCGCTGCGCATTCCGGTGGTGGCCAATGGCGACATCGACAGCGCCGCCAAGGCGCGCGCCGTCATGCTTGCGACCGGCGCCGACGCGGTGATGATCGGCCGCGCCGCTTTAGGCCGCCCCTGGCTGCTGGGCCGCATCGCCCAGGCGCTGGAAAGCGGCGTCGAACCCGCGCCTCCCAGCATGCAGCAGCAAGGCGCGTGGCTGCTGGAGCACCTGGACGCGCACCATCTTTTCCATGGCGATGCTGGCGCGAAAACAGCCCGAAAGCACGTGGGCTGGGCCGTGGCCGATCTGCCTGGCGCCGCGGCGTTCCGCGCCGGCTTCAACATCTTGACCGAGCCGCAGGCGCAGCGCGACGCCGTGACGGCGTATTTCGACATGCTGAGCAGCGCACGCAGCCCCGACCACCTTCCCTTAGCAGCCTGATGAGCAAGAAATCCTCCCTCGAGCAATGCGTCATCGACAGCCTCGATGCGTATTTCGACGACCTCAACGGCACCGAACCGCATGGCATTCACGCCATGGTGATGCAGACCGTGGAAAAGCCGCTGCTGCAAACCGTGATGCGCCGCACCCAGGACAACCAGTCGCTCGCCGCCGATTGGCTGGGCATCAACCGCAACACCCTGCGCAAGAAGCTGAAGGACCACAAGCTCATCAAATGAGTGCCGTCTTGCGCGCGGCGGGTGTTGCGTGAGGGCATGGTCTGCGCGGCCTGGCCAGGACATGCCGGGCGCATGCCCAAGGGCCAGACCATGCCCCGAACCTCCGCTCCAGCGCACCTCACCTCACCGACGACCCCGCATCACCGACTGCCCCGCATCACTGAAACCCTTCTTTCCAAGTTCTGCCCGACCCCCATGTACGCACTGCTCTCCGTTTCCGACAAAACTGGCGTCCTCGACCTTGCCCGCCGCCTGCACGCCAAAGGCGTGAAGCTGCTGTCCACCGGCGGCACCGCCAAGCTGCTGCTCGAGGCCGGCCTGGCGGTGACGGAAGTGGCGACGCACACCGGCTTTCCCGAGATGCTCGACGGCCGCGTCAAGACCCTGCACCCCAGGGTGCATGGCGGCCTGCTGGCGCGGCGCGACTTGCCGGCGCACATGCAAGCCATCGCCGCGCACGGCATCGCGGCCATCGACTGGCTGGTGGTCAACCTCTACCCCTTCGAGGCCACCGTGGCCAAGACGGGCTGCGCGCTCGAAGACGCGATCGAGAACATCGACATCGGCGGCCCGGCCATGGTGCGTTCGGCGGCGAAAAACTGGCAGGGCGTGAGCGTGCTCACCGATTGCGCGCAGTACGAGGCCGCGCTGGCCGAGTTCGAGGCCAGCGGCGCGGTGTCGCAAGCCACGCGCTTCGCCCTGGCGGTGGCGGCGTTCAACCGCATCGCCCAGTACGACGCCGCCATTTCCAACTATCTGTCCGCGCTGCAGGTCGACGGCACGCAAGCCACCTATCCCGCCCAGCTCAACTCCAGCTTCGTCAAGTTGCAAGACCTGCGCTACGGCGAGAACCCGCACCAGAGCGCCGCGTTCTACCGCGACCTGCATCCCGCCCCCGGCTCGCTGCCGCTGGCGCGGCAACTGCAGGGCAAGGAGCTGAGCTACAACAACATCGCCGACGCCGACGCGGCGTGGGAATGCGTCAAGAGTTTCGCCACGGGCGCCTGCGTCATCGTCAAGCACGCCAACCCCTGCGGCGTGGCGCTGGGCGACACGGCCGAAGCCGCATACCGCAAAGCCTTCGCCACCGACCCCACCTCGGCCTTCGGCGGCATCATCGCCTTCAACCAGGCTGTGGACGAAGCCGCGGCCAAGGCCGTGAGCGGCCAGTTCGTCGAAGTGCTCATCGCCCCCGCCTACAGCGACGCGGCGCTGGCCGTGCTGGCCGCCAAAGCCAATGTGCGCGTGCTCGCCATCGACCTTGCCCAGGTGGACCGCCACGGCGCCACCCCCTGGGCCCAAGGCCGCAACGCGCATGATGTGAAGCGCGTGAACTCCGGCATTCTGGTGCAGACGGCCGACAACGCCGTGCTCACCACCGCCGACCTCAAAGTGGTGACCAAGCGCGCACCGACCGATGCCGAAATCGCCGACCTGCTGTTCGCCTGGACCGTGGCCAAGTTCACCAAGTCCAATGCCATCGTGTTCGCACGCGGCGCCCAGACCATCGGCGTCGGCGCGGGGCAGATGAGCCGGGTCGACGCCACCCGCATCGCCACCATCAAGGCCGCCAACGCCGGGCTTGCGGTAGGCGGCAGCGCCGTCGCCTCCGACGCCTTCTTCCCCTTCCGCGACGGCGTCGACGTGCTCGCCGCCGCCGGCGCCAAAGCCGTGATCCAGCCCGGCGGCTCGATGCGCGACGCGGAAGTGATCGCCGCCGCCGACGAACACGGCCTGGCCATGGTGCTCACCGGCGTGCGCCACTTCCGCCACTGAAACCGAGCCGGCGGACCCTCACCGTGGTGCAATACACGCCATGCGCATCCTCGGTATCGACCCCGGACTCAACATCACCGGTTATGGCCTGCTCGAAACCCGGGGCCAGCGGCTGCATTACCAGGCAAGCGGCGCGATTCGCATTCCGAAGGGCACGCTGCCGGATCGGCTGAAGACGTTGTTCGAGGGCGTGAGTCAGGTGGCGCAGGACGCGCGGGCCGATATCGCGGTGGTGGAAATCGTGTTCGTCAACGTCAACCCGCAGTCCACGCTGCTGCTGGGGCAGGCGCGCGGGGCGGCGATTGCAGCGCTGGTCGCCAGCGGTTTGCCGGTGGTGGAGTACACGGCTTTGCAACTGAAGAAGTCCGTCGTTGGCTACGGCCGCGCCAACAAGGAGCAGATGCAGGAGATGGTCATGCGCCTGCTCGCCCTGCCCGGCCAGCCGGGGCCGGATGCGGCCGACGCGCTGGGCTTGGCCATTTGCCACGCGCACGCCCACCGCGGGCTGACTGCGCTGCAGGTGGCCAGCCCGGACCGCGGCAAGGTTGCCAGAGACGCTGCTTCAGCGGGAACCTTGAGTGCGGCGCAGCTGCGTGGCCTGCGTGTGCGCCGCGGCAGGCTGGTGGATTGAACTGCAGCAGCGCCACTGCCCTGCTGCACAGAGCGCGAGGTCGTCGCGCATGCGCATGGCATGTCCCGTTGCGGCGGTGGGCCATCCCGAATGGCAACACCGCGCGCCCGAATTTTGCTTACGCTGAACCAGCCCTTCATCGCGCGGCTGCTGGTACAAGTCGCCGCCGCGCCTTGCCCAGATGACCTGCTTTCCGGAGATAGCCATGCCGCACACCCCAGCCGTTCGACGCAAACGCACCGTTTTGGCGGCACTGCTCGCACCGATGCTGTGCACCGCAGCCGCGCAGGCTGCCGAGATGCGCGTGGTCATCGGTGTGGCGGTGCCACTGTCGGGGCCGCTCTCTGCCAGCGGCCAGGACGCCGTGAACGGCGTGCAACTGGCCATCGACAAGCTCAATGCGGAGCATGCCCGCATCGCTGGCCAGCCGGTGCGCTGGGTCATGGACGCCGAGGACGATCAGGGTCTGCCCAACCAAGCCACATTGGTGGCGCAGAAATTGGTGGACGAGCAGGTGAACGGCGTCGTCGGCCACCAGACCTCGGGCTGCACCTTCCCTGCGGCCCGCATCTACAGCGCAGCGGGCATCCCGCAGATCACACCATCATCCACCGACCCGAAAATCGCCCAGCAGGACTACAAGACGTTTTTCCGCATGATTGCCAATGACGACGCTCTCGGCGCCGGCCTGGCCAACTATGCCGACCAAACACTGAAAGCCAAGCGCGTTGCGGTGGTGGACGACCGCACGGCCTACGGCGAAGGTGTCGCCGATGTGTTTGCCGCCACGGCGAAACGCGATGGCATGACGGTGGTGGATCACGAATACACCGACGACAAGACCACGCAGTTTTCCGCCATCCTCACCCGCATCAAGGACTTCCACCCGGACGTCGTGTTCTATGGCGGCATGTACAGCCAGGCCGGCCCGCTGTTGCGGCAGATGCGTCAGTTCGGGATGAAGGCCACGCTCATGGGTGGCGACGGCATTTGTGCGCCGGCCATGGCGACGCTCGCTGGCAATGCGGTCAACGGCACGATCTGCGCCCAGGGCGGTGTGCCCCTGAGCCAGTTGCCGAAGGGCCAGGCCTGGAAAGCCGATTACATCCAACACTTCGGCCAAGGCGCTTTCCAGCTCTACTCGCCCTACGCCTATGACGCAGCCATGGTGCTGGCCCATGCCATGATGAAGGCCCGATCGGCGGATCCCAAGGTCTACCTCCACGCCATCCGGGACGTGGACGACGACGGCATCACCAAGTCCCATATCCGCTTCACCTCGACAGGCGAGTTGATGCACCCGAGCATCACCCTCTCGATGTTCGAGCATGGCAAGAAAACGCCGCTCGCGGTGGAACGCGTGAACTGAATCGGCGGGGCAACACGATGAGGCGGCGATGCGATCGCGCGAAGTTTGGTCGCCCAGGAGTCGCCCGGCTCTCCCTGCCCCGTCACAGCGCCGATCCGTGTCGGTTGACCACCGGATCTTGACCTCCAACGGGGCCGGGATTGCGGCGCACACCCCCAACAAAAAGCCCGTTCAGCGCCAGCCAGCGGGCTTTTTGTTGGGGCGGATGCACGTTCAATGGGGTCGGTTGCGCAGCTTGCGGATGGCGGCGAGTTGCGCCGCCAACATGGCAAGCTCACCTTCGACGACGGCAATGTCCTGGGCGTCCTTGGCATTGGCACGATTTTCCTGCGCCAGCTTGAGGGCTTCCTGGGCCTTGGCTTCATCCAGGTCCTTGCCACGGATGGCGGTGTCGGCCAGAACCGTCACATGCTTGGGCTGGACTTCAAGCACGCCACCGGCGACGAAGACGAAATCGTCCTCGGTCCTGGTGCCGTCCGTGCGCTCGATGCGCACCGCGCCCGGTTTGATGCGGGTGATGAGGGGCGTGTGGCCGGGCAGAATGCCGAGTTCGCCGGACTCGCCCGGCAAGGCGACGAAACGCGCTTGCCCGGAATAGATCAGCTCTTCGGCACTGACCACATCGATTTGAAAAGTGTTCATGATGACTCCGGGGGTGCCTCGGGCTGCACGTGCATGCCATGTCGGCGAGCGACTCGGCATGCTCTGGGCAGACGCAGCGGTCAGTTCAGTTTCTTGGCCTTCTCGAAGGCTTCGTCGATGGCGCCGACCATGTAGAAGGCCTGCTCGGGCAGCGCGTCGCACTCGCCGTTGGCGATCATCTTGAAGCCGCGGATGGTTTCCTTCAGCGGCACGTACTTGCCAGGCGAGCCGGTGAACACTTCGGCAACGTGGAACGGCTGCGACAGGAAGCGCTGGATCTTGCGGGCGCGCGACACGGTGAGCTTGTCTTCGGGCGAGAGCTCATCCATGCCCAGAATGGCGATGATGTCGCGCAGTTCCTTGTAGCGCTGCAGAATGCCCTGCACCGAACGGGCGGTGTTGTAGTGCTCTTCGCCCACGACGTTCGGGTCGAGCTGGCGCGACGTGGAATCGAGCGGGTCGACTGCGG
Organism: Thiomonas sp. X19; assembly: GCF_900089495.1. Lineage (NCBI taxonomy): Bacteria > Pseudomonadati > Pseudomonadota > Betaproteobacteria > Burkholderiales > Thiomonas > Thiomonas sp. X19. The sequence continues at coordinate 886,491 of NZ_LT605203.1, read as the reverse complement.
GGTAGATGCCCAGCGAGGCAATATCACGCGACAGCGCCACGGTGGAGTCCAGGTGGGCGAAGGTGGTCGCAGGCGAGGGATCGGTGTAATCGTCCGCAGGGACGTAGACGGCCTGGATGGAGGTGATGGAACCGGTCTTGGTCGAGGTGATGCGCTCCTGCAGCACGCCCATTTCCTCGGCCAGCGTCGGCTGGTAGCCCACGGCGGAAGGCATGCGTCCCAGCAGCGCGGAGACTTCCACGCCGGCCAGGGTGTAGCGGTAAATGTTGTCGACGAAGAACAGGATGTCGCGGCCTTCGTCACGGAATTTCTCGGCCATGGTCAGGCCGGTCAGGGCCACGCGCAGGCGGTTGCCTGGAGGCTCGTTCATCTGGCCGAACACCATGGCCACCTTGTCGAGCACGTTCGACTCTTCCATCTCATGGTAGAAGTCATTGCCCTCGCGGGTACGCTCACCCACGCCGGCGAACACCGACAAGCCGCTATGCTGCTTGGCGATGTTGTTGATGAGTTCCATCATGTTCACGGTCTTGCCAACGCCGGCACCGCCGAACAGGCCGACCTTGCCACCCTTGGCGAAAGGGCAAACCAGGTCGATCACCTTGATGCCGGTTTCGAGCAGGTCGACCGAGGGCGAGAGTTCATCGAACTTGGGAGCCTTGGCGTGGATGGAGCGGCGCTCGTCGCAGGCGATGGGGCCGGCTTCGTCGATCGGGCGGCCCAGCACATCCATGATGCGTCCGAGGGTGCCGTTGCCGACAGGCACGGTGATGGGCTCGCCGGTGGCGTCGACCGCCATGCCGCGACGCAGGCCGTCGGTCGATCCGAGGGCAATCGTGCGCACGACACCGTCACCAATTTGTTGTTGCACTTCAAAGGTGATGCCTTTTTCCGCCAACCCCATTTCCTGGTTGTCGGACAGGCGCAGTGCCTCGTACACGACGGGCATGTGCTCGCGCGGGAATTCAATGTCGATCACAGGGCCGATGCACTGAACGATCTTGCCTTGGGTTTGGGCCGTGGTCATCTAGTTCTCCAATATGCAGTGATGGGTGGCAGCGCCTTAAACGGCGGCTGCGCCCCCGACGATTTCAGACAATTCTTTGGTAATGGCGGCCTGGCGACTCTTGTTGTAGACCAGTTGCAGTTCACTGATCACCGTCTTGGCGTTGTCAGACGCCGCCTTCATCGCCACCATGCGGGCCGATTGCTCGCACGCCATGTTCTCGGTCACGGCCTGGTAGACCAGCGCCTCGATGTAGCGCACCAGCAGCGCATCGATCACCGGCTTGGCATCGGGCTCGTAGATGTAGTCCCAGCTGTGTTGCTTGCGCTCCGCATCGGACGTGCTCATGGCCTGCTTGGACAGCGGGATGAGCTGTTCGACCCGCGGCTGCTGCTTCATGGTGTTGACGAAGCTGCTGAACGCGATGTAGATGGCGTCGATCTCGCCACGCTCATAAGCGTCGAGCACCACTTTGACCGGGCCGATGAGCTTGTCCAGATGCGGTTTGTCGCCCATCTGCACCAACTGAGAGACAACGTTGACACCCAGGCGGTTGAAGAATTGCAAACCCTTGTTGCCAATGGCGCAGGCCTGCACGGCAACGCCCTCACCCTGCCATTCCTTGATGTTCTGGGTCAGGGCACGCAAGATATTGGTGTTGAGGCCGCCGCACAGGCCCTTGTCGGTGGTCACCAGGATGACGCCCACCTTGCGCACCGGGCTACGCGCCACCATGAAGGGGTGGCTGTACTCGGGGTTGGCTTGGCTCAGGTTGGCGGTCATGGAGCGCACCTTCTCGGCGTAAGGCCGGGCTGCACGCATGCGCTCCTGCGCCTTGCGCATTTTGGAGGCAGCGACCATTTCCATGGCCTTGGTGATCTTGCGCGTGTTCTGCACGCTCTTGATCTTGACGCGAACTTCTTTCATTCCAGGCATGCAGGATCTCCTTCAGCCATGCGGCGCAATTCGGTCGCAAACGGCCTGGCGGGCCGGGCAAGCTCGGCAACCGGCGACAACGCGATGTGGGCACGCATGGACTGGATCAGGGTGAATGGTGGAATGAATCAATACGCGCCGTTCTTCTTGAATTCGGCGATGGCCGTTTTCAAGAGGGCTTCGTCGTCCTTGCTCAAGTCTTTCTTCGACTCGATGCTCTCCACCAGGGCAGCATGCTTGGACTGCAGATAGTCGTGCAAGCCCTTCTCGAAGCCCAGCAACTGCTTGACGTCGACGTCGTCCAGATAGCCGTTGTTCACCGCATACAGCGATGCGGCGAGTTGCCACACCTGAACCGGTTGGTACTGGGGCTGCTTGAGCAGTTCGACCACGCGACGGCCGCGCTCGAGCTGGCGACGCGTGGCGTCGTCGAGGTCGGAGGCAAACTGGGCGAAGGCCGCGAGTTCGCGGTATTGCGCCAGGTCGGTACGAATGCCGCCCGACAGCTTCTTGATGATCTTGGTCTGTGCCGCACCGCCCACGCGCGACACCGACACGCCGGCGTTGATGGCGGGGCGCACACCGGCGTTGAACAGATCGGTCTCGAGGAAAATCTGGCCGTCGGTGATGGAGATCACGTTCGTCGGCACGAAGGCCGAGACGTCACCCGCCTGGGTTTCGATGATGGGCAGCGCGGTGAGCGAGCCGGTCTTGCCCTTGACTTCGCCATTGGTGAATTTCTCGACATATTCCTCGTTCACGCGGGCAGCGCGTTCGAGCAGACGGCTGTGCAGGTAGAACACGTCGCCGGGATAGGCTTCGCGGCCCGGGGGGCGGCGCAGCAGCAAGGAAATCTGGCGATAAGCCCAGGCCTGCTTGGTCAGGTCGTCATAGATCACCAGGGCGTCGCGGCCGCGGTCGCGGAAATACTCGCCCATGGTGCAGCCGGAATAAGGGGCCAGGTACTGCATTGCGGCCGAGTCGGACGCCGTGGCGGCGACAACGATGGTGTACTCCATCGCGCCGTACTCTTGCAACTTGCGCACGACGTTGGCAACCGTCGAAGCCTTCTGGCCTACGGCAACATAGATGCAGATCAGGTCCTTGCCCTTCTGGCTGATGATGGCGTCCACCGCCACCGCCGTCTTGCCGGTCTGGCGGTCGCCGATGATCAGTTCGCGCTGGCCACGTCCGATCGGAACCATGGCGTCGATGGCCTTGACCCCGGTTTGCACCGGCTGCGAGACCGATTTGCGCCAGATCACGCCGGGCGCGACCTTCTCGACCACGTCGGTCATCTTCGCATTCACCGGGCCCTTGCCATCGATGGGCACGCCCAGGGTGTTGACCACCCGGCCGATGAGTTCCGGGCCAACCGGGACGGACAAGATCTTCCCGGTGCACTTGACCGTGTCGCCTTCGGAGATGTGGCCGTATTCGCCCAGAACCACCGAGCCGACGGAATCGCGCTCCAGGTTGAGTGCCAGGCCGAAGGTGGGCTGACCGTCCTTGTTCGCCGGGAATTCGAGCATTTCGCCCTGCATCACGTCGGACAGGCCGTGCACCCGCACGATGCCGTCGGACACGGACACCACGGTGCCCTGGTTCTTGACGTCGGCGGTGGCACCAAGGCCCTCGATGCGGCTTTTGATGAGTTCGGAAATTTCTGCGGGATTGAGTTGCATGGTGGCCTCGGAAGACTTAGGCGGTGATGGCTTGGACGGTCGGTGCTGCTTAGGCTGTGAGAGCAACGCGCATGGCGTCGAGCCGTGCGCGCACCGAGGTGTCGAGCACCTCGTCGCCCACGGCAACGCGCACACCGCCGATCAGCCCGGGATCGATTTCGACACGGGTGTAGAGCTTGCAACCAAACTTGCGCTCGAGCGCGGGCAACAAAGCCTCGAGCTGCGCCGGCTCCAGTGGAAAGGCGCTGCTGATGACGGCCTCGGCACGGTGCTGCGCGGCGTCTTTGAGCTGGTGAAACTGCTCGGCGATTTCAGGCAAGGCGGCCAGGCGTCGGTTTTCGAGCACGACCTGCAGCAAGTTGCGCACGGCAGCGCCGGCTTGCTGCGGCATGGCCGACAGCAGCAGGGCACCGAGCTTGTCGGCAGGAAGCTGTGGGTCGCCCGCGAGAGTCCGGATTTGCGGGTCGCGCGCGATCACGGCAAGCGCATTCAGCGACGCGGCGACATGCTCCAGCGACTCGGATGCGGGCTGGTTTTGTACGGCCCGGAAGATCGCTTCGGCATAAGGCCGCGCGATGGTGGCGAGTTCAGCCATGACGGGCTCCGATCACAGTTCGGCCTTGAGCCGGGCGAGCAAATCGGCATGAACCTGCGGATTGACCTCGCGGTGCAGGATGGCCTCGGCGCCCTTCACGGCCAGCCCGGCAACCTGGTCACGCAGACTCTCGCGAGCCTTGATCAGTTGCTGGTCGGCCTCGGCCCTGGCCTGGGTGATGATGACCTCGCCGGCTTCCTCGGCCTTCTTGCGTGCATCCTCGATGATGGCTTGCGCGCGGCGCTCGGCTTCGGCCAGACGTTGCGCGCTTTCATGATGCGAACGGGCAAGCTCCTGCTCGACCTCCTTGTTGGCCGAAGCCAGTTCGGCCTTGGCGCGATCCGCCGCAGCCAAGCCGTCGGCGATTTTCTTGGCGCGCTCGTCCAATGCCTTGGTGATAGGTGGCCAGACGAACTTCGCCGTGAACCACGCCAGCAGCAAGAACACCACGAGCTGCGCAATCAGTGTTGCGTCCAGATGCATGGCGCTAACCTTTGCGTTGAATCAGTCGGTGGGTGGTGCGCTGCAATTACTTCAGCACGAAGGGGTTGGCGAAGGTGAACATCATCGCCAGACCGACACCGATCAGGAAGGCCGCGTCGATCAGGCCGGCCAGCAGGAACATCTTGGTTTGCAGTTCGTTCATCAACTCGGGCTGGCGCGCGGCGGATTCGAGGTATTTGCTGCCCATGATGCCGATGCCGATGCAGGCGCCATTGGCACCCAGACCGATGATCAGACCCGCAGCCAAAGCGACATAGCCGAGAACGTGTTCCATGAAATGCTCCTGTTGAAAAGTTGGTAGTCAGTGATAAAGAAAAGGGAAAATCAAACCTGAATCAATGATGGTCGTGAGCCTGGCCGATGTAGACCAGGGTCAGCATCATGAAAATGAAACCTTGCAGCACGATGATCAGCATGCTGAAAACGGACCAGGCGAAACCCGCCACGATATTGCCGAAAAACAGCGTCCACCCGGTCAGGCTGCTCAGACCCGCAGCCCCCATGAGGGCAATGATCATGAACAGGATTTCTTCGGCATACAGATTGCCGAACAGTCGCATGCCGTGCGACAAGGTCTTGGCCAGATATTCGAGCAACTGCATGGCGAAGTTCAACGGCCACAGCAGAAAATGGTTGCCGAACGGGGCGGTGAAAAGCTCATGCACCCAGCCACCGACTCCCTTGATCCGCATGCCGTAATACAAACTCAGCAGCAGAATGGTGATGGACATGCCGAGGGCAATGGACAGGTCCGCGGTCGGCACGACGCGCAGATACATGTGCTCGGGGTTGTGCCCGGCCATGGCGCCAGCGCCTTGCCACAGACGCGGCAGCAGGTCGACCGGCAACAAGTCCATCGCGTTCATCATCACGATCCAGACAAAGGAGATGAACGCCAGCGGCGCGACGAACTCGCGCGACTTGGCGCTGCGCACGATGCCGCGTGCCTGCTCATCGACGAACTCGACCAGGAATTCGACCGCGGCCTGCATGCGGCCGGGCGTGCCGCTGGTCATGTGCCTGGCCACGCGCCAGAGGATGAAGCAGGCGAGCAAGCCAAGAGCCACCGAGACGGTGATCGAGTCGATGTCGACGATGCCAAAATCGATCACACCCGTGCGCGGACCGCTGGTCCAGTGCGTCAGGTGGTGGATGATGTATTCGCCGGCGGTGATGGATTGCTGGTCTGCAGACATGGGTAGATCAGTCGATTGAACGATCGCGGACAGTAAATGGCCGATTCAGTGAGGACAGGCTCAGGCTTTGGGCGCTTTGCCGCGCAGCTTGCCGCGCCATACAAGAGCGATCCAGTACACCTGCAAGGTCGCCACCAGGCCCACCAACATCGCCGGCCAGCTCAGGCCGGGAAGCAGGCGAGGCGCCAGGAGCAAAAGAACCACGGTCAGCGCAATTTTCAGCAGCTCACCAAAAGCAAACCCGAACAGCGCAAATGCTGGTTGCAGCTTCACCAGCCAGGCGCGCATGCCACCGGCGAACAATGCCGCCGGCAACATGACCACGATACAACCATACAAAGCCGACAGCGCGGCCGGAAGACCGGCGATGCCGTACGCCGCAATCGCGACCAACGCGCCCACCAAGGCCTGGAGCCCAACGACGGTCCACACCGAGACACCCGGCTTGGCCAGCATCAACGCCTGCGCCTGCTCACGCGTCAGCGGCTTGCGCTCGGTCTTGTCGGCATCGTCCTGCCAGGAATCGGAAGCTTGCACTTGTCTCACTTGACCAGGGGAATTTCGTTCGTCAGCCACACGCGGCGCCGCTTGGGGCGGCTGACCGGACAGGTGCCCGACAGGATTTGTCGCTCCGTGCGCTGCCGACCCAAGCACGCTGTCGCATGCAAGCCGCCCACGTATATTTGTGTTTGAGTTGTAACAATTCAGAGGGCGACGAAGCAGCGGAAGTATACGGGATGGTTTTTCCCGTTTCATCGCTTTTCAACGTCCCAAGCCTGGATTTGTTGCCCGTCAAGGTTTCAGAGGCGGCGGAGCAACAGCCGCTGTCCGACTTGCGCAACACTGACCTGGGCATGTTCGAATGCGTGCTCTCTCACCAGCAAATCCAAAGGACGGTCCCGAGGTTTGCTAGCCCATGAAGGGGGCGCTGCTTGCAGTGCCCTGCGGGTACTGCCCTGGAGATCCCATGAACGGCTTGCTGATTTTTGTCCACCTGGTGGGCGCGATGGTCTGGATGGGCGGCATGGCCTTCGTGCTGTTCAGCCTCAGACCCGCCGCATTCGCCGCGTTGGAGCCCCCCTTGCGGCCGCGCCTCATCCTCGCGAGTCTGCGGCGCTTCTTCCCCTTAGTCTGGGGCAGCATTGCGCTGCTGCTGGCCAGCGGGTTGTGGCTCATGCTGCAGGCGGGTTTCGCCCATGCCCCACCGGCCTGGCATGCCATGTTCGGCATCGGCCTGGTGATGATGGCGCTGTTCGGGCACATCTATTTCGCGCCGTTCAAGCGTGCGCGCCGCGCGGCTGCGGAGCAGGACTGGAGCCGGGTGGCCCAGTCGCTGCAGCAGATTCACAAACTGGTGGTGATCAATTTCACGCTGGGCTGGATCGCCATCGCGCTGGTCACGCTCTGGCACTGAAGCCAGGCGGCTTCGCGTTCACGCAGGACCCGCGCAGCAAGCGCGCCGCGTCGCGCGCGAAATAAGTGAGGATGCCGTCGGCGCCGGCGCGCTTGAATCCGAGCAGGGACTCCATCATCACGGCATCGCCATCGAGCCAGCCGTTCTGCGCCGCGGCCTTGAGCATGGCGTATTCGCCGCTCACCTGATAGACGAAGGTGGGCATGCGGAAGGCGTCTTTCACCCGCCGCAGGATGTCCAGGTAGGGCATGCCCGGCTTCACCATCACCATGTCGGCGCCCTCCGTGATGTCGAGTTGCACCTCGCGCAGCGCCTCGTCGGAGTTGCCCGGGTCCATCTGATACGCCTTCTTGTCCGACTTGCCCAGATTCTTGGCGGAACCCACGGCATCACGAAACGGGCCGTAGAAGGCGCTGGCGTATTTGGCGCTGTAGGCCATGATGCGGGTGTGGATGTGGCCCTGCGCCTCCAGCGCCTCGCGGATGGCGCCGATGCGCCCGTCCATCATGTCGCTGGGAGCGACGATGTCCACTCCAGCCTGCGCTTGCACCAGCGACTGTCGCACCAGCATGGCCACCGTCGGCTCGTTCAGGATATAGCCGGTGTCGTCCAGCAGACCATCCTGGCCATGGGAAGTGTAGGGGTCCAGCGCCACATCGGTGAGCACGCCGAGCTGCGGAAATTCCAATTTCAGCGCACGCACCACGCGCGGCACCAGGCCGTCGGGGTTGGCGGCCTCGGCGCCATCGGGCGTTTTCAGTTCCGGGGCGATCACCGGGAACAGCGCCAGCACCGGAATGCCGAGCTTGACGCAGTCTTCGGCCACGCCCAGCAGCAAGTCCAGGCTGAGGCGTTCGACTCCCGGCATGGAGGCCACGGCTTCATACCGCTGCCTGCCGTCGAGCACGAACACGGGATAGATCAGGTCATTGACGCTCAGGCTGTGCTCGCGGACCAAACGCCGGGTGAAGTCGTCGCGGCGCAGGCGGCGCATGCGCAAGGCCGGATAGTTGGCGGTAACCATAAAAATTGCATCCTTATGTGACGATGGGAACCTCTTGAGCTTACGCGACTCAAGATGGACAGGTGGCTGCCGCGAGGCGCTTCCTCCCGCTTCTCCTCCCTGAGCGGGGGCCTTGGTTTCAAGGCTATTGACCCCGACACCCCCTGTCGGGGTTTTTTTTGCCGGAACGCTGCCGCATGGCCCCGGCCCATGGTCTGGGAACCCCAGGCCGGCGCTTGAAACACGGGTGCCCAAGGCCTTGGCAACACGGCGCGCTGGCGTGAAATTTAAACTGGCGGCCAACAACAAGGAGCAGTCATGGTTTTTCTCTGGGTCAAGGCTCTGCACATCATTTTTGTCATCTCGTGGTTCGCCGGCCTGTTCTACCTGCCTCGCATCTTCGTCAATCTGGCCATGGTGTCGCCCGGCAGCGAAGCCGAGCGTCAGCGCCTGCTGCTCATGGCCCGCAAGCTCTACCGCTTCATGACCATCCTGATGATTCCCGCAATCGGCTTCGGCCTCGTGCTGTGGCTGTATTACGGCATTGGCCTGCGCGGCCCGGGCAACGGCTGGATGCATGCCAAGCTGACCCTGGTGCTGGTACTGCTGGGCTTCCACCATGCCTGCGGGCGCGTGCTGCGCAAGTTCGAGCAGGGCCGCAACACCCGCAGCCACGTGTGGTTTCGCTGGTTCAACGAGGTGCCCACCATCGCCATGTTCATCATCGTGCCCCTGGTCGTCATCAAGCCATCGTTCTGAGCCCGCATGCGGTGAAGCACGCCCCTTCGGTGTTTTCGCGCTACGCACTGGCGGCTTACTGGCTGCTGGTGCTGTACGCCAGTCTCTATCCCTTTTCCGGCTGGCGCTGGCAGGGCCTGAGTCCGCTCGACTTCGTCATCGCGCCGCTGCCGCGCTACATCACCCTTGGCGACATCTGGCTCAACGTCGCCGGCTATCTGCCGCTCGGCCTGCTGGCGGCAGCCAGCCTGCGCCCGCGATGGACGGGCTGGCGCGCCTGGCTGCTGGCGTCCATCGCTTGCAGCCTGATGTCGTTCGCGATGGAAACCTCGCAGGCCTTCCTGCCGGTGCGCGTGTCGTCCAATGTCGACTGGATCACCAACACTCTGGGCGGGGTGTTGGGCGCGGCGCTGGCGGTGTGGCTGCTGCCACGGCTGTCACTCAGCCAAAGGGTGCGCCAGCTGCGCGAGCGCTGGTTCGCGCGCGATGCCAGCCTCGGGCTGCTGCTGCTGGCGGCGTGGCCGCTGGCCTTGCTCTGGCCGCCTCCGGCGCTGTTCGCCACCGGCCAGGTGGCGGGCAGCCTGGCGCAAAGCCTGATCGACACCAGCCTGACCGCGCCCGATGTCACGGCCCCATTCGCACGCTGGTTCAATTCCGACGCCCTGCTGGCCCTGACCACGCCGCAGCCCATGGGTGCGCAGCAGCAGGCCTGGATCGCCGCGACCATGCTGATGGCGGCGCTGTGGACCAGCGCGGCGCTGACGCACAGCGGCGCGCCACGCGTGCGCATCGGCCTGGCGCTGACGCTGGCTGGGCTGACGGCCATGAGCCTGTCGGCCGCGCTGGGCTTCGGCCCCGAACACGCGCTGGCCTGGGCCACGCCCGCGGCCACGCATGGCCTGGCGCTGGGCCTGGTCATCGGCCTGCCGCTCACCCATCTGCCGCGCCGGTTGTGCGCTGCGCTGGCGCTGATCGCGCTGATCTGCGGGCTGTGGTGGATCAACCAGGCCGGGCCCGATCCGTATTACGCGCAAAATCTCCAAACCTGGAGCCAGGGCCTGTTCATCCGCATGTTCGGCCTGCCGCAATGGCTGAGCTGGCTGTGGCCTTACGTCGCCGGGCTCTATCTGCTGGGGCGCGTCGTGCGGCCTGGCGCAGCAACCTGAACCGTCAACCGCATGAGCCACTACGCCCACCATATTTTCTTCTGCCTCAACCAGCGTGAGGGCGGCCGCCCCTGCTGCGCGGCGCGCGGCGCCGAAGCCGCGTTCGACCACTGCAAACAAGCGGTGAAAGCCGCAGGTCTGTCCGGGCCCGGACAGGTGCGTGTGAACCGCGCCGGCTGCCTCGACCGCTGCGAGGAGGGCCCGGCCTGCGTGGTCTATCCCGAAGGCGTCTGGTACACCTATGTGGACCAGCATGACATCGACGAAATCGTCGAGCGCCACCTCAAGGCCGGCGAGGTGGTCGAGCGCCTGCTGCTGCCCGACGCTGCGCCACTCGCAACACCCGCACCATGAACCGCAACACCCAGCGCGAGCGCATTGCCGGCCCGGTGGGCTGGATCGAGGTGGCGGTCGATACGCCGGCGCAACCGCCGCGCGGCTTGGCGCTGGTCGCCCACCCCCACCCTCTGCACGGCGGCACGCTGGACAACAAGGTGGCGCAGACCTTGGCGCGCGCCTGGCTGCAGCTGGGCTACTGCACCGTGCGGCCGAATTTTCGCGGCGTCGGCGGCAGCGAAGGCAGCTATGACGCCGGGCGCGGCGAAACCGAAGACCTGCGCACCCTGCTACGCCATTACACGGCGACGCTTGCGGCCCGGCTTGAGCTGGAACCGACAACGCTGCCACTTGCGCTCGCCGGCTTTTCCTTCGGCGCCTTCGTCGCTGCGCAACTCGCACAATCGATGCACGCCGAGGGCCGCAGCATCGGCCATCTCACGCTGGTCGGCCCGGCGGTGGTCAGCTTTCCTGTGCCCGCCCTGCGGCAGGGCGACGGCACACAGCTGGCCGAACGCCTGCTCGTCATCCACGGCGAACAGGACGAGGTGGTCCCGCTCACGGCCGTGCTGGACTGGGCGCGGCCGCAGCAGCAGCCGGTGTTGGTGATGCCCGGGGCGGGGCATTTCTTCCACGGCCTGCTCACGCCGCTCAAGGATTGGGTCAGCACCTGGCATGGCACCGCCAGGAGCGATTGACGCGCGCCTCGTCCACCCCATTGGCTGCAGGCATCCGCGCTGCAGATACAGGCCGATGCAATCTCGTCAGCCGCAGGCGAACAATTTCACCGGCGCCGCACTCCAAACCGACATTCTTTTTAACGGCTTGTCATCTGCGGCGCTGCTATGGTGCGCAGTGTCACGACTCGGCTGCACCGGGTCGCCGCAGCCCGCCATGCCCACCAGCCGCTTTGTTCAACTGTTTCCATCTTTCTCGCTCGAACCATGCCTTTCAAGATGCCCCGATCCCTGGCCCTGCTCGCACTGGCGGCAGCGCTGAGCTGCGCCTGCCTCGCCCAGGCCGCCCCGAAACCTGCCGCCGCGCCCGCACCCGCCCCGCTCACCACGGGTGTGGGCAATGTGCCCACCGGGCCCACGGCGGCACTGCTCGAATCCGTGCCGCTGCCCAATATGCAGGCACGCAGCTGGCTGGTGCTGGACATGACCAGCAACCAGATCCTGGCCGAGCAGAATGCCGACCAGCAGGAGGCTCCGGCCTCGCTGACCAAGCTGATGACGGCTTATCTCACCTTCAAGGCGCTGAAAGACGGCTCCGTCAAGCTGAACCAGATGGTGACCGAAACCAACGAGGCCTGGCGCACTGGCGGCTCGCGCATGTTCATCGACCCGCGTGTGCCGGTGTCGGTCAATGACCTGCTGCTGGGCATGATCGTGCAGTCGGGCAACGACGCCGCGATGACCCTGGCGCAGGCCGTGGGCGGCTCGGTCTCGGCCTTCGTCGGCATGATGAACCGCCAGGCGCAGCAATGGGGCCTGAAGGGCACGCACTTCATGGACCCGACCGGCCTGCCCGACCCGGGCCATCACACCACCGCGCGTGACCTCTCCGTCATCGCCGCGCACATCATCCGCGACTTCCCCGCCGACTACACCCGCTACTTCAAGGTCAAGGAATTCACCTACAACCACATCACCCAGCCCAACCGCGTGAGCCTGCTGTTCACCGACCCCTCGGTGGACGGCATGAAAACCGGCTACACCAAGGAGGCGGGCTACTGCATGATCACCTCGGCGCAGCGCAACTTCCCCAACGGCCCGCGCCGGCTGCTGACCGTGGTGATGGGCACGCCGAGCGAGCACGCACGCGGCGCCGAAAGCGAGAAGCTGCTGAACTGGGCGTTCCAGAACTTCGACGACATTCATGTGGCGACGGCCAACAAGCCGGTGCTCGGCGCCCATGTCTGGAAAGGCGAGAAAGACCATGTGCAGCTCGGCAGCTTCGACACCCTGGCGGTGAGCGTGCCGCGCGGCGACGGCGCCAAGATCAAGACCACGGTACAGCGCCCCGACCCCCTGGTGGCGCCCATCGCCCGAGGCCAGAAAATCGGCACCCTGCAGGTCACGCTCGACGGCAAGCCCATTGCCAGCTACCCGCTGGTGGCGCTGGACGCCGTGCCGCAAGCCGGTTTCTTCAAGCGCGTGTGGGATTCACTGCGCCTGGCGATCAAATAACTGGCGCTCGGCGGCGCTGAACAACAGCCCGCCGCGAAATGGTTGACGCCGATGGATGCGAGCCGTGGCGGCTCATGCCGCGATGGCGGCCTCATGCTCCAGCCACTCGCCGCGCAGCGAATGCGGCATCGCCGCGGTGATGCGCACATCCAGCAGCGCACCCACCAGCTCGGTCGCCCGGTGCGCCGGCACGGCGAAATTGACGATGCGGTTGTTGGCACTGCGGCCCTGCAGCTCGGCAGCGTTCTTGCGGCTGGGGCCTTCCACCAGCACCTGCTGCCGCGTGCCGACCATGGCTTGCGATATCGCCTGCGCGTTGGCCTCGATGCGCGCCTGCAGGGTTTGCAGCCGCGCCAGCTTCACCTCGGGTGGGGTGTCGTCAACCAGGTTGGCTGCGGGCGTGCCCGGGCGGGGGCTGAAAATGAAACTGTAGCTGGCATCGAAGCCGACGTCGTCCACCAGCTTCATGAGCTGCGCGAAGTCGGCGTCGGTCTCGCCGGGGAAGCCGACGATGAAATCCGACGACAGCGTGATGCCCGGGCGCACCGCGCGCAGGCGACGCACGATGTGCTTGAACTGCAGCGCGGTGTAGCCGCGCTTCATCGCCGCCAGAATGCGGTCGGAGCCATGCTGCACCGGCAGATGCACATGCGGCACGAGCTGCGCAATGCGGCCATGCGCCTCGATCAGGCGCTCGGTGAACTCGTTCGGATGGCTGGTGGTGTAGCGCAGGCGCTCGATGCGGGGAATGGCTGCGACATACTCCAGCAGCAAGGCGAAATCGCCCTCCTCGCCCTCCACCGGGGCCCGCCAGGCGTTGACGTTCTGCCCCAGCAGGGTGATTTCCTTCACCCCCTGCGCCGCCAGTTCGGCCACTTCGGTCAGCACGTCTTCCAGCGGCCGCGACACTTCCTCGCCGCGGGTGTAGGGCACGACGCAATAACTGCAATATTTGCTGCAGCCTTCCATGATGGACACGAAGGCGGTGGCGCCTTCGGCCCGCGCCGGCGGCAGGTGGTCGAACTTCTCGATTTCCGGAAAGCTGATGTCCACCTGCGCCCGTCCGGTGCGCTCGCGTGCCGCCAACAGCTCGGGCAGGCGGTGCAGGGTTTGCGGGCCGAACACCAGGTCGACAAACGGCGCGCGCGTGACGATGGCCGCACCTTCCTGGCTGGCCACGCAGCCGGCCACGCCGATGCGCAGCCCGGGCTTGCCGGCCTTCAACGCGCGCAGCCGGCCGAGGTCGCTGAACACCTTGTCCTGCGCCTTCTCGCGGATGGAGCAGGTGTTGAGCAGGATGAGATCGGCGTCCTCCGGCTTGTCGGTTTTTTCATAGGACTGGTCGGCGTCGAGCACATCGGCCATCTTGGCCGAGTCGTACTCGTTCATCTGACAACCGAAGGTCTTGATGTAGAGCTTTTTCATGGCGATGCATTCAGGTGGAGCGCCGCAGCGCGACCAGGCGCGCTGCGGCGTAATAGGTGTCAATCTGGCGGGCAGCGACCCGCAGGCCATGCAAATTCAACCCGCCCCGAAGCCGCAGTTCGAGGCGGCATTGGGCACAGTGGCCAGCGAGGGGTCCTTGGGGCTGACGAGCCAAACGCGGAACACGCTGCCAGAGGCGTCGCGCAGAAACACGACCGCGCTCTCCAGGCCAGGCAACTGGCCGGTGAGCACCACGCGCTGCTCGGCGTCGAGCACGCGCACACCTGGACCCAAGGTGTAGGGGACGCAGTTGATGGTGATGTCGGGCCAGGAGCCGAAGCTGGCCATGCCTTTGAGGCTGCCGCTTGGGAACAGGCGTTGCAACTGGGCTTGCGCCATGCCTGCGCTCATCCAGCAAAGCAGCATGGCGAGCCCGAGCCGAAAGCTTGCCGAACGCATGGAGTTGGTGCGAAGCACGCGGTTCATGGTGTTGATCCAGAGGCGTGAAGGTCGTTCGACCCGAACTTGCCGCATGGCCCTAAAGGCACGCAGCGCAGACCAAAATGGTAGCAGCCGGGGCGGCTTGGCAGACGCCCCGCGGGGCTCGACGGGCGCGATCTCAGCCGTACAGCTCGGCGTGCTTGAGGCTGGGCGCTGCCGCGTCCTTGGCCGCCAGGCCGGGTTGCTTCCCCACTGCCGCCAAATCCTGCAGCGGCCAGGCGATGGCCAGGTCGACATCGTTCCACAGCAGACTGCGCTCGTGCTCGGGGTACCAATAATCGGTGGTCTTGTAGAGAAATTCGGCGCTTTCGCTCAGCGTCAAAAAGCCGTGCCCAAAGCCCGGCGGCACCCAGAGCTGGCGCTTGTTCTCGGCGCTCAGCTCGACACCGACCCAGCGGCCGAAATGGGGTGAGTGCCGGCGCAGGTCGACCGCCACGTCCCACACGCTGCCCTGGGTCACGCGCACCAGCTTGCCCTGAGGCTTGACCAGTTGGTAGTGCAAGCCGCGCAGCACGCCCTGCACCGAACGCGAATGGTTGTCCTGCACGAAGTCGGCGTCGACGCCGGTGGCGGTCAGGAAATCGCGGCGGCTGTAGCTCTCGAAAAAGAAACCGCGCGCGTCGCCGAAGACCCGGGGCTCTAGCACGAGCACGTCGGGCAAAGCCGTGGGGGTTGCGGTGTAGGGCATGAGGAATGGGCAGCGACGTTGATGGGCCGAGTCAACGCGCCGGCTCTTGCAGCAGGCGCAGCAGGTATTGGCCGTAGCCGTTCTTTTTCATCGGCTCGGCCAGACGCTGCAATTGCGCGGCGTCGATCCAGCCTTGGCGGTAGGCGATTTCCTCCGGACAGGCCACTTTCAGGCCCTGGCGCTTCTCGATGGTGGCGATGAACTGGCCGGCGTCCAGCAGGCTTTCGTGCGTGCCGGTGTCGAGCCAGGCATAGCCGCGACCGAGGGTCTGCACCTGCAGCGCGCCTTGCTCCAGATAAACGCGATTGACGTCGGTGATCTCCAACTCGCCGCGCGGCGAAGGCTTGAGCGCGGCGGCGATATCGAGCACCGCGTTGTCGTAGAAATACAGCCCGGTGACGGCGTAGCTGCTCTTGGGCCTGGCCGGTTTTTCTTCCAGGCTGACCGCACGCCCCTGCGCGTCGAACTCGACCACGCCGTAGCGTTCGGGGTCTTGCACGTGATAGGCGAAGACCGTGGCGCCGCGCTCCTGGGCGCTGGCCTGCTGCAGCTGCGTCTGAAAATCGTGCCCCCAGAACAGGTTGTCACCCAACACCAGGCTGCTGGGAGCATGGCCGACGAAGTCGCGGCCGATGACGAAGGCCTGCGCCAGCCCGTCGGGACTGGGCTGCACGGCGTATTGCAGATTCAGTCCCCACTGGCCGCCGTCGCCCAGCAGCTGGGTGAAGCGCGGCGTGTCCTGCGGCGTGGAGATGACGAGCACGTCGCGCATGCCCGCCAGCATCAACGCCGACAGCGGGTAGTAGATCATCGGCTTGTCGTACACCGGCAGCAGCTGCTTGCTCACCGCCTGGGTGACGGGATAGAGCCGCGTGCCGGAGCCGCCGGCGAGAATGATGCCTTTGCGTGACTGGGGCAAGTTCATGGACGATCTGCGTTGCATGCGATGGGAGTGAAGGAGCGCCGGGAGCGTACAAAAAAAGCCGCCGACCCAGGCGCGGAACGGGTGCCAGATGTTAAACGCCCGCCTTGCGGGCTGAGCCCCATCGGGTGGCGCTTGAGGCGATCGAATGGATGTCCGATTTCCGAATTCGCCCGCCATGTGCGCCATGCCGGGAGCTGAGGCATTGGCGCCGTGCGGTCAGCCCATGTATGCGCTGCGTCCGGCCCCGTAGTAATGATCGAACACATGCGCATGCGCGCGCGCCAGTGTTTTTCGCTGCGCACGTCCTTTGAATACTGGGCCGGCAAGCGGCGCATCTCCAGCTTGATGGTCTGCATCACCGCCGCCTTGGCCTGTTGTTTATTGTTGCATTGCGCCGAGCCTTCGGTGCCCGCATCAAGGCAGGCGGCCGTGCCGCTCGGCGGGCGAGTGCCGGCGTTGAGCGGGTGGAGCGCAGCCCGGCGCTTGGAGCATTCGGTTATCTTGCTGCGAGCAAGGCAAAGTCGGCGTTCAGGGTGCTGGAGCAGGACACTGGCTCGTTCTCTCAACCGCCTAGGCCCTGGCGCACCTCTGACCATCAAGAAACGTGAATCCCGACACCGCTTATGCCGACCTGACGCCCGATTGCCTACTCAACGCGATCGACAGCCTCGGCACGCGTTGCGATGGCCGGCTGCTGCAGTTGAACAGTTTCGAGAACCGCGTCTACCAAGTCGGGCTCGAGGACGGCAGCCAGCGCATCGCCAAGTTCTACCGGCCCGGACGTTGGAGCGATGCGGCCATTCTCGAAGAGCATGCGTTCACCCTCGAGCTGGCGGAGCAGGAGATTCCCGCTGTACCGCCGCTGTCGTTCAACGGCCAAACGCTGCACCATGGCGAGGGCCATCGTTTCGCGCTGTTCGCCAGGCAGGGCGGCAGGACGCCGGAGCTCGAGCACGACGAGACACTCGAATGGCTGGGGCGTTTCCTCGGCCGCATTCATGCGGTTGGTGCCAGCGGCGCGTACCAGGCGCGGCCTTCGCTCGACATCCAGAGCTTCGGCATCGAGCCGCGCAATGTCCTCGTTGCCGGAGACTGGCTGCCCGAGGACTTGCGGCCGGCCTGGATCAGCGTCGCCGATCAGGCGCTCGAGGGCGTGAGCCGCGCCTACCAGCGTGCCGGCGACGTGCAGACGCTGCGGCTGCATGGCGACTGCCATGCCGGAAACCTCCTATGGACCGACGACGGCCCGCATTTCGTCGACTTCGACGACAGTCGCAGCGGACCCGCGGTGCAGGATTTGTGGATGCTGCTCTCTGGCGACGCGGCGGACATGCGCCGCCAGCTCTCGGCACTGCTGCGCGGCTACGCGATGTTCCGCGCGTTCGACGACCGCGAGCTGCATCTCGTCGAAGCGCTACGCACGCTGCGCCTGATCCACTACAGCGCCTGGATCGCCAGCCGCTGGCACGACCCGGCCTTCCCCGCCGCCTTTCCCTGGTTTGGCAGCGTCCGCTACTGGCAGGACCGCATCCTTGAGCTGCGCGAGCAAGTGGCGCTGATGCAGGAACCGCCGCTGCTCTGAGCGGCCCCAGGGCCAAACCCAGCCCGCCCCCGTGGGGGTCAACACAACTTGGCGCGGCGCGGCGCAAAAAAGAAAAGGGGTGACGATTTCTCGTAACCCCTTGAATTTGCTGGTGGCGCTTCAGGGACTCGAACCCCGGACCTGCGGATTATGATTCCGTCGCTCTAACCAACTGAGCTAAAGCGCCAAACCGTTGATTATAAACATAGCGACGCACCACCTGGAAGCAAGGCGCGCAGCGCATCCCGGCGATCTTCGAAGTCAGCGATTCTCGAAATGTGGCGCGCGCTTTTCCAGAAAAGCGGCCATGCCCTCCTTCTGGTCGTGCGTGGCGAACAGGCTGTGGAAGCTGCGGCGCTCGAACAACATGCCCTCGGACAGCGGCGCCTCAAAAGCCCGGTTGACGCATTCCTTGGCCATCATCACGGCCTGCAAGGGATGGCTGGCGATGATTTGCGCCGCGCCCAGCGCTTCGTCGAGCAGTTTGTCGGCAGCGACCACGCGCGACACCAGGCCGGCACGCTCGGCCTCGGCCGCATCCATCATGCGGGCGGTGAGCACCAGATCCATGGCCTTGCCCTTGCCGACCGCGCGCGGCAGGCGCTGGGTGCCACCGGCGCCGGGGATGATGCCGATCTTGATTTCGGGCTGGCCGAATTTGGCGTTGTCGGCGGCGATGATGAAGTCGCACATCATCGCCAACTCGCAGCCCCCGCCCAGGGCGTAGCCGGCCACGGCGGCAATCACCGGCTTGCGCATGGTGCGCAGGCGCTCCCAGTTGCGGGTGATGAAGTCTTGGCGATAGGCCTCGGTATAGCTTTTGTTCGCCATGGCGGCGATGTCGGCGCCGGCGGCGAAAGCCTTGTCGCTGCCGGTGAGCACGATGCAGGCGATGGCGTCGTCGGCATCGAACGCCGACAGCACCGCGCCGAGTTCATCCATCAACGCGTCGTTCAGCGCGTTGAGCTGTTTCGGCCGGTTGAGGCGAATGAGGCCGACACGGCCCTGGGTTTCAGTGAGCAGGTGCTCGTAGGACATGGCGAGTTCCGTCTTGGGGCTGGCAATGCCGCAAGCATAGGACGGAAACCGGTGGCGCTTGCGGGGTGCGCAACCGCGCCTTGGCGGGTTTGATCTGCGCAGCGGAACAGGCGCTCGAAGTCGGCTTCGGTGCAGCGCAGGGCCAAGGGGCCGACGGTGCCGGCTTCAAGCGCAAGCCAGCTTCTCAGCAGCATGCCGGCACGACTCAAACCCCCAGCCAGCGTTTGCGCCGCCGCGCTGCACCGGCTGCGGCAGTCGCTGCCACGCTGAGCGCCACCGGCCCTGGCGCTGGCGCAGGAAGCATCGCCTGAAGCTGCACCAGGCGTGCATCGCGCATGACATGCGCCTGCCAGACATCACCTCCGCGCCCGCGCGCATGCAGGCGCTTGAGTTGTTCCGGGCTGGCGCGCTGGCCGTTGATGGCAAGCAGGATGTCGCCGGGCGCCAGGCCCGCCTGCTCGGCCCAGCCTCCGGCCAGCACCTGCCGCACCTGCGGCCACCCCTGCGCATCGTCGAGCCGCAGCCCCAGGCTGCTGAGGGCGTCGGGCTTGCCCTGGCTCCAGCGCACACCCACGCTGGCCAGCAGGCGCTTGAGCGGGAGTTCGTCGCGGCCATGCACATGGCGGGCAAACAAGCCGCGCAAATCCAGGCCGCTGACTTCGCGCACCAGCGCGGGCAAGGCGTCCTCGGCAACACCCTGGCCATACAAGGGAGCATCGTCACGGCCGTAGCGCTGCCACAGCAGGCGCATGACATCGTCCAGCGTGGTTTGGCTGCGGCTGCGCAGCGTCAGGTCCAGCGCCAGGGCGAACAAACCGCCCAGGGTGTAGTAGCTGACGGTGGCGTTGGCGGTGTTCTCGTCGGGCCGATAGAACTTGATCCAGGCGTCGAAACTGGCATCGGCCAGGCTTTGCACCTGCCGGCCCGGCGTGGCCTGCACGGCGTTGATGGCACGGGCCAGCAGGTCGAGGTATTGCTGCGGCTCGATCAACCCGGCGCGGCGCAGGATGAGGTCGTCGTAATACGAGGTGAAGCCCTCGAACAGCCACAGCAGGCCGGTGGTGTTTTCGCGCTCCAGGTCGTAGGGCGTGAGGGCTTGCGGGCGGATGCGCTTCACATTCCAGGCGTGGAAATACTCGTGACTGCACAGGCCGAGAAACTGACGATAGCCGGCGCTGCGCTCGGCGCCGTCGCGGGGATGCGGCAAATCGGACTCGGCACAAATCAGCGCGGCGCAATCGGCATGCTCCAGACCGCCGCAACCGCTGGCGGTGGGTGCGAGCAGAAAGGCGTAGCGCTTGAACGGGGCGCGCGGACGTTCCGGCTCGAACAGGGCGATTTCGGTTTCGCAAATGCTCTTGAGATCGGCCCTGAGGCGCTTCGCGTCCACCTCGCCGCGCAGCCGGTCCGCATGGGCGATGACCATTTCGTGCGGCGTGCCATGGGCGCGAAACTGCAGGCGCAGCAAGCGGCCCATTTCCACCGGATGGTCGATGAGCCGGTCATAGTCGCTGGCCTGATACAGGCCGAAGCCGCGCGCGTCAACCTGCGCGGCAGGCAGGGTGGTGGCCACGCTCCAGCCGGGCTGTGACGCGGGCGGCAGAATGTGCAGCGCGTGGGGCTTTGCTTCCCAGCCGGCTGCAGCCAGCAACAGGCTGGACGGGTTGAAGAAAGCGCGCGTGGCATCGAGCCAGGCGGTGCGCACCGAGGCGTCGCGCGCATACACCGTCCAGCTCAGTTGCAGCGGCCCCTGGCATGGCGCGGCGCGCCAGCGGTTTTTGGCCACCTTGCGCAAGGCCACCGGTTTGCCCTGGCAACGCGCTTCGACCCGCAACACATGCCGGGCGAATTCACGCACCAGATAGCTGCCGGGTATCCACACCGGCAGCCAGAACTCCTGGCCCTGGGGGTCGGGCGTGGCCAGCCGCAGCTCCACGGCGAACAGGTGGGCGCGCATGTCGTCGATGCGCACGCTGTAGTGCGGGCCTTCTGCGGCCGCGTTCGCCGTGGCCCGGGCCACGGCGGAACGAGGGCGGAATGCAGGAATTTTGGCGGTCTGGGGCATGGCGTTGGTGGCGTCGGACGTCTTTGTGGCGGTGCTCGATCCCTGGAGGCTGGCGGGGCGAAGCCATGCGACTTGCACGCGGGTTGGCGATGGCGGCGCGGCAACTGTGGGCAACCACGGCATGCCTCCTGAATCCCTGCATTGTTCGCATCTCGCCAAGATTTTGCGCAAGAGCGCATTCTGCTTTGCGTCCAGCCTTCGAAACCGGCGGTGCCATGCTAATCTGGCCGGACATAACGAGAGGCCGACAGGAAAGCCATGGAACGTGACGTGTTCAGCGAAATTGCCATCCATGCCGGCACCGGCTCTCCCTCGCTCGCGTATCAGCCCCAGGTGCAATATCCGAGCGGCGAAATCGTCGGCCTGGAAGTGCTGTTTCGCTGGCGTGCCGACACCGCGCCCAAGCGCCATTCCCCACTCACCTTCCTCCCCCGCCTGTCGCCGTCGCAAACCAGCGAGCTGTTTTTCTGGGTGGTGGACGAGGCCGTGTCGGAAGCCCGCGTGCTGTCGAACTGGACCGGCTGGCGCGGCTATATCTCGGTGAACATCGAGGCCGACCAGCTCGGCGACCCCGACCTCGTGCGCCGCATCGACCAGGTGCTGCAGCGCAACCAGTGGCCGGCCAATCGGCTGATCATGGAGGTCACCGAGCGCCGCCCGATTCCGGTGTTCCCCAGCGTGCTGCGCAACATCACCGCCCTGCAACAGGCCGGCATCCTGATCGCGATGGACGACTTCGGCGAAGGCTACGCCTCGTTCGAATACCTCAAGCGCCTGAGCCCGGCACATATCAAGATTCCCGCCGGTTTCACCACCGAACTGAACACCGATGTGCGCAACCAGGAAATCGTGCGCTCGCTGGTCGCCCTGGCGCAGCGCCTGAACATCATGATCGTGGCCGAGGGGGTTGAAACCCAGGAGAATGCCGAAGCCCTGCACACCCTGGGCCTGCGGGTCATGCAGGGCTATCTGTTCGGCGAGCCGCGCGAACTGGAAGACTGGGCCCAGTTCCTCAAGCAGACCGGCAAGATCACCACGGCTTGAGCGACTCGGCACCGCGATTCGGCCGAGTCGTCACCCCCGATTGACAAGCCTGAACGCATCGCTAAGATGCTCCCACCTGGTTTTCGCCCCTTTGCCCCGATCCAAGTCCATGCAATCCTTTCGAACCTTCCCCCGCATCTGGGCGTTGGTCTGCGCATTGGCATTTTTGCCTTGGACGCAAGCGGCGCTGGTCCAGCGCGTCGTACTGCTGCTGCAAACCCTACCCAGGCCGCCTGCCCGGCAGTCCCTGCGGATCGAGTCGCCACCTCCCTCCAAGCCGCCTTTCCTCGCGGCTCGCCTCCAAGTTTGACCCCTTCGGCAGCACCCGTCCCGGTGAACCTTCACCGGGCGATGTTCGTGTTCGCCTTGCGATCAGCGCTGCGGCCTTGCAGCGTTCCATCCGCCGAAGAGGAAAGCGATGTCCCTCATCCTGCAGTGCCGCCGTGCGCAAGCCCGGCGGTTGTCATCCGTCTGGTCTGAACGCCCGGCGGCCATCCCCGTTCTCGTCACGCTTCTACTGCTCGCCGGCCTGGCCGCACCCGCCCAAGCCGCGCCCCTGACCCTCGGTGCCGCCGAGGCGCAACTGGCGCGGAGCAATCCCAGTCTGGCCGCAGCCGCGCAGCGCATCCGCGCCATCCAGCACCAGGCCGCGGCGGCCACGCAGTTGCCCGACCCGCATGTGTCGTTCGACGCGGTCAACCTGCCCACCAACAGCTTCTCGCTGACGCAGCAGAGCATGACCATGCTCAGCGTCGGCGTCAGCCAGAGCTTTCCGCCGATCGGCAAGCTGGCCCTCGAAGGCGACAAGCTGCAGGCGCAAGCCTCGGAGCAGCACTTCAGCCGCGAAGCCAAACGCGCGCAGCTGGTTCTCGCCTTGCGACGCGCCTGGCTTGCGGCGGTGTACGCGCGCCAGGCCATGGCGACGGTGCAGCGGCAGCAGACGCTGGCGCGTGAGAACGTCGACGCGGCCATGGCCAGCTACCGGGCAGGCAACGGACCGCAGAGCGATGTGTTGCGCGCCCGTCTCGCCGAGGACGAACTGCGCAACGACCAAAGCGCGCTCGCCGCGGATGAAGCGGCGTCCCTGGCCGACATTGCCCAGGCACTCGGCAGCGATCAAACGCCGCAGATCGATCCTGACTGGCCGAGCTTGTCGCCAGGCGCGACGGCTCCCGAGCAAGCGCCCCCGACCCAGCCGCTGCTGCGCATGGCCCAGGCCAAGGTGCAGATCGCCCAGGCTGGCGTGCAGGTGGCCAAGAAGGATTTCCTGCCGGAGATCACGGTTGGCGCCTCCTACGGCAAGAGCTTTTTTCCGGGCTCTCCCAACTTTTTCTCCGCCGGGGTTTCGATGAACTTGCCGATCTTCTCCAGCCATCGGCTGGATCAGGAACTCGACAGCGCCCGCGCCCAGGTGCTGGAAGCCCGCTACGACGAGCAGGACCAGCGGTTGGCCTTGCAGCAGCAGATCCGCACCGCCACGGCGCGCATGCGCAGCCAGCAGGAGAAGTGGCAGCGCATGCGCGCGCACATGCTGCCGCTGGCGCATGCGGCGTACGACTCCACCCTCACCACCTACAGCAACGGCCGCGCCAGCATGAGCGACGTGCTGAAGGCGCAGCAAGCCGTTTTTGCCCTTGAACTCCAGACCCTGCAACAGCGCCGGGATCTGCTGGCCACCCAGGCCGAACTCGACTACCTGACAACGCCTTCGGAGCAGCAGCCATGAATTTGCGAACCTTCACTCTCGGCCTCGGCCTGTTGCTGGTCGGCATCGGCGCGGGCCTCTGGACCAGCCGCTGGCTGCCGCACGGCGCCTCGGACCCCAAGACGCCGAACGCCGCGGCGGCCCCGGCTTCCGCAACAGCTTCCGCAGCAGCGCCGGCAAGCCGCCGGGTGCTGTACTGGGCCAACCCGATGAACGCCGCCATCCACTCCGACCACCCGATGAAAGACAACATGGGGATGGACTATGTCCCGGTCTACGCCCCGGCTGCGGCGCCGCAGCGCCGGGTGCTGTACTGGGTCAGCCCGATGAATCCGGCGATCCATTCGGACCGTCCGATGAAGGACAACATGGGCATGGATTACGTGCCGGTCTACGCCCCGGCCGAAGCCGGCGCCAACGACAGCGGGCTGCGCATCGACCCGCGCCTGACGCAAAACCTGGGCGTGCGCCTGACGACCGCACAGATGCGTCCCATGGGCCAGGCGATCCAGACCGTGGGCACCGTGGCCGTGGACCAGAACCGCGTCACCACCGTCACCCCGCGCTTCTCCGGCTGGGTCGTGCATCTCAAGGTGCGTGCCGTGGGCGACCCGGTGGCGCGCGGTCAGGTGCTGGCGGAGATTTACTCGCCCGAGCTGTACAGCGCGCAGCAGGAATACAGCATTGCGCGCCAGCAAGCCGGCGCGGCCGACGGTCATGCCGACAGCCAGGGCTTGCTGGCCGCGGCCAAACAGCGCCTGCTGCTGCTGGGCCTGCCCGAGGCTGCGCTCAAGCAGTTGGAGGCCTCGGGCCAGCCGATGCGCAACGTTCCCATCCTGGCGCCCGAGAGCGGGGTGGTGACGGCGCTCAATATTCGCCAGGGCAGCTATGTCTCGTCGCAGAATAGCCTGTTCGAGATCGCCAATCTGGATCGGGTCTGGGTCAATGTGGCGCTGTACGACTACCAGATGCCGTGGGTGCGCCTGGGCGACGGCGTGCAGCTCCAGCTTCCGGCCTACCCCGGCAGGAATTGGGATGGGCGCCTGAACTTTCTCTACCCCACGCTGGACCCGCAAACCCGCACCATCACCGCGCGCCTGAGCTTCGCCAACCCCGGCGGCATTCTGCGCCCGGGCATGTATGCCAACGCCACGGTGCAGGCCCAGGCGCAAACCGCGCTGGCGCTGCCGAGCAGCGCGGTGCTGCGCACGCAGGATGGCGATTACGCCATGCTGGCGCAGGCGGGCGGCCACTTCCTGCCGGTGCAAGTTGCGCTTGGGCCCGAGGCGAACGGCTGGGTGGTCATCGCCCGGGGGCTCAAGGCGGGTGACCAGGTGGTGGAAAGCGCCCAGTTCCTGCTGTACTCCGAATCGCAGTTCCAGTCGGTCAAGGCGCGCATGCTCGGTGGTCATGCCGGCACGAGCGGCGCAGGCGGCATGCCCGCCACGGGAACGATGCCAGGCATGCCGCCGGCGAGCGACCCGCAAGCCGGCGCTGCGGGGCCAACGACCCCACCAACGGTCGCACCACCCGCCACGCCGGCAGCCGCGCCCCCGCCCGCCGCCGGGTCGATGGCCGGGATGAACATGGCCCCTGGCCGGAGCGCCCCATGATCCGGCGGCTCATGGAGTGGTGCTTCGAGAACCGCAGCCTGACGGTGATCGGCGCGCTGATGCTGCTGGCCGCAGGCATCCTGGCGGTGCGCAACACGCCGCTGGAGGCCATCCCCGACATCTCCCCCACCCAGGTCATCATCAAGACCTCCTACCCCGGGCAGGCGCCGCAGGTGGTGCAGGACCAGGTGACCTATCCGCTGGAGACCACCCTGCAGTCGGTGCCCGGCGCGCGCGCGGTGCGCGGCTATTCGATGTTCGGCGACTCCTTCGTCTACGTCATCTTCAAGGACGGCACCGACATCTACCAGGCGCGCAACCTGGTGCTGCAGTATCTCAGCCAGGTGCAATCCAAACTGCCGCCTGGAGTGACGCCGGCGCTGGGGCCTGACAGTTCGGGGGTGGACTGGGTTTACATGTACGCCCTGACCGATACCGGCGGCACGCAGGACCTGAGCCAGCTCACCACCCTGCAGAACTGGTTTCTCAAGTACCAGTTGCAGGGCATTCCGGGCGTGGCCGAGGTCGCCACGGTCGGCGGCATGGTGAAGGAATACCAGGTGGTGGTGAACCCGCAGGCCCTGCTGGCCTACAACCTCACCCTGCCGCAGGTGGAAGATGCCATCCGCGCCGCCAATGGCGAGACCAGCGGCTCGGTGGTCGATCTCGGCGAAGCCAGCTATATGGTGCGCACCACCGGCTATATCCGCTCCTTGCGGGATCTGGAGAACGCGCCGCTGGCGGCGCGCGGCGGGGTGCCGCTGACGCTCAAGGATGTCGCCCGCGTCCAATTCGGCCCGGAACTGCCCAACAGCGCCGCCGACCTCAACGGCGAGGGCGCGGTGGTGGGGGGCATCGTGATGATGAACCAGGGCTCGAACGCCGATGCCATCATCCGCCGGGTCGAGGACAAGATCCGCAGCATCCAGCCCTCGCTGCCGCCCGGGGTGAAGATCGTCACCACCTACAGCCAGGCGCCGCTGATCCAGCGCGCCATCCACACCCTGACCGAGAAGCTGCTGGAAGAGTCGCTGATCGTCGCCCTGGTGTCGTTCCTGTTCCTGCTGCGCGCGCGCTCGGCGCTGGTGGCCATCGTGTCGCTGCCGCTGGGCATCCTCGCCGCCTTCCTGGTGATGTGGGCGCAGGGCATTCCGGCCAACATCATGTCCCTGGGGGGCATCGCCATCGCCATCGGCGCGATGACCGACGCCGCGATCGTGATGATCGAGAACATGCACAAGCATATGGAGCAGGATCCCGGCGCCGATCCCTGGATGAAGGCGCGGGTGGCGGCATCGGAAGTCGGGCCGGCGCTGTTTTTTTCGCTGCTGATCATCGCGGTGTCGTTCCTGCCGGTGTTCGCGCTCGGCGGCGAGGAGGGCAAGCTGTTTCGGCCCCTGGCCTTCACCAAGACCTATGCCATGGCCGCGGCCGCCATCCTGTCCATCACCCTGGTGCCGCTGCTGATGGCCTGGTTCATTCGCGGGCATATCCGCCCGGAGGGAAAGAACCCCTTGAACCAGATGCTGATCTGGCTCTACCGCCCCTTGATCCACGGCGTGCTGCGGGCTCCCTGGGTGGTCATCGTGCTGGCCCTCGTCGCCGTGGCCAGCCTGTATTTCCCCTGGAAGCACCTCGGCTCGGAGTTCATGCCGCCCTTGAACGAAGGCACCCTGCTGTACATGCCGGTGTCGCAGGATCCGTCGATCTCCATCGGCCAATCCGCCGCGATCCTGCAGCAGAGCGACCGCATCATCAAGACCTTCCCCGAAGTGGAGAGCGTGTTCGGCAAGGCGGGCCGGGCGCAGACCGCGACCGACCCGACGCCGATCTCGATGTTCATGACGGTCGTGAACCTGAAGGACCGCAGCACCTGGCCGGCCGGCATGACCACCGCCAAGCTGATCGAGAAGATGAATCAGGCGCTGCAGATTCCCGGTGTGTCGAACACCTGGACCCAGCCGATCAAGGGCCAGGTGGACATGCTGACCACCGGCCTGCAAACGCCGCTCGGCATCAAGGTCACCGGCAGCAATCTCGACACGCTGAACCGGCTGGGGCAGGAGATCCAGGCGGCGCTGCAAACCGTTCCGGGCACCCAGAACGCCTATGCGGCGCGGGCCACCGGCGGGCGCTACATCGTGGTCGACACCAACCGGCTGGCAGCCGCGCGCTACGGCCTTTCGGTGGCGGATGTGAACCGCCTGGTCGAGACCGCCATCGGTGGACAGATGCTGTCCACCGCCGTCAACGGCCTGGAGCGCTTCCCCATCAGCCTGCGCTACCCGCGCGAACTGCGCCAGTCGCTGTCCACGCTGATGGAAAGCCGCATCGCCACGCCCGAGGGCAGCCAGATTCCGCTGGCGCAGGTGGCCACGCTGCGCATCGAGGGCGGCCCGCCCATGCTCACCAGCGACAACAGCCGCCTGAATTCCTGGGTGTACATCGACCTCAAACCCGGCACCAGCATCGGCGGCTACGTGGCCGCGGCGCAAGCGGCCCTGGCACAGAAGGTTCATCTGCAGCCCGGTTTCACGCTCGACTGGGTTGGGCAGTACCAGGCGCTGGAGCAGGCCGTGCAGCGTCTGAAGATCGTCGTGCCGGCGGTGATCGGCCTGATCGCGCTCCTGCTGTATTTCAACTTCAAGAACATCACCGAGGTCGCCATCATCCTGCTGACCTTGCCGCTGTCGCTGGTGGGCGGATTCTGGTACGTCGACTGGCTGGGCTACAAGCTCTCGGTTGCGGTGGGCGTGGGCTTCATCGCCACCGCCGGGGTGGCCTCCGAGTTCGGCGTGGTCATGCTGCTGTATCTCGACGCGGCGCTGGAACGGCGCAAGATTCACGACCGCCTCAACACCTGGGACGACCTCAAGCAAACGGTGGTCGAGGGCACCTTGCTGCGGCTGCGGCCCATGGCGATGACCCTGACCATGGTGGTCGGCGGCCTGCTGCCCATCATGTTCAGCGAAGGCGCCGGTGCCGACGTGATGAAGCGCATCGCCGCGCCCATGGTTGGCGGCATGCTGACGGCTGCCTTGCTGGCGCTGCTGGTGATTCCGGCGGTTTACGCCCTGTGGCAGAAGCGGCGCCTGGGGCTGGGCTCAGACCCCAGACAGGAGGCGGCCGCGTGAAGCCCATGATCGTGCGGCCATCGTTCCCGTCTGCGACCCGAACTCGGGAAGGCCCGTTGCAGTCCAACTGGGACGAACTTCCGAGGCCTGCAGCGCCAACGGCGGCGGCCCGAACGAGCCCATCAGCGCCATGCCTCTTTTGTCGTACATCCCCTTTGCTTCAACCTGGAGACCATCATGCAACGTCGCTCTTTCGTGACCACTCTTGTGGGTTTTGTTGGAACCGTCGCGGGCTACTTCACCGGACGTGGCGCCCCGCCCGCCCAGGCCCAGGGGATGACGGGGGGCGGGATGATGGGCGGAGGCATGGGCGGCATGATGTCGCCGGGGAATATGAACGGGCCCATGCGCACCGGCATGGAACTGTTCGAGCGCCACGAACTCATCCGGCGCGAAGTCAAGGAACTGCCCAACGGGGTGCATGACGTGACCACCTCGGCCGACCCCGCCACCGCAGCGCTGATCCAAGAACATGTGGTGGACATGTATGCGCGGCTGGCGCAGGACCGCCCCTTTCCCTACCCCATGAGCAATAGCGTGCCGCAGATGTTCGCCAACCCGACCAAGTACCAGCGCAAGCTCGACATCCTGCCCGATGGCGTGGCCGTGACCGAGACCTCCTCCGACCCGGAGATGGTCGCCGTGATCAAGGCCCACTCCCGCGAACTCGACCGTTTCGCCAAGGAGGGCATGCCGGCCATGATGCGCGGGATGATGTGATGCCTGAATTCGCGGCGCTGTGCAGAGATGGCCGGAACGGTCTGCATGGCGATCCCGGCGAGGCGAAGTCTTCCATGTGGGGTTGCCACAGCAGCCAACCCCATGTCTTGGCTGCTGTGTCAGCGCTGCTGCATTTCAATCATCTGGAGAATTGCCATGAGAACACTGTTGATCGTCATCACCCCCCTGCTGATGCTGGGCGCCGCCTATCCGGCGTTTGCTGCGGACAGCAATGGGGTGCAGGCCCGGGAGGCGCAAATTCAGGCCTGCTTCCGTATGCATTATCAATTGATGGACAGGCCCGCCGTGCGCAATCCGCTGGACT
The DNA here is from genome assembly GCF_900089495.1 of Thiomonas sp. X19. Lineage (NCBI taxonomy): Bacteria > Pseudomonadati > Pseudomonadota > Betaproteobacteria > Burkholderiales > Thiomonas > Thiomonas sp. X19. Next base: position 856,955 of record NZ_LT605203.1, on the reverse strand, counting down.
GCTGGAGGACGCATGGATTCTTGATGAAGCAGTGACCAGCCTTGCAGCCATCCCCGTCTGGGGGCAACCCTGCGGGACGGGGGACTGGGCAGATGCAGTGCAAGGCGCGAGCCGTTTGCGGTGCCCAAGCTATGGCGCGGATTTGCAACGCCGCGGACCGCCCGAGGCGCGGACGCGATGCGCACGAGGGACTTGTTCAGCGTCGCCCTCACCCAGTTCGAAGTCATGCCACCAACCAAGGTCCCTGCTGAAGCCCATGAAAAAGCCCGCGATCGCGGGCTTTTTCATGGGCGCGTGGATGGGCCTCGGCCCACGACCTCACTTCATCGCCAGGCGCTTGTCGATCTCGGCAGCGTCCACCGCGCCGGTGATGCGCTGGCCGTTTTCCAGGAACATGGTGGGGGTGCTTTCGACACCCAGCTTCTGGCCCAGGGCAAGGTTGGCTTGCAGCGGCGTGGCACAGCTTGCGGGGGCTTGCGGCGGCTCCTTCTGGTCGTTCATCCAGGCTTCCCAGGCTTTGCCTTTGTCGGCGGCGCACCAGATGTCGCGCGCCTTGGCGGGCGACTCGGGGCGAATGACGGGGAACAGGAACACATGCACCGTCATATTGCTCATTTTCTCCAGCGTCTTGTTGAGCTGATGGCAGTAGGGGCAGTAAGGGTCTTCGAACACGGCGAGCTGACGCTTGCCGTTGCCGTAGACCACCTTGAACGCGTCTTTCAGCGGCAACTCGCTCCACTTGATTTTCCGCAGCTCCTCGACGCGCGTCTTGGTGATGTTGATGCCGTTCTTGGTGTCGAGAATTTCACCGGCGAAGAGGAAGGTGCCGGTGGAATCGGTGTAGAACACGCGGTCGCCGAGGTCCACTTCGTACAGGCCGGCGTAGGGCGTCTTGATGATCTGCGCCGAGGCGGGGAAGTTGGGCAGCACCTTGGACAGCGCCTTGCGCACATCCGCCGTGCTCTGCGCCTGGCTGGCGCTGGCGAACACGGTGCTGGCGGCGAGCAACAGGGTGGCGGCGATACAGCGAAATTTCATGGGAGTTCCTGAACATGGATGCGGCTGGAGCAAGCGGCCGCGCGTTGCATCGAGGACCGTGGGCTCAGGAGTCGATGGGGATCGTCGCAAGGCTCGCTTGCCGCCGCGAGGGGGCGGACCTGGCTTGCGTTGCCTTGGGGACACTCAGGCCATCACGGACAAACCCGAAGCATAGCCCGCCAACAAACGCTTCAAGGGTGTCAGGTGATTGGTGCCGGCCAGCCCGAGGGCACGCAGCGGCGCGAGCCAGGCCATGCCGGGGGCGTAGAGCCGGTGCAGGCCGTCGGTCGCCAGTTCCAGCGCCAGCACCTGCTCGGCGCGGGCGCGGGCATAACGCCGCAGCACCCGCGCATCGCCGACTGCTTGCGCGTCGCCACGCCCAGTCAGCACCGCAACCAGCGCCTGCACGTCCTGCAAGCCGAGGTTGAGGCCATGCCCAGCCAGGGGGTGGATGACATGGCCGGCGTCGCCAAGCAGCGCCGTGCCGGGCGCCACCAGGCTGTGGGCGCGCTGCAGCACCAGGGGCCAGGCGCCAATCTCCCCGGCCGCAGCGAAAGGCGCGAGGCGGGCTGCGCCCAGGGCTTCGAGGTGGGGCTGCAAGCTGGGCACCAGACCTTCGGCGCCGGCTGCGCGCAAGGTCGTGGCCAGGGTGTCGGGGGCGGACCACACCAGGGAAACCTGATGCTCGCCGCCCTGATCGGCCAGGGGCAGCAAGGCGATGACGCCGGCCTCGTTGAACGCCTGGTAGGCGGTGCCGCCATGCGGCAGGGCGCAGCGCAAATTGCACACCAGTCCGGTCTGGCCATAAGGTTTGCTGCGCAGACCGATGCCGGCCCAGTCGCGCACGCGGCTGTGGCGCCCGTCGGCACCCAGCAGCAGGCCGGTGCGCGCCACGCTGCCATCCGCCAGGGTGAGCGCCCATTGCGCGCCGTCGAACTGCGCCTGCTCGACGCCGCCGGGCACGAGCGTGGCGCCGCGCTCGAACTGCAGCGCGAGGTCGAGCGCGCGCTCCACCGCGTCGGACTCGGCGATCCACGCCAGCGCCTCGACGCTTTGCGCATAGGCGTCGAACTGCAGCGCCGCGCCATCGGCCGCAATGCGCATGCGGGCCACCGGCTGCACCCGCGGCTGCGGCAATTGCGACCAGACGCGCAGGCCATCGAGAAAGCGGCGCGACGCGGCGTTGAAGGCGTAGACGCGCTGGCCGTAGCCTTGCGCTGGGGCGGCCGCCGCAGGCCGGGCGCCGCACAGCAGCACGCGCAGGCCGGCCTGCGCCAGCGCCAGGGCGGCGGCCTTGCCGACCAGTCCACCACCGGCGATGACGACATCCTCGCCAGGCAACGAAGGGCCGCTCCCGGGTTTGTTTGGCCCCCGCGGAGGGAGTCCGCTGGCGGGCTTGCTGGGGCGTAGCGTGCGCATCGTCATGCCGTCGATACCTGTGCCTAGAATGAACATCCCTTCATTTTGCGCCCGCCCCGGCGCGGCAGTGCACTGCCGCGCCGAACACACCTCCGATGCAAGGACACTTGAACACACCGAGCTGCGGCAGGCTGCCACCATGGGCAACAAGCTGATCAAGAGCGCCGTCGCGGCGCTGATCGCCATCGGCATCCTGGTGGTTGGCGGGGTGGGACTGGTGCTGCTGGCGTTCGACCCGAACCAGTACAAGGCGGCTCTCATCAGCGCGGTGCAGGAACGCTATCACCGCACGCTGCAATTGCCCGGCACCATCGAGCTGCGGCTGTTTCCGCCCTTCACCCTGAACACCGGGCCCATGCGCCTGAGCGAGCCCGGCAGCAGCGCGCTGTTCGCCCAGGCCAGCGATATGCGCCTGCATCTGAACCTGCTGGCGCTGCTGCAGCGGCAGATCGTGGTCGACCGCATCGTGCTCGATGCGCCACACATCGTCGTGCAGCGCAACGCGCAGGGGCAATTCAATTTCGACGACCTGCTGCCCAAGGCCGATACCGCGCCTTCTTCTGCCGCATCCCCGCCTGCCAGGCCGACCGCGCCGGTGGGCATGCTGGTGCGCAAGCTCAGCATCAACGGCGGCGACATCGCCTTGAGCGATGCCAGGACCGGCGTCAGCGGCCGCTTCAGCGGCTTGAGCCTGGAACTCTCCGGACTGGGCGAACCCGCCTTGAGCCCGATGAGCTTGAGTGCGCGCGCCACGTTCACCAAACCCTTGCTGGACGCGAACTTCAGCCTGAAAGGCCAGTTGCAAGCCGCGCCGCACAACCCGCTGCTGCTGCAAGACTTCATGCTGCGCAGCGACGGCAACATCCTGGGCATCAAGAAACTGTTGAGCAATGTGTCGGGCAGCCTGAGCTATACGCCAGCACCGGCCGCAAGCCCGCTTGCGGCGGCGGCCGGAAAACCCGAGCCCAGGCCACAGCCGGGCAGGGATGGCGGCTTGCAGCTGCAGAATGTGCAGATCAAGGCCCAGGGCCAGAATGCGAAGGGCGAACCGCTGCAATTCGATGCAAGCCTGCCGCTGTTCGACTGGAGCGGCAACAGCATTCAGTCGGGAGCTTTGCAGGCGCGGGCGCTGCTGGGCGCGGCACCGCGCACCCTGCACCTCGAACTCGAAGCCCCGGCCTGTTCAGGACCGGCGGCCAAGCTTGCCATCCCCGGCTTGCGCTTCGATCTGCAGCAAGGCCAGGGGCCGCAGGCGCCGGGCCTGCACGCCAGCTTGCAGGGCGCGCTGAATCTGGATCTGCCCGGACTGCAAGCCAGCTTCGACGCCGCCCGGCTGCAAGGCAGCTGGCGGGCGGACAGTCCGCAGGCGCAAGCGCTCACCTTCGACCTGCAAGGCCGTCTGAGTTACGCGCAGGCGGGCGCCGAAGCCAGCTTTGCCCTGGCCGGACAGGCCGGTCCGGCCAAGGTGCAGCTCACCGGCGCCAGCCAGCAAGGCGCCATCACGCTGCAGGCCGACGCCGACCGGCTCGATCTCGACGCTTTGCTCGGCACCCACGCCACCGTCGCCTCGGCGCAGCCAGTTGCAAGCAAGCCAGCACCCAAGGCCGGCACGCCCGCGGCAGCACCCATCGACCTGTCTGCGCTCAAGGGCCTGCAACTCGATGCCCGCCTGCGACTGGGAAGCCTGCGCTTCAAGGGCATGCAATGGAACGCTTTGACGGCGCATGTGCGCGACGACGGCGACACCCTCAGCGTCGATCCGTTTGCGATGCAGGGCTATGGCGGCACGCTGGGCGGCACGCTGCAGGTGGACCTGAACCATGCCGGCTACGCCCTGATGCAGACCGCCCGGCACCTGCAAATCCAGCCCATCATCCAGGCCTTGAGCGGGTATGACCTGCTGCTCGGCACGGCCGACGCCCAGCTCGCGCTGACGACGCGCGGTGCGAGCACCACCGCCCTGCTCGGCGCGCTCGACGGCACGGCGCAATTCGAGGTGCGCAACGGCGCCATCAAGGGCTTCAATCTGGCGCAAAGCCTGCGGCAGGCCGGCAACCTGCTGCGCCTGCGGCAAGACAGCCTGGGCAGCACCAGCGGCCAGGAGCGGACCGATTTCTCATCGCTCTCGGTGAGCTTCCAACTCGCTCAGGGCGTGGCCTCCAGCCGTGACCTCAACGTGCAAAGCCCGCTGCTGCGGGTGGGCGGCGAGGGCCGTGTCGACCTGCCCGCCCGCACGCTCGACTATGTCTTGCGTCCCACGCTCGTCGGCACCCCCGCCGGGCAGGACGGCCCACAAGCGGCCGCCCTCAAGGGCCTGACCGTCCCGGTGCGCATCAGCGGCGCCTTCTCCCGGCCGCAGTACGCGGTGCTCTGGTCGCAGGCCGCGGGCGGCGCCATCGAGAGCGCGCTGAAAAACCGCGCCGAGCAGGAACTGCAAAAACGCCTCGGCGTGAAAGACCGGCAGCAACTGCGCGAGCAGCTGCAAAACCGGCTCAAGGGTTTGTTGCGCTGAGGTCCGTGGCGCGCCTCTCAAGGAAACGCGGGGCCGCCCCAAGTTTCCTTGCCCCCCCCGCGGGGGGCGGGCCGGCGGGCCGACCCTGGGGGCGCTCACAAGCCGAAATAGGTCTCGCGCACGGCGTCGCTCGCCTCCAGCTCGGCGCGGGTGCCCGAGAGTTTGACCTTGCCGTGGTCGATGAGGTAGCCGCGATCGGCCAGTTCGAGGAAGGCGACGTTCTGTTCGGCAATCAGCAGCGAGGTGCCGTGTCCGATGCTGGTCTTGAGCACCTGGATCACCTGCTTGACGAACACCGGCGCCAGCCCCGACGAAGGCTCGTCCATCAGCAACAGCTTGGGCTCGGCCACCAGCACCTTGGCGATGCCCAGCATCTTGCGCTGCCCGCCCGACAGGGTGCCGGCGGCGTCACGGCGCTTGGCGGCGAGATCGGGGAACAGCTGGAACAGGCGCTCCTTGCGCTGGCGCACCTTGGCGTCGGGCAGGAAGTAGCCACCGAGAGCGATGTTCTCGTCGATGGACAAGGAGGGGAACACGCCGAGCTCGGACATGAAGGCGATGCCACGGCGAATGCGCTGGTCGGGAGCCCATGCATCGATGCGTTCGCCCACGAAGCTGATGCTGCCGCGCCAGCAGGGCAGCAGGCCGATGAGGGTGCGCAGCAGGGTGGACTTGCCGGCGCTGTTGGCGCCGAGCAGCAGCACGGTTTCGCCCGCGGCGACGTCGAGATCGACACCCCACAGCACCTGCATCGCGCCGTAGCCGGATTGCAAACCCTGGACTTCGAGCAAGGCCATGGTCCTCAACCTCCGATGAATGCGGCGACCACTTCCGGATCGCGCGAGGCGGCGTCGAGCGAGCCTTCGAACAACATGCGGCCGGCGCCGAGGACGATGACTCGCGCGGTGATGTTGTTGAGGAACGCCATCAGATGTTCGACCACGATCAGGCTGATGCCGCGCTGGGCGAGTTTGAGCAGCAGCTCGGCGATGCCGCCGAGTTCGGCAGGGTTGAGCCCGGCGCCGATTTCATCCACCAGCAGCAGCTTCGGTCCGGTGGCCAGGGCGCGGCCGAGGTCGAGCAGCTTTTGCTGGTTGACGGTGAGCGAACCCGCCAGCTTGTCGGCCTGGGCGAGCAGGTTGATGTCGCGCAGGACGGCTTCGACGTCGACCTGCTGCTGCGCATGGCCGAAGTAGGCGGCGACTTCGATGTTTTCACGCGCGGTCATGTCGCGGAAGTTCTTGGGCACCTGGAAGGTGCGGTTGATGCCCAGCCGCGCCAGCTTGTGCATGGGTACCTGGTGCACGGGCTGGCCCGCGTAGGTGATGCTGCCGGCGTCGGCCCGGTACAGGCCGGAGATGACGTTGATGGTGGTGGTCTTGCCCGAGCCGTTGGGGCCGACCAGACCGACGATTTCACCCGGAGCGAGACTGAAGCTCACGTCGTTCAACACCACGTGGCCGCCGAAGCGCTTGTTCACGCCTGCGAGTTGCAAAATGGGCTCGGCGCCGCCCGCGGCGCTTGCGGGGGTTTCAGAAAACACGCACACCCCTCCGCGTGAACAGCGACAGAATGCCGCCGGGCAGGAACAGCACCAGCAGCACGATGAGCAGGCCGTAGATGAGCTGGAAATACTGCGGCGTGGAAATGCCGATGGCCGCGTACAGCGTGTACAGCACGGCCGCGCCGATGATGGGGCCGATGACCGTGCCGACACCGCCGAACAGCGCGAAGACGATGGCGAATACCGAGATCTGCAAGGTGAACACCGCCTCGGGGTAGAACACCGAGAGGTTCCATGCATAAGCCCCGCCGGCCAGACCGGCAACGCTGGCCGAGATCAGCCAGGTGAGCAGGCGTGCGCGCACCACGTCGATGCCGGCCATGCTCGCGCTCACCGGGTCTTGCCGCATCGCCCGCAGCCCCATGCCGAAGCGCGAACTGCGGAACCACGCCGCCAGGCCCGTGGCCAGCAGCAGCACGGCCAGCATGGTGTTGTAGCTGGCGCCGGGCGCATACACCTGCTCGATTTTCAGGCCGTAAGGTCCGCCGGTGATGTCCGCGAGATTGGTGTTGGAGACGACGAAATACAGGATTTGCGACGCCGCCAGACTGGCGATGGAAAAGTACGCCCCCGACAGGCGCAGCAGCGGGCCGAGGACGAGCGCCATCAGCGTTGACGCCACGCCGCCGCCCAGCACGCAGAGCAGCACCGGCAAGCCGCTGTGCAGCACCAGCAGCGAGGTGGCATAGGCCCCGCAACCGAAAAACCCGACATAGCCGAAGGGCAGGTAGCCGGTGAAGCCGTACAGCAGGTTCAAGCCCTGCGCCAGAACGATGAACGTCATCAGGGTGAACAGCAGCGTCTCGTTGCCGTACACATGCGGCAGCAGCAGAAACACGACGGCCAACAGCAGCAGCACGATCAGCCCGGGCCGCAGGCGCCGCAGCCGGGAAGGCCCGGGCATGGAAATGGCGATAGGTTCGGCCATGGGGGTCGGTTCAGGCATTGCGCACCGCCTTGCCCAGCAGGCCGGTGGGACGGATGAGCACGATGATCAACAACAGCACGTAAGGCACGAGGTTGGACCAGGAGGAGTAGTAGGTTTGCATCAGCATCGTGCCCAGGCCGAACACCAGGCCGCCGATGACCGTGCCCAGCGGGTTGCCCAGCGAGCCGATGATGACGATGGCGAACGAGGTGGTGGTGAGTTCGTTGCCCAGGTCCGGCGAGACCGAGCCGAGCAGATACGGCAGGAACACCCCGGCCGTGCCGGCCAGCGCCAGGCCGGCGACGAAGGCGATGACCGAGACGCGGTTGACGCTGATGCCGGTGGCCAGCGCCTCGTCGCGGTTGGCCATGATGGCGCGCGTGGCGTAACCCAGCTTGGTGTGCGCGAAGTACAGATACAGCCCGGCGATGGCGGCCAGGCTGAAGACCGCGGCCACCCACCAGCTGTCGGGAAATTGTTGGCCGAGCAGGCCGATGTTGCCGGAACCCAGCGCCTCGCTCGGCAGCGAGCGCTGGTCGGCGCCGAAGGCCAACCCCGTGAGCGCTTCGAGCATCTGGCCGATGCCGAAGAACAGGATGAAGGACAGCATCTCCGGGTCACCGCTGCGCTGCAGGCGCGGCACCACGGCGTAATACAGCGGATAGCCGATGACGACGGCACAGGCGATGGACAGCGGCACGCCCCACAGCGGGTTGAAACCGAAGTGCCGCGAGACGATCCAGGCGGCATAGCCACCGAGCACGATGAACTGCCCATGCGCCAGGTTGATGATGCGCATGACGCCAAAAATCAGATTCAGCCCGATGCCGATCAGGCTGAAAAAAATGCCGTACAGAATGCCGCCGATGATGGCGTATGCGAGCAGTTCCAAACGCTCTCCCTGATCGATGCTTCAAGCAAACGTCCGCAACGCTTCCCCGCCGGCCGGCACCTGGGTGCGGGCGGCTTGTTCACCGCCCCGGGGGAGGGGCGGCCACAAGGGAAGCGTCGGGCCGCGCGGCCCGTGACTTACGGCTTGGGCGCCGGATACACGGCTTTGCCAGTCGCCTTGTCCTGCGGGTAGACCACGACCACCTTCATGCTGCCGGCCTCGGGCACCAGCTGCGCCACCGGGAAGGGCTGGCCGAGCTGGGCGCCGTTGGCGTTGATCTTGAACTCGCCGAGCAGGGTGGTGGTCTTGCCCGACATGTCCATCAACGCCTGATGGAAGTCAAGCTGGGTGAACTTGGGCGCCATGTCCAGCATGTGCTGGATGATGAGGCCGGTGTTGTAGCCCGCCGCGTCCAGGAAATTGGGCGCCTTCTTCTTGGCGGCCGTGAAGGCGTCGACGAACTGCGCCGTGTTCTGCCCGTAGCTCACCTTGTCGTACTTCACCAGCGGCGGCGTCGGATAGGTGTAGGTGTAGGCCAGCCCCTTGGCCCCGACGTTCTTGGTCAACAGACTGAGCAACTGCCCCGGGAAGATGGTGAAGGTCATGGGGAAGTGCAGCCCGCTTTGCGACAGCGCCTTGAGGAAGGCAATGTCATTGGGCGGATAGCCGAACTCCAGCACCGCGTCGGGGTTGCTCGCGGCGATGGTGTGCAGCAGCACGGTGTAGTTGGACTCGCTGGTGGACACGCCGTGGTAGTACACCGGGGTGACGCCGCCCTTGGCCAACTCGTCCTTCATCGTGGTGGCCTGCGAGGCGTCGAAATCATTGGCGTCGTAGACGATGGCGATGCGCTTGATCTTTTGCTGCAACAGGTATTTGGCCAGAGGAACCGGCCAGACCTGCGACGACGGAATGCTCACATCGGCCAGGTAGTTGGTCGGCTTGGTGAAGAAATTGGCGCCCGAGCCGGTGGGGTCGATCAGCAGCATGTGGTGCTCGGCCGCCAGCGGCACGGCCACCGAGGTGAGCACCGAGCCGAAGTCGGCCACCAGCACGTCCACCTTGTCCTGGGTGATGAGCTGGTTGTAGAGCGTGGTGGCGGTGGAGGTGGAGCTTTGATCGTCGTAGGCGATGATCTTCACGGGGATCTTTTTGTCGTAGGCCTTGACGAACAGGCCGCCGTCCTTGTTGACGGCGTCGACCCAGTATTGCAGGCCCTCGTACTGGCCTTGGGACGCCACGGCGAAGGCGCCGCTGCTGGCATACAGGGTGCCGATCTTGATCACCGAGGGCGCGGCTGCAGCGTGCGCGGCAACTGCCGCCACGCTCATTGCCATGCCTGCGGCGGCACGTTTCCATGCATTGGGCATGCTGGTCATGATGTGAGTCTCCGGAGTGTCCCGCCCGAGCTTCAAAGCCCTTGTACAACCCCAAAGTCAGGGCCGGGTCGTGGTTGAAATGTCGTGATTCATTCTCGGTTTCGACGCATTGGGAGTCAATGCGTCGGTGCACGCAAGTGCAACAGCATGCTTCAACGGCTTGGCTTGCAGACGCGCCAGCCCTCGGATTGGCGCCGACGTGACAATTTGTTTTGTGCGCGGCGTGTCTCCGGCAAGGCGCGGGCGCGCAAGAATGAAGCAGCGCAGATGACCGGCGAGGGCGTCAGCCGCCTCGCCCACGGGGTCGAACCCCTCGTTGGCCGTGCCATGCACCAAACAGGCGCAACGGTGCACCACGAGCGGTTTGAACGCCGCTGCGCACAGCAGCCCTCAGGTCTGCGCTCCCAGGCAAGCGGCTTCAAGCGCACCGCGAAACGCACGCGGCCAGCGGGAAAACCCGGCACGATGCTTGCATCCATCGCCGTATATTCTGACCAATCGGTCAAGTTTTTGGAGCCCTTCATGTCCAGTCACGTCGTGCTCTCATCGCATCCCGGCCAGGGCAGCATGGTGCAACCGCCTGAAATCCATTGGGACGCCGCCACGGCCGCTGCGCGCGGTCCGGTGGTGGCCACGCTGACCGACCCGCGCCGGCGCAACGCCATCGGCACGCATGCGGGCGCCTATGCCTTGTACCGCGCGCTGGCGGTGGCCTCGGGCGCGCTCGACCGCGACCACCGGCCCGACTTCACCGACACCGCGCCGGCCGCCGCCATCGGCCCGCATCCGCAGTGGGCCGAGCCCGGCAAGATCGTTTCGCTCGACCCCTGGGGCCATCTGGTGCCCGAGGTGTTCGCCGCGCAGATCGCCGCCGGGCTGGACCTGCGCCCGACCATCGCCGTCACCCGCGCGCACATCAACATGCCCGAGCTGAAAGACGCCATCGCCACCGGCCGGCTCACGCCCGACGGCGCCATCCTGCACGCCAACGGCGACGTGCGCGTGACCAAGGCCGCGGTCGATCCGGTGTGGTGGCTGCCGGGCATTGCAGCGCGCTTCGGCGTGCGCGAACCGGCGCTGCGCCGCACCCTGTTCGAGCAGACCGGCGGCATGTTCCCGGAACTGGTGACGCGGCCCGACCTGAAGGTGTTCCTGCCGCCCATCGGCGGCATGACGCTGTACTTCTTCGGCGACGTCGCCCAGCTCGGCAAGACCGAGACCCGCGTGGCCTGCCGCGTGCACGACGAGTGCAACGGCTCGGACGTGTTCGGCTCCGACATCTGCACCTGCCGGCCCTATCTGGCGCATGGCATCGAGGTCTGCATCGAGATGGCGCAGCAGGGCGGCGTCGGCCTCGTCGTGTACAACCGCAAGGAGGGCCGCGCCCTGGGCGAGGTGACCAAGTTCCTGGTCTACAACGCGCGCAAGCGCCAGCTCGGCGGCGACCGCGCCGAGACCTATTTCGAGCGTACCGAATGCGTGGCCGGGGTGCAGGACATGCGCTTCCAGGAGCTCATGCCCGACGTGTTCCACTGGCTGGGCATCACCCGCATCGACCGCTGGGCGTCGATGAGCAATATGAAACTCGGCGCGCTGACCCAGGCCGGCATCGAGGTCGTCGAGCAGGTGGCCATTCCCGAGGACCTGATTCCGCCCGATGCGCGCGTGGAAATGGACGCGAAAAAAGCCGCCGGCTACTTCTCGCACTACACGCCGAGCGAGGAAGAACTGGCGCTGCCGAAGGGTCGGGGGCTGGAGGAATGAGTCATCGCAAGCCGCCCCTGGGCGACGCCCAAGCTCCCCTCCCCAGCCCTCCCCAACGATGGGGAGGGGGTGAATTCACGTCTCCTGCGCGAGGCGAAGGCGCCGCCCTCTCCTCCCTCGAGCAGGCGCAAGATCGCGCGTGCTCCTCCCCCACCAGTGGGGGAGGCCGGGAGGGGGAGGTTCGCCAAACGACGCGCGCCCAGAATGCCGGCGCCACGCTGGCGCAAAGCCTGCTGAGCGCCGCCGCCGTGCGCAGCCATGCGGCGCAAATCATGGCGCATGCGCGGCGCGGCGAACTGGCGCATTTCACCTGGCATCCCGAGCGCATGGGCGCCACGGCCGACTATGTGGTCGACACCATCCGCAGCCGCCACCCCGATTTGCGCGTGCCCATGCACAGCCGCTGGCGGCATTTCGAGGCGGGCGGGGTGGATCGCTTTGGCGGGCTGGTCGATGCAGGCATCCCGGGCAGAACGGCCACGGCGCGCAGGGGAGCGCAGGGCCGCTCCCAAGTTTCCTTGTCCCCCTGGAGGGGCGGGACGGCGCAGCCGATCCCTGCGGGCGCGTATGAACGTTCCCGCATCGCCATTGATCTGGTGATTCCCAGCGTGCTGCTCGACGCCGGTGCCGGCCCGCAGTGGCGCTATGCCGACGCCGGCAGCGGCCAGACCCTGGCGCGTTCCGAAGGGCTGGGCGTGGCCAGCCTGGCGCTGTTCGCCAGCGGCCGGCTGTCGGACGACCCGGCCCAGCCCCTGCGCTGCGACGCCGCCGCGCTGCGCCGCTGCGACGCCGCCGCGCTGGCGCAGGCTTTCCAGGTCGGCCCCGACAACCCATTGGTGGGGCTGGAAGGTCGCGCTCAACTGCTGCGCAGTCTGGGCGAAGCCATGCGCGCCGCGCCCGCCGTGTTCGCCGACCCCGAGCGCCCCGGCAGTCTGCGCCTGGGGCGCTTGTTCGACCATTGGCTGGCCCATGCCGCGGCGCAGGACGAAGCTGGAAGCATCAGCGTGCGCGCCGACACCCTGCTGTCCACCCTGCTGCGCCTGCTCGGCCCGGTGTGGCCGGGCCGGTTGACGCTGGCTGGCGTGAACCTGGGCGACTGCTGGCATCACCCCGCCACGAGCGACGGCTATATGCCCTTCCACAAACTGACGCAGTGGATGAGCTATTCGCTGATCGAGCCGCTGCAATGGGGCGCCCTGCAGGTGCGCGAACTCGACGCCCTCACCGGCCTGCCCGAATACCGCAACGGCGGCCTGCTGCTCGACCTCGGCCTGCTGCAGCCGCGCGACGCGGCGCTGGCGAGCAAGCCCCTCACCGTGGACAGCGAGCCGGTGGTGGAGTGGCGCGCCCTCACGGTCGCGCTGCTCGACGAACTCGCCGACGCCGTGCGCGCGCGCCTTGGCGTGAGCGCGGCGCAATTTCCACTGACGCAGGTGATCGAAGGCGGCGCCTGGTTCGCCGGCCGCCGCATCGCCGCCGAGCGCCGCGCCGGTGGCGGGCCGCCGCTGCGCATCGTCAGCGACGGCACGGTGTTTTGACGCCTCCCAGACCGCGCCCCGCTCGCCCCATGACAACACAGCATGAACGGAGAACCCGCATGAACGATCCCCTGGTCCATGTCGTCAACCACCCGCTGGTGCAGCACAAGCTGACGCTGGCGCGCAGCAGGGACACCACCACCGACAACTTCCGCCGTCTGGTGCGCGAGATCGCCGCGATGCTGGCGTTCGAAGCCACGCGCGACCTGCCCACCGAGGAGGTGGACGTGGTCACCCCGGTGGCCGCCTGCCGCATGCCGCTGCTCAGCGGCAAGAAGCTGTGCCTGGTGTCCATCCTGCGCGCCGGCAACGGCATGCTCGACGGCATGATCGACCTGCTGCCCAACGCCCGCGTCGGCCACATCGGCCTGTACCGCGACCCGGACACGCTGGAGCCGGTGGAGTACTACTTCAAGGTGCCCGACGACATGGCCGAGCGCCTGGTCATCGTCGTCGACCCCATGCTCGCCACCGGCAACTCCGCCGCTGCGGCGCTGTCGCGGCTGAAGGAAGCCGGCGCCACCACGCTCAAGCTCGTCAATCTGCTGGCCGCGCCCGAAGGCGTGCGCACCGTGCGCGCCGCCCACGCCGACGTGCCCATCACGCTGGCCGCCATCGACGAGCGGCTCAACGAGCACGGCTACATCGTCCCCGGCCTGGGCGACGCCGGCGACCGGATTTTCGGGACCAAGTGATGGCGGCCGAGCCGGCGCCGATCGCTGCGGCAGCGCCCCGGCGGCGCGCTGCGGCGCCGGCCGTGCCGGCCGCGGGCCGCATCCGCCAGTCGAACGAAGCCGGCATCGTGCGCGCAGCCGAGGCCGTGTTCGCGCGCGATGGTTTTCGCGGGGCCAGCATGGCCGAGATTGCGGCGCAGGCCGGGGTGGCCAAGGCGAATATCCACTACTACTTCCGCACCAAGCGGCAGCTCTACCGCGCGGTGCTGGAGGGCATGCTGCACGACTGGCTGGCGGAGACCGACAGCATTCGCGCCGATGCCGACCCGGCGCAGGCGCTGGGCGCTTATGTGCGCGCCAAGATGACGCTGGCGCAAACCCGGCCCGAGGCCTCGCGCGTGTTCGCCGGCGAGATGCTGCGCGGCGCCCCCGAGATGCAGGACATTCTGCGCGGCGAACTGCGCGAGCTGGTGGCGCGCAAGTCGGCCGTGATCGAGGGCTGGATCGCGCAGGGGCGCATGGCGCCGGTCGATCCGCCGCATCTGTTTTTCACCATCTGGGCCGCGACCCAGACCTATGCCGACTTCGCCCCCCAGGTGCGCGCCGTGCTGGGCGCGCGCAGCCTGCGCGGCGCCCCCTGGCAACGCGCCACCGACCACGTGGTCAGCCTGGTGCTGCGCGGCTGCGGGCTGACCGAGCTTGCAGCGGAGACGGCGCCGAGCCGTGCGCCTGGCGGCTTGCGCACGCCAGGCGCTCCCCACCCCAGCCCTCCCCGCTTGCGGGAAGGGAGCAAAACATCCAAGCAGGTCTGAGGACACGCCTGGGCAAGCCCTGACCAAGCGATTGAAGCAACCCGGAAGGAACGCACGATGCTGGACCTCATTCTTCGCAACGCCGCCTTGCCCGACGGTCGAATCGGGATCGACATCGGCATCGAGCATGGCCGCATCGCCGCGCTGCAACCGCATCTGCCGGCGCCGGCCGGACGCGAAATCGACTGCGGCGGCCAGCTCGTCACCGCGCCCTTCGTCGATGCCCATTTCCACATGGACTCCACGCTCAGCCTCGGCCTGCCGCGCGTGAACCAGAGCGGCACCTTGCTGGAGGGCATCGCGCTGTGGGGCGAACTCAAACCCCTGCTGACGCAGGAAGCCCTGGTCGAGCGCGCGCTGGCGTATTGCGACTGGGCCGTGGCCAAGGGGCTGCTCGCCATCCGCTCGCATGTGGACGTGTGCGACGACCGACTGCTGGCGGTGGAGGCGCTGCTGCAGGTGCGCGAGCGGGTCAAGCCCTACCTGGATCTGCAGCTCGTCGCCTTCCCGCAGGACGGCGTGCTGCGCTCGGCCAACGCCCTGGCCAACCTCGAGCGCGCGCTCGACCTCGGGGTGGACGTGGTCGGCGGCATTCCGCACTTCGAGCGCACCATGCAGGCTGGCGCCGAGTCGGTGCGCATCCTGTGCGAACTCGCCGCCGAACGCGGGCTGATGGTGGACATGCATTGCGACGAAAGCGACGACCCGCTCTCGCGCCACATCGAAACCCTGGCCTTCCAGGCCCAGCGCCTCGGGCTGCAAGGGCGCGTCACCGGTTCGCACCTCACCTCCATGCACAGCATGGACAACTATTACGTCAGCAAGCTGCTGCCGCTGATGCGCGAGGCGGGTGTGGCCGCCGTCGCCAACCCGCTGATCAACATCACCCTGCAGGGCCGGCACGACACCTACCCCAAGCGCCGCGGCATGACCCGCGTGCCCGAGCTGCTGGCCGCCGGCGTGCCGGTGGCCTTCGGCCAGGACTGCGTGATGGACCCCTGGTACGGCCTGGGCAGCGGCGACATGCTCGAAGTGGCGCACATGGGCCTGCATGTGGCGCAGATGACCGGGCAGGAGGCGATGCGCCAATGCTTTGCCGCCGTCACCACCACGCCCGCCGCCATCCTCGGGCTGCAGGGCTACGGCCTGGAGGTGGGCTGCCGCGCCGACCTGGTGCTGCTGCAAGCTGGAGATCCGGTCGAAGCCATCCGCCTGCGTGCCACGCGGCTGGCGGTGATCCGCGGCGGCAAGCTCATCGCCGCCACGCCGCCCGCGACCGCAGCACTGCAGTTGCCAGGGCGGCCTGCCACGGTGGATTGGCGCCGTGGCTGAGGCCGGGCCAGCGCCACTTGCGCGCGTGTTCGACCTCGGCGGCGGCCTGGGGGTGACGAGGGCCTGTTCACGCTATTCCTGCGCCGCGACGATACCCGGCAAGAAAAGCCGCGCAAGGCCGGCGTCTTGTCAGGATGGCCGGGAATGAATTTTGCTTGGTTTTTGTATACGATTTGGCGTCATTCGGGACGCGCCAAACAGACACCCGCACGACATACCCCTGGCCCGCACAACGAGGACTCTCCATGAACAGTTCCATCGCCCCACCCGCTCTGCCCGGCTACGAGCCCGGCATCGAAACCCGCGGCATCGAGCGCGTGCCGCCGAATCAGCGCGCGCATGTGCGCATCTTCGACAACTTCACCATGTGGCTGTCGGCCAATCTGGTGATTTCCACCGTGGCGCTCGGCGCGCTGGCCATTCCGGTGTTCGGCCTGGGCTTCTGGGACAGCGTGGCGGTCATCGTCGGCTTCAACATCCTGGGCGTGCTGCCGGTGGCGTTCTTCTCCACGCTGGGCCCCAAGCTCGGCCTGCGCCAGATGACCATCTCGCGCTTTTCCTTCGGCTGGAACGGCGCCAAGGTCATGGCGCTGTTCAACGTGGCGGCGTGCATCGGCTGGTCGGCGGTCAACGTCATCGTCGGCGCGCAGATCGTCACGGCCATTTCCGGCGGCGCCGTGCCGACCTGGGCCGCCATCCTCATCATCGCCGCGCTCACCACCGTGGTCAGCATCTACGGCTACCGCTACGTGCACCGCTACGAGCGCTACGCCTGGATGCCCATGGCGGCCATCTTCCTCATCGTGCTGTTCACCGCCGGCGGCCAGATGCAAACCCTGCCAACCCCGGTGTGGACCATGGCGCATGTGGCCTCGCTGGTGTCGTTCGGCGGCGCCATCTTCGGCTTCGCCACCGGCTGGAGCTCCTACGCCGCCGACTACAACGTCAACCAGCCCGAGGACACGGCGCCCTCGCGCGTGTTCTGGCTCACTTTCCTCGGCGTGTTCATTCCCTGCGTGCTGCTGGAAATTTTCGGCATGTCGCTCACCACGGTCGCGGCCTACGGCAAGGCCAGCGCCAACGGCGGCGGCGCCCTGCTCGCCGCGGTGCTGCAGCCCCTGGGCGGCGCGGGCAAGCTGCTGCTGCTGCTGCTGGCGCTGTCGGTCATCGCCAACAATATTCCCAACGACTACAGCCTGGGCCTGTCGATGCAGGTGCTCGGCAAGGGCTTCCAGAAGATCAACCGCGCGGTTTGGACCCTGATCGGCGCCGTGGTCTACATCGCCATCGCCATTCCGTCGGCCGCGCACTTCAACGCCACGCTGGAAAACTTCCTGCTGCTGGTGGCCTATTGGCTGGGGCCCTGGGCCATCATCCTCATCCTGGAACATGCCATGTTCCGCCGCGGCCGCTACAACGTGGACGACTGGAACACCCGCAGCAAGCTGCCCGTGGGCTGGGCCGCCGCCATCGCCATGGCTGCCGGCCTGTTCGGCGTCTACCTGGGCGCGGCGCAGACCATGTTCGTCGGCCCCGTCGCCGGCCTGTTCAACCCGCCCTACGGCATGGACATCGGCTTCGAGCTCGGCGTGGTGGTCGCCGCCGTGGTGTACCTCGTGCTGCGGCGCATCGAGCTGCGCGGCAGCGCGCTGCGCGGCAGCGCGCCCTGAGTCTGCCGCACCAACACAGGCTGCCGCCGCAACGCACGGCGGCAGCCGAGCAAGCATTCCTGAAAACCCGCACATCACTTACAACGGGGCCGCTTCGCTGACGCAGGCAAGCCCGACAACCCAGGGAACTTCAACCATGGCCGAGTCCTATTTCCCCAAGTGGCGCGTCAAAACCAGCGGCGTCATCGCCCCCGACGAGCGCATGCCCGTGCCGCAGACCCTGGCGATGGGCCTGCAGCACGTGGTGGCGATGTTCGGCTCCACGGTGTTCGCGCCGCTGCTCATGGGCTTTTCGCCCAACATCGCCATCCTCATGAGCGGCGTGGGCACGCTGATCTTCTTTCTCGTCGTCGGCGGGCGGGTGCCCAGCTACCTCGGCTCCTCGTTCTCCTTCATCGGCGTGGTCATCGCCGCCAGCGGCTACGCCGGCTCGGGCGCCAACCCCAACATCGCCGTGGCGCTGGGCGGCATCGTGGCTTGTGGCGTGGTGTATGCGGCCATCGGGCTCGTCGTCATGGGCATCGGCACGCGCTGGATCGAGCGCCTGATGCCGCCGGTGGTCACCGGCTCGGTGGTCGCCGTCATCGGTCTGAACCTCGCGCCCATCGCCATCAAAAGCCACGGCGCGAGCAACTTCGACGACTGGATGGCCGTGGTCACCTTCGTCAGCGTCGGCCTGGTCGCCGTGTACACCCGCGGCATGGTGCAGCGCCTGCTCATCCTGGTGGGGCTGCTGGTCGCCAGCGTGATCTACGCCCTGCTCACCAACGGCCTCGGCCTGGGCGTGCCGATGGACTTTTCCGGACTCGCCAACGCCGCCTGGTTCGGCATGCCGGCCTTCACCGCGCCGGTGTTCGAATCCAAGGCCATGAGCCTGATCGTGCCGGTGGTCGTGATTCTCGTGGCCGAAAACCTCGGCCACATCAAGGCCGTCACCGCCATGACCGGGCAGAACCTGGACCGCTACATGGGCCGCGCCTTTCTCGGCGACGGCATCGCCACCATCGTCTCGGGTTCGGCCGGCGGCACCGGCGTCACCACCTATGCCGAGAACATCGGCGTCATGGCCGCCACCAAGATCTACTCCACCGTCATCTTCGCCACCGCCGCGGTCATCGCCATCGTGCTCGGCTTCAGCCCCAAGTTCGGCGCGCTCATCCACCTCATCCCCTTCCCCGTGCTGCGCGGCGTGGCCATCGTCATCTTCGGCCTCATCGCCGTGTCCGGCGCGCGCATCTGGGTGGACAACAAGGTGGATTTTTCCGACAGCCGCAACCTCATCATCGTCGCCATCACGCTGATGCTGGGAACCGCCGACTTCACCCTGAAGTTCGGCGGCTTCGCCCTCGGCGGCATCGGCACCGCCACCTTCGGCGCCATCCTGCTCTACGCCCTGCTCGGGCCCAAGGACGGGCCAGCGACGAAGGTGGACGACAAGGTGCTGAACGCGGTGCAGTGACCTAGCCCTGCATGGCTGCTCCCGCCAAACCCAAAGCCCGCAACCCTGCCGCCAGCCAGGCCCATGACTGCCAGCGCAAGGTTTCGCTGAGATCATCCGGCGGCAGGGTGGACGGCGGGTCCAGGCTCTGGAACTGGCCGAGGGCGTAGAGGGTTTCGCCCGGCAGGATCAGCTCCTCGGTATGGCAGTGCCCACCGTCGCCGGACCACAGCACCGCGCCCGGAGCCTCGGGCACGAACCGGGGCGTCGCGCCCACCCGCACCCGCTTGTTGCCGGCGCGCACTCGGCGCCGTCGGGGCCGATCAGCAGGGCGATCAGGACGACGGGGAACATGGCGGGATCCGGCAGGGCGGGCGCGAAAGCGCAGGCGTCACCAACCCCAACAAGCCGCGGTTGCGGCGCCGCGCCACCCGCGCCGCCCGCAACGGGCGGCCTCCTACAATGCGCGCTTTGCCCCCACGCCACCTGCCATGAGTCTCAAATGCGGCATCGTCGGCCTGCCCAACGTGGGCAAGTCCACCCTGTTCAACGCGCTGACCCAAAGCGCCATTCCTGCCGAGAACTACCCCTTCTGCACCATCGAGCCCAATGTCGGCGTGGTGGAGGTGCCCGATGCGCGCCTGCAGCAGCTCGCCGCCATCGTCAAGCCGCAGCGCGTGGTGCCGGCGGTGGTGGAGTTCGTCGACATCGCCGGTCTGGTGGCGGGCGCGTCGCAGGGCGAGGGCCTGGGCAACCAGTTCCTCGCCCACATCCGCGAAACCGACGCCATCGTCAACGTGGTGCGCTGCTTCGACGACGAGAACGTGATTCATGTGGCTGGCCGCATCGACCCGCTGGCGGACATCGGCGTGATCCAGACCGAGTTGTGCCTGGCCGACCTCGGCACCGTGGAAAAGTCCATCCACCGCATGAACAAGCAGGGCCGCGCCGGCGACAAGGAAGCGCTGAAAACGGCCGAACTGCTGCAACGCTGCGAAAAGGCGCTGAACCAGGCGCAGCCCGTGCGCGCCATGGGCCTGTCCGACAACGAGATGGCGCTGATCAAGCCGCTGTGCCTGATCACCGCCAAGCCGGCGATGTTCGTCGGCAACGTGATGGAGGACGGCTTCACCGACAACCCCCACCTCGAGCGCCTGCGCGAGTACGCCGCGAAAGAAAACGCGCCGGTGGTGGCCATCTGCGCCAAGCTGGAGAGCGAGCTGGCCGGCATGTCGCCCGAGGAAAAGAAAGAATTTCTCGCCGAACTCGGGCAGGACGAGCCCGGCCTGAACCGCCTCATCCGCGCCGGCTACAGCCTGCTGGGCCTGCAGACCTATTTCACTGCGGGCGTGAAGGAAGTGCGCGCCTGGACCATCCCCATTGGCGCCACCGCGCCGCAGGCCGCCGGCGTGATCCACACCGACTTCGAGCGCGGCTTCATCCGCGCCCAGACCATCGCCTTCGACGACTTCATCAAGTACAGCGGCGAGCAAAGCGCCAAGGACGCCGGCAAGATGCGCGCCGAAGGCAAGGACTACGTGGTGAAAGACGGTGACGTGCTGAACTTCCTGTTCAACGTCTGAGCACCCTCGGGCCGCGCTTCGGCGCTGTCACCACAGATGCCACGTGGCTTTCCCCGCGCCATGCCCTCTCAAGGAAACGCAGGCCGCTCCCGAGTTTTCTTGCCCCCCTCGGGGGAAGTCCGCTTGCCGACTGCTGGGGGCGCTCTCAAGAAACAAAATGGGTTGAAGGCCGGTTTCATGCTGGCACCGGGTTTGGATGGATCTGGAAGCCAAGGGCAGCGGCGCGGCGCTTGAGGGCGACGATTGAGCGCTCGCGCTGCTGATCTTCATAGCGCTGCTGGCCTTGATCGACGAACGCCTCGCCACGCGTCAGCATGAAATACACCATGCGCGCCAGCTTGTGCGCGGTGGCGGTATTGGCACGCGGCTTGTCCATGCGGCCCGACAAGCGGCGGTAGAACGCGCCGAGGGCCGAGTCGCTGTGCGACAGGCTCATCGCGGCCATCTTCAGCGCCTGCCTGACCCGATTGGCGGATCGCCGGGTCTTGGCTGACAGCACCTTGCCGCCGCTGATCTTCGTGCCCGGACACAGCCCCAACCAAGAACAGAAGTGCTTGACGTTGGCAAAGCGACTCAGGTTGGGGCCGACCTCCGAGAGGATCTTCATCACCGCAGCCAGACCCAGGCCGTTGATGCGCGTGAGATCGACGCCGGCCCAGTTGGCCAGAATCTGGCGTGCGTCGAACTGCGCGCGCAGCTTGCTGCCTGCACGAGGCGTCTTGCCCAGATCGACCTTGGCCGCGCCAAGCTGGCTCAGCAGTCCTTGCAGCTTGGCGTCGCATTCGCCCAGGTGCCGGGCAATGTCGTCATACATCGCCAGCGCCTGGCGCAGCACGAACAGGTGCTCATCGCGCCAATTGCCCGTCAAGGCCTTGGCAATCTCCGTCTCACTGGCCTTGACACGAGCGTTGCGATACCGGGCCAGCGTCTTGGGGTCGCGCTCGCCAGCGACGATGGCGCGGATGATGGCTTGTCCCGTCAGTCCCATGACATCGGTCAGAACCTCGGTGAGCTGGATGTTCATCTGCACCAGCGCCTTTTGCATGCGCTGCACCCAACTGGCCTGCTCGGCCAAGAGCACGTCGCGCTGACGGGCCACGGCACGCACCACACAGACCTCATCGGTCGGGCGGAACGCCGCGCGCAAGAACCCCAGGCTCATCAACTTCTGCAACCACTGGCAGTCCTGCACATCGCTCTTGCGCCCAGGCACATACTTCATCTGCCGCGCATCGACCAAAAACACCGTCAAGCCGCGTTGCTCCAGCACCTCGAACACCGGGATCCAGTACACCCCGGTGGACTCCAGCGCCACGGTGTCGACCCCACACGCGAGCAGCCAGTCGGCCATGGCGTGCAGATCGTCGGTCATCGCACCGAACTCGCGCACCGGTTCGTCGCAGGCTTGCCGGGGTACCGCCACCCAGTGGCTCGACCCTCCTACGTCGATACCCGCCGCGTTGGGGAAGACCAGATCATCATCTCGCTTGCGCATCGCCATCGTTTGCTCCAAGATTGTCAACGAACGGCAGCGCCATGGGAGTCGTCGAATTCGACTCGATCTCTCAAACGGGATGCACATCGCTGTGCTCACCACTGTCGCCGACGATTCCCGGACCATGCTCACGAGCGGGCTCACCTCACGGCGTCCTACAACGCCGCAGGCTCGCACCAATGACTTGTCGGTCATCTCGGCACTGCCGTTCACCTTGTAGCCCAAAGATCGTTTCTTCGCGAACGCCGGGCGCCCCCAGGGGCTTGGGATGCTCATGAGAAAACGCGCGGCCGCCCGAAGTTTTTTCCTCCCCTCGGGGGGTCTGACGCGAAGCGGCAGGTTTGGGTTCTCTGCAAGGCATCCAACGCGATGGGCTCGCATCCGGTATACTTCGAGTCGTAGGTATGCACAAGGTTGTCGTTTTGCAGGTTTTTGCTGTTTACTGCCGCTCCCCGCGGCAAGCCCGGTTGAATTCCCCAAGTGATGTTCTTGCGTGTCTCTGCACTGCGGCGGCATGTGCTGCGCAGCATTTGAAAAAGTAAGGAATGATCATGGCGACCCAAACGGGCATTGTGAAATGGTTCAACGAAGGCAAGGGCTTCGGCTTTATTGCCCAGGATGGCGGCGACGCTGACCTGTTCGTCCATTTCAGCGAAATTCAAGGCAGCGGCTTCAAGACCCTGACCGAAAACCAACGCGTCGAATTCGAAGTCAAGCAGGGCCAGAAAGGCCTGCAGGCTTCCAACGTGCGTCCGGTCTGATTCTCGACCCAGCCGTTGGCTGAAAAACCGCGACTTCGGTCGCGGTTTTTTTTCGTCCGGGTTTTGCATCGGCACCGCTGCAAGCGTAGTGCTGCAGATCCACGATCCAACCCGAGGACGCCTCAGGCCCCGACGCTGATGTCCAGCGCACCCACGCCATCCACGCCGCCGCGCAGGCGGTCGCCGCGCTGCACCGGCCCGACGCCGGCGGGCGTGCCGCTGAAAATCAGGTCGCCAGGCTCCAGCCGGAACAGGCGCGAGAGATGGGCGATGATTTCGGGCACGCTCCAGATCATGTCACCCAGCTTGCCACGCTGGCGCGATGCGCCGTTCACCTCCAGCCAGATCGCCGCGCTGGGTGCAAGCGCGGCGCCCTGCGCCGGCAACAGCGCCGAGCAGGGCGCCGCCGCATCGAAAGCCTTGCCCACTTCCCACGGACGGCCGAGCTTCTTCGCCTGCCCCTGCAAGTCACGCCGTGTCATGTCGAGCCCCACGGCATAGCCCCAGACATGGCCGAGCGCCGCGTCCACCGCGATGTCGCTGCCGCCTTGGCCGATGGCCACCACCAGTTCAATCTCGTGGTGCACGTCACTGCTGGCCGGCGGATAGGGAAACACGCCGCCGCTGCCCAGCAGCGCGTCGGGCGTTTTCATGAAAAAGAACGGTGGTTCGCGTTCGGGGTCGTGGCCCATTTCACGCGCATGTTCGGCGTAGTTGCGCCCCACGCAATAGACCCGGCGCACCGGGAAGCGCTGGGCGCTGCCCGCCACCGGTAGGCTGGGCACCACGGGTGCAAAGACATAGCTGGGTTCGGCTTGCAGCGGCATGGCTGATGGCTCCGTGTTGATGGGGTCGTGACGCATCTGCCCCGGCTTGCCGACCGGCACGCGGCCAGCTGGTGCGTCCACCCGAAAGCTTAAGGCAACGCTGAACAAGTCCCTCGTGCGCATCGCGTCCGCGCCTCGGGCGGTCTGCGGCGTTGCAAATCCGCGCCATAGCTTGGGCTATGGCTGTGGTTTGCGCCTTGCATCCCATCCCGATGCAAGGCGCGCTGCATCACGGGAACTTGTTCAGCGTCGCCTTAGGGCGACACCCGCCATCCATGCCCGACACGAGCGCGTTCGTCGCTTCGCCCGCGATGGGCTTTCACCGCGATTCCGAGACCAGGACGCTTGCCTCGGCGCTGGCGTCGGCAAAAGACTGGCGGCCCACGTACGATGGCGAGTTCCCGTTCACACACTCCAAACAAACATGAATCCCGGCGTGGCTTACGCCCTGGGCGCCTACACCCTGTGGGGCCTGTTTCCGCTGTATTTCAAGCTGCTGCACCAGGTGCCGGCCCTGCAAATTCTGGCTCACCGCATGGTGTGGTCCTTGCTGCTGGTGTTTCTCATCCTGCTGGTGCTCAAGCGCTGGGCCTGGATGCGCCTGCTGCGCGAACAGCCCGCGGTGCTGGCCCGCTTTGCCGGCAGCGCCTTGCTGCTGGCCTGCAACTGGGGCACGTATATCTGGGCCGTGAACCACGACCATGTGGTCGAGGCCAGCCTGGGCTACTACATCAACCCGCTGTTGAACGTGGCGCTGGGCACCTTCATCCTGCACGAGCGCCTGCGGCTCGTGCAATGGCTTGCGGTCGGCATCGCGGCGCTGGGGGTGGGCTGGATGACGACCGAAGTGGGCCATGTGCCGTGGATCGCCCTGACCCTGGCCTTCAGCTTTGCCGGTTACAGCCTGCTGCGCAAGACGGCGCCGCTGGGCTCGCTCGAAGGCCTGGCCGTGGAAACCGCGGTGCTGTTTCCGCTGGCGCTGGCCTATCTGGCCTGGGAAAGCGCGCAGGGTGCGAATGTGTTCGCCAGCAGCGACTGGAGCCTGCGCTGGCTGCTCGTCGCCGCCGGGCCGGTGACCACCATTCCGCTGCTGCTGTTCGCTGCCGGAGCGCGGCGCATTCCGTTCTCGCTGCTGGGCATCCTGCAATACCTCACGCCCACCATCCTGCTGGGGCTGGGCGTTTGGCTGTACCACGAGCCTTTCGGCACGAACAAGGCCATCGGCTTCGGCCTGGTGTGGGCCGGCATTGCCGTGTATGTGGTGGAGGGTTTGCTGGCCTTGCGGGCAAGGCGCTACGCCGCCTGAACTTGAATCGGCCCGCCTCAGCGGCGGGCACGCCGGCAAGCCAGCGCGCTGGCGGCGACGGCAGCGGCCAGCACGCTGGCGTAATCGAGGACTGCACCGTCACGCAGCAAGCCGCTGCCGACCAGGACGAGATGCGTCACGAGTGCGGCCAGCGCCGCCCAGAACACCTGTCGGCCCAGCCTCGAAGCGCAGGGCCGCAGCACCCTCAGGCTGACCGCGCCGATGGCGCCGCCCACCACCAGCGGCATGACGCTGGTGCCCGCCAGCCACATCAGCAACAGGCTCAGCATGCGGCGGACATCCAAAACCGCTGCTGGAGCGTTATGCCCCTTGGAGACGCTGATGGGGGAAAAAAAATGGTCATGGTCGAGTTTGCGGCGTGAATGGGTGCCTGGCATCGACAGCTGGATTGACCTGTATCAGCCGCACGGAGTGTCATCCATTCGTAAAATAGCGAACTCACTATGTTATTAGCCGCCGTCGGAGTCAACCACCAGACCGCGCCACTCGATGTGCGCGAGCGTCTCGCATTTTCAGCCGACGGCCTGAAGGATGCGCTGCGCACGCTGCGCGACAGCCTGGCTGCGCGCCGCGGCGGCGGCGAAGGCGCGGTGGAAGCCGCCATCCTCTCCACCTGCAACCGCACCGAAATTTACTGCGCCGCCGAGGCCGACCCGCGCGAGGCGCTGGTGCATTGGCTGGCGCAGTCGCGCGCGCTGCGCGAGGGCGACCTGATCGACCACAGCTACCGCCTGGTGCAGGACGACACCGTGCGCCACGCCTTTCGCGTCGCCAGCGGGCTCGACTCCATGGTGCTGGGCGAGCCGCAGATCCTCGGCCAGATGAAAGACGCGGTGCGCGCCGCGACCGACACCGGCACCCTGGGCAGCACCCTGGGACAGATGTTCCAGCGCACCTTTGCCGTGGCCAAGGAGGTGCGCAGCACCACCGAGATCGGCGCGCATTCGGTGAGCATGGCCGCCGCCAGCGTGAAGCTGGCCGAAACCGTGTTCGAGAACCTGGCCGACTGCCGCGTGCTGTTCATCGGCGCCGGCGAAATGATCGAACTCGTCGCCACCCATTTCTCGGCGCGCAAGCCGCGCCACATGGCCATTGCCAACCGCACGCTGGAGCGCGGCTCCAAGCTGGCGGCGCAGTTCGGCGCCGAAGCCATGCGCCTGGCCGACGTGCCGCAGCGCCTGCCCGAATTCGACGTGGTCGTCACGTCCACGGCCAGCACCCTGCCCATCATCGGCCTGGGCGCGGCCGAGCGCATGGTCAAGCAGCGCCGCCACAAGCCGGTGGTGATGGTCGATCTGGCGGTGCCGCGCGACATCGAGGCCGAGGTCGGCGAGCTGCCCGACGTCTACCTCTACACCGTGGACGACCTCACCGAGCTGGTCCGCACCAACAGCGAGAAGCGCCAGGCCGCGGTGCAGCAGGCCGAGTCCATCATCGAGACCCGGGTGCAGGGCTTCTTGCAGTGGATGGACAGCCGCGAGCAAGTGCCGCTGATCCTGCAATTGCAAGACGTCAGCCGCCAGTGGCAGGCTGCCGAGCTCGACCGCGCGCGCAAGCAACTGGCGCGTGGCGAAGACGCCGAGGCGGTGCTCGACATGCTGGCGCGCAATCTGTCGCAAAAATTCATGCACAACGCCTACGCCGCCATGCACCACAGCGACCCCGCCCACCGCGAGCAAGTCGCGCGCGCAGTGCAGCGCCTGTTTCTCACGCCGCACCGCGGCTGCGGCAGCAACGGCGACAGCGGCGACGGCCACGGCAGCGACGCCAACAACACCTAGCTGAACCGGCGGCGCGTGCCGGGCTGCAAGCCTGCGCCGCGCGCTGCCCGAGTTCGCGCGTCCGCTCCGCACATCCGCACACAACCCCATGAAACCCTCCCTGCGCGACAAGCTGGCCGCCATGCTGCGCCGCATGGACGAGATCGACGCCCTGCTCGGTGCGCCCGACAGCGCCGCCGACCCAGTCCGCCTGCGCGCCCTGGGCAGCGAGCGCGCCGAGCTCGCGCCGCTGGCCGCGCTCTACGCCGAGTTGCTGCAGGCCGAAGCCGAGCACGCCGACGCCCAGGCGCTGCTGGCCGAGCCCGAGATGCGCGCCTTGGCGCAGGACGAAATCGCATCCACGCAGCAGCGCATCGCCACGCTCGAAGCCGAGCTGCAAACCGCCCTGCTGCCACGCGACCCGGACGACCGCAAGCCCGCTTTCCTCGAGGTGCGCGCCGGGACCGGGGGCGACGAATCCGCCCTGTTCGCCGCCGACCTGTTGCGCATGTACACCCGCTATGCCGAGCGCCGCGGCTGGCGCTGCGAAGTCATCAGCCATGCCGACAGCGACCTCGGCGGCGTGAAAGAGGCTGTGGTGCGCATCAGCGGCGAGGGCGTGTACGGGCGGCTCAAGTTCGAGAGCGGCGGCCACCGCGTGCAGCGCGTGCCCGCCACCGAGTCGCAAGGGCGCATCCACACCAGCGCTGCAACCGTGGCGGTGATGCCCGAGCCCGACGCGCAGGCCGCGGTGCGGATCAACCCGGCCGAGTTGCGCATCGACACCTTCCGCGCCTCCGGCGCCGGCGGCCAGCACATCAACAAGACCGACTCGGCCGTGCGCATCATCCACCTGCCCACCGGCCTGGTGGTGGAGTGCCAGGACGACCGCTCGCAGCACCGCAACAAGGCGCAGGCGCTGGCCGTGCTGGCCGCCCGCCTGGAGCAGCGGCAGCGGCAGGAGGCGCAGGCCAAGGAAGCGGCGCAGCGCAAGAGCCTGGTCGGCAGCGGCGACCGCTCCGATCGCATCCGCACCTACAACGTGCCGCAAGGGCGCATCACCGACCACCGCATCAACCTCACGCTGTACAAGATCGACGCCATCCTGAACGGCGATCTCGACGAACTGCTCGACGCCCTGCACGCCGAACATCAGGCCGAGTTGCTGATGGCGCTGGGCGAGGCATGAACCGGAGCGTTGTGATGGCTGCAGCCCATCGCCACCATCGCTACGCCATGGCCAGTCGCACAACATGGCAACGTCCATGCCCATGACCCTCGAAGCCTGGATGCGCCAGGCCGGCCTGGCGCGCATCGACGCGCTGGTGCTGCTGCGCGAGCTGGCTGGCATCAGCCACGCCACCTTGCTGGCGCATCCCGAAGCCCTGCTCGACGCCGCGGCCCTCAAGCTGCTGGACGCCGCCGCCACGCGCCTGCGGGCCGGCGAGCCGCTGGCTTATGTGCTGGGCTGGCGCGAGTTCTACGGCTTGCGCTTCACGGTGAGCCCGGCCGTGCTGGTGCCGCGGCCCGAGACCGAGTTGCTGGTGGACTTCGCCCTGGCGCGCATGCCGCACGACGGCCACGCCACCGTGCTCGACCTCGGCACCGGCAGCGGCGCCATCGCCGTGGCGGTGGCCCATGCGCGGCCGCAAGCCGAAGTGTGGGCGGTGGACAGCAGCGCCGACGCGCTGAAGGTGGCCGCCGGCAACGCCCAATCGCTGTTGCCGCAACGGCGCCCCGGCGGCCCGCTGCGCCTGCTGGCCGGCGACTGGTTCGCCGCGCTGCCGATGCCCGCGCCACGCTTCGACCTCATCCTCGGCAACCCGCCCTACGTCGCGGCGGGCGATGCGCACCTCGCCGCACTGGCGCACGAGCCGCAACTCGCCCTGGTGGGCCGCGCCAGCGCCGACGGCCTGGCCGACATCCGCCGCATCGTCGCCACAGCGCCCGCGCATCTGGCCGCCGGCGGCTGGCTGGCCTTGGAGCATGGCCACGACCAGGCCGCGGCCGTGCAGGCGCTGCTGCTCGCGGCGGGTTTGATGGCGGTGCAGACCCAGCCCGACCTCGCAGGGATTGCGCGCCTGACGGCCGGCCACGCGCCAGCCTGGCCCAAAACCTACAATTCCCCCCATGCGGCCAAGTCCGCGTTCACCGATTTCCAGAGGCCCCCATGTCCGACGTGATTCAACGCATTGACCAACTCGTCAAGTCCAACGAGGTGGTGCTGTTCATGAAAGGGACGCCGCAGTTTCCGCAATGCGGCTTTTCCGGGCGCGCGGCGCAGATTCTCAAGGCTTGCGGCGTGAACCAGTACGCCAGCGTCAACGTGCTGGAGGACCAGGAGGTGCGCGAGAGCATCAAGCAATACGCCAACTGGCCGACCATTCCGCAGCTTTATGTGAAGGGCGAATTCGTGGGCGGCTCGGACATCATGATGGAGATGTACGAGAGCGGCGAGTTGCAGCAACTGCTGGCGCAGCCCTGAGCGCGGCGGCACATCCGGACCGCCGCGTGCGCCTGATCGTCGGCATCACCGGCGCCACCGGCGCCATCTATGGTGTGCGGCTGCTGCAGCACCTGCGCCGGCTGGGCGGGGTGCATGCGCATCTGGTGGTCAGCAGCGCCGGCTGGCTGAGCGTGAAGGCGGAGCTGGACCTGGGCCGGCGCGAGGTGGAGGCGCTGGCCGACGAAACGCACCCGATTGGCGACGTGGCCGCCAGCATCGCCAGCGGTTCGTTCGCCACTGCCGGCATGGTGGTGGCGCCGTGTTCGATGAAGTCGCTCGCGTCCATCGCCCACGGCATGTCCGACAACCTGCTGGCCCGCGCCGCGGACGTGTGCCTGAAAGAGCGCCGCCGCCTGGTGCTGATGGTGCGCGAGGCGCCGCTGAACCTGGCCCACCTGCGCAATATGACGGCCGTGGCCGAAATGGGCGGCACCATCTTCCCGCCCGTGCCCGCGTTCTACCAACGGCCGCAGACCCTGGAGCAGATGGTGGACCACACCCTGGGCCGGGTGCTGGAGCAGTTCGGCATCGCCCACGATCTGGCGCCGCAATGGCAGGGCTGGCCCGAGACCGGGCCGGGTGCGGCAACGGGTGCGAACGCGGGCGGCTGACCGCGGCCGACTCATCCACGCCTGCACGGCATGCCGCCTGCCACATCGCCATCCGCTCCACACTTGCTCGCCGTCGGCCTCGCGCTGCTCGGCACACTCGGCCCAGCCGGCAAGGTGCTGGCGCAAACCCCGCCTGACCCCGCGCCGCAGGGCGGCGAGTTCCAGATCGCGCCCTACAACGCTCCCGCGCTGCCGCCGTTCAAAACGCTGGAAAACGGCTTGTCGTTCTCAGGCCATCTCGACACCGAAGCGGTTGGCGTGGCGGCCGGCGGCCGCCACCACCAACTGGCGAGCGACGCGCTGCTGCAGTTCGGCGGCAGCCTCGACACGGCCAGGGCCGGCCTGTGGACCGGCGGCAAACTGGACTTCAGCCTGATGGGCGTGAAGACCAACGGCAACTTGCCGGCGCAGACCGGCGCGGTGCAAACCACGAGCAACGACTGGGCGCCCAACTTCTTGCGGCTGTACCAGTTCAGTTACCAGCAAGACCTGGCCGCGGGCTTCGTGCGCGCCGGCATCATGGACGTCAACTACTACTTCGCCACCGTCGGTCTGGCGGGGCAGTTGCTCAATGCCTCGTTCGGCCCCGTGCCCACGCTCACCAGCAACGCCGACATCGCCACCTTTCCCAACCCCGGCCTGGGCTTGATGGGCGGTGCCGATCTGGGCGACGGCTATGCGCTGCAGACCGGCGCATGGCAGGCCAACCCGCCCAAGTTCAGCGGCGTGCTGCAATCGGGAGCGCTGGCGCTGGTGGAAGCGAGCAAGAGCATCGGCACCCTGGCGGACGGCCAGCCGCGCCAGATGTTCAAGCTCGGGCTGTGGCATATGCGCCAGAACGACCCGCTGCTCGGGCCGTCCACCGGCGGGGTCTACGGCATTGGCGAAACCCGCTGGGATGTGGCCAATGGACCGCATTACGGCGCCTTCGTCCAGTTGGCGGCGAGCAACGGCCGGGTGAACTCGCTGCCGTACTACCTGGGCCTGGGCCTGCGCGTGCAGCGGCCCCTTGCCAGCCGGCCGGACGACAGCCTCAGCATCGGCCTGGCCCGCGCCAGCCTGCGCGCGCTGCACCCGGAGACCGTGCTGGAGGTGAACTACGCCTACAAGGTGGTCCGTGGCGTGTATGTGCAGCCCGACGTGCAGCGCATCTGGAATGCCGGCGGCAACGGCCCGGCCGCCATGGTGCTCGGGGTCAGGCTGCACCTCGAGTACTGATGACGCGGGCGCGCGCGCCGCATGGCCTGCGGACCCGGACGACTCGAGCACTCGCGTCCCGGCTGGCCCGGCGCGCCCTTGCATGCCCGCCGGGCGCACAGGCCCATGGCCGCGCTGCGGCGCGCGGCAAAAAGTCACAAAACCTTGCCACAAATCCTTCATCGTTCCTTCATGGAGTCATCACACGCGGACGCTACGTTGCGGATCACCGGGGCCCGGAACACGGCAGGGGCCTGCCGATGAACCGGCCCCGGTGCCCCCACACAGGAGAACCTGATCATGCGTAGACCCAACCTTTTCTCGGTGACGGCCTTGAGCGCGATGCTGGCCTGGCACCCCATGCCCGCCAGCGCCGAGTCCGACACCCATACCGCCACGCCGATCGAGCACCTGATCGTCATCGTCGGCGAGAACCACAGCTTCGACAATCTGTTCGCCACCTACAAGCCCAAGCACGGCCAGAGCGTGCGCAACCTGCTGTCCGAAGGCATCGTCAACGCCGACGGCACGCCGGGGCCGAACTTCGGCAAGGCCGCCCAGTGGCAGGCCAGCGATACCGACGTGTATCGCCTCGACCCCACCAAGACCCAGCCCTACGCCACGCTGCCGCAGCCCAACACGACCTACGCCAACGGCCAGCCCCCCGGCGTGCCGGACCAGCGCTTCCCGGCCAACCTGCCCAACGGCCCGTTCCAGATCACCAAGTACGTGCCGTACGACTCCTACACCGGCGACCCGGTGCACCGCTTCTTCCAGATGTGGCAGCAGGTGGACAAAGGCCGGCACGACCTGTTCACCTGGGTGGCCCAGACCGTGGGCATCGGCGGCCAGAACACGCCGCCCGCGACCCCGGCCGACACCTACCAGGGCGGCGTGCAGATGGGCTTCTACAACATGAGCACCGGCGACGCGCCATACTTCAAGCAGCTCGCGCGCGAATACGCCATCAGCGACAACTACCACCAGGCCATCATGGGCGGCACGGGCGCCAACTTCATCTCCATCGGCACCGCCGGGGACGCGGCGTTCTACAACACCGACGGCATGCCAGCCATGCCGCCGGTGAACCAGATCGAGAACCCCGATCCCGTGCCGGGCACCAACAACTTCTACAAGCAGGACGGCTATGCCGGCGGCTCCTACGTCAAATGCGCGGACCCGCAGCAGCCTGGCGTGACGGCGATCATGGATGCCCTCCACGCCCAGTCCAACAAGCCCTTCAACGGCGGCAACTGCGCGGCCGACACCTACTACCTGCTGAACAACTACGGCCCCGGCTACAACCCCGACGGCACGCCCGCTCCGCTGGGGCCGACCCATTTCACAGTGCCCCCGCAAACGGTGCCGATGCTGGCGGACGCGATGACGGCCAGGGGCATCACCTGGAAGTGGTACAGCGGTGGCTGGAACAATGGCCACCCCACCAGCGAGTACTGCTCGATCTGCGACCCGTTCGTGTTCTCGAAGTCGGTCATGACCTCGGCGCAGCGCAACAACCTGCAGGGCATGACCCTGTTCCAGTCCGACGTGAAGTACGGGACGCTGCCGGCGGTGTCCTTCGTGCGGCCCTATGAAAGCCAAGCCGGCCACCCGGCCGACTCCAACCCGTACCACTACGAGCAGTTCGTCAAGAGCGTGATCGACCAGGTCAAGAGCAACAAGCGGCTGTGGGCGCACACAGCCATCATGATCACCTTCGACGAAGGCGGCGGCTACTACGACTCGGGCTATATCCAGCCGATCGACTTCTTCGGCGACGGCACGCGCATCCCGATGATCGTGGTGTCCCCGTACTCGCGCGGCGGCGATGTCGACCACACCTACACGGACCACGCCTCCATCGCCAAGTTCATCGAGGCCAACTGGGGCTTGTCGCCGCTGTCCAAGCGCAGCCGCGACAACCTGCCCAATCCGCTCCCCGCCTCTGGCGACCCCTATGTGCCGCGCAACAAGCCTGCCATCGGCAACATGATGACCCTGTTCCACTTCGGCCACGGCGATGGTCATGAAGACGGCCATGGGGGTGGGCATTCGAACGCGCAGGACGACTGACCCCGCGCGGCGCGGTTCCAGACTCGCCACGCAGGCGGAATGCGCCTGCTGCAGCGCGCCGGAAAGGCTAGGACACCACTGCGCCCGGGTCCAGGGCGCCCGGCTCAAGGCGGAGCCATGCCGGCGCGCTGCAGGGGGCCGGGCACGCCCTGTGGGGCGCCGGGCGGCGGGGCACGGCTCTCGGACCCACGCTCGGGTACGCCCTCAGGTCTGCCTGAGCGCCCGGCTTCGCCCCGCGAACTGGGTTCGAAGCCGGGCGCGAGCGCGCGGAAATGGGGCTGGAACTCAGGCTGCACATGCTGGCGCAATTCCGGCGCTGGTCGTTCGAGGCGCTGCGGCGCTTCACCCGGGCGCTCGATCGACGGAGGCGGCCCGGCACCGCGCTCGGGCGCGGAAAAGCCAGACGGCCTCGGCCGGGGCAGCGGGGCGAAGCCTGGCTGCTCCAGGCGCGGCTCGGGGCGTTGATCGAATCTTTGCGCGGGGTGTTCAGGAAAGTGGGGCATGGGGCGCGAAAACCCGCGATCCCGTTGCGCTGGTTCCGGGGTTTGCAGCGGCGGCCGGGGAGCTTGCGGCTGCGCCGCCAACGGGGATCGCGGCTGCGGGATGAACACACGCGGCGACTCGGACCGCCCGGACTCTCCCGGCTGCGGCTGCAAGCCGGGCTGCGGTCTGGGTGACGGCTCCGCCGCCGGAGGCTGGCCAAGACGCATCGATGGCGGCGTTACGGGTTGGCGCTGCACCGGGACCGGCACGATGCGCACCGGAGCCCGTTCGGGCGACGTGTTGTTCGCGGGCAGGCCCCGGTATGTGCCCGGGGGCCGCAGCCCGCCTGTCTCGGGCATGCTGGAGCGCTGCGGCAGCGGCCCGGGCTCGCGCGTGGCCAGCACCGGGCGCGGCCGGAACCCCGTGGGCCAGGGCATGGGACGCGCCCCGGCGGTGACGCTGGCCGCCAACGGGTGCGCGTCGGGCGCCGTGGCCAGCGGCAGGATGTGCGCGGGCAAGGCGGGCAGGCGATGCACATGATCCTGCACCGGCAGGCCCTGAACGAAGGCGGTGCGCGGCACCAGGGTGAGGGCGTGGGGCGGCAGGCGGCGCGGGTCGAGTTCGCGGCGCACATTGATCCAGTCATGGTCGCGGCCGCTGATGGGAGTGCAGCGATTCACCGCCACGAGGTAAGCCGGGGTGTAGGCGTAGGGCGGGCGGTAGATCTGCCCCGGGCCGAGTGGGAACCAGCCCACGGCCGGAGCGCCGCCGGCCACGCCGAAGGAGAAGGTGACGCCGGGCGCGGCGCCGACGAAAGCCACCAGCGCCGGGGCGTACACCGGGCGCACCAGCACGGGCCCCGGCACCCAGACCCAAGCCGAATCGACCCAGGCCCAGCGGCCGTAGTGGAAGGGCGCGAAGCCCCAGGGTTCGGCGGCAATCCAGGTCCAGCCCCAGGGTGGCACCCAGGCCCAGTGGCCGTTGCGGTAGGGCACCCAGCCGGGGGCGACGCGCGGGTACCAGACGGGCCCGTATTGCGGGCTCTGGGTCCATTGGCCCCAGGCGTCGAGCCCCTGGTAGCCGGTGACCCAGGGCGAGACATAGCGCGCGGAGATGGAGGCGTCTTCGCGTGCGTTCAACTGCCCCACCCACTGGTCGAAGGCGTCGGCCGGCGGATTGTCTTCGGCGGCCACAACGGTGAGGTTCTGCCCGGCAAAGCGCACCCTCTGCCCGGCCTCCACAGCATAGGGCGCGGCGCTCTCGCCATAGGCCGCGCCCTGGCCGGCGCGCAGCGTGGCGGTGGTGGTGTCGGCGGCCGGATTCACGTCCAGGCGCATATCGCCGGCACTTTGCAACTGAAAGGCGAGGTTGGGCGTGTCCACCTCCACCCGCTGATCCGGTCCGAAGGCGCGTACCTGCAATTGCGCCGTGCCTTGCGACAGCGACAACTGCACGTCCTGCTCGCGCAGATCGAGCACCGTGAGATCGGTGCCCGGGCCCAGCCGGATCGCATCCGGCCCGGCGACGATGTCGGCGCGCCCGCCCGGCGGCACCCACAGCCGGTCGCCGATGGTGATGGGCCGGTTCAGGCTGGCCGCGATCCAGCTGCTGGCGCCGGCCGGCAGCAGACTCACCTCGCCTTGAAACTCGGCGATGCGGCCGACCAGTGCGGGCGGCTCCCCGGCATGCGCGAGGGGTGCCGAACCGACGATCACGACCGCGAACAGGCTGGGTAAAGCTCGGTGCAAGCCCCATCGCAAACAGCCGAGCCAACGGACAAGGTGTGGGAGCACGTTCATGGTTGTCGGCTTGGGCGAGAACCCTGGAATGGGTTGCTTTCAACATCAACGAACGACATGCGTGCGCGCATGACAGCGGCTTGCATGCGCGCACTGCCAGATGTAACCCGTGACCCACAAGCCAGGCGCCGGGCTCAACGGCACGCCGGGGCCGGTCCATGCCTTGCGCCAGCGACGCCACGGCCACGTCATGGCAGACGCAATGCCGCAAGCGTCGGGCTGTCATCCGCTTGTCATCGGCCTGACACATGAATAACCGAGATTCGGGCAGCGCCCACGCCACCATCCTGCGCCCTCCGCACCCCATGAATCACACGGTCAAGCACGCTGTCCTGCGCGTGCGCTTCGCCTCGGCCACGGCGGATTGCGACGATACCAATTCCCAACCCATCGCGCCCGGCGAGGCTTTGTTGCGCCTGCGCGAAGGCGACTCCTGGGCAGCGCTGCTCAGCAGCGGCCACGACGTGCGCGAGCTGACCGACTGGCTCATGCTCCTGCGCCACCAGCCCGGCGGGCGCCTGCCAGGCGTGCTTGCGCTGCTGCCCGACGTGGCTGACCCCGGCGCCCTGGCGGCACTGCGCGCCGGCGCCGATGCCGTGCTGCACCTGGGCAGCACGGCCGCCTTGATCCGCGCACAACTCGGCCGGCTGCGCGAGCGCGTGGCGCCGCAGCCCGACGGCTGGCTGCAGCTGGATGACGACCTGGCGCTGGATGGGCAGGCCCGACGCCTTTATCTGAGCGCCCCCAGCAGTCCGCAAGCGGACTCCCCCAAAGGGGGTCAAGGACATTTCGGGGCGGCTCTGCAATCCCTTGAGGGCACGCAGACTCTGGCGCTGCCGCCGCAACTCTTCCACCTGCTCTGGACCCTTGCGGCGCAGGCCGGGCATGTGCTTGGCCCCCAGGCGCTGCGTTTGGCGATGGACATTCCTGCCCGTGCCCAGGCCGACACGGTGCACACCGCCGTGGGTCGCCTGCGACGCGCGCTGCGCCCGCTCGGGCTGCACAACCATGTGCAGACGGTGCATGGTGTGGGCTACCGCTGGCACAGAACCTTGCCGCCGGGGCAAACGACCCCAAGCGTTGACAACGCTGCGCATCGACAAACCTGAGTAGCCCTGGCTTGTTGACACACTCAGCGCGCCCAGACGCGTCAATCGGCGCCGGCCGAATCTGCTCCTGGTGTCGATAAGCGTTCGCAACGTCAACGTTTATGTACAAGTTTGACGCCGGCGGTCAGATCTTCGTCAGGTTTATGCAACCGGCGCGTCACGCGCCCTGGCTGCAATAGCGCTCTGTACCCGTGGGCCAGACAGCCTCGCGGACAAGCCGAACCCGACCCACCCCGGAGGATTGCATGCAGCACCCGATCACGCCAACCGCGCGTCCCGCGTTCAAACCCAGCCTGCTCGCGCAGGCGCTGTTCGCCACTCTGCTGGCAGCTCCCATCGCTGCCCAGGCCCAAAACGCGCCGACCGACCTCGGCAGCGTACAGGCTGGCTCTCAAGGCGCTGTCGCCAAGAAGAGCCACGAGCAAAAAAAACTCGAGGCTGCTCATGTATTCAAGTCAGGACAAGCAACCAAAGTCATCACTAAGACGGAGTTAAAAACAGCAGGACCATTCGGTGGCAGCGCCCAAGCGCTCGCCCTGGTTCCTGGCGTCGGAGTCTCAGGTTATGGCTCGACCGGCGCGACCAAGAACTCCATCAGCATCAACGGAATCAAGCAGGGTTGGGGTGGTTTCAGCGGCGCCCAGATCGACAACGGCTCGATTTCAGTCACCTTCGACGGGGTACCGATGGTCAACCCATCGAGTGGTTTATGGGCGACGCCGCAGATCCCACAACTCGGATTGTTGCAAGGCGTCGGCGTCACTTATGGCCCGGGGAACCCCGAGGACCGCTGGTACAACAACATCGGGGGGCAGATTGCGTTTGTTCCCCTACAACCAAGTGACAAGGCTGGCGGTTCAATCGGCCTTAGCGTCGGCAGCTATGGCGCACGCAACCTCGACTACGTGCTCAACACCGGCGAACATGACGGTTGGTCAACGATTCTGGCCGGTGGCACCGGTTCGGCTAACAGCTACCGCAGCGCTCCAGATGGCTTCGACAGCCGCAGCCAGAACTATGCGGTGTTCCTGAAGACCCGTAAGCAATTCGAACAGGGCGACTTCTCCATTGGCTTTTACCAAGCACGCGGCACTGGTTACCGCCCGATGGCTGTGCCAACGACAACCATCCCTGACGTCACCCAAAACGGCACGGCCAACTCGCCGCTGTATAGCCAGCCGGCATCGGGTTTTTACAGCACGGTACCAGGCAAAGTATGGAACAAGAACGACACCAACAAAACCCGTCTGATCTACGGCAAGCTCAACGTCGCGCTTGATGCCAACGTGACTCTGCACAACCTGCTCTGGTATCGCCTTGGGGAACGCGTGCATGATCACTACGCCAATTATGGATTGAGCAGCCCAGCGAATTTATTCGAACACAACAACCCGAGCACTTCGGTCTACGGCGACAAGATTTGGGCCGACCTCAGCCTTCCTCATAATCTGATCAGCGTCGGCGGCTTTTTCCTGAAAAGCACCTACAACACCCGCAACGCTTTCTATAACCCAGCGGATTTGGTTGGATCGTCGACGACTGTCTACGGCAGTCAGACTGTGCCCAACGCAAAGTATCGCAGTGATTATTTCAACCAGACCGATTTGGCGGTTTTCGCTCAGGACAAGATCAGCCCGCTGGCCAACCTGGATGTGACCCCTGGCATCCGATTCATCAGCGACCAGACTGTCTATTCACCCGGAGGCCAGACCGATTTTGCCCAAGCCTACGCTCTCGACCCCTCTGCTGATCAGGGCACGCTGCCAGGTGCAAACGTCACTCACCACGATGTTGAACCCTCGATCAGCGTCAACTTCCGACCCTTACCGTGGCTGGCGACCTTCGCCAACTATGCGGTGGCCTATAAAGAGCCACAAGTTGGCGGCGGCGGCGGTCTGTACCAGTCAACCCCGCCCATCTACAACTTGGAAAAAAGCCAAGATTACAACGTCGGCTTCAAGATCCATGTTGAAAACAGCCAGTACCTGCATCACTTCCTCTTGTCGGCCTCGTATTACCACCTGCATTACAGCAACCAGTACATCCCACTCACCGACGCCAACGGCAACTACATCGGTGACGCGAACGGTGACTCCAGTTACAAAGGCATCAACATTGCCGTGGCTGACGATCTTCTCTACAACTTGGGGGTATTCGCGAACGTGAACTTCGAGAAGGCGGATTTCAATAACTACACCACCGGCGGAGTCAGCTACGCCAACCTGCCGGTCTCGAACGTCCCGAACCGAACCCTCAATGTCGGCATCAATTACAAGATCTATAGCAACGGCATGCTCTGGGTTCCGGCCATTTCTTACCAGTACACCGGCGCGCAGTACATGTGGAGCGACTACACCAACACGCCAACCTCCCAACAAGCGCCGGCCTACGGCCTGTTGAATTTGACCCTGGATGGCACGGTACCGTTGCACCAGTCGCTGCTGCGTGACTTGCACTTCGGCTTTGGCGTTCTGAATGCGACGAACAAGGAATACAACGCCAATCAGTTCGTCAGTTTTGACGGAGAGTGGGTCGGCATGGGCAACAACCCGAACCAGCAATTTGTCTTGGCGACCCCAGGAGCGCCCCGCACATTCTTCGCCAGCCTGTCGGCCGACTTTTGATTGATGCGGTTCATCCTGGACTCCTATCCACACTCAGGAAAACCAAACGGGGTGAAAGTTCGAAGAATCGTCACGAACTTTCGCTACCGTTGCTGATTTTCCCGACCCCATTTCCGGAATCAAACCATGTCATTCGACACGCTCACCCACATCGCCCAGACTTCGGGCGGCATTCTCTACATCATGCTGGTCTTGCTGTTCGTGGCTCTGGCGGTGACCGTGGAGCGTTTCTGGACCCTCTCGCGCATGCTGGACTCGGCCAAGACCTGGGTGCGTGAACTGAAGGGCCACGCGCATGTGGACGCCAAATCACTCAAAGGCCTGGTCGAGGCGAACGCCGATACACCGGCGGCGCAGGTGGTGGCCGTGGCGCTGCATCACGATATGAGCGACGCCATCGAGCACTTTTCCAGCCGCCTGGAAGAGGCCGTGATGGACCAGGCGCCGCGCATCGACCACGGGCTGTGGGTGCTCGACACCATCGTCACCCTGGCGCCGCTGCTGGGCCTGCTGGGCACCATCATCGGCATGTTCAACACCTTCTCGGCGCTGGCCAATCCGGGGGCGGCTTCGCAGGCCGTCACCGGCGGCGTGGGCGAGGCGCTGGTGGCCACGGCCGCCGGGCTGTTCATCGCCGTGCTCGGCCTGGTGGCGTTCAACGCGCTGAACCAGCGCGTGCGCCTGCTGATGCACCAGCTCGAACGCATCAAGCTGATGCTGGCCAACCGCATGGTGCCGCACTACCGCGAAGGCGGCGTGCGCGGCCCCGCGCGGCATCCGGTCGTCACCCCGGTCAGCCCCAACCGCGTCGCGCCTGCCGGCGCCCTGGGCCAGGCGCTGCAACAAAAAATTGCCTGACCTCGGCACGGTGCCATTCCAGGCCTCGGATCAACGCGCCAGTTCGCTCCTCACACCCTTTCCATCACACCCTTTCTACAAGCAAGCGCGCATTCTCCGTCCGCTTCCGCCGCGGCGCCCTCGCGCTGCGGCACTTTTCCTTGAGTTGCCATGAAGTATTTCGAAGTCAAGAAAGCCCGCATCGAGATCATTCCGATGATCGACATCATGTTTTTCCTGCTGGTGTTCTTCATCATGGTGACGCTGCACATGATTCCCGACGCCG
The DNA here is from genome assembly GCF_900089495.1 of Thiomonas sp. X19. NCBI lineage: Bacteria > Pseudomonadati > Pseudomonadota > Betaproteobacteria > Burkholderiales > Thiomonas > Thiomonas sp. X19. Next base: position 816,717 of record NZ_LT605203.1, on the reverse strand, counting down.
GCATCGCCTCGCGCCTGCCCACCAGCGCCACCGCCCAGGCCATGCCCAAGCCGCAGATCACCCTGGCGGTGGACAAGGCGGGCGTGATCCATTTCGACCAGAGGGCACTCACCCCGGCGCAGCTCACCGCCATGCTCAAGAGCCGGCCGCAGCCGGGTGCACTGCAGGTGACCCTGGCCGGAGACAAGGACACCTCGCTGCAGCAGCTCATGGCGGTGATGGACGCCTGCCGCCAGGCGGGAGTGACGAAGATCGGCCTGGCGACGCGGCAGGGCGGAGGCAGCGGCTCATGAGCGCCGTGCTGCAGCACGCCCCGCAGCATTGGCGTGAGCCGCATGACGGGCAGCGCTGGCCGCTGGCGGCGGGCGCTGCGCTGCTGCTGGAGGTTGTCATCGTCGGTGCTCTGCTCTGGCTGGCCGACCATGCATCGGCGCCACCACCGCCTGCGCCGATGCAAATCGTGCTCGACGCCCCGAAGCCGGCGCCCCAAACGGTCGCTCCGCCAACGCCCAGGCCGCCCGTGCCCAAGCCGCTGCCGAAGCCCACCCCCAAACCCGTCGTCAAGCCGCGGCCCAGGCCGGTCCTCCACAAGGTCGCCCCCAAACCCGCGCAGCCGCCGCCACCGCCGCCGGTGGCGACGCCGAAGCTGGAGGCCCCGCCCGCACCGGTGCCCGACACCAAGCCGGCCATGCCGGTGGCGGCGCCCACACCGCCTGCTCCGCCGCAACCGCCGGCACCCCCGGCACCCGACGCCGCCTCGATCAAGGCCGGCTTCGAGGCCGCGTTGCGCAGCGCCATCCAGGCGGCGGTGCGCTATCCGCAAGCCGCGCGCCTGATGCGGCTCTCCGGCAAGACGCTGGTGGGTTTCGATTTCCGCGACGGCGTGGTCAGCCACTTGCGCGTGGTCACGTCCAGCGGTGCCGGCCCGCTGGACCACGCCGCGCTCGATGCCGTGCGCAACGCCCCCTATCCCGCCACACCCCGTGTGCTGCAAGGCAAAGCCATGGCCTTCACCATTTGGGTGCGGTTTCACCTGAACGATCAATGACTTCCATGGCCTCGACATCACGCCGCACAAGCAAGCTGGCTTGCCGCTTTGCACGCCAGCTTGCCACGGCCACGCTGCTCGGCCTTGGCGCGTCAGCGCAGGCACAAGCCGCCACCCTCACCGTCTATGGCGCGATGGGCTACGACCAGCATGTCGCGCAAGCCTTCACCCAGGCCACCGGCATTCCCGTCAACCTCATTCACCTCAGCACCGGCCCGCTGCTGGCGCGGGTGCAGGCTGAAAGCGGCAACCCGCAATGGGACGTGCTCTGGCTGGACGGCAACCAGGCGATGCAGACCTTCGCCACGCAAGGCCTGCTGCAATGCGGCTGGACACCTGCCGTGCGCTACACCGCGCTGGGCCGGCAACTCGTGCCGCCCAGCCATTGCTGGCAGCCGGTGGGCGTGACCTATGCCGGGGTCATCCTCTACAACCCCAGGACCATCGCGCAGGCCGATTGGCCCAAGACCTGGGCCGACCTCGCCAAGCCCGCGCTGCGCGGCAAGGTGGGCATGGACAACCCGGCCATCTCCGGCCCCACCTATCCGCTGGTCGCGGGCCTGCTGCAACACCTGGGGGACACGCCGGGCAAGGCATATTTCGAGCGTCTCAAAGCCAACGGCTTGAAGGTGTTTCCCACCAACAGCGTGACCCTGCGCGCGCTGCAGTACGGCCAGATCGACGCCGCCGTGGTGCAAAGCTCGGCGGCCATCGGCTTCCTGCACGAGATGCCCGCGCTGCACATTGCCACACCCGCACCCGCCACCGTGTTGCCGTCCGATCTGGCCATCGGCAAGCAGGTGTCGGGCACGCTGCAGCAGCAAGCGCGGCGCTTCGTGCAATGGGTGCTGTCGCCTGCAGGACAGGCCGCGATGCAGCAAGGCGACGCCGATGCCGACTCCAACGATCTGCCCTTGCTCGAAGGCGTCGCGCCCCTGCCCAGCCTGAAGCTGCTGGGCAGGGTGCAGCCGCTGGTGCTCGACCCGGCCGTATGGGGATTGAGAGAGCCGCAGGTGATCGACTGGTTCACCGCGCAGATCGCACGCTGACCGTCCACTGAGCGCCCGCTGAACACCGCGCCCATGACTGCCCGCAATCCAGACCTGCGCTGGCTGGCCGAACCCGCCTTGGCGTCGACGCACGCGCCCAGCGGCACGCGCACCGCTGGGCGCCGCTGGGGCTTGCGTGTCGGCTTACTGCTGGCCACTGTGGCGTTTGCCGCACTGTGGGCCTATCCCCTGCTGGGCTTCTTGTTCACGGCTTTCTTGCCGCATGTACTGCAGGGTGATCTGCGGCCAACGCTTGCCCCGCTGCGCCACGCCTTCCAGGGCTATGAACTGCATGCGCTGTTCAACTCGCTGTGGGTGGCGCTCACCGTGGGCGTGCTTTCGCTGCCCTTCGGCCTGTGGTTGGCCTGGCTGCGCGAGCGCACCGATCTGCGCGGACGCGGCTGGATCGAAGCCGGGGTGTGGCTGCTGCTCATCTTCCCGGACTTTTTCCTCGCCTCGGGCTGGATGCTGCTGGCCGCGCCCATCGGCCCGCTGGCTGCATGGCCCACGGCCTTGCACGCCGCGCAACTGCTGCTGGGCCCGGTGGGCATCATCCTCACCCTGGCCCTCAAGGTCGTGCCCTATGTATTTCTGGTGGCGCAAGGCAGCCTGCGCAACAGCAGCGCCGCGCTGCAGGAAGCCGCGCGGGTGCACGGCCTGTCGCGTCTGTGGCGGCTGCGCCTGGGGCTGGCCGCGCTGCTGCCCGCACTGGCCGCCGGCTTCGCCATGGCCTACGCCGAGTCGCTGCGCAACTTTGCGGTGGTGGCCACGTTGGGAGCGAGCAGCGGCTTCACCATGGGCACGTATGCCATCTATCAGGCGGTGAACGGCATGCCGCTGAACTTCCCCTTGGCGGCGGCAACGTCCTGGCTGCTGCTGGCGCTGGTGCTGCCCGCACTGGTGCTGCAAAGCCGCGTGGGGCGGCGCGCCCGCCAGCATCAAACCCTGGGTGCCAAGCACCGGCCTGCCGCGCGGGTGCGGCTGCAAACCAGCCACCAACTGCTGCATGGCGCTTTGCTCTTGGCGCTGGCCTTGTTTGCATTGGCTTTACCCACTTTCGCGGCGCTCGGCGTGGCGTGGCCGAAGGCGGGCTGGGCGCAGATTGCCGCTTCGCTCCCTCCATTGCTTGCCGCCATCCGCTATTCGCTGCAACTGGCTTGGGTCGCAGCCAGCATCACCGTGTTCATTGCCCTGCCGATGGCCTGGCTGACTGCCCGCCCTGGGCGCTTGGGCCGCGTGCTCGATGTCGCCTTGCTGGCGATGATGGCGCTGCCGCTCATCGTCCTTGCCGCCGCCTATCTGCAGGCCTACAACCAGCCGTATGCGCCGCTGTATGGCGGCAGTCTGCTGCTGGGCATGGCTTATGTGGCGCTGGCGGTGCCGGCCACCAGCCGGGTGCTGCTGGGGCCGGTGGCGCAGTTGCACCGCTCGCTGGCCGATGCCGCCCGGGTGCATGGGCTGTCGCGTCTGCAGACCCTGCGCCATGTGCATCTGCCGCTGCTGGCCGGCTCGCTGTTCTACGGCTGGCTGCTGGCGGTGCTGTCGATTGCGTTCGAGCTGCCCGCCTCCGAATTGCTCTACCCCGCAGGACACCCGCCGCTGGCCGTCGCCCTGCTGCAATATGCGGGCGGCTTCCAGCTGCACCAGCAGGCGCGCTTGCAGGTGCTGGGCATGGCCGTGCTGCTGGCCTTCGCCTTGCTGGCGCGCTGGGCCTATCAGCGCCTCACCCCCGTGGCCTGGCGACAACTCGGCACCCCCTGAACCATGACCCTGCTGCACATCGACTCCGCGCGCAAGCGCTTCGGCGCGACCATCGCGCTGCACGACGTCAGCCTGCAATTGCAGGAAGGCGAAATCCTCTGCCTGCTCGGCCCTTCCGGGTCGGGCAAGACCACGCTGCTGCGCCTGGTCGCCGGGCTGGAGCGGCTGGACGGCGGCAGCATGCGCCTGGGCGCCACCGTGGTGGACGCGGCGGACGGCCCCTTCCTGCCGCCGGAACAGCGGCAACTGGGCATGGTGTTTCAGGACTACGCGCTGTGGCCCCACCTGAGCGCCCTGGACAACGTCGCGCTGCCTTTGCATCGCCTGGGGCGCGAGCCATCGCGCGCACGCGCCCGTGCCATGCTGGCCGATGTGGGGCTGGCCGACCTGGCTGACCGCCATCCGCATGCCCTGTCGGGCGGGCAGCAGCAGCGCGTGGCGCTGGCGCGTGCGCTGGCGGTGCGACCCCGGCTCTTGCTGTGCGACGAGCCACTGTCCAACCTCGACGCGGGCTTGCGTGAGGAGCTGCGCGACCTGATTGGCAGCGTGGTGCGCGAGCACGGCATCAGCGCCCTCTACATCACCCACGACCACCGCGAGGCGCTGGCCCTGGCCGACCGCGTGGGCGTGATGGCGCAAGGCCGCCTGCTGCAACTGAGCGCCCCGCGCGACCTGCTGCGCCAGCCCGCCACGGCGTTTGTGGCGCGCTTCACCGGCGCGCTTGGAGCCTGGCCGGTGCGCCTGCAGGCGGGCCGTCTGCAGGCGCCCTGGGGCGAGGTGGCTGCAAGCACCGCTCAGGCGGAGCAGCCCGACGGCGAATACACCCTCTACCTGCGCGCCTCGGCGCTGCATCTGCCACACGCCCACTTGAATGTCGACACACCGTGCTGGTCAGCGCAGGCGCGCGTGCTCGGCCACCTCACCGTGGGCGAACACGCCGAACTGCGCATCGACCTGTCTGGAGTGCCGCTGCGCCTGCCCGTGCCGGACGCGCTGCCCGACGCTCTGCGCCACGCGGCGGGCAGCACCATCACCCTGCGCATCGCCGCCGCGCAGGCTTTGCTTTACCCTGCGACGACAACGACAACAACCGAGGAACTGGCCGTATGAATGCAACCCAATGGGGCGGGATGACCGCCGTCTTCCTGGCCTCCGCCGTCGAGTGGGTGGAGGCCTTCACCATCGTGCTGGCGGTGGCGCTGTCCATCGGCTGGGCACGCGCCGCCGGAGCCGCCGCTGCGGCCTTGGCCGTGGTCGCAGCGCTCATCGCCGTGACCGGCGCGGGGCTGAACGTGGTGCAGGCCGACATCAACATCATCCGCGCCGCCATCGGCCTGTTCCTGCTGCTGTTCGGCCTGCGCTGGTATGTGAAGGCCATCCGCCGCTACGCCGGTCGCACCAAGCTGCACGACGAAGCGAAAGAGTTCGCCGAAACGCGCGAAAAGATCGACCACGCCGAAGCCCGCGTCGCCTGGGCGGTGGCCTTCAAAGGCGTGCTGCTCGAAGGCCTGGAGGTATGGCTGCTGGTCGTGGCCCTGGGCCGCTCCATCAGCTACGGCCAGGCCGCTGGCAGCGCCGTGGCCGCGCTGCTGGCCGTCATCGCCGTGGGTCTGGTGCTGCGCAAGCCGCTGACCAAAGTGCCGGAGAACACCCTCAAGTTCACCGTCGCCTGCGCCCTGCTGGCCTTCGGCACCTTCTGGAGCCTGGGCGGCCTGCTCGATGAAGCCAAGGTCTGGCCCCTGGGCGACGCCACGCTCTTGCTGCTGTTCACGGTCTATGCGGTGGCCGGGCGGCTGTCCGCCTTCAAGTTACGCGTGCCGCAACTCGCCACGCAAGGAGCGCGCACATGAAAAAGGTCTTCCAGCTCATTTTTGGCGACGTCCGCAATGTCGCCTCGGTCATGCTGGCCGTGGCGCTGGCCTGGATGGTTGCGCAATGGATGCCTTCTGCCAGCGGCTGGGTGTTGGTGGCGGCGCTCTTCGCCGCGGCGTTCTGGCAGGCGGCGTGACGCCTCGCCCAGGCAGGCGCCATACAACCGGCAACGCAGGCTGAACCAGCGCCGGCCGTACAGCTCGAACGACCTGAAGGCGAGTCTTCGCGCCTGTGAGGACTCTCAAGGAAACGCAGGGCCGCCCCAAGTTTCCTCGACCCCCACGGGGGGCGGGGCCGGAGAGCCGACCCCGGGGGCGCTCAAAGGCGGCGGGAATGCGGCGGCGAATTTACCGCCCGTCGAGCGGCTGCGGCCAACCCTGGCGACGAGCCTGGTCGTGGCGGCGCAGGTCCTGCAATGTTGGCATGGCGTCGCTCTGCACAAACTCTGGCGGCAGCGTCAGCCCAAGCGCCCGTGCAACCTTGAGAGGCCTGGGCTGCTTGCGGCTCGCTAAAACCAGTGCCGCTTCGCGCAGTGGCTGCGCTCCAAGCCGCGTTCGCAGCCAGGCGGCCAGGCGCGCATCAGCGGCGCTCTCGATGCGTAATCCCAGCGACCACAGCCCTGCCGATTCATGCGTGTCGAACATCACAGACCTCCGGGAAATTGGCGACTCTTCGGCCGCCATGCCCAAGCCTAAGCCCGCGCATCAGGCTGGCGCAAGCCGCCGCCGGACCCCCTTCGAAAGCCCGTTTGTCGAATTGCAATTCCCATGGTTATTCATGCCTTTACGCAAGGCTTCGCGACAGGGCGACATCATCACCTTGCAGGTCACTCGGAATCATGGCTGGCTGTGGGAATCGATGGCCATGCATCAATCCGGGTTCCTCGCCAAGGACGCGCAAACCGCCATGCCGATCCGCGGCCAGATCGGCATGGCGGTCAGACAAGCCTCTCAAGGAAACGCAGGGCCGCCCCAAGTTTCCTTGACCCCCACGGGGGGCTGGCCGGCGAGCCGACCCTGGGGGCGCTCAAAACCGCCGCCACGCTGGCTGGGCAACACACCGGCTGGCCAGGCCACGCTTCAAGCCTTGGTTGTTTGCGGCAGCCCGGTGATGTAACCGACTGCCGCACCGTAGCGGTCTTTGTAGTTGGCCCTGATCAGCGGGTCGAGCGTGGACTTGATCTTGTCGTGCAATGGCGTTTCCCAGTCGGCCGGGTGCTGGAAATTGCTCAGGATGTAGGTCCAGCCGTTGACGTCGTCCACGCCTTGCAAACCGGTGGACTCGGCCCCCGCGGGGCACGACAGAATGCGGCTGAGTTGCCTGGTGTCGACGTTGTAGGCCCACAGGAAGTTGTTGACGTGCATGCCACTGTCTTCGCCGATGAACAGGGTGCGCAGCTTTTCCGAGAACTTGAGGTTGTCGGGGTTGGCGACCTTGTCGGCGTTGGCCAGATTGCCCAGCGCGTCCGGTGCGGCCAGATCCTCACCCACCAAGGCGGCGGGCGGCGCCATGTCCACCGGCACCCAGTCGCTGGCAATCGCCATGGCGCTCACGTCCTTCTGCCCCGTCTTCAGGTTCATCGCATAAGTAGCGCCTGCACGCGGGCCCTGGACCTTGATGTCGGTGGTGCCATCGATCATCGAGGCCTGGATGTAGCTCATCGCGATGTAGGCGACCTTATCCTTGGCATTGACCGTCGTGCCTTCCCATTTGGTAAAGCTCATCGATCCGCCCACCAGCGCCGCATAGCGGTGCGTCTCAAGGAAGGCTGCCGCTTTGTCCATGCCGGGCTTGAGCCTCACCCAGTTGTCCTTGCCGGACAAACGGATCTTGGTGAAGCTCGGATCATTGGGATTGGTCGTGGCCACGTCCATGATGTCGGTGGGCTTGAGGGTCTTGGCCAACTGCTCGATTTCGGCGCTGGTGGCACTGCCAAGCTTGATCCAATTGAGCGTGAATGCGCCAGGACCGTTGCCCAAGGTCTGCGTCGCCTTGGCCACGTACAGCGTGCCCGAGGACAGATCGGCCGACTGATCGGCGACGAACATGAAGGCCCCGCCGTTGGTCGCGTCGTCGCCCATCAGCACGGTGCGCTGATCCGGGCAGACGTGCACCAGCTCGTGCGAAATGCGGCCCAGACAGAAATGCTTGACCACGCTGCCGGTGCCGTCGGGGTTGACCTTGACCTCGGGCAGGTGGCCGTAGAGGTAGGGGTTGGCCTTGACCGGATCGCTCACGGCGTTGGCGTCGCCGTAGAGATTGGTGATGAACGCCTTGAACTGGCTGTTGTTGGCGATGGCGAAGGCGTCGGGCTCGTATTCCTCGCTGCTGAGGTGTGTGTTCCACGGCGACAGGCTGGCGCCGCAGGTGATCCACAGGCCATACGCCGGCTTGGTCGGCACGTTGGAGTACCTGGCCAAGGTGAGCTTGCCGGTGGTCGGCTCTTGGTCGAGCGTGAGCACGGCGATCGGCGAGAGCAGGCGGCCGTACTGGCTGGCTTGCGCCTGGTCGCGCGTGGTGTACTCGAACTGCACGACGGCAAACACCACATTGCCCTTGACGCCGAGCTTGGCCTTGTCGGCGCCGGCAATCGTCTGCAACAGGCTCATCCCATCGGGACAGTCGGAATAGAACGGGCGCTCCTGCCCGGGTACGGATTTGTCGATGATGGGGTTGCCGTCGATGTCGAAACAACCGCCGGCGAGGATGGTGCCGCCCAGCAGATTGGGCACCTGGTCTCCAGTGATGAACATCGGCTGGTAGCCAAGCTTGTAGGTTTGCGTGCTGCCATTGCTGTATGCCACTCGAAGGCTGGAGGCCACGCTGGTGGTGGCCATCGCGGCGGCATCGGCCAGAGCCGGGGCGGCCATGGAGCTGAAACTGGCCGCAGTGGGCGTGGCGGCCTGGGCTGGGCCAGGTTGCGGTGTGGCCGCCGCGGTGCCGGAACTGCCGCCGCAGGCCGTCAAGAAGGAGGCTGCGCTGAGGCCGCCGGCCAGCGGCAACAGGGGGGCGCCGGTGAACAGCTTGAGTGCTTGCCGGCGCGACAAGGTGGGGATTTGGGTCATGGCACGATCCTTCGGTCAGGGTGAGCGGATGGGAATGAAGCCGCTGGGCGGTGTCGTCTGTCGGTGGTGTCACGTTCACTGACATGGCTCACAAGAAGTTACATGACTGACGTGACAGGAATTTGACAGTCGGCTCGCACCCGGTCCGCGCTTGTGATGCAAGCCAAGCTGGGCTATACCTGCGGCAGGTATTGCAGCGAATCACCCGTGCCTTATCGGTCATGCGCATCGAAGTCGATGGCATCACCATCGAAGGAAGACCATGAAAAACCCCTTGCTCATCGTCGCCGTTGTGCTCGTGGCACTGGTGGCTGCCATCGGCTATTTCAATTGGCAGCGCGGCCACCTGCCGGCTACGCTGCACCCAAGCGCCAGCGCTGCGGCCACAGCGGCGCAGAGTCAGCCAGTCGCCGGGCCGGCCTCGGTGCCGGCATCATCGCCGGCGTCGGCACCGCAACTGGAGTTGCCGCAACAGAACGCGGCCAACTTGCCCAAGCTCGACCAGAGCGATGGCGCCATCGGCCAGGCGCTCGCCGGCCTGATCGGTCACAAGGCCTTTGCGCAATGGCTGATTCCGCATCGCCTCATCCTGCACATCGTCGCCACCATCGACAACCTGCCGCGGCAGCAGGCGCCGGTGAAGGCGTGGCCGGTCGGCCCGGTGCCTGGCTTGTTGCGCACCAGCGGCACGGGCGCGGACCTGGCCATCAGCCCCGACAACGCGCAGCGCTATGCGCCCTATCTGCAAGTTCTGCGGCAGGTCAAGCCGGAACGACTCGTGGAGGTCTACCTGGAGTTCTACCCGCTGTTCCAGCAGGCCTACACCGAATTGGGCTATCCGCACGCCAGCTTCAACAACCGGCTGCTCGTGGTCATCGACAACCTGCTGGCCGCGCCCGAACCCAGGCCGCCGGTGCTGCTGGTGCAGCCGAAAGTGCTGTTTCAGTATGCCGATCCGCGCCTGGAGTCGGCCTCGGTCGGACAGAAAATATTGATGCGCCTGGGCCCTACCGGTGAAACCGAGGTCAAGGCCAAGCTACGCGCCATCCGGCAGGCCTTGCTGGAGAAGATGCGGCCAGGCACATCGACCCCTGCTGGCTGATGGCACGCCCTGCGGCTGGCAGACGTCGGCGGACCCGTGGGCCGACGGCCGCTGCCATGCCACAACGGCTCGCGCCCGCTCAGGGATGCGGTGGGTAGGCGACGTAGATTTCCACGCGCCGGTTCAGCGCCCTGCCTTGCGGCGTGGCGTTGCTGGCCACCGGGTTTTGCGGGCCCATGCCCTGGGTGGCGATGCGCTGCGGTTGCACGCCACGCGATACCAGGTAGTTCTTCACGCTCAAGGCGCGGTTTTCCGACAAGGGGTAATTGATCGCGTCGGTCCCGGTGCTGTCGGTATAGCCCAGAATTTGCACCGATTCGGTCGGGTTCTGCATCAGCCCCGTCGCCAACTGCGTGAGCGCGGGGTACAGGTTGCTGTTGATCTGGGCGCTGCCGGTGGCAAAGCCGGCATCTGCCGGGACATTGATCTTCAGGCGGTTGTCGGCCGTTTGCGTCACCTGCACTCCGGTGCCGGCGGTGGCCTGTTCCATCTGCTGCTTCTGCTTTTCCAGGTGCTGGTTCCACAGATAGCCGCCCAGGGCGCCGACCGCGGCGCCGGCAGCAGCGCCCGTTGCGGCGCTACGGCCGGTGTTTCCGCCCGCCGTCAGAGCGCCAAGGGCGGCGCCCGCCAAAGCACCGATGCCGGCTCCCTGCGCCGTGCTTTTTTGGGATTGATTCATGTCGGCGCAGCCCCCCAAAACCAGGGCGCCGGCCACGGCGATGACAAGCGTTCTTTGCAGCATTTTGATTCTCCTCATGCGGGGTCAAACATCGGCCTGTCAGTTTACCGGGCAGCGTCCGCACAGGCGCCGAAGTCACGCTGGCGCCCGAGCCATCCAGGAAAACCCGAACTAAAGTAGGGTAAGGGGTGTCCCATCCACAACCTCTTGGGAGATCGACCATGCAAGACGCATCACTTGACGCATCGCACAGCCCGGATTTGCGCTGGCGCCTTGAAGACCTGGACTTTGGGCCCATCGACTGCGCCAGCCTGCGCGAGCGCGACGATCTGTTCCTGCTGGTGTGCAGCGCCTCGTTCATTGAAAGCGGCACCGACACCTACACCCGCAACCTGGTCGACTACTTTGCCGATGATGCCGAGATCGGCACTTGGCTGATCGAGCACTGGGAGCCGGAGGAACTGCAGCATGGCCGCGCCTTGAAGGCCTATATCCACCATGTCTGGCCGGAATTCGACTGGGACGGCGCCTATGCCGACTTCTTCAGCGAATACGCCAAGCTCTGCACCGCGGAGCAACTCGAGCCCACGCGCGGCCAGGAAATGGTGGCGCGCTGCATCGTGGAAATGGGCACGACCACCTATTACCAGGCGCTCAACACCGTGTGCGGCGAGCCGGTGCTGCGCGAGCTGACCTGGCATATCCGCAACGACGAGGTGCAGCACTACAAACACTTCTACCACTACTTTCTCAAGTACCGCGAGCGCGAAGCCCTGGGTCGTCCGAAGGTCATGGCGGCGCTGTGGCGACGCGTCGCCGAGCTGCGCCAGAGCGACGCCGACATCGCCCTGCGGCATGCCGCGGCCTGGTATTTCCGCGGCCGCGAACAGCCGCCTTCGTTCAACGCCGTGAGTCGACAGGTATACGCGCTGATGAGCGCGCAATACCCCGTTGACCTGGCCGTGCGCATGGCGCTCAAGCCCCTGCTGCTGGGCGGCCGCATGCAGCGCTGGGCCGAACGCCCACTGGCAGCGGTGGCCCGACGCGTCCTGCTGAACTGAGCCCGATGCCTCCCGGCGCCACGGTGTCAGTTTGACGTCAGCCTGGCGATAAACCTGAGGTGGATGACGCTCGGATCGATACCCGAGAAACGCGATCGGATACTCGGCGCGCGTGGCTTCCAAGGCCTCTCAGCGCGGTCTATAGTGGGTCGGGAGTCGAGGCTTGTGGCGGTCTTTGGTGGCCTGCCGCCGTTGCGCTCGACGCTGGTGGTCTACGAACTGCGGCCAGTCCATCCGAGCTGTGACCGCGACAACAACCGAGGAGACGCAAGATGCAAAAGTCCCTGCATATCGACCCGGACAAGTGCACGGGTTGCCTGCAATGCGAGATGGCCTGCTCGTACGAAAACTACGGCATCTTCAACACCGCCAAGAGCCGCATCAAGGTGTTCGACTTCCACGAAACCGGGCGCAAGGTGCCCTACACCTGCACCCAGTGCGACGAGGCCTGGTGCCTGCACGCCTGCCCGGTCGAAGCCATCAAGCTCGACGCCGCCACCGGCGCCAAGATCGTGCTGGAAGATACTTGCGTGGGCTGCAAGGTCTGCACCATCGCCTGCCCGTTCGGCACGGTGAACTACGTGGCCGATACCGGCAAGGTGCAGAAATGCGACCTGTGCGGCGGCGAGCCGGCCTGCGCCGAGGCCTGCCCCACCGGCGCCATCACCTATGTCGACGCCGACTGGACGGGCTTGTCGCGCATGCAGCAATGGGCCGGCAAGCTGGGCAACCAGAACACTCAAGCCTGAAGGAGACGACCATGACCTGGGCCGGAAAAATTCTGCGCGTGAACCTCACGCAAGGCACCACCAAGAGCGAGCCGCTGAACATGCAGTGGGCGCGCGACTACATCGGCCAGCGCGGGCTGGCGACCAAATACTTCGTCGAGGAGGTCGACGCCAAGGTCGATCCGCTGTCGCCGGACAACAAGATCATCTACGCCACCGGGCCGCTGACCGGCACCATGGTGTCCACCGGCGGGCGCTATTCGGTCATCACCAAAGGGGCGCTGACCGGCGCCATCGCCTGCTCCAACTCCGGCGGCTATTTCGGCGCCGAACTCAAGATGGCGGGCTGGGACATGATCATCGTCGAGGGTAAATCGCCCAAGCCGGTCTACCTCTACATCGAGAACGACAAGGCCGAGCTGCGCGACGCCGCGCCGATCTGGGGCAAGACGGTGTGGGAAACCGAACCCTGGATCAAGAACCATCACCAGGACCCGCTGATTCGTGTCAACTCCATCGGCCGCGCCGGAGAAAACGGCGTGATGTACGCGGCCGTGGTCAACGACCTGCACCGCGCCGCCGGGCGCTCCGGCGTCGGCACCGTCATGGGCAGCAAGAACCTCAAGGCCATCGCGCTGCGCGGCACCCTGGGCGTGGGCCATGTGCGCGACCCCAAGGCCTTCATGGCGGCGGTGAGCGCCGGCAAGAAGGTGCTGCACGACAACGCCGTCACCGGCCAGGGTCTGCCGAAATACGGCACCCAGGTGCTGATGAACGTGATCAACGAAATCGGCGCCCTGCCCACGCGCAACCACCGCGACGTGCAGTTCGACGGCGCCAAGGACATTTCCGGCGAGGCCATGCACGAGCCGCGCAAGTCCGACGGCAAGCCCAACCTCGTCACCAACCAGGCCTGCTTCGGCTGCACCATCGCCTGCGGGCGCATCAGCAAGATCGACGCGCACCACTTCTCCGTGGAGAACAAGCCGCAGTACTGGGGCGCCTCGGGCGGCCTGGAATACGAGGCGGCCTGGGCGCTGGGCGCGGCCAACGGCGTCAACGATCTGGAAGCGCTCACCTACGCCAACTTCATCTGCAACGAGGACGGCATGGACCCGATCACCTTCGGCGCCACCGTGGGCGCGGTGATGGAGCTGTACGACATGGGCCTCATCACCAAGGAGCAGCTCGGCATCGAGGCGCCGTTCGGCTCGGCCAAGGCGCTGGCCTACTTCGCCGAGATCACCGCGCGCGGCGAGGGCTTCGGCAAGGAAATCGGCCTGGGCAGCAAGCGCCTCACCGCCAAGTACGCTCACCCCGAGCTGAGCATGAGCGTCAAGGGGCAGGAGTTCCCGGCCTACGACTCGCGCGGCATTCAGGGCATGGGGCTGGCTTATGCCACGAGCAACCGCGGCGCCTGCCACCTGCGCGGCTACACCGTGGCGTCGGAAGTGCTGGGCATTCCGGTGAAAACCGATCCGCTGGTCACCGAGGGCAAGCCCGAACTGGTGAAGGCCTTCCAGGACGCCACGGCGGTGTTCGACTCGGCCGGCGTGTGCGTGTTCACCACCTTCGCCTGGACCCTGGCCGACCTGCAGCCGCAGCTGGCCGCAGCTTGTGATGAGGGTTTCAGCATGGAGAACCTGAGCACCATCGGCGAGCGCATCTGGAACATGGAGCGCGACTACAACAACCGCGCCGGCTTCACCGCGAAGGACGACACCCTGCCGCCCCGCCTGCTGAAGGAACCGGCCAAAACCGGTCCCGCCAAAGGCATGGTCAACAAGCTGCCGGAAATGCTGCCCAAGTATTACGAGCTGCGCGGCTGGACGCCCGAGGGCACGCTCAAGCCCGAGACGCGGTCGCGGCTCGGCCTGTGAAGAAACGGCGCAAAGTTTCGCTCGCTTTGCTCGCACGATCCTTTGCGCCGTTCTCGTCAGCCAAGCTGGCCTGGGGCGGCCCTGCGCCGGCTTGGAAATGGGGAACCCACATGAACCACCATGTCATCATCGGCAACGGCCCGGCCGGCGTCGTCGCGGCCGAAACCCTGCGCAAGAACGCACCGGCGGCCGACACCATCACCCTGATCGGCGACGAGGACGCGCCGCCGTATTCGCGCATGGCCATTCCCTATCTGCTGCACGGCGACATCACCGAGCGCGGCATCTGGCTGCGCAAAGACCCGCACCATTGGCAGCAGCTCGGCATCGCGCTCAAGCGCGACCGGGTGAAAACCGTGGACCCCGCCGCCAAAGCCCTGGCGCTGGAATTAGGCGGCACGCTGGCCTTCGACACCTTGCTGATCGCCACCGGCTCCAGCCCGGCACTGCCCCCCATCCCCGGCATTCACGCCCAGCGCGTGAACACCTGCTGGACGCTGGACGATGCGCGCGCGATCGAGAAGTTCGCCGTGCCAGGGGCGCGGGTCATCCAGCTCGGCGCCGGCTTCATCGGCTGCATCATCATGGAGTCGCTGGTGCGCCGTCGCGTGCAGCTCACGGTGGTGGAGATGGGCGACCGCATGGTGCCGCGCATGATGGGTGAAACCGCAGGCGGCATGATCCGCGACTGGGTGCAGGCCAAGGGCGTGACGGTGCACACCGGCGCGCGCATCGAATCCATCGAATCCAACCCCGCCGATCTTCAAGCGCCCCTCGCGGTGCGCCTGTCCACGGGTGCGCGTCTGCCCGCCGATCTGGTGATTTCCGCCGCCGGGGTCAAGCCCAATATCGGCTTCCTCGAGGGCTCGGACGTGCGCTGCCTGCAAGGTGTGCTGACCGACGAGCGCATGCAGTCCAATGTCCCCGGCATCTTTGCGGCGGGCGACTGCGCCGAGGCGTTCGACGCGATCTACGGCAAGCCCATCGTCAGCGCCATCCAACCCAATGCCGTCGACCAGGCCTATGTCGCGGCGATGAATATGGCGGGTAAGCACGCCCAGTTGCGCGGCGTGACCCAGATCAACGTGCTCGACACCCTGGGCCTCATCTCCTGCAGCTTCGGCCAGTGGCAGGGCGTTCCCGGCGGCCAGGGCGTGGAGTTGACCGACCGCCCCGGGCATCGCCACTTGAGCCTGCAGTTCGACGGCGACGTCATGGTCGGCAGCAACAGCATCGGCACCACCGCCCACATCGGCGTGCTGCGCGGGCTGGTGGAAGGGCGGGTGAAACTCGGCGGCTGGAAAGACAAGCTGCTGGCCGACCCGACGCGGTTGATGGACGCCTATCTCGCCTGCGCCCAGGCGCAAGACCACCGCAGCCTGCTCGCGGCCTGAGGGTGCCCGAACTGCGCCCTTCCCGGCTTCCTGCGCCAACGTCCTTTCGCACAGCCAGCCTTCCCACCAACACCAGCCCCGTTCCTTCGCCCCGCATGCGTACCGCCCCAGCCGATCAGCCCGCCACCTCCGACGCCGCGCCCGCCAGCGCCACCGCTGTCGCCGCGGCGCAGACGGTGCGCATCCAGCTCAAGCTGATGGCCACGCTCACCGACTACCTGCCGCAGCCGCGCCAGGGCCACCAGATCAGCCTTGAGCTGGCCGCCGGCACCACCATCCAGAACGTGGTCGAACGCTTTCGCCTGCCCTGGCAACTGGTGCATCTGGTGCTGGTGGACGGCGTCTACATCGATCCCGAACATCGCGACACGCGGGCGCTGCTGGACGGCGAAACCCTGGCGATCTGGCCCCCGGTTGCCGGCGGCTGAACCGCATGAGAAAACGCAGGGTCGCTCCTAAGCTTTCTCATCCCCCTGGGGAGGCCTGACGCGTACGCGTCAGGTCCGGGGGCACTCACAAGATGTTCGGCCCCGACGCGCCGGCCAGCGCAACCCTGGACATGGCCATCACCCGCGCCGAATTCGCGCGCCAACTCGCGCAAGCCTTCGGCCCGTTGCAAAGCCCGCCGCCCCATCTCCCCGACATGTTTGCCGGTTGCCACGACGGTTGCGCCTGGCGCATCGCCCTGCACCCGATCCAGCCCGCCCGCCTGGGGCTGATCGTGCTCGAACGCTGGTCGGTGCAGATCGAACTCGATGCGCCAACGCCTGAAATCCGAGCTCGCTGGTGGCGGCGCTTCACCGCGTATTTTCAGAAGGGCGGCGGCTGAAACGCGTTGCCGATGTCGTGACCCGTCCGATGCCCACCACTCACCAGGCTTGAGCGCTTGCATCGCCAGAAGCCGGGCTGAACGGCTGCTGCGCAGCGTCGAGGATGGACGCCAGGATGCCGGGCAATTCGAACACCGCGCGGTTGCGGTAGGCGGCCACGCGTTCGCGGTAAGCCGGCAGCGCGGCGAGCAGTTCGGGCAGCGCGGCGTCGATGCCGCGAAAGCTGCGCAGCACCAGACCGAAGCCGTTGTCGCGCACCCAGTCGGTGTTGTAGCGCTCCTGCGGCATGGTCCAGGCGTTGCGCGCGACGACCACGGGCAGGCCGAGCTGCAGGGCTTCGCTCAAGGCGCCAGGGCCGGGTTTGCCGATGAAAAAGTCACCCAGGCGCATCCACTCGGCCACGTCCGGCGTGAAGCCCAGAATCAGGCGCGGCGCCGTGGCCGGCAGGGCGCGCAGCTTGTCGGCAAGCCTGGCATTGTGGCCGCACATCACAATGAGTTGCACCTCGGGCAGGCGCTGGGCGATGCCCAGCATGCTGCGCGAGCCGTGGCCGCCGAACATCACCACGCCGGTGGGACGGGCCGGGTCCAGGCCCAGGGCTTGCAGCCGCGCGGCGCGGTCGAAGCTGGCGGGCTCGCAGTAGAAATCCGGCCGGATGATCATGCCCGATGTGGGGTGGATGTACGCCGCTGGATGGCCGGCCTCGCGGGCCTGTTGCACGGCGCGGGCGCTGCCGCAAACCACATGCTGGGCCAGCCCGGGTTCGATCCAGAAATGCGGCGGATGATCGGCCAGATCGGTCAGCACGGTCACAAAAGGCACGCCCGGCAGGCTGGCCGCGAGGCTCTCGCAGAGAGCGCGGTTGAAGTTGGGGATGAGCGAGACCACCATGTCCGGCTCGGTGCGCAGCCAATACTGCTGCAGGGACTTGAGCATGGGCTGGTGCGCTAGGCGGATGAGCGCCTGCAGCAGCTTGAGTTCCTGCGCCAGGCCCAGCGTCAGGCCGTGCGCCAGACGCTTGTTGTACAGGTCTTCCGGGGCGATGCCGGTGAGCTTGCGAAAACTGCTCTGCGGGTCGAGCACCTCGGTGAGATTGACCAGCCGCACGGTCCAGCCCAGGCCGCTTGCGGCGATCGCCTGCTGCAGTGCCAGGGCCGAGGCGCGGTGGCCGCCGCCGGCGTTGAAGTAGACGAGATCGACGCTGGGCATGGGCGGTGCTCTCTTGGCGCGGCGCGGGCAGCGGCGTCAACCACCCGCCTCAGGCGGCCAGGCCTTCGGCCTCGTCCTCGCCGGGGTTCTCCAGGCTGAAGACATCGGCGTTGTCATCGTAGGCATAGACCTCGGCGTAGCGGCCCCAGTCGATGGCGGTGTCGAGCACGCGCTCGGCTTCTTCCTCGCTGAAATGGTCTTCCAGTTCGTTGCGAAAGCGCGCGCCGGGTGCGAGGTGGTTGTGGCGCTCGTCGAGCACGGCGCGAATGCGCGCGGCCAACGGCACGCGGTCGATGAGGTGGCGCGCGAACAGGGACTTGCGCTCCTGCACATCGGCCTCGACGAAGACGCGGCCGGCGGGGGTGAGTTCGATGTCGCCCTCCAGCACCTGGGCGAAACCGAGCAGCTCCACCGCCTCGATCAGCGGGAACAGATCGTCCACCGAGAAGTGCATGTCCTCGGCCAGCTCGGGCAGGCTGATGCGGCTGTTGCCGCTGCCCTGCTCCAGCGAAACCAGTTCTTCGAGCAGGCCGGCGATCTGGTTCATCGACACATGCGGCAGGCGGTGGCCGATGCTGATGGCGCCGCGCTGCGCCACATTCACGCTGGCGGCGGGGCGGGCGGTCATGATGCCGTAGATATGCTCGACCAGATCGCGGAACTCCTGCGACTCGCGGTCGCGCGGCTGCGGCAACTGCACCGGAATGTCGGCGCGCACGCGCCCGGGATTGGAGCCGAGGATGAGAATGCGGTCGGCCATCAGCACCGCTTCCTCGATGTTGTGCGACACCAGCAAAATGCCGCGTGTGGGAATCTTGCGCTCGGCCCAGAGGTCGAGCAGGTCGGTGCGCAGGGTCTCGGAGGTGAGCACGTCCAGTGCCGAGAACGGCTCGTCCATCAGCAGCACATCGGGGTTGATGACCAGGGCCCGGGCGAAACCCACGCGCTGGCGCATGCCGCCCGACAGCTCGCGCGGATAGGCCGACTCGAAGCCGTCCAGGCCGATCAGGTCGATGGCGGCGAGCGCACGCTGCCTGCGCTCGGCCGGCGGCACTTTGAGCGCCTCCAGCCCCAGCTCGACGTTCTGCAGCACCGTGAGCCAGGGGAACAGGGCGAAGCTCTGGAACACCATGGCCAGCCCCGGCACCGGGCCGTCGATGGGGCGGCCGCGATGCAGCAGGGCGCCGCCGCTGGACGGAATCAGCCCGGCGAGCATGCGCAGCAGGGTCGATTTACCCGAGCCGGAACGCCCCAGCAGCACCAGGATTTCACCCTCGCGCAGGTGCATATTCATGTCGTCGAGGATGAGCAGATCGGTGCCGTCTGGCGCCTTGAAGGCCTTGCGCACATGCTCGGCGCGGAAGATGTCGACACCCTCGTGCGGCTGCGGCGCAAGCCCGGGGGCGGCCTCGGCCGCGGTGGGCTGGGGATGCAGGGTTTGCGGAACGGCGGCCATGGGTCTTGTCTCCGTGCGGTGCGGCTTCAGGTGCGGCAATCAGCGCACTCAGTCCAGGCGCACGCGGCGCACGGACAACTCGTACAAACGGTGCCAGAATAAACGATTGATCAGGATCACATAGAGCGACATCACGCCCACGCCAAGGGCAATCTGCGCGCTCCGGCCCTGCGCCGTGGCCTGGCTGATGAAGGCGCCCAATCCGGTGGCCACCAGGGTCTTGTCGCCCCAGCTGACCACTTCGGCAACGATGCTGGCGTTCCACGCCCCGCCCGAGGCCGTGATGGCGCCGGTGACGAAGCCGGGAAACACCCCCGGCAGATACAGCCGCTTCCACAGCAGCCAACCGCGCAATCCCAAATTTTGCGCGGCTTCGCGCATGTCGGATGGAATGGCCGACGCCGCCCCCACGACCGAAAACAAGATGTACCACATGCTGCCGAGAACCATCAGCGGGGCGCTGAACACGTTCACGTTCAAATGCCAGTGGACGATGGCCACCACCACCAGCGGGAACAGCAGATTGGCCGGGAAGGCGGCGAGAAACTGCGCCAGCGGCTGCGCCGCCTGTGCCCAGCGCGGCCGCAGCCCGATCCACACGCCCACGGGCACCCAGATCAGCGCCGACAGCGCCACCAGCACGAACACCTTGAAGCCGGTGATGAGGCCCAGCCACAGCACATGGCCCACCAGCGGCCAGCCAAAGTCGCGCGGCAGCACTTGCACCAGCCGCACCACGGCCCACACGGCGATCACCACCACGGCGGCATAGAACACGCCGTCGCCCCAGCGCCGGCGCGCGGCAGGCGCTGGCGCTTTCTGCGCCACGCGCGGACTCAGGCGCACCGTCAATTCCCACAGCGCCGCGGGGATCACCGCGAGTTGACGCAGCACACGGGTGCGTCTCAAGTAGTCGAGCACGGCCGAGCGCGGAGCCTCGCCGGAGGACGTCATTTCGAACTTGAACTTGTCGGCCCAGGCGACGATGGGGCGGAACATCAGCGTGTCGTACAGCAGGATGATGACGATCATCGCGCCGATGGCCCAGCCGATGGCGCCGAGGTCTTTCGCCTCGATGGCCCGGGCGATGTAGGAGCCGATGCCGGGGACGGTGACCGTCTGGTGCGCCACGGTGATGGCCTCCGACGCCACGACGAAAAACCAGCCGCCCGACATCGACATCATCGTGTTCCACAACAGCCCGGGCATGGCAAACGGCAGCTCCAGCTTCCAGAATCGCTGCCAGGCGTTGAGGCGGTACAGCGTGGCGGCTTCCTGCAGGTCGCGTGGCACGGTTTTCAGCGACTGGTACAGGCTGAAGGTCATGTTCCAGGCCTGCGAGGTGAACACGGCGAAGATCACCGCCAGTTGCACCCCCACCAGACTGCCCGGAAACAGCGCCATGAAGCCGGTGACGGTGATGGACAAATAGCCCAGGATGGGCACCGACTGCAGCACGTCCAGCACCGGCACCAAAAGACGCTCGGCGTAGCGGTTGTGCGCCGCCAGCCAGGCGTAGCCCAGGGTGAAGACGAAAGACACCACCAGCGCCGCCAGCATGCGCAGCACGGTGTACAAGCCATACTCGGGCAGGGCCGTGGGCGAGAGCGAGATGGGGATGTTCTGCCCCAGCCGATAGGGCACCGCCATCTGGTGCCCGGCATGGCTGACGATGAAGAACAGGGCGATGACCAGCGGCAACGCGATCAGGTCGCGTCGGTTGGGCACGGGCAGCGGCAGGCGGCGCAGGGCGAATGACATGGGTGTGCGGGCGGGCACCGGGCCGCCAAGGCGCGGCCGGTGAACCTTGCAGTCTATCGGCAGCATTGTGACAAGGCGGTGGCGTCTGATGAGAAAGCGCAGGGCCGCCAGCGCCTGTGGGCTGCGATGCAAAGGCGAATGTTCCGCGTTCCGCCCCGACGTGAAAGCGTCATGCCGGCCATGCACAATCCGTCTGCGGCGCCAAGGCTTAGCCCAAGCGAAAGCCTTGGCCCGATGGACGCTCGGCCCCCACAATCCCTGACTCATGCACATACGCCGTTACCTCTACGTCTCGCTCGCCACCGCAGTGCTGGTGATCGCGCTCAAGATGCTGGCTTTCCGGCTGACCGGCTCGGTGGGCTTTCTGTCGGATGCGATGGAGTCGATGGTGAACGTGGTGGCCGCAGGCTTCGCGCTGCTCATGGTCAGCATCGCCGGCCGCCCGCCGGATGCCGACCACCCCTACGGCCACTCCAAGGCGGAGTACTTCTCCAGCGGCATCGAGGGTCTGCTCATCGGCGTGGCCGCGGTGCTCATCGTCGTCGAGGCTGCGCAGCGGCTGATGGCGCCGCAACCGGTGGAGTCGGTGCCGCTGGGTGTGGCGCTCATCGCCCTGGCCACCGCCATCAACGCCGGCGTGGCCTGGTGGATGCTGCAGGGCGCCAAGCGCCTGCGCTCCATCGCGCTGGAGGCGGACGGCCGCCATCTGCTCACCGACGTGTGGACCAGCTTCGGCGTCATCGTCGGCGTGGTGCTGGTGCCCATCACCGGCTGGCTCTGGCTCGACCCGCTGGTCGGCATTGCCGTGGCCTTGCACATCCTGCGCGAGGCCTACAGCCTGGTGGCGCGCTCGGTGGACGGGCTGATGGACAAATCCCTGCCGGACGACGATCTGGTCGCGGTGGAGCAGGTGCTGGTGCGCTACCGCAGCAAGGAGATGCGCTTCGACCATGTGCGCACCCGCCGCGCCGGCACCCGCCGCTTCGTCAGCATGCACCTGCACATGCCGGCGCAGTGGACCCTGGGCCGCGCCGCACATTGCCGGCTGACGGTGGAAAAAGCGCTGATGGACGCCATTCCCGGCATCGGCGTCACGATTGAAACCCTGCCGCAGGACGAGGAAACCCACCAGGAGGAATGCGGCCAGCCGAACGCCACCGCCAAATTGCCCGAATGACGCCCCACAGTCCGTTGCGCCCGTTGCAGCCGCCGCCCCCGGCGACAACAAGGCCGCAGCAAAACCCCCGCGAAGCCACGACGCCAGGCCCTCAAACCAGGGCTGCGCGGGTGCGTTCGCTGCGCTAAATTCGAGCCAGGGTTGACGCACACCCGCCGCCACACGGCCCCGACGACAGCCCCATCGCGCATCCACTTCTTGCGCCACACCACGACACCTCGACCCCCTGCCCAGAACCGGAGTCCACCATGCAACTCAGCAGCCAGTCTTTCCAGGACCAGCAAGCCATTCCGATCCAGTTCGCGTTCTGCAAACCGTCCGCGGTGGGCCATGTGGCCCTGTCGGACAACCGCAACCCGCAACTGGCCTGGAGCGGGGTGCCGGCCGGCACGCAAAGCTTCGTCCTCATCAGCCACGATCCGGACGTGCCCAGTCGCGCCGACGATGTCAACCTCGACGGCCGCACCGTGCCCGCCGACTTGCCGCGGGTGGATTTTTTCCATTGGGTGCTGGTCGACATTCCGCCGGACTGGCGCGCCATTGCCGAAGGCGCGATGAGCGCCGGCGTGACCCCGCGCGGTAAGCAGCCGCTGGCCGAATCCGCGCCGCGCCACGGCATCAACGACTACACCGCCTGGTTCCAGGGCGACCAGGACATGGCCGGGCTGTACTACGGCTACGACGGCCCCTGCCCACCGTGGAACGATGCGCTGCTGCACCACTACATCTTCACGCTCTACGCGCTGGACGTGGCGCATTGCGCGGTGGACGGCGCATTCACCGGCCAGCAGGTGCGCGCCGCCATCGCCGGCCATGTCTTGGCGCAGGCCAGCATCAGCGGCACCTACACCCTCAACCCGGCTTTGCTGCACGCCGCCTGAAGGCGGGGCCGGAACCGGGGGCCGGGCCCTAAACTGCGCCGCTGCGCCCCGCAACGCCACGCCATCTGCCAGCCCACTGCCATGACCCAGGACAGCATCAGCCCGAAGAAACCGCTCAACGTGCAATGGCAGGGGCTCATCGGCATCGGCGTCGGCATCCTGGTGCTGGTCATCATCCTCGGCCTGCTGCGCTGGCGCCGCGACGGCCTGCCGGTCGACCCCGCCGAGCTGGAGATGAGCGCCTCCACACCTTGCATGGCGCAGGCCATCAACGCCGCCACCGTTGGTGGCAAGCCCATCACCTACAGCCAGCTCGACAAGCTCAAGGCCCAGTGCGGGCAATGAGCTTGTCCCTCACCCCTTACTTCTTGCCCTTGATGCCGTCGATATAGTCGGCGATGACGGCAACCTGGTCCTCGGGGATGGGCGCCTTGAAGACGTTCTTCATCTTGTTGACCTCCACCAGCCAGGCGGCCTTGCCCAGATCGGGCTGGTTCATCACCATGCCGACCGAGTGGCACATCAGGCAGTAGCTGTTGGCGGCCTTGGCGCCGGCCGAGTCGCCCGGGAACACGCGCGTGCTTTCGGGCAGCTTGACGCTGGTGCTTTTGAGGGTGACGGCCTGGGCCGGGCTGGTCAGCAGCAAGGCCGTGGCGGCGAATGCGGCAAGCGCCAGGCCGAGTGCTGTGATGCGTTGTCTGTTGTTCATGCGGGTCTCCTCGTTCAAACGGCCATCACGGGGGTGGTTTCCACCACGTTGCGCATGAAGCCGCCCGGGTTCCAGTTCGGCGTCATGGGCTGCTGCAGGCCGTCGCTATTGGTGCAGCGGGCCATCAGCGTTTGCGCGCCCTTGTCCAGCTTCACATGCGTGGTCCATTGGCGGAAGCTGTATTTGCCGTAGTCCTTGCCGAGTTGGGTCGGCATCCAGGTCTTGCCGCCGTCGATCGACAGCTCCACCATCTTCACCCCGGTGTCGCCACCGAAAGCGATGCCGCGCACCAGTTCGGGCCGGCCCGCCGGCACCTTCGCGCCCGTCGTGAGATTGGTGACGAAGGAGCGCGGCACCATTTTGTTGATGGGCACGAACTTCACGTCTTTCTCGCCCGGCGTCATGTTCGCCTGCGGCCAGTTGTCGGGGATGGTGTAGGCCGGATGCATCCAGAAATTGGTGTCCTCGTGGTCGAGCACGGTGATGTGCTGCAGCATCTTGGTCCAGTACGTGGCGTACCAGCCGGGGACGATGAGGCGGAACGGAAAGCCATTGAGCAGCGGCAGCGCCTGGCCGTTCATTTCCCAGGCGATCATCACTTCGCCATCGCGGGCATGGTCCACGTTGAGCGATTTCTTCAGGTTCGGCGCGGTGGGAATCACCGGCCGCTCGGAGCCCTCGAACTGCACCTGCACCGCGCCGGGTTTGACGCCGGCTTCGTCGAGCACGTCCTTGAGCCGCACGCCCACCCAGCGGGCATTGCCCATGGCGCCATTGCTCCACTCGCCGCCGGCCACGCGCGGCTGGAAGTAGCCACGCGAATTGCCGGAGCACTGGTTCACCGCCGCCAGTTCCACATGCTTGAACTTGCGCATGAGGTCGAACACGGTGAACTTGAGTTCCTGGTTCACATGCCCGCTGATGGTCACGGTATGGGTCTTGGGGTCCATGTGCGTGGGAATGTCGGCCCAGTGCCAGCGCACGTAAAACTCGTTGACCGGGGTGAACACACCCTTGTCGTAGACCGAGAACGGCGTCTCCAGCAACGGCGGGCGGGTGCGCTGCAAAATCATCGTGCCCTTTTGCGGGAAGGCGTTGGTGAGACGTCGCTCATCCGGCCCGCCGGGCAGCGGCAGCTTGACCATGTCGGCGGCCAATGCGCTGCGCGCCAGCAGCGCGGAGCCTAGGCCAAGCGCGCCAGCCTGCAACAATTGCCGACGCACAATGGTGTCGATTTCGGGTTTCTTGGATGTCATGATGAATGCCTCCTCCGGGTTCACTCGGCCACTGCGGGCCTGGAATCCGCCCAAGTGGCGGATGGATGCATTTCAGGTTGTTTCGCGGCCGAACACAAACCACTGTTTTCGATGGAATCAATCAAGTTTTCTGGGCAGTGAGTTGCCAGCCTGGCTTTCTTTGGCGCACATCGTTCAACGTGCACATATGCGCGATGGTGCATAAACGAGTCTGCATGCGGTTCCGGGGTTGATGCGCGTGTGCTGCGCTGGAGAGAATCGGGTCTGGCGAAGGCTACTGCCACCTGTATTACTTTATATTTAAGTAGATATAACGCATACCGAGTAGAGTTACAGCGAGTCACATCTTTCGCAAGCCGTCATGGGGAACCCGTTCATCTCGACTGCACCCTGCCAGCGCATCGCTCACCGCGGCGGCGGCTGGCTGGCTCCCGAAAACACGCTCGCCGGATTCAAAGCCGGCCTGCAGGCAGGTTTCAGTGCCTTTGAATGCGATGTCAAACTGAGCGCCGACGGCGTCCCCTTCCTGCTGCACGACGACCTGCTCGGCCGCACCACCGAGGCCAGCGGCCGCGCCAGCTGGCAGCCCTGGGAACGGCTGGCGCGGCTTGATGCGGGCGCCGCGTTCAAACCGCGCTTTGCTGGCGAGCGCCCCCCGGCAGGAGTCCGCTTGCGCACGGCTGGGGGCTCAGATCAGCGCATTCCATCGCTGGAAAGCGTGGCGGCGTTACTGGCCGGACAGGACATCTGGCTCAATCTGGAAATCAAGCCCGATGCCGACGCCAGCGCCGCGCAGCAAGCCGACTGGGGCGCTCGCATCGCCCAGGCTGCGGCTAGGCTCTGGACCGATGCCGCGCAGCCGCCCTGTCTGTCTTCATTCTCCATCCCGGCCTTGCAGGGCGCGCTGCGCACGGCGCCCCAACTGCCCCGCGCCTGGCTGTGCGCAGCCTTGCCGCAGCACTGGCGCGAGGCCGCGCAAACCCTGGCGCTGCAGGCCCTCCACCTCGATGCCAGGGCGTGCACGCCAGAGCTGGTGCATACCGTGCACGCCGCCGCTTTGCGACTGCGCCTCTACACCGTGAACGACGCAGCCGCGCAGGCGCAGTGGTGCGCGGCGGGTGTCGATGGCCTGTTCACCGACGCGCTCGACCTCGGCCCAGCACCCTCGCCAGCGGCCGCCTTCGACTCATGAGCGAACCTTCCCGCCTGGGCATTTTGTGTGCCATGCAGCCCGAGCAGCAGATGCTGCTGCAACAACTCATCCCCACGCAGCCGCAGCGGCTGCACGGCAAGCGCGTTTATCACCGCGGCCGGCTGCACGGGCACGAGGTGGTGATGGCGCTGTCCGGCATCGGCAAGGTCGCAGCCGCGACCAGCGCCACCAGCCTGATCGCCGAGTTCGGCTGCGACGCCCTGCTGTTCACCGGCACCGCCGGCGGTTTGGACGCGGCGGTCAAGATCGGCGACATCGTCGTCGCCCGCGACCTGCTGCAGCACGACCTCGACGCCTCGCCGTTGTTCCCGCGCTACGAGGTGCCCCTCACCGGCACCAGCCGCTTCGCCGCCGATGCCCTCTGGTCGGCGCGTTTGCTGCTCGCCGCGCAGGCCGCCATCGCCGGGGCCTTGCATGGCGCCGCCGGGCAGGCGCGCCTGAAGCTGCTGGGCATCGATGCACCGCGCGTGCATCACGGCCTGTTGCTGAGCGGCGACCGCTTCGTCGCCGGCCCGGCTGACGCACAACGCCTGCGCGCAGCCCTGCCCGACGCGCTGGCGGTGGACATGGAAAGCGCCGCCGTGGCGCAAGTGTGCGCCGACTACGGCGTGGCCTTCGCCGCGGTGCGCAGCATCTCCGACCGCGCCGACGCCGGCGCCCACCTGGATTTCGACCGCTTCACCACCGAAGTGGCGCGGCATTACAGCGCCGAGGTGCTGCGCCTGGCCTTGCTGCCGGGCTGAGGCCTGCAAGACCCTTTTTCGGCCTGCAACGTGAATGTGTTTGGCTGTAAGCGTTAGTATGCGAATGTTCATCGCTGCATGCGCCCACATCTCTCCATGCTCTCTCAAATCTGGCAACTGCTGGCCGCGGGCGATACGGCCGCCTGGCACATCGTCGGCGTATCGCTGCGCGTCAGCGGCTCCAGCGTGCTGCTCGGTTTGCTGCTCGGCCTGCCGCTGGGAGCGTGGCTGGCGGTGCATGCGTTTCCCGGGCGCGGCACGCTGGTGGCGCTGCTCAATAGCCTGCTCGGCCTGCCCTCGGTGATCGTCGGCTTGCTGGTGTATCTGCTGCTCTCGCGCAGCGGGCCCTTGGGCGGGCTGGGTTTGCTGTTCTCGGTGCCGGCGATGATTCTGGCACAAACCCTGCTCACCACGCCGCTGATTGCCGCCGTGACGCGACAGATCGTGGCCGAATCCTGGCGACTGCACGGCGACCCCCTGCGCTCGCTGCGCCTGCGCGCCTTGCAGCGCGTGCGCTGGCTGTTGTGGGACTGCCGCCATGCCCTGCTGGTCGCAGCGCTCGCCGGGTTTGGCCGGGCGGTGTCCGAGGTCGGTGCGGTGATGATCGCCGGCGGCAATATCGAGGGCTACACCCGCACCATGACCACCGCCATCGCGCTGGAAACCAGCAAGGGCGATCTGCCGCTGGCGCTGGCGCTGGGCACGGTATTGATGGCGCTGGTGCTGCTGGTCAATGCCGCCGCCGCCCTGCTGCGCCAGCATGCGGCAGCGCGGTACGGAGAGGGCGCATGAGCCCGCAGAGCCGCCTCAAGGGCGAATTCCCTCTCGGAGGGACGGCTCATGGCGCCAAGGGAGCCCAACGATGACCGAAGGCTCGCTGTTCCCCATCACCCTGCACGGCGTGGGCCTGCGACGGGGCGCGAACTGGGTGTTGCGCGACCTCGATCTGCAGTTGGAGCGCGGCGGCATCACCGCGCTGGTGGGACCGAACGGCGCGGGCAAAACCAGCTTGCTGCGGCTGATTCACGGTCTTGACGTGCCGAGCTGCGGCAGCTTGCACTTCGCCGGCGAGGCGCCCCCGCAGGACGGCATGGCCTATGCCGCGCAAGCCATGGTGTTTGCGCACACGCCCTTGCTGCGCGCCTCGGTGGAAGACAACTTGCGCCTGGCCTTGAGTGCGGCTTCGACCCACAACCGCCGCGCCTTGCTTGATGCCGCGCTTGCCCGCGCAGGCCTCAAGGAACAAGCGCAGCAAAGCGCCGCCAGCCTGTCGTCCGGCCAGCGCCAGCGTCTGGCGCTGGCGCGCGCCTGGATGTTGCAGCCCGAGCTGCTGCTGCTCGACGAGCCCTGCAGCCATCTCGACCAGCAGGCCAGCGCAGCCATCCTGCAAGACGTGCAAGACCTCGCCGTGCAGGGCATCACGGTGCTGCTCAGCACCCATCGCCCGGAAGAGATTGCCCTGGCGCAGCGGGTGCTGCGCCTCGAACACGGCCGCCTGCAAACCAACCACGAACCGCATCAACCCGCGCCGCGACACGGCGGCACAGACATCCAAGGAGAGGTCTCATGTTCACCCGCCTACGCCTGCGCGCCGCAGGCCTGATCAGCGCCGCAGCGCTGGCCCTGTTCCCGCTGGCCGCGCAGGCGCAAGTCCAGAAAGAAGCCGCGCCCAGCATCGTCGTCGCCTCCACCACCTCGACCGAGCAGTCGGGCTTGTTCGGCCACATCCTGCCGCTGTTCACCAAGGACACCGGGATTGCCGTGAAGGTGGTGGCCGTGGGCACGGGGCAGGCGCTGGACATCGGCCGGCGTGGTGATGCCGACGTGGTGTTCGTGCACGACCGCGCGGCCGAGGATCGCTTCGTCGCCGAAGCTTGGGGCGTGGACCGGCGCGACGTCATGTACAACGATTTCGTCCTCGTCGGCCCGAAGTCCGATCCGGCGGATGTGGCGCAGGCCAAGACCTTGGCGGACGCGTTGCGACGCATCGCGGCGAAGCAGGCGCTGTTCATCTCGCGCGGCGACAAGAGTGGCACCCACGCCGCCGAGCTGCGCGTCTGGAAGCAGGCGGGCGTCGATCCGGTGGCCGAGGGACGCGGCAAGTGGTACCGCGAAATCGGCGCGGGCATGGGACAGGCGCTCAACACCGCTGCGGCTTTGGGCGCATACACACTGAGCGATCGCGGCACCTGGCTGGCGTTCAAGAACCGGGGTGATCTGACCATCGTGCTGCAAGGCGACCCGGCCCTGTTCAACCCCTATGGCGTCATGCTGGTCAACCCCGCCAAACACCCGCAGGTCAAAGCCGCGCAGGGCCGCGCGTTCATCGACTGGCTCACCTCGCCGGTCGGCCAGCAGGCGATTGCCAGCATCAAGATCAACGGTAAGCCGCTGTTCTTCCCCAGCGCCAAGCCCGGGCCTTGAGCGCCCCCGGGACGGGGCTCATCCTCCCTGAACATTTTCAGGCTGGCGCCGCCTCGGCCTTGCGCGGCGGCCGGCCGGCCACCAGGGCGAAGGTGAACAAGCGGCATTCGATCGGCCCGTTGTAGACCACGTGGCGCCGCGCCGGCTTCAGGCGCAGGGCCTTGTCGGCCTGCAGGTCGGCCAGCAGCAAGGCGGCATGCCAGCCGACGAAGCGCTGCTTGAGCACGTCGCCCAGGCGCGGCAGAAAGTCTTCGGCCTCGCGGCCCTTGGCCTCGATGCGCTCGGCATACGGCGGGTTGGTGACGATGTGCCCCGCCTGACCCGGCGCCAGTTGCACTGGCGGCACCGCGTCCATCACATCGGCCTGCTGGAAGCGGATGGCGCCCTCCACCCCGGCGCGCTGCGCGTTGGCGCGCGTGAGCTGCACCATGCGCGGGTCGATGTCGGCGGCGATGATGGCCGCTGGTGGCGCACGCCGCGCCGCATTGGCGGCCTGGCGCAGGCCGATCCAGACGCCGCGGTCGAAGCCTTGCAGGCGCTCGAAGCCGAAGCTGCGGCCCAGGCCCGGAGCGATGTTGCACGCCATCTGCGCCGCCTCCACGGCCAGCGTGCCGGCGCCGCACAGCGGGTCGAACAGCACGGCGTCCGGTGTCCAGCCCGAGAGCCTCAACAACCCGGCGGCAAGGTTCTCCTTCAGCGGCGCCTCGCCATGCTCGGTGCGCCAGCCGCGCTTGAACAGCGCCTCGCCCGAGGTGTCGAGATACAGCAGGGCTTCGCTGGCGGTGAGGTGCAGTTGCACCCGCACATCGGGCTGTTCGCGGTCCACGCTGGGGCGCTCTTCGCCGCGCGCGCGGAAGTGGTCGCAAACGCCGTCTTTCGCGCGCAGGGCGGTGAAATGCAGGCTGTCGAGAAAGCCGCCGCTGCGAGCGGGGCTGTCGTGGCCGCTGCGGGCCGTGGCCGGCCACACCGGTTTTTTGCTGGGTGCGCGCTCCGCTGGAATGCGCTCGGCCGTGACGTCCACCCGCAGGGTTTGCGTCGGCTTGAACCAGCGCCCCCAGGGCAGCTTGAGCGCCAGCCGGTACACCTCGTCGGCCTGCGTCACCGGGGCCTGACCGAGGCAGAGCAATACACGCGAGGCAATACGGCTGTGCAGGTTCAGGCGCATCACATCGTCGAGCGTGCCACGCGCTGGCACGCCGCTGGCCACCGCGTCGCCAACCTGCAGCGTGGCGCTGCCGAGCTGCTGCATTTCCGCCACGAGCACGGCTTCCAGCCCGCGCGGGCAGGGCAGAAACAGGGCGTGAAGATCGGACATGGCGGGCTCGCGGACAAAGCCTGCAGCTTAAGGCAACGCTGAACAAGTCCCTCGTGCGCATCGCGTCCGCGCCTCGGGCGGTCTGCGGCGTTGCAAATCCGCGCCATAGCTTGGGCTATGGCTGTGGTTTGCGCCTTGCATCCCATCCCGATGCAAGGCGCGCTGCATCACGGGAACTTGTTCAGCGTCGCCTTAACGCTTGGGCCTTGTCGTGGCACGCCTGCTGCTGGCGCTTGTGAACCGGAACGACCTATCCAGACGTCCGAATATTGCGGGTGCTGCATTTCGGCGGCGGGGGTCTTGGGCGTGGGGACGATGCTCGGTGGTGCACGCAGGCCAGGATGGCATCAGGATTAAGCTAGTAGTGCGCTGTCCAGAAACCTGCCATGATTCATTCTTGGTGCTGACGCCCGATCTCCATCGGTGAGTTTTTTCCGTCACTGCCACTGTCCTGCACCAGCAACGATTCCCAAAAATCACCCAAATGCCATGAAGCGACTGACCCTGCCCACCACGAATCTGCTGTTTTCAATGCTGCTGGGCCTGGCGCCAGCTGCGCATGCGGCGCCAGCACCGACTTCGCCAACGCTGATGCTGGGCATCCAGAATGGACTGGTGCAGGAAAACGCGGTGGCGCTCGGCAACACCGCGCAGGAACTCGCTGACGTGATCGGCGCCGCAGCGGGGCGCAAAGTGATTTGGGAGGCCAACTATTCCAAGGCTGATGCCGGCAAGCAAGCATCTGAAGGCAGCCACTTTGACTTTGTCTTCAGCAAACCGCCCAACCTGAGCGCGGCACTCCTGAGCAAGGGCTGGCAACTCGTGGCGACGGCGAAATCCCCCGTGGAGTTCGGCACCGACTTCATCGCCCAGCCCTGCCCGGGCAAACCCGGCGAGGTCTTGCTGGGCGGGCCGACACTCGCCATCCTCGGTGTGGAACGTGTGCCGCCGGCAACCTGCGTGGCCGCGGCCGATGCCTGGAAGTCGCCAGCCGCACTGCTGCTGACACCCACCAAGGGCAGCCTGGTGGACAAGGTGGCCACCAAGCTGTGGCTGCAGCGCGCGGGTACGCCGCCGAAGGTCATTTATGTGGCGTACCAGAATGCGGTCACGGGTTTCATGCAGACCACGCACGCGGCCGTGATCGGCGCGGTCACGCCCCTCGTATCGAAAAAGTGGAAAGCTGAAGGTGGCATCGTTCTGGCCCATCAGTCCATGCCCTTCTGGGCGTTGCTGGCTGCTCCCGGCACGCCTGCCGCGACCGTGGACAAGGTGCGCGCCGCCATGCTCGGCAACCCGTCCCAACGTCTCAACGAGATGTTGCACATTCCCGGCTGGGAAGCTGGCAGCCCCAAGCCTTATGCGGAATTCATGCAGTGGCTCAAGGCCAAGAACTGAAAACGCGGCAACGGGTCATGCCGCCCAGGGCCGGCCTTCCCGGCTTTTGTGCGGCATCGTGGCGGCTGCCGATTCCCGGGTTGGCACCGGCCAGTCGATGTCCACCTGCGTGCCGGCTCCAGGCGCCGTTGCCGTGGGCGCCTCGGCCCCATCTCCACCACGAGGGCGGCGCGTGAGCGCCAATGCACCTCGCCACCCAGGGCGCGGGCGCCTATTGCGCAGTCCCTGCGCCCTCGTAGACCTGGTCGGGGTCGAAGCCCGCGCCATCATCACCAATGCGCAGGTGCAGGTTGTGCAAGGCGGCGGCGTCGAGCTGCCAATCGAGCTGCAAGCCGGCCCGTTCCAGGCGCTGCCGCGTGTCGTGGCGCAGATCGGCGAGGAAGTCGCCGAGGGTTTGCTCGGTTTGCGCCAAGCCGCGGGCGATGCGGCCGCGCTCCTGCCCGACGCCGCGCACATAGGCATGGCGTTCGCCGGCCGCCTTGTCGAGCAGGCCGCAGAACGATTGCGCGAACGCCACGTCCTGCGGTGAAAAGAGCTTGATCCCGGCACTGCGGCCCACCAACAAGCGCGCATCCAGGCCGCCCGCGGCGGGCACCAGCAACTCCAGCCCTTCGGGGCGCAAGGCCGCAACCGAACCTGCCTCGGGCTGCTGCGGCGGCAGTTGCAGCGGGCCGTACAGGCTTTGCAGCACAGTCAGCCAACGCTGTTCGCGCGTCATGGCATGGGGGTGAAGGCCACCTCGGCCGCCGTCGGCAAGGCCTGCTCCATCGGCAGTGCCGGACGTTGCACCATGGGCCCCAAAGCCATTGGCGCAGCGGAAGATACAGAGGGCGCCGCAGACCAGCAGGGTGAGCGCCAGCGAGGAGCCGGGGTTGAAGCCGACGCCGAAGGCCAGCACGAGGTCCAGGGACAAGACGCTGGCCACAGCAGCAGACGAAAAGCCCAGCGGTCGAGGTCGAACAGGCGGCAGCGTTCCACGCCGAACGCCAACCCGCCGAACAGCACGAGGAAAAAGCCGAAGGCGTAGCCCTGCGGCATGGGCGAAAACAGGCCCAGCAGAATGGGCAGGCGCCCTCCCCCAGTTCTGGTCGGGCATGATCTGCCAGGTGTGTCGCACCCACCAGGACAGGAACACCAGTGGCAGCACGCGCAGGCTGGATGGAGGCGCCAAGGGGCGCGGATACATATCATGAACAAGCCGACCAGGCTCATGCCGAAGCTGACGGCACCCGGATGGGATGGCCGATAGCCCGCGAAACACCCCCCCTTCGGCAGCGCCAGCTCACGTGCGCTGTAAACGGCTGCGGCCGCGGTGGTGGCGAGCAGCAGCAAGCCGGCAGCGGCCAGCATGCGCGCTGCCCAGTCGTGCGGGCGCAAGACCCAGACCCAGGCGCTGAGCAGCCTGGCCAGGGCACCCACGGCCAACTGGAACCAGAACATCGGCGTCAGGCTCTGCGGCGGGCGCCACGGCGCGGGCGTGAGCCGCGTGTCGTGCGGCTCGCCGCCGGCGCCGACCCGGCGCAGCAGCACCGGGCCACGGAGCATGACGGCAATGCGTTCCTGGCGCGCAAACAGGCGGCGCATCTTGGTGTAGCCGTCGAAAACATCGGGCTCTTCGCAAGGAGATAGGCTGGAATCGCACAGCATGGCTGCCCGCAGATGTCTCATCCCCTGGCAGGAGCGACTGCCGCAGGGCAGCCGCATCAGGAGAGGAGCCTCAGCTCTGGGCCTGCAGCGCGTCCAGGAAGCGTGCGGCCACGTCAAAGCCGGTTTGCTGGGTGATTTCGACGAAGCAGGTGGGGCTGGTGACGTTGATCTCGGTGAGTCGCTCGCCGATGATGTCGATGCCCACCAACAGCAAGCCGCGCGCGGCCAGCGTCGGGCCGAGCGCTTCGGCCATGGCGCGGTCAGACGCAGTGAGCGGCTGGGCCACGCCCAGGCCGCCGGCGGCAAGGTTGCCACGGGTTTCGCCATGTTGCGGAATGCGCGCCAGCGCGAACGGCACCGGCTCGCCGCCGATGATGAGCACGCGCTTGTCGCCCTGCGCAATTTCGGGAATGAAGCGCTGGGCCATGATGCTGCGCCGGCCCCAGTCGGTGAGGGTTTCCAGCACCACGCCCAGGTTCACGTCGGGGCTGCCGCCGGCGCCTGCGCGCAGGCGGAAAATGCCGGCGCCGCCCATGCCGTCCAGCGGCTTGACGATGATGTCGCCGTGCTCGGCGGCAAAGGCGCGCAACTGCGCCATATCGCGGCTCACCAGCGTGGCCGGAATGAACTGCGGCCATTCCAGGATGGCGAGTTTTTCCGGGTGGTCGCGCAGCGCACGCGGCGCGTTGAACACGCATGCACCCTCGCGCTCGGCCTGCTCCAGCAAATGGGTGGCGTAGAAGAACTCGCTGTCGAACGGTGGGTCCTTGCGCATCAGCACGGCGTCGAAGTCGTGCAGCGCGCGTTCCACCTGTTCGATCTCGCTGAACCAGGGCTTGGCCGCGTCCAGCACCTGGATGTGGCGGCACAGTGCGCGCACCGGGCCTGCCTGCGCCGCGCCGGCGCCGCCGGCCCAGTGCAGGTGGCGTGGTTCGCACGCCCACACCGCGTCGCCACGGCGCTGCGCCTCGCGCATCATTGCCAGGGTCGAGTCCTTCTTGGGGTTGAAGGCTTCCAGCGGGTCGGCGACGACGAGCAGATTCATGGGCAGCGCCGGCGGTATGAGCGCCCCAGGCCGCCGCCATGCAGCGGCCGCCCCCCGAGGGGGATGAGCATGGACCAGCGAACAGGCCTGCGCCGGTTCGCGCGCCAGGCGAATGGCCCCGGCGCATGCTCCGCGCCGCGCCTCCCGAGCAAACTTGGGGCTGAGTACCGCGGCTCCGAGCCCGCCAGTGCAGGCTTGGACGGCACGAAGGCCAGACGACTCAGGCGGCTGGCGGCCCGGCGTTTTCTCATGGGTTCAGACCGTCTCGGCCTCGGGGTCGGTGCGCTCCAACTCGTAGCTGGCCGCCACCAGCGCCAGGCGGGCGATCACGCCGTACATGTAGAAGCGGTTCGGGCCGTTGGTGCCGGGCTTGGCTTCCGGGTGGGTGACGTTGAACTGCTCGTCGAACGCCAGCGGCACGAAATGCATGCCGGGGGAGTTGAGGTTTTCGCTCGGGCCGCGGTCGGCGTGCACGCGGTAGAAGCCGCCCACCACATAGCGGTCCATCATGTAGACCACGGGTTCGCACACCGCTTCCTGCAGGCGCTCGATGCTGGGGATGCCTTCCTGGATGATGACGTCGTGCACCTCCATGCCTTCCTTCACCACGCTCATCTTGTTGCGCGTCTTGCGATTGAGGTCTTTCACTTCCGATGCGTCGTGCACCATCATCACGCCCATGCCGTACGTGCCGGCGTCGGCCTTCACGGCAACGAAAGGTTTTTCGTGGATGCCGTACTCCTTGTACTTCTTGCGCACCTTGGCCAGCACCGTGTCCACCGCGTCGACCAGGCAGTTCTCGCCCTGGCGCTCCTGGAAGTCGATGTTGCCGCAATGCGCGAAATACGGGTTCAGCATCCAGGGGTCGACGCCAATGAGCTTGGCGAAGCGCTTGACCACATCGTCATAGCTCTTGAAGTGGGTGGTCTTGCGCCGCGTGGTCCAGCCCGCATGCAGGGGCGGCAGAACGTACTGCTCATACAGGCCTTCCAGATTGGCCGGCACGCCGGACGACAGGTCGTTGTTGAGCAGGATGGTGCAGGGGTCGAAGTCCTTCGTTCCCAAGCGGCGCTTGCCGCGCACGAGGGGCTCGAGCAGCAGACTGTCGCCGTTGGGCAGTTGCACCGACTTGGGCTCGGTGATGGCCTCGTCCACCGTACCCACATGCACCTTCAACCCGGCCTGGTGGAAGATTTGCGTCAGCTTCGCCAGGTTTTCCAGGTAGAAGGTGTTGCGCGTGTGCTTCTCGGGAATCAGCAGCAGGCCCTTGGCCTCGGGGCAGATTTTCTCGATCGCCGCCATCGCCGCCTGCACCGCCAGCGGCAGCATTTCGTCCGACAGATTGTTCCAGCCGCCGGGAAAGAGATTGGTGTCCACCGGGGCGAGCTTGAAGCCGCCGTTGCGCAAATCCACCGAGGCGTAGAACGGCGGCGAATGCTCCATCCACTCCAGCCGGAACCAGCGCTCGATGGCGGGCTGGGCTTCGAGAATGCGCTGCTCGAGTTCGAGCACCGGGCCGCTTTCAGTGGAGATGAGATGGGGAATCATGCGAGAACGTATCGTTGGAGTTTGGGGGCGGCTGCATCAAGAGCCAAAGGCCGGGCGTCGAGCGCGGAAACTCGCAAATTGTGACAGAGGCGCGTGACTCCTGCCCGCGCACGTCTGACGGCGCCCCATCAAAAAGCCCGGCTCGAGGCCGGGCTGAACATTCCGCTGGAGATGCGGCCGGGGCGAGAGGATCACCCCGGATGAAAGTCAACTTGCATCTCAGGCCATGGCTCAGAGCACCTGCTCGCCATGCAGGCTGATGTCCAGGCCTTCGCGTTCCTGCTCTTCGGTCACACGCAGGCCGATGGTCATGTCCACCAGTTTGAGGATGATGAAGCTCACGACCGCGTCGTACACGACGGTGACCGCCACGCCCTTGGCCTGGATCAGCAGCTGGCCGAGATTGCCTTCGAGCACGCCGGCGGTGCCGCCGATGGCCTTGACCGCGAACACGCCGGTGAGCAGGGCGCCGAGGGCGCCGCCGATGGCGTGCACGCCGAAGGCGTCGAGCGAGTCGTCGTAGCCGATCATTTCCTTCATATAGACGGCAGTCCAGAAGCAGACCACACCGGCGGCGATGCCGATGGCCAGCGCGCCGGTCGGGCCGACGAAACCGGAGGCGGGGGTGATGGCCACGAGGCCGGCCACCGCGCCGGAGCAGATGCCCAGGATGGTGGGTTTGCCGCGCGACATCCACTCGGCGAACATCCAGCCCAGCGCGGCGGCGGCGGTGGCGATCTGCGTCGCGGCCATCGCCATGCCGGCGCGGTCGCTGGCGGCCACGGCCGAGCCGGCGTTGAAGCCGAACCAGCCCACCCACAGCAGCGAGGCGCCGATCATCGTCAGGGTCAGGTTGTGCGGCGGCATGGCTTCCTTGCCGTAGCCCACACGCTTGCCCAACACCAAGGCCGCCACCAGGCCGGCCACGCCGGCGTTGATGTGCACCACGGTGCCGCCGGCGTAGTCGAGCACGCCGTCGCCGCCCAGCCAGCCCCCGGGGCCCCACACCATGTGGGCGATGGGCGCGTACACGGCCAGCAGCCACAAACCCATGAACCACAGCATGGCGGAGAACTTCATGCGATCGGCGAAGGAGCCGACGATGAGCGCCGGGGTGATGATGGCGAAGGTCATCTGGAAGGTCATGTAGGTCGACTCAGGGATGGTCGGCGCGAGCGGATTCGCCGCGTCCAGGCCCATGCCATTGAGGAAGAACCGACTCAGGCCGCCGATGAAGCCACTGCCCGGGGTGAACGCCAGGCTGTAGCCGACGATCATCCACAGTACCGTCACCAGGCAGGTGATGGCAAAACTTTGCATCAGCGTGGCCAGCACATTTTTCTTGCGCACCATGCCGCCATAGAACAGCGCCAGGCCCGGGATGGTCATCATCAGCACCAGCGCGGTGGAGGTCAGCATCCAGGCGTTGTCGCCGGAGTTGATGAAGGCCGCGGGGTTGGGGGCTGCAGGCGCGGCTGCGGGGGCTGCCGCAGGTGCCGGCGCGGGAGCCGCTGCCGGTGCTGCCGCAGCGGGTGGCGTCGAAGCCGGGGCGCTGGCCACCTGCGCCCAGACTGGCGCTGCGGTGGTCAAGGCGACCAGGCTCAGCGCGAGAGATGCGAGAAACTTTTTCATGTTGAGGACCTTTCTAGGAGGGCAGGTGTCAGAGCGCGTCGCCACCGGTCTCGCCGGTGCGGATGCGAACCACCTGTTCGAGAGCCGAGACGAAAATCTTGCCGTCGCCAATCTTGCCGGTGCGGGCTGAGTTTTCGATCGCTTCGATGGTGCGTTCGACCAGGGTTTCGGGCACGGCGGCCTCGATCTTCACTTTCGGCAGAAAGTCGACGACATACTCCGCGCCGCGATACAGCTCGGTGTGACCCTTCTGCCGGCCGAAGCCCTTGACCTCGGTGACGGTGATGCCCGTCACGCCGATGCCTGACAAGGCTTCACGCACCTCGTCGAGCTTGAACGGCTTGATGATGGCCATGATCATTTTCATGGGTTGCTCCTTCCTGATGGGGGTGGGGTGGGTGCTCAGAACGAATAGACGCCTTGCAACTCGAGCGAAGTTTGCTTGGTGGTGGAAGCGCCGTTCTTGGTGAAAACTGCCGCGTCGGACTTGTCTTGACGAATCTCCGCCGTGAGCTTGAAGTTCGACATGGGTGTGTAGTTCAGCGCCAGGGTCAGTTCCTTGAGCTTGTTGGACAACACGCCAGCAGGCAACACACCGCCAGCGTTCGTTGTCACGATGCCGTTCTTGTCGTCGATGTATTCACCCCGAGCCGACAGCATGAACTGAGGATTGATGGCGTAGTTGGCATACAGGGCCAGTCCGTTGGCTTTGCCGGTACCCGTCGTGCCGTCGGGAAGCAGGGTGTTGTCCTTGGACAGAATGTCGACGTTGCCGACAAAGCTCAGGCTATCCGTTGCATTGATGGTGCCGACCAAGTCCAGCAGTTGCAGAACTCCGGTGGTGCTGCCGCCGTACAGCGGCGACTGCCCGCGGTAATACGCGCCGGAGTACGAGAACATCTTGTTCGGCGAGCCCGATGCGCCAAGCTCGATCGTCTTGGCGGTGCCGGCGGGCGAACTGGTGAAGTTCCAGCCGTTATTCACGCCAGCCGTCAAGGTCAGCGCGCCCGAAACGGCATAAGCCGCACGCACACCGGTGTGGGTTCCGGGCTCCATGTCCCAGAACAGCAGCGAGCGGGAAATCTCGTTGTCGACCGCCGGATTGAGCACCTCGGCCCCGGCCAGGGTGGAGAACTTGCCGGCCATCACCGTGAGCGGGCCGGTGGCGTATTGCACGAAGGCGTTGTTGAGGTCGAACTGGCTGGCTGTGGTGTTGAACGGATAGGTTTCACCCTGGCGCAGGATTTTGGCATCCGAACCGGCGATGGCGGTCACCTCCGCGCCAGCGCCGGATGTCGGCAGATAGGCCAA
This sequence comes from Thiomonas sp. X19, assembly GCF_900089495.1. Taxonomy (NCBI): domain Bacteria; kingdom Pseudomonadati; phylum Pseudomonadota; class Betaproteobacteria; order Burkholderiales; genus Thiomonas; species Thiomonas sp. X19. The sequence continues at coordinate 777,523 of NZ_LT605203.1, read as the reverse complement.
GGTCACCGCCGCCTGGTTGAGCTTGAAGCCGTTCTGGCTGGTGTCGAAAGCGCGCAGTGCCGGCGTCGTATCGAAGTGGGTGTAGGTGGAAGCCACATACCCCGTGATGCTCAGTCCCGGTGTGGCCGCGAGCACCGCGCCCAGACTGGGGGCTGCAGGAGCTGCAGGAGCAGCGGGTGCGGTCTGAGCGGAGGCGAAACCGGTGTAGCCGTAAGCAGCAGCGATGCAGGCAGCAAGCAGTATTTTTTTCATCAAGATTCTCCCGAAACGTGGGCAAGCATTGGAGTGGGGGGACAGTGGGACGGCGGGACAGTGGTGAGCCCAGGCTTGGCTTTGCAGCTTTCGTGCCAGGCCAGTCTGAATGCCTCCAAGCCCCTCCAGACCCGTTCTTTCGGCCATGAAGGCCCAGTTTTTGGGCAAAACGCCCATGCGCAGTGCGTTTTCTGGTGCGCCGCATTCACAGGGCGCACGCATTCCGGGCTGTGCGCCGTTGTTGTGCGCACAGGATTTCCCGTATGACGCTTGGCTCCGAATGCGAGGCTTCCATTCCAAATCGGCTGCGGCGTCTGGCCTGGATGGCTTGGCGCCAGCCACCTCGCATCGTTGCCTCCAACCCCGCACGGCGCTGCCGATCCCCGGTTGCGACAAGTTCCTTTCGCCGGATTTGCCTGTGCTGCTGCGATTACCGCCACAATGGCGGCTGACTCACCGGTTCATCGCCTCACAACGCCCTTACGCCACCCCTTTCGCCACCATGACCACATCGACCCCCAACTCGCCCAAGGCCTTCTTGCGCCGCGCTGCCGAGGCGCTGGACAAATCGCCGCTGAAAGACATGCAGCGCAATGCTCGCGCGCTGGCGCAGTCCGCCGCGGGACGCCTGGATTTGGTGACGCGCGACGAGTTCGACGCGCTGCAAGCCATGCTGGCCGCCTCCAGCCAACGCATCGCGCAACTGGAGGCGCAGGTTGCCGCGCTGGAAAACCCCCAGCAGTCCGCAAGCGGACTCCCCCCGGGTGGGGATGGGAAAACTTCGGGCGGCCAGGCGTTTTCTCCTGAAGCGTCGCTGGCCACGCCCAGCGACAAACCGGCCGCGCCCTGACGCATGGCCCTGGCCCAGGTTGCCAGCCGCGCCCTGCTGGGGCTGGAGGCGCCGCCGGTTCAGGTGGAAGTGCATCTGGCCAACGGCCTGCCGAGCTTTTCCATCGTCGGCCTGCCCGAGGCCGAGGTGCGCGAAGCCCGCGACCGCGTGCGCAGCGCCCTGCTCAACAGCGGCTTCGCCTTCCCGGCGTCGCGGCGCATCGTCGTCAATCTGGCACCGGCCGATTTGCCGAAGGAGTCGGGCCGCTTCGACCTCCCCATCGCCCTCGGCCTGCTGGCTGCCGAGGGCACGATACCGCCGCAAGCCCTGGTCGGCCATGAGTTCGCCGGTGAGCTGTCGCTGTCGGGCGCGTTGCGCCCGGTGCGCGGCGCGCTGGCCATGGCCTTTGCCATGGCGCGACAGGACACCAGCGGCAACAACGCGCTGTGCTTCGTGCTGCCGGCGCAGAGCGCCGCCGAAGCCGCATTGGTCGCGCCCGACGCCGTGCTCGGCGTGCGCCATTTGAGCGAAGTGGTGGCTTACCTGTGCAAGCAGTGCGAGGCCGCCAGCCTGCGCCCCGTTCCGCAGTCCCCAGCCCAGACACCGGAAGTGGCCGATATGGCCGAAGTGCGCGGCCACAGCGCCGCCAAGCGTGCGCTGGAAATTGCCGCCGCCGGCAACCATCACGCGCTGATGGTGGGGCCGCCGGGCAGCGGCAAATCCATGCTGGCGCAGCGCTTTGCCGGCCTGCTGCCGCCGATGCAGCCCGACGAGGCGCTGGAAAGCGCGGCGGTGCTCAGTCTGGTGGGCCGCTTCGACGTGGCGCGCTGGGGGCAGCGGCCCTTCCGCAGCCCGCATCACACCGCCTCTGCGGTGGCCCTGGTGGGTGGCGGCGGCGGTTCCGTGCTGCGACCGGGCGAAATTTCACTCGCGCACCAGGGAACCTTGTTTCTCGACGAACTGCCAGTCGGAGTTCGATCGCAGCGTGCTGGAAAGCCTGCGCGAACCGCTGGAAAGCGGGCGCATCCATATTTCGCGCGCGGCGCGCCAGGCGGAATTCCCGGCGCGCTTCCAGTTCATCGGCGCGATGAACCCCTGCCCTTGCGGCTACCTTGGCCACGCCACACGCACCTGCCGCTGCACACCCGAGCAGGTGGCGCGTTACCAGAGCCGCATCTCCGGGCCGCTGCTCGACCGCATCGATATCCAGGCGGAGGTTGGCGCGCTGGAACCCGACGAACTGCTGCGCCTGCCACGGGGGGAATCCAGCCACGCCATTGCCGCGCGGGTCGCTGCTGCGGCCGAACGGCAGATTCAGCGCCAGGGCTGCATGAATACGGCGTTGACGGGTGCGGCGCTGGATGACCATTGCGCGCTCGACGCGCATGCATCCAACTGGCTGGCGGGCGCCCTCAAGCGCCTGGGCTGGTCGGCACGCGCCGCGCATCGCGTGCTGAAAGTGTCCCGCACCATCGCCGATCTGGCGGCCCAGGAGTCCATCGCCCTGGCGCATTTGGCTGAAGCCATGCAATACCGCCGGGTGATGTCCGGTCGCTGACGAGCACCCCGGAGTGGCACGTTGCCGCGCCCGTGATGGGGGTGTGGGGAATTCGGCAGCGTGGCCCGGGCGGCCCTTGAGCGTGGAAACTGCTCAGGCCGGACGGAATGCGGCCGCCCGCAAGCCAGGGCTTGGCGCCCTCAGGGCAGGGGATTGAGCCCACCATTCGCACCGAACTGCACGCGCTGGCCCATGGGCGGGGCCGCCCCCAGGGTTGTGGTGCGCACTTGACCGTCGTCCATGCGCACTTGCACGCGGTAGACGGTCTGGGCATTGACGCGTTTTTGCACCTCGTTGCCGGCATAGCCGCCGCCCAGAGCACCGATGACCGTCGCCGCGGTGCGGCCGTTGCCACCGCCGACCTGATTGCCGAGCAAGCCGCCGACGACACCGCCAACCACGGCACCGATGCCGTTGGCGTGGCCGGGCTCCTGCACCGGCGTGACGGCAACCACGGTGCCGCAACTGGCGCAGACCGGTGCTTGCGGCGCGGGGGCCGGAGCCTGCCCCGGTTGCGGCGCGAAGGTTTGCGGGGCGAAGGTTTGCGGGGCGGCGTTGTTAGCGCGATCGGCCACGGGCTGGGTTTGCCGCTGCGTCTGGGTCACGCGGTTCGGCCGCTGCGACTGCGAATTGGCCGACTGCGAATTGGACGGCTGCAGCGGCGCGAACTGCGATGCCCCGGTGGCAGCCGGGATGGCGTTGGTCACGGCCACCGCCGATTGCGCCCCGGTGCCGCCAGCCTGCGCCGGGATTGCTCCCGCCGGTATCGATGCGGTTGCCGTGGGCGCCAGTGGCTCGGCAGTCGGCGAGGCGGGGCCGGCGCTCAGCTTGTAGAGCACGGCGGCCAGCAGCACGACGATCAGGGTCCCGAGGACGCCGGCGGCGATCCAGACGGTTTTGGGTGCGGAGCTGCCAGTCGGTGGCTGTGGAGGAGTTGGAGTTTGCATGGTGCGTTCAGGAGTCACGAGCAAGGTGCAGGATAGCCCCGTGGCCGTCTGCGCTGGAGGGCCAGCGCTTCGGGAGGATTCGAAGATCCTCGGTGCCGAGGTTCGGCGGGGCGCTTGTGAGCCTGCCCCCGGGCCAGCTTGTGACGGCCTACGGCCTAGGGGCGGGCTGTCCTGTTGTAACGAAATGGCGTGGGCAAAGTTGACGCCTGCCTCACGGCGGGAGCCTCACGCCACGCGAGGGCTCCTTCAGCCTTCAGGCCACCAGCAACGCCGTCGGCTGGTCCAGCAACGCTTCCGCGGCAGCGGTGTAGGGCAGGTTCAGGGCCTGGGCCACGGCGGCGTAGGTGATGCGCCCGGCATGCACGTTGAGGCCGGCGCACAGATGCCGGTCTTCGGCGCAGGCTTGTTTCCATCCCTTGTTGGCCAGCGCCAGCGTGAACGGCAAGGTGGCGTTGTTCAGGGCATAGGTGGAGGTGCGTGCGACGGCGCCGGGCATGTTGGCGACACAGTAGTGCACCACGCCGTCGACCACATAGGTCGGGTCTTCATGCGTGGTGGCGCGCGAGGTCTCGAAGCATCCACCCTGGTCGATGGCGACGTCCACCACCACGCTGCCTGGACGCATGCGTCCGAGCTGTGCGCGCTTCACCAGCTTGGGTGCTGCGGCGCCGGGAACCAGCACGGCGCCCACCACCAGGTCGGCCTGGGTGACGGCGGCGTCGAGCGCGTGCAGGGTGGAGTACTGGGTAGTGACGCGGCCGTCGAACAGTTCGTCCAGCTGGCGCAGGCGGGGTAGCGATTTGTCGAGGATGGTGACGCGCGCGCCCAGGCCCACGGCCATGCGCGCGGCATGCGTGCCCACGGTGCCGCCGCCGATGACGACCACGTCGCCAGCCGGCACGCCAGGCACACCGCCGAGCAGCACGCCACGGCCGCCACTGGCTTTTTGCAAGGCCACGGCGCCGACCTGCACGGCCATGCGCCCGGCCACTTCGCTCATCGGCGCCAGCAGCGGCAGGCCGCCCTGGGCGTCGGTCACGGTCTCGTAGGCGATGGCGGTGCAACCGCTGGCCATCAACAGTTTCGCCTGCTCGGGGTCGGGTGCCAGATGCAGGTAGGTGAACAGCAACTGGCCGGGGCGCAGCATGCGGCATTCGGCCGCCTGCGGCTCTTTCACCTTGACGATCATGTCCGCCTGCGCGAAGACGCTGGCAGCGTCGGGCGCAATGCCGGCGCCGGCTTCCTTGTAGTCGGCGTCGCTGGCGCCGATGCCGGCTCCGGCGCCGGCTTGCACCAGCACGCGGTGGCCATGGTGGCTGAGTTCGCGCACGGCGTCCGGCGTGAGGCCGACGCGGTATTCGTGCACTTTGATTTCCTTTGGTACGCCGATTAACATGATGTTTTCCCCTTGGTTGTGCGTGGTTCTTTGCCGCTCGCAAAGATGGGGAAAGTATCGGTCCATGGACACGAAATCCGATTGCAAGATCGATGGGTCAAACCCCTGATGGGCGCAATTTTCTGTGGATTTTTAGGGCTGATACGGCGCAGAATTGCGCACATTCGCCCGATGCCGCCGCCATGACCGAACTTGACCGTTACGACCGTTCGATTCTCACCCTGCTGCAGGCCGACGGCCGCATGCCCAATGCGCAACTGGCCGACAAGGTGGGGCTGTCGGCTTCAGCCTGCTTGCGCCGGGTGCAGCGCCTGGAACAAACGGGGGTGATCGCGCGCTATGTGGCGCTGCTGGATGCGCGCGCCATCGACCGCGCCACCACCGTGTTCATCGAGGTGACGCTGGACAGCCAGCGCGAGGAGGTGCTCGCGGCGTTCGAGAAAGCCGCGGCGGCCAGCCGCGACATTCTCGAATGCCAGCTGATGGCGGGAGATTTCGACTACCTGCTGCGCGCCGCGGTGGAGAACCCGCAAGACTATGAGCGCCTGCACAAGCAGGAGCTGTCGCGCCTGCCGCATGTGGTGCGCATCAAGAGCAGTTTTGCGCTGCGCACCGTGGTCAAGCGCACGGACTACCCGGTGTGAGGATGGCAGCCTGAAAACCGGATGGGCCCGGAACCGGCGCGGCAAACCTGGCGCCAGGCAAACGCCAGGAACGCTTCAAAAACGTCCATGCCTCAATGCGACAAGCGGCGCAGGATGTGCACGTAATAGTTGTTTTGCGCTTCGCCCTGCTCCAGCCCGGCGCGACTTTGTTCCACCACGAACAGCTCTTCGGCCATGCCGCGCTGTTTGACTCGGCGGCTCAAGCGGTAGGTGCCGTGCGTGGGCAGTTGCTCGGTGGCAACGAGGGCGATGTAGCCCTGGCCGTCGTCGTCCACGACGATGGCGTCGAAGCCCTGGGATGCGGCAACCGCCTGAATGGTGACCGGCTCCAGCCGGCACATGCCGAGGTGGTCGATGTAAATCTGCGCGATTTGCGCGATGTGCTCGCAAGTGAACCGCTGCCCGGCGACGAAGCCTGCTTGCGCCCTCGCAGCGCGCACGGCGTTCGAGGGGACTTGGGGGTCGTCCGCTGGGGGATCGTTCAGCGCCACGGGCGTGTGTTGCGCCGAGAGATTCTTGGAGGCATTGGTATGGGCCATGATCTTCATCCTTCGCTGCAATGGTGGGAGCCGGAGACCAGCCGCCTGGGCCGATCACATGGTTTGCACTGTAGGAATGAAGCCTGGAAAAGACTGTGAACGATTTCACGGAAAGACCAGAAACATCGCCGTCCTGCTTTCATGCTGTTGCGCACCTGCGCATCGGCTGCGCACGGCCGTCCGATGCGTTCTCGTTCCTTCGGCGGCGCTCACCAGCTGACTTCGCGCTCGGGTGCGGAGCTGATTTTGTGGATCGCCAGATCGGCCCCCTCGAATTCGGCCTCGGCGTCCAGCCGAATGCCCATCGCCAGCTTGAGCAGGCCGTAGACCACCAGCCCCGAAAGCAGGGCCCAGACCACGCCAGCCAGCGTACCCACCACCTGGCCCCAGAAGCTCACGCCGCCGATGCCGCCCAAGGCCGTCTGGCCGAAAATGCCGGCGGCGATGCCGCCCCAGGCACCACACAAGCCGTGCAGTGGCCAGACGCCGAGCACGTCGTCCATCCGCAAGCGGTTTTGCGTCAGGGTGAACATCCACACGAACAGCCAGCCGGCCACCGCTCCGGTGACCAGCGCGCCGAGGGGGTGCATGATGTCCGAGCCCGCGCACACCGCCACCAGCCCGGCGAGCGGGCCGTTGTGGACGAAACCCGGGTCGTTGCGCCCGGCCACCAAAGCCGCCAGGGTGCCGCCCACCAGGGCCATGAGGGAGTTGATGGCCACCAGGCCGGAAATCTTGCTGATGTTCTGCGCGCTCATGACGTTGAAGCCGAACCAGCCGACGATCAAAATCCACGAACCCAGCGCGAGAAACGGAATGCTGGATGGGGGATGCGGATTGACCCGGCCGTCCTTGTAACGTCCACGTCTCGCGCCCAGCAACAGAACGGCGGGCAACGCGATCCATCCGCCCATGGCGTGCACCACCACGGAACCCGCGAAGTCGTGGAAGGAAGCACCGAAAACCTGCTCGAACCAGGCCTGCACGCCAAAGCGATTGCCCCACATCGCGCCCTCGAACAGCGGGTAGACCACGCCGACGATGGCCGCGGTGGCCATGAGTTGCGGATAGAACTTGGCACGCTCGGCGATGCCGCCGGAGACGATCGCCGGAACCGCCGCGGCAAAGGTCAGCAGGAAGAAAAAGCGGGTGAGCTCAAAGCCGTCGTCCAGATTGAGCTGGGCGGCGGGCACCAGGAAATGCACCCCATAGGCAATGCCATAGCCGACGAAAAAATAGGCCAGCGTGGCAACCGCAAAATCGACCAGGATTTTCACCAGGGCATTGACCTGGTTTTTCTTGCGCACGGTGCCGAGTTCCAGGAAGGCGAAACCGGCATGCATGAACAGCACCAGGATGGCGCCGAGAAGAAGAAACAGGACATCACTGCTTTGTTGCAAGGCTTGCATGGAGGGCTTCCTTGAGGTCGGTTTTGCGCGGCAGCGGGCAGGCATCCCGCAATCGGTGCAAAGGCCCAGAAAGCATGCAAGATTCGTTCCATTTCAGTGCATACGCCCCTTGTTGGCGCTCATCGCGTGCCAGATTGATTTTTACATTGCACAAATCCGCCACAAATAGGCGCAATGCCCCGTATCCGTGCGCATGTGTCTCACATGAATGCATTTATTTGGGGCATTGAAAGCCGTAATGCACCATTAAAGTGCTATAGCCTGTTAACGCCTGGATGGGCAACGACGCGGCAAGACAATTAGAACCAGCCGCGTAATATGCGCGGCGCGGCGAGTGTTCCGGGCGCACAACAGAGACTGCAGGCTGCGAGCAAAGCGCACCTGCTCATCATCGCCACCGCTCAACGGCCTGGATCTGCGGCCTCGTCAAGTTTGAGCGGCGTCATGCGGCACTGAGACGGCACCGAGGCCTGGGGTCAAGCGCAGCGCTCGACGCACCTGCGAAGACGGCCCGGGCCTCAGCCCCGCAAATCGCGATTTGCGCGCGAAGCGCGCATGGTGTGGCGCAGGGCGAGGAAGACGCCACCAACCAGGGTGATGGCGGCAGCAGCGACGAGATAGGCAAATAAGGGATAAATCGACATGGCTGATTCCGAATCAATCCGGTTCGCTCATCAGGAGCGCGGACTCTCACGTTTCATGCCGAAGGCTTGCGCGCACGGCATCCAATTCGGGCAGCGCGTCCGTTCGCACTGTGCCCCATTGTAAGTCCCGAACTGGGCGGCGAAGTTCCGCCTAGGAGACTGTCGGACTTTGCGGTCTTCCGGATGAAGACGCTATCCGAGACAATTGCTGCTGCACAACCGAGAGCCCGAGCCGATGAGCCGCTTCGTCCCTGTTGACCGAGACACCGCATATCTGTTGCCACCGTCGGTGGACGAATGGCTGCCCACTGATCACTTGGCGCGCTTCGTGGTCGAAGTCATCGAGCAGCTTGATCTGGGCGATCTGGCCCGACAGTACGCAGGCCGGGGCTCGGCGGCGCACCATCCGGCGGTGCTGCTGGGCCTGCTGATCTACGGCTACGCCAACGGCGTGCACTCCAGCCGCAAGATCGAGCGGGCGACCTACGACTCGGTGGCGTTCCGCTTTGTTGCGGCCAATACCCACCCCGATCACGACACGCTGGCGACGTTCCGCCGCCGCTTCTTGAAGGAGGTGGAGGCACTGTTCGTGCAGGTGCTGGTTCTGGCGCGCGAGATGAAGCTGCTCAAGCTCGGACACATCGCGCTGGATGGCACCAAGATCGACGCCAACGCCAGCAAGCACAAGGCCTTGTCGTGGGCTCATGCCAACAAGATCGAGGCGCAGCTGCGCCAGGAAGTACAAACGCTGCTGGCGCTGGCAGAGAACAGCGACCGCGCGACGGTACCCGACGGCATGGATGTGCCGGCGGAGATCGCCCTGCGTGCAGATCGCTTGAGCGCAATCGCGCAGGCCAAGGCCAAGATCGAGCAGCGCGCCAGCGAACGCCATCAGGTCGAGCAGCAGGAGTACGAGGCCAAGACCGCCAAGCGCCAAGCCCAGCGCGAGGCGGGCAAGAAGCCGCGCGGCAAGGACCCTGAGCCGCCAGAGGCCGGCCCCCGGAGCAGCGATCAGGTCAACCTCACGGATGAAGAGTCGCGCATCATGCCCGTGTCGGGTGGGGGCTTCGAGCAAAGCTACAACGCACAAGCCGGCGTGGACATCGCGACGATGATGGTGATCACCCAGCATGTGAGCCAGGCATCCAACGACAAGCGCGAAGTTGTGCCTACGCTGCAGCAGATCCAAGCGTTACCCGCGGTGCTGGGCGAGGTGCACACGCTCATCACGGACAACGGCTTCTTCAGCCAAGCCAACGTGATCGCGTGCAACGACGCGGGTATCGAGCCGCTGCTGGCGCTCAAGCGGGAGTCGCATCACACGCCGGTGATGGGGCGCTTTGCACCCGATGTGCCCGAGCCCCAGACGACGGATCCGCTCGTGCAGATGGCACACCGCCTGGGCACGCAAGCAGGCCGAGCCCTGTACGGCCTGCGCAAGCAGACAGTGGAGCCGGTGTTCGGCATCATCAAGCAAGTGATGGGTTGGCGCCAGATGAGCATGCGCGGGCTGGCCAAGGCACAAGGCGAATGGAGCTTGGTGACCATGGCTTGGAACATCAAGCGCATGCACGTCCTGCGAGCCGCGTGAGGGCAATAGTGCGCCCCGACCACGCCAAAACCGAGTCCCCAGGCCGCCCCATGTGCCCTCACAGTGTCTCGCCAACCATCGAGAGCGTTCGATCAGCGCGCCGCTGTCAAAAAAAACGCGTCGCACTGATCAATCGGATTCGCTCGGGTTCAAGTCCGACAGCCTCCTAGGC